>CAMDRT010000003.1 GCA_945906815.1 Bordetella parapertussis
TTCAAGACCATTAACCACGGAACACACGGAAAGATTTCGCGCACTTGTTTTTTCCGCGTATTCCGTGTGTTCCGTGGTAAATCGCCCTTAAGATAGCGCCATTGAACGCAGAGTTTCCCAATCCCGCACACGGGCCAGGCGTTCGCAAACAAACATGGGGCGGGGTGTTTTGTTACTTGTGAGGCCACAGAAATACGCCGAGAACCCCGACTCTGATTTTCTCTGTGTTCCTCCGTGACTAACGCTTTGGTTCCAAGTTGTTTACTCGTTGCGTATAGCCGCAACCTTCGCTGCCTTCCCCCACTGCGCGCGCTCGGCATTCAGGAACGCCGCGAATTGCTCGGGAGAACTGCCAACGCCCTCGGTGCCGTCCAGCGCGAGGCGCGACGCCACTTCCGGTTTGTGCAGCGCCTTGACCACTTCGCGATACAGGCGGTCGACGATGGGCCGCGGCACGCCGCGCGGTGCCATCAGGCCGTGCCATTGTGTGACCACATAACCCGGCACGCCGGCTTCAATCAGGGTCGGCAGCTCGGGCGCGGCTTTGCTGCGCGCGGCACTGGCGATGGCAAGCGCGCGCAGTTTTTGCGAGCGCACCTGGCTGTAGACTGAGCCGCCGCTGAAAAAGCTCATTTGTATTTGCCCGGACAACAATTCAGCGAGTGCTGCGCCGACGCCTTTGTAGGGCACGTGGGTGAAGCGCGCCGCGGTGGCGCTGGCCAGCAGCTCGGTCGCCAAATGGGCCAGCGAAGCGTTGCCGGTCGAGGCATAACTCAATTTCGTGGGATAGGCTTGCGCGTAGGCCACCAGTTCTTTCACCGATTTCACCGGCAGCGATGGATGTACCGTGAGGATGTAAGGGCTCGCGCCGACCTGGGATATGGCATCGAAATCGCGATACAGATCGTAGCGTGTCTTGTTGACGATGCCGTACACCACCAGGCTTGCCGACAGCATCATCACGGTGTAGCCATCCGCCGGTGCCAGCGCGGTAATCTCGGCAGCGATGCTGCCGCTGGCGCCCGCGCGGTTGTCTACTACGACGCTTTGCCCCAGCGCTTCGGACATCGGCATGGCCGCCAGACGCGACACAAAATCAAGACCGCCGCCCGCGCCTGAAGAAACCGTCATGCGGATGGGTTTGGTGGGGTAGTGCGCGGTGGACTGCGCGGCGGCGTGTGGTGCTGCTAAGGCAAACGCCAAGGTCAGTGCCATGACCTGGCCCGTGTGTGCAGCAGCTTTCAATGGAGCGTCTCCCGAAACAATTGGCTTGCGCCATGGTAGGCGAAGGCCGTGCGCAAAACCAGATACAATTTCAAAATTCACTGAAAGAGGGAGTGCCGATGTCCGCAGTGCCAGTATTTGCCGCAGGCAACTATCGCTATATCAAAGCGGTGTTCCAGTATTCCGGCGGTGTCGCTGCCGAGCCGGGCTATGAGATGGAGCGCGCACGCTTTTTCAAGCCGCTGCCGCTGGCGGATGCGTTTGCCGCGGTTGAGGCCCATCTTAAAAACCTCGGCCGGCCGCACACAGCGTTCGCGGCGTGCGAGTTGCGCTCACCCGCGCCGTTTACCGAGCAGGGCTTTTACGATTTCAACAAGGCGTATGTCACCACACTTGAACGCTGGGGCATTTATCACGGCGGCGAGGGTAACGAGGGACCGCTGAATCCGGTGGCGCGCACCAATGTATGCCCGCTGTACGGTGCACCGGTTGAACCGGTGATGGCGGCGTTTTCGTATACGGTGCCGGTACTGCGCGGCGTGTCGCCGCGCGCCACATTCATACTCGCCGGTGGCGGCGAAGCGCGCGCGCAACGCGGTGCCGATGGTGAACGCATCGTACGCCTTCGCGACACCTCAAGCGAAGGTCTGCGCGAAAAGGTGCTGTATGTGGCGGCGGAAATGGAGCGCCGTCTGCATCTGCTGGGCTTCACCTGGGGGGATGCCGTCTCCACGCAGGCCTACACCGTGCAGAATATCGGCCACCTGGTGGGCGAGGTGCTCGCGGCACGCGGCGCGTGCGTAGGCGGTCTCACATGGCACTACGCCCGCCCGCCGGTGATCGATCTGGAATTCGAGATGGATGTGCGCGCTGCGGCACGCGAGATTATTTTGTAAATCAACCAGGAGCGCAGTAGTCATGTATCAACTCACCAGCAACGTCTTCGTCGAAACACAAATTCGCGGCTGCAATCACGGTTTTGTCACCACTTCCGACGGCATTGTCCTGATCGACACGCCGCACAAGCCGAGCGACGCGGTGAAGCTCAAGGCCGAGATCGCCAAGCGCGGCAAGTTGCGCTACATCATCAACACCGAGCCGCACGGCGACCATTGGACCGGCAATGCCTTTTTCGATGTGCCGGTGATCGCGCACGAGGGGGTGCGCACGCGCATCCTCGCCACCGATGTGCAAGCGCATGTGGCGCGCGTGGCCACCTTTGGCCCTGAAGAGCCGGGGTTGCTTGCGGGCTATCGACCGAATGCGCCGATCATCACTTTCAAGAACGGCATGACGCTGCACGTGGGCAATCACACCTTTGAAATGATCCACATGCCGGGGCACACCCTGTGTCAGGCGGCGATCTGCGTCAAGGAAGAAGGGGTGGTGTTTACCAGCGACAATATTTTTCACAAGGTGCATACCTGGCTGCAAGAGGCCAACCCGGACCTGTGGCTGATGTCGCTGGAATCGTTGCGTAATCTCAAGGAAGAAATATTTGTGCCCGGCCACGGCGCAATTTGCGGCAAGGATTACCTTAACGAACAAGGCGCCTTCATTCAGGAGTGGAAAGCCTATGTGAAAGACGGCATCGACCGCGGCATGACGCGCGACGAGGCGATCCTGCGCCTGACGGGACTGACCGACCGCTATCCGATGGATATTGGTCAGGATGGCATGGCGCCCGGCGTGATGAAAATGAACGTGGGGAATTTGTATAACTATCTGACCGGGGCGTGAACGGCGATGCGTGCTGATGGCTGATCCGGTGGATGCGAAGCGTGTGGTATGGGGCATCGGCACTTCGCGCACCCTGCGTGTGCACTGGATCCTGAGTGAATTGGAATTGCCCTATGAACGGCGGCCCATTACGTCGCGTTCGGGCGCGACACTGACGCCGCAGTACTCGCAGCTCAATCCCAGCCAGAAAATTCCCACCTTGCAGGACGGCGAATTTGTGTTGACCGAAAGCGCGGCGATCGTGAATTACCTTGCCACCACCTACGGTGCCGCGCGCGATCTGTGCCCGCCGCTGTCAGCGCGCGAGCGAGCGCGCTACGATCAATGGTGTTTTTTTGCGATGATGGAGCTCGATGCCAACACGCTGTATGTGATACGCAAGCACGAGGACCTGCACGCTATCTACGGCGAGGCGCCGAACGCACTGCAAGCAGCACGCGATGGTTTTGCGCGTCAGGCACGCGCCGCTGAGCTGCGCCTCGCGGATTGCGGGCCGTATGTGCTGGGCGAGAAATTCAGCGGCGCCGATATATTGCTCACCACCTGCCTGAGCGGTGCACTACGCCGCAAGATAGAGTTGCCCGATGCGCTGCATGCGTATGTGCAGCGCACCACTGCGCGCGTGGCGTATCAGCGCGCTCTACAAATCAATCAGCGCAACGCGTAATGCTGACTATTTTTTATCCGGATGATCCGCGCTCATGAGGGCGCGGAAGGTAAGTACCGGTATCGACGAACGATGCAATACGCGGCTTGCTTCGCTGCCCATCAGCAGCGCGGCCAGACCTTTGCGGTAACGTGCCGTCATTACGATCAGATCGCAGCCGCGCGCGTTGGCCGTATCGACAATCGCATCGTACGGGTGATGGCCTTTGGCCACCAAGGTATCGCAGGGCACACCGGCGGCATCGGCGCTCTTTTGCACGAAAGCGAGAAAGCTTGCCGCCTGATCGCGCGCCTGCTTGTCCATCTGCTCTTCCATGCCCGGCGGTATCATGCCTTCAGACGCCATCATCATTTGATAGTCCTGCATCACGTGGATGCCGGTGACTTTGGCGCCGCACAATTTTGCCAGCTCGATTCCGCGCTCTACAGCGCGCTCGGAATGGGCTGACCCATCAGTAGGCATCAAAATATGTTTAAACATAGACCCTCCTCAAGATCATGATTCAACACACTGCGTGACCTGTCTTCCAGAACGATTAGGTGAATACACTTACCGGAGTACCTTACCATCAATTTGTGGACTTTGTGCCAATAAATGTGGACTCCGCTGGTGCGCCATTTTGCATCAGTCTGCCTTGGCCCCCGACAGCTTGACCACTTTCGCCCATTTGTTAATTTCCGCGCGCAAAAAGACACTAAACGCTTCCGGCGTATTGGCCGCTGCGGGTTCGAGGCCCACCTGACCCAGTACGCGCACTACCTCGGCATGCGCCAGCGCCTGCGTAATGTCGGGGTGCAGGCGTGGGATGACCTCCGGCGGCGTGCCTGCGCGCACCACCACGCCATACCAGCCGGTGACCTCAAAACCCTTGAGCCCGGCCTCGGCAAAGGTAGGCAATTCCGGCATCAAGGTCGAGCGCGCTGCACTGGTAATCGCCAGCGCGCGCAGTCGTTTGGCCTGGAGTTGCGGCACTACCGACGACAGACTCAGGAACGCAAGATCAATATGGCCGCCGAGCAAATCCGTCACCGACGCGCCCGCACCTTTGTAGGGAATGTGCGTGATATTCACACCCGCCATGGTCTTGAACAATTCGCCACTGAGGTGCGGCGTGGTGCCGTTGCCCGATGACGCGTAGTTGAGTTGCCCCGGTTTTGTTTTTGCCAGTGCAATGAATTCTTTCAAGGTTTGTGCAGGCACCGACGGATGAACCACCAGCACGTTCGCCCCCGTAGCCGCCAGCGTAACCGCCGAGAAATCGCGCAGCGGATCGTAAGCGAGTTTCTTGTAGAGGCTGACGTTGACCGTGAATGCCGGTTGCGCCATCAGCAAGGTATAACCATCGGCGGGCGCCAGTGCAGCGGCCTCAAACCCCACATTGCTGCCGCCGCCGGGCCGGTTATCCACCACCGCTTGTTGCCCCCAGATGACTGCGAGCCGCTGTGCCAGTGTGCGGGCGAGGATGTCGGTAGCGCCGCCGGGTGTGACCGGCACAATTATTCTTACGGTACGGGCCGGATAGCTCCCAAGTGAGTTCCCCAGTGAGCTACGCGGAGCGTTTTGCGCCTGCAGTGGTGCGCAGCACAGCGCCAGAAACCAGCCGCCAACGGCGCCGGCCGTGCGCGCGCGTGAGAGTTTTCGTAGGGTCGATGCGTGCATGCGGCTAGTTTGACCCCGAAGTGTGGGCGTCGGCCATTTTGAATACAAGATGAAAATAGCAATAGTGCCACCGGTGACTACGGCACGCACCCTGCCATCAATGCCTTGACCGGCAAGCGCTCCAGTTGCTCGATCAATCCCTTCAGCGCTTGCGCGCGTGCCTCGCCCAGTACGGCACCGGCCAGCTGGTCGAATTTGGCGTCGAGCCGGGCGCCCTGTGCGGCGATGTCGGTTTCCGGAATGCTGGCGTCGTACGCCGCTTGCAGGCGCTGGCCGTCATGGGTTTCGACCATCACTTCGGATTTCAGCGTGTGCTGCGGCCAGCCTTCGCGCATCAGTTCCACCGTCACCTTGTTGCACATCGCCACCAGCGCGGTATCCGTGCAGCTTGCTTCGCTGTAGGTGTCGAGGCCGGCGGTATCCAGTCCGAGCAGAGCTGCGGCGGCCATAAAACGCAGGCTGAATTTGGCTTCGAGGCCCGTGCGCGGATTCTGGATGTTGCACATGCTGTCGGCACTCTGCGCCACGCGCACCACGGCGCGGCGGACGGCGCCGGGCGCGAGGCTGTGGCCCGCGCGCAGTTGCCGTATGCTCTCGACGGCCGAGTGCGTGCCGTAGCAGGCGGCGTGGTATTTGAACAGATTGTCGCGTATGAAGTAGCGCTGCGGATCGGCCAGCGCCGCAGCGGGCTGAAAGTCCGGGCTCAGCGTGGCGGCGAATCCGCCGCGGCATTCGAGCATGTCGATGCGGCTTTCCATGCCGCGTGCCGCCAGCAGCGCGGCGCGCAAACCGTTGTGTGCCGCGGCCCCGGCGTGAAACGGTTTGCAGTGCGTGCCAAACTGACTTTTGAGTCCTGCGGCCTGGGTGGCCGCGATGCCGATGGCGCGTGCGGCCGCGTCGGCGTCGAGCCGCAGCAATCGTGCGCAGCCCGCCGCCGCCGCGATCCCGCCGACGGTGCAGGTGTTGTGGTAGCCGCGTGCATAGTGACCCGGCGCCACCAGCAGCCCCACCCGCGCCGCAGTCTCGTAACCCGCAACGAAGGCTGCGATAAGCTCCGCGCCACTGGCGTCACGCGTTTCCGCCAGCGCCAGCAGGGCGGGCAGTATCGCTGCGGTAGGGTGGCCGGTCATGCCGGTGTTGACGTCGTCGTAATCGAGCACATGTCCGGCCGCGCCGTTGATCAGCGCGGCCTGCAAGGGTGCGACGCGCTGGGGTTGCGCAACCAGTGCGCAGGTAGGGTAGCCGCCTTCGTCCTGTGCCACGCCGGTGAGTATGCCAATCAGCGGATCACTCGCCCCCGCCAGCGCCACCCCCATCCAGTCGAGCACGCAGCGGCGCGCGGCTTCGCGCACGTCAGCGGGTAGCCGCGCGGTGTCGCGTGCCAGGGCCCACTCAGTCAGTGTTGCGGTGACAGCGGTAGTTTGTGTTTGCGCGGACATGACGGCGGACATGAGATTCCTTTAAAATTGTTATTAAATACAATTGCTTACGCATATTTCGTGGCTTGCGGTCAGACACCGATCAGCAACCCACCGGCCAGTATCAGGCCCGCGCCCATCAACGGAATGAGTGTAATGCGCATGGCCAAAAAAATCTGCTCGAAAATCATCACCCACAGCGGCATCGCTGTGCTTCTCCAACCACGAGCGCACCGTCTAGCCCTTCCTCACAACCAACGAGTTGAGCGACAATGAGCGGACGATGCATCCGCATCCGCATCCGCACTCGCGCCCGGTCGCCGACCGCGGCTGGATATTTTGCCCGTACGAGGTTATTCATGAACGACATGCTTCGCCCACCCGTCGCCGCCGGCTACGAGAAGGACGGCTACTACTTTCCGCACGAGGTCACCAGCGCAGCCGAGGCGGCCGCGCTGCTCGCCGACCTTGAGGCGGCAGAGGCCGAAGTCGCAGGCGATCGCGCGCGGCTTTCGATGCTGCGCAGCTATCCGTCGCAGCTCCTGCCTTCGTTCGCCGCGCTGATCCGCCACCCGCGTCTGATCGAAGCCGTGTCGCAGATTATCGGCCCCGATGTGCTGGTGTGGAGCTGCGGCTTTTTCATCAAGGAGCCGGCGTCGAGTAGCTACGTGAGCTGGCATCAGGACCTTAACTACTGGGGTCTCGACGGGGACGACGAGGTCACGGCTTGGTTCGCGCTCACGCCGGCGACGGTCGAGAACGGATGCATGCGCTTCGTGTCCGGCAGCCACCGCAAGAAAGATGTGCCGCATGTCGACAAGTTCGCGCCGGACAACCTGCTGACGCGCGGCCAGGAAATCGCGGTCGAAGTGGACGAAGCGAGCGCGGAAAACGTTCTGCTGCGCGCCGGCCAGGCCTCGTTCCATCACGGGCACATGTTCCATGCATCGGGTCCCAACAAAACGCATGCGCGCCGCCTGGGTGTGGCGATCCGCTACGTGGCGCCGTCGATGAAGCAGACCTCCGGAGACAGGCTGCTGGTTTCGCACGTGAGCGGCGAGGACCGCTACGCACACTTCGAGCACATGCCCACGCCTGCGGGCCGGCTGCAGGCGGAAGACTGGGAACGCGCCCGCCGCAATGCGAACATGAAACGCGAGATTCTCTACAAAGGCGTGAAATCCGGGCGGGTCAACGAGAATCGTAGGGCCTGAGTACCGAGGTGACGAGGTGACGCAAGGCCGACACGAGCGCTACGCGCCGCTTGCGTAGGCTGCGCTTACTTGGGCAAGGCGCGCTGACGTCGAGGCGAATGAAGCACGGGCCTCAGCGTCCTTTCGCGGTTTACCGCCGCCGTCCGCCGCCAAATATCCCGCCCAACACCCCGCGCAGAATTTCCTTGCCGACTTGTGTGCCTATGGCACGCATCGCGCTTTTTGCGGCAGTCTGTATCAGGCCGTCGTGGGTGCCACCGCGCGGTCCGGTGCTACCGACAAAAATATCCTTGAGGGTGCCGAACATGCCGCCGCCGCCGGCTGCTGCGGGTTGTTGCGTTGTCGCACCAGCCGTGCCGACGGGCGCTGCGGCGCTGCCCGCTACGCGTCCTGAGAGTTTTTCGTAAGCCGATTCTCGATCGACAGTTTTTTCATAGACGCCGTCGACCAGCGAAAGTCGCATGCTGGCCGCGCGCTCTTCTGCGGTGACCGGCCCCAGCCTGCTGCCGGGTGGTGCGACGAACGCACGTTCAACCACAGTGGGCCTGCCCTTTTCGTCGAGGAACGATACCAGCGCTTCGCCCACGCCCAATTCGGTGATGATTTTTTCGACATCCAGCTTGGGGTTCGCGCGCAGGGTGGTGGCAGCGGCTTTCACCGCTTTCTGGTCGCGCGGGGTGAAGGCACGCAGCGCATGCTGCACGCGGTTGCCGAGTTGGCCGAGCACGGTGTCGGGCACATCCAGTGGGTTCTGGGTTACAAAATAAACGCCCACTCCTTTGGAGCGCACCAGCCGCACCACCTGCTCTATTTTCTCCAGCAGCGCCTGCGGCGCATCGGTGAACAGCAGATGCGCCTCGTCGAAAAAGAACACCAGCTTGGGTTTTTCCACATCGCCCACTTCAGGCAGTTGCTCGAACAGTTCCGACAGCATCCACAGCAAAAACGTCGCGTAGAGCTTGGGCGAGGTCATCAGTTTGTCGGCGGCGAGGATGTTGATGATGCCGCGGCCCTGGCTGTCGGTCTGGATGAAATCCATGATGTTGAGCGCGGGTTCACCGAAGAATTGGTCCGCGCCCTGGCTGTCGATTTCAAGCAGGCCGCGCTGAATCGCGCCGATGGAAGCGGCGGAGACATTGCCGTATTGCGTGGTGAAATCCTTGGCGTTGTTGCCCACGTATTGCAGCATCGCGCGCAGGTCTTTCATGTCGAGCAACAACAGGCCGTTGTCGTCGGCGATCTTGAACGCCAGTGTCAGCACGCCTTGCTGCGTGTCATTCAAGTTCAGCATGCGCGCGAGCAGCAGCGGCCCCATTTCGGAGACGGTGGTGCGCACCGGGTGGCCTTGCTTGCCGAAGGTGTCCCAGAACACCACCGGGCAGGCTTCGTTTTTGAAGTCGTCGAGTTGCAGTTGCTCGACGCGCTCCTTGATCTTGCCCTTTAATGCGCCGGCCTGCGATAGTCCCGCAAGGTCGCCTTTGACGTCGGCCATGAACACCGGCACGCCGATGCGGCTTAACGACTCGGCGATACGTTGCAAGGTGACTGTTTTGCCGGTGCCCGTGGCGCCGGTTATGAGACCGTGGCGATTGGCGAGCGCGGGCAACAAATAGAGGTCATGCTCGCCTTTTGCAACTAATATAGGGTCGGGCATGAAGGTCTCCGTGATAAAATTTTGTCGATTGTAGCCGGTTCCTAAACTGACTGAGGTTTTCATGGCAGGACATTCCAAGTGGGCGAACATCCAGCACCGCAAAGGCCGGCAGGATGCCAAGCGCGGCAAGATTTTTACGCGGCTGATCAAGGAGATAACCGTGTCGGCGCGCATGGGCGGCGGCGATCCTGCGCTCAACCCGCGGTTGCGTCTGGCGATGGACAAGGCTTACGCCAGCAATATGCCGAAAGATAACGTCGAGCGCGCGATCAAGCGCGGCACAGGCGACCTGGAAGGCGTGAATTACGAAGAAATCCGCTACGAAGGCTACGGCATCGGCGGCGCCGCGGTGATGGTCGATTGCATGACGGACAACAAGACACGCACCGTGGCCGATGTGCGCTTTGCGTTCACCAAGAACGGCGGCAACATGGGCGCCGAAGGCTCCGTGGGGTTTCTGTTCAAGCATTGCGGGCAAATGGTATTCGCACCCGGCACCAATGAAGAAAAATTGATGGAAGCCGCCCTCGATGCTGGCGCCGAAGACGTGGTGGCCAACGACGATGGCAGTATCGAGGTGATTAGCGGCCCGCACGAGTTTCATACGGTAAAAGCGGGCATTGAAAAGGCCGGCTTCAAGCCCGAGATTGCTGAAGTCATCATGAAGCCTACGGTTGAAAACGCACTGGCGGGCGATGACGCGGTAAAGATGCAAAAGTTACTGGATGCGCTCGAAGCACTGGATGACGTGCAGGAAGTGTATACCTCGGCACTCCTAGATGAGTGAGGCGTGAGGCGTGATGCACGAACACCAGCACATGAGCGGTGCCTCACGCCTCACACCTCACGCGATTCGAATATTAGGCATTGATCCGGGGTTGCGCGCCACCGGCTTCGGCATTCTGGACAAAACCGGCAGCCAGCTCGCGTACGTTACCAGCGGCTGCATCAAAACCGGCAGCGGCGAATTGCCGTTGCGACTGAAGACCATACTCGATGGCCTCGCCGAGGTGATTGACGCCAACGCGCCGCTGCAAGTTGCGGTAGAAAAAGTATTCGTCAACGTCAATCCGCAATCCACGCTGCTGCTCGGTCAGGCGCGCGGCGCGGCAATTTGCGCAGCGGTCATGCGCCATCTGCCGGTTTCGGAATACACGGCGCTGCAAGTCAAACAAGCGGTGGTCGGCAATGGCCACGCTAAAAAGGAACAGGTGCAGGAAATGGTGAAACGCTTGTTGCGCCTGGCGGGTGACCCCAGCCCCGATGCGGCCGACGCGCTGGCGTGCGCGATATGCCATGCGCACGGTGGGCAGGGGCTGGGACGGCTAGCGACGGCGGGATATCGGGTCAGGCGGGGGAGGCTGATTTGATCGGACGCATTGCCGGCAAACTGTTATCGAAGCAACCACCACAGATTGTGGTGGACGTGCTGGGCGTCGGTTATGAAATCGATGTGCCGATGAGCACGCTGTACCAATTGCCGGCGATAGGCGCCGACATCACCTTGCTCACGCACCTCACGGTGCGTGAAGATGCGCATCTGCTCTACGGTTTTGCTACCGATCAGGAGCGCACCGTATTCCGCCAGTTGCTGAAAATCTCTGGCGTGGGCGCGCGCACCGCGCTGTCGGTGTTGTCGGGATTGAGCGTTGCCGACTTGCATCAGGCGGTGAGCACACAGGACAGCGGACGGCTAGTCAAGGTGCCCGGCATCGGCAAAAAAACTGCTGAACGTTTGTTGCTGGAGTTAAGAGACAAACTCAAGGTAACTGTGATTGCGTCAGCTGCCACGGGCGCGATCGATGTGGGGTCTGATATCGTCAACGCACTGCTCTCGCTCGGCTATAACGACAAAGAGGCGTCGTGGGCAGTCAAGCAATTGCCGCTGGGTGCGGGTGTGAATGACGGGATTCGACAGGCGCTGAAACTGCTCTCCAAATCAACATGACCGTCGAAACCGACCGCCTCATAACCGCCACCCCCGCCTCCGTGCAGGAAGAGGTGTTCGAGCGCGCGCTGCGACCGAAACAACTCGACGAATACATCGGCCAGGAAAAAATCCGTGCGCAGTTGTCGATTTTCATCGAGGCCGCGCGCCGGCGCAAAGAGCCGCTTGATCACGTGCTGCTGTTCGGGCCGCCAGGGCTTGGAAAAACCACGCTGGCGCACATCATCGCGCGCGAGATGGGGGTGAATCTACGCCACACCTCGGGGCCGGTGCTGGAGCGCGCAGGTGATCTGGCGGCGATACTCACCAACCTCGAACCCAACGACGTGCTGTTCATCGACGAGATCCATCGCTTGTCGCCGGTGGTGGAAGAAATACTCTATCCCGCACTGGAGGATTACCAGATCGACATCATGATCGGCGAAGGTCCGGCGGCGCGCTCCGTCAAACTCGATCTGCCGCCGTTTACACTGGTGGGTGCGACCACACGCGCGGGCATGCTCACCAATCCGCTGCGCGATCGTTTTGGCATCGTGGCGCGACTGGAGTTCTACAGCGTCGAGGAGTTGACGCGCATCGTAGCGCGCTCCGCCAAGCTGCTCGAAGTCGAGACTGCTCTCGACGGCGCGCGCGAAATCGCTGGCCGTTCGCGCGGCACGCCGCGTATTTCCAACCGCTTGCTGCGTCGTGTGCGCGATTTTGCCGAAGTTAAGGCCGACGGCAGCATCAGCCGCGAGGTCGCGGATGCGGCGCTGAAAATGCTCGATGTCGATGCCTTGGGACTGGACGTGATGGATCGCAAGTTGCTGCTGGCGGTGATCGAACGTTTTGATGGTGGCCCGGTCGGCGTGGACAACCTCGCCGCTGCCATCGGCGAAGAGCGCGACACCATCGAAGACGTGCTCGAGCCGTATTTGATTCAGCAAGGCTACCTGCAGCGCACGCCGCGCGGGCGCATGGCGACAGCGAGCTCGTACCGACATTTCGGCCTGGTGCAGCCGAAGAACGCGCTGACGCCGGATTTGTGGGACGCCGAATCTGCCCGCGCCGCCAAGCCCTGAGTGGTATCGGGTTGGGCGCTTAACCCCACTGCGCCGTGTGCAACGTGGGCAGGGGCATGGCTGTGGCAGGTGTATGCCTTAGCAACATAAAGCCCGTTAGAATACCGCAACTGCTCCGCACAAGAATAAGGACACCATGAATCCGGGCGTAACGCACGACATGTCGATCATCAGCCTGATTACCGGCGCCAGCGTGCTGGTGCAGGTGGTGATGCTGATTCTGCTGCTGGCCTCGTTATTTTCGTGGTACTACATATTTCTCAAGCATTTCGCGCTGCGCCGCGCCACCGTGCTTGCCAATGAGTTCGAAAAGCAGTTCTGGAGCGGCGCTGATCTGAACGATTTGCATCAGCGCGCGATGAATGCGCGCACCGGCGCAGGCAGCATGGAACGTATTTTCGAGGCGGGCTTTCGTGAGTTCATGAAGCTGCGCAACCAGCCTGGCATGGATGTGCGCGCGGTGACCGACGGCACGCGCCGCGCCATGCGCGCCACCTATCAGCGCGAAATGGATGAACTGGAATCGCATTTGTCGTTTCTGGCCTCGGTCGGCTCGGTCAGCCCCTATGTCGGGCTGTTCGGCACGGTGTGGGGCATCATGAATTCATTTCGCGGCTTGTCGAATGTGGCGCAGGCCACGCTGGCAGCGGTGGCGCCGGGCATAGCCGAGGCGCTGGTGGCGACTGCGATGGGCCTGTTTGCCGCGATACCGGCGGTGCTTGCCTACAACCGCTTTGCGGGCGATGTGAGTCGGCTGGCGATTCGTTACGATTCGTTCATGGAAGAGTTTTCCAACATTTTGCAGCGGCAAGTGAAGTGACGACCCCACCATGATTACCGACAAGCGCAGCGGCCACAAGCTGATGAACCAGATTAACGTCGTGCCCTACATCGACGTGATGCTGGTGCTGCTGGTGATTTTCATGGTGACCGCGCCCCTGGTGAATCCGGGACAGATCGAGTTGCCGCAGGTGGGCACAACATCCGCCCCGCCGGTGCAGCCGCTGGAGGTTTCGATCCGCAGCGACCAATCGATCTGGCTGCGCGATCGCTCGCAGGGTTCCAACGAACACAAAGTAACACGCGGCGATCTGGTGAAGGCGATCCGTGCAAAACAAAAAACCAATCCAGAACAGGCCGTGGTGATCGCCGCCGACAAGGATGTGCGTTACGAAGCCGTGCTCGAAGTCATGGATACGCTGCAACAACATCAGGTCAGGAAAGTCGGTCTGCTTGCCAAGCCGCGCGGCGGATAGACGGGCATGAACGCCACGCCCTCCCAGCACCGCGATAAGAGCAAAGCGCGCGCGCTCGCAGTGGCGATGCACGCGTTGTTTATCCTGCTGCTGATCTTTGGTGTGTCGTGGCAAAGAAAGCCGGAAGTGCCGGTAGTGGCTGATCTGTGGAGCAGTCTGCCGCCCATGGCGCAGCCCCCGGTTATTGCACCGCCACCTGAGCCGGCGGCGGAACCAGTTCCGCCC
Source organism: Bordetella parapertussis (assembly GCA_945906815.1). Lineage (GTDB taxonomy): Bacteria > Pseudomonadota > Gammaproteobacteria > Burkholderiales > SG8-41 > UBA5216. Next base: position 14,067 of record CAMDRT010000003.1, read on the forward strand.
AAGCCGGTTCCACCCAAGCCCGTGCCCCGTGTCGTGCCGCCGCCCAAGGCGGAGCCCGTAGCCGCACCCAAGCCCGATATCGCGGTGCAGAAAAAGCCTGCAATAGAAAAAAAGACTGAGCCCAAACCCGAACCCAAAAAACGCGAAGACGATAAAGCGGCGCGCCTGCAGAAAGAAGCCGAGCTCAAAAAACAGCATGAAGAGCGCGAACTGGAATTGAAAAAATTTAGCGCTGAAAAAGAAGCCAACACCAAAGCCGCGGCGCAAGCGGCAGAGCAAGCCAAGATCATTTCCGAGTACCTGGAGCGTATCCGCAGCAAGGTGCGGCAGAACATCATTGAACCGCCGGGCCTGCTGGGCAATCCCACGGCGGAGTTTGATGTGGTGTTGATACCCGGCGGCGAGGTGCTGAGCGTGCGGCTGGTGCGCTCCAGTGGCGTACCTGCGTACGATGTCGCCGCCGAGCGTGCGATAGTCAAATCCACGCCACTGCCGCTGCCGCCGAACCCGGAGCTTTTTTCACGCTTTCGTGACCTACGTCTCAGTGTACGCCCCAAACAATAATGCGAATACGACGTAACCATATGATATTAAACATATTTTTTAAATTAATGCCAAGCTTGTTGAGCGTGGTTCTGCTGTTGTCGGCAGCCGCCCATGCCGCCATGACCATCGATATAGTCGGCAGTGGCGCCAATCAAATTCCCCTCGCGCTGGTGCAGTTTCGCGACGAAGGCGGGCTTAAGCAGCAAATCTCGCCGGTGATTGCCGCCGATCTCGCGCGCAGCGGTCTGTTCAATTTGATTGATGCCACTGGCGTCAAGCCACAGTATGAGCCGGAGCACATTGATTATCCGTTGTGGCGTGCACGCAGCGCCGATGCGGTGGTGATCGGCAGCGTCTCGGCGCAAGCCGATGGCCGCTATGAAGTGCGCTTTCGCCTGATGGATGCGGCGCGGCAGACGCAGCTCGCGGGATTTTCGTACCTGTCTTCAGCGGCGCAACTGCGGCTCACCGCACACAAGATTGCCGATGTGATTTACGAAAAGCTGATCGGCGAAAAAGGCGCGTTCGCCACGCGCATCGCCTATGTGGTGCGCCGGCCTGGCAAACGCTTTGAGTTGCACGTTGCCGATGCCGATGGTTTTGCGCCGCAGACCATACTGGCGTCGAATGAGCCGCTGATCTCGCCCACCTGGTCGCCCGATGGCTCGCGGCTGGCCTATGTGTCGTTTGAGCAAAAAAAACCCGTGGTCTATGTGCAGTCGGTAGCCACGGGTGCGCGGCAGGCGGTGGCGAATTTTTTTGGCAGCAACAGCGCACCGGCGTGGTCACCCGACGGACGGCGGCTGGCCGTGGTGCTGTCGCGCGACGGCGGTTCGCAAATGAACCTGATCAACACCGACGGCAGCGGGCAGCCGCTACGCCTTGCGGCGAGCGCGTCGATCGATACCGAGCCCAATTTTTCGCCCGACGGCAGCGCGATTATATTTACCTCGGATCGTGGCGGCGGGCCGCAGATTTATCGCATCGCCGTAGCGGGTGGGCCGGTGCAGCGCCTGACCTTCGAAGGCAGTTACAACATTTCACCGCGCCATAGCCCCGACGGTAAAAGCTTTACCTTCATACAGCGCAATGGCGGGCGTTACAACGTGGCGGTGCAGGATTTCGCCACCCGCCAGGTGCAGGTATTGAGCGAAGGTGGCGTCGATGAATCACCCAGTTTTTCGCCCAACGGACGCATGATTCTCTACGCGAGCGAGACCGGGGGGCGTGGTATATTAGCCGCCGTTTCCAGCGATGGCCGGGTGAAACAACGGTTTACGGAAAGTGCCGGCGACATACGGGAACCCGCATGGGGCCCGATGGTCAGTAAGTAGCCTGCGACACTACTGACAACATAAACTGAGGAGTATTAACTTGCTGAAAATTCTCTCTGCATTAACCCTCGTGGTCATGCTCGCGGCGTGCAGCAGCACACCCACCAAGGAACAGGATGGCGCGCCAGTGGTGGATGGCACGCAGAGCACGCAACCCCCACCCACCCAGCAGCCGCCGATAGCGGTCACGCCGCAGCCGGTCAAGCCCGCGCAAATTGATCCGCCCACGCAACTCACTGGCCCGGCCGCGCTGAAAGACCCGAAGAGCATTCTATCCAAACGCATCATTTATTTTGATTACGACAGCAATCTGGTGAAGGAAGAATTCCGTCCGCTGGTGGTGGCGCACGCCAAATACATTGCCCAGGACGCCAAGGCGAAAATGATTATTCAGGGCAACACCGATGAACGCGGCGGCCGCGAATACAATCTCGCGCTGGGTCAGCGCCGCGCCGATGCGGTGAAGCAAATGATGTCCGTGCTCGGCGCCGAATCGTCACGCGTTGAGACGGTAAGTTTCGGCAAGGAAAAGCCGCGCGCCGAAGGCCGCAGCGAAGCCGCGTTCACCGAAAACCGGCGCGCGGAAATCGTGTATCAGACCGATTAGCCGATGAGAGCCAGAGCGTGAGGCGCAGCGGAAATTGCGGGGTGCTGGGTCAGGTGGCGGGTGCATTGCTGTTTGCGCTGACTGTTGCCGTGCCTGCGTACGCCGGCATGTTCGACGACGATTTCGCGCGCAAGGGTGTGGCCGATCAGGCGCGGCGTCTCGACGAATTCAAACTCGAAGCTAAAAGTCAGACGGATACGCTTGCGGGCCGCCTGGGCAAGCTTGAAGAAGCGCTGCGCGGCAACCAGGTCACGCAACAATCGATACTCGAACTGGTGAATCAGATGGAGTTGCTCAAGCGCGAAATTCAGAGCTTGCGCGGACAAATCGAAGTGGTGAACAATGGCGTTGAAAGCAACGCCAAGCGCCAGCGCGATATGTATGTCGATCTCGATACGCGCCTGCGGCGCATGGAGCCGAGCACCGCGCCGCCGTCTGCCGCCGCACCTGCGGACGCCGCGGCACCTGCAGCAGCACCGCCCGCAGCGGCCGCCGCCGACGAAACGCGCATGTACGAAACCGCGCAGCAACAACGGCGCCTCGGTAATTACCGGGATGCGATTACCTCGTTGCAGTCCTTTCTGGGGCAGTATCCGAAAAGCACGTTGGCGCATCGCGCGCAATACTGGATTGGCGATTCTTATTTCAATCTGCGCGATTACAAAAATGCCATTGCCAGCCAGCAAAAGCTGATTGCGGCCTATCCCGACAGCGCCTCCGCGCCGGACGCCATGCTGAACATCGCCAGTGCGCAAGCGGAACTCGGTGAAGCTGCCAGCGCGCGCAAAACGATGGACGGCCTGGTGGTGCGTTACCCCGGCAGCGACGCGGCTGAAAAAGCCAAGCGGCGCCTGACCACGCTCAGGTAACTATTGACTAAAGCGTGCGTTGATGCACGCGCCCACGCATGAAAACCGCAGTCGTGCTACTTTCCGGCGGACTCGATTCCGCCACCGTACTCGCCCTGGCGCGCGAGCAGGGCTACATTTGCCACTGCCTGTCGCTGGATTACGGCCAGCGTCATCGCGCGGAACTCGTCGCGGCCGCGCGTGTTGCGCATGCGTTGGGTGCCGCGCGCCACCGCGTGGTTAAAATTGATCTCGCGGGTTTTGGCGGCTCGGCATTAACGGATGCAACGATTGCAGTGCCGACCGGTGGCATCGCACCGGGCATACCCGTGACCTACGTGCCTGCACGCAACACCATACTGCTGTCGTTTGCGCTGGCGAATGCCGAAGTCGCGGGCGCGAACGATATTTTTTTCGGCGCCAACGCGGTGGATTACTCCGGTTATCCGGATTGCCGGCCTGAGTACGTCAAGGCCTACGAAACCATGGCAAATCTTGCAACCAGGGCGGCAGTGGAAGGTCAGCGCTTGACCATCCATACCCCGATCATCGCCTTGTCCAAAGCCGACATCATTCGCAAGGGCATTGCGCTCGGTGTGGACTACGCGTTGACGGTATCGTGCTACCAGGCCACGGATGAGGGCCTCGCGTGCGGCCAATGCGATGCGTGCCGGTTGCGCCGCAGCGGCTTTGAGCAGGCAGGCGTGAGTGATCCCACGCGATATGCTTGAGTGCATAGTATTCAATAAAAACAATGTGTTACGATATACTTACGCTGTCAGACAGCCTTCTGCCTTAAGCCACCTGCCGCATGGAATTCAACGTTCATCATCAACTGCTGGCTGCCGTTTTTGTGATCGCCGTGATCATGGGCGCAGTCGTCAACAAAACAAACTTTTGCACCATGGGCGCGGTGTCGGACTGGGTCAACATCGGCGACAGCGGACGCATGCGCGCGTGGGTATTTGCCATGGCGGTTGCGTTGCTGGGCGTCATCGCGTTGGAGTTCACCGGTACCATCAATCTATCCCGCGAAACGTTTCCACAGTATCGCAGCAGCCATTTTGCGTGGCCGCGTTATCTTGCCGGCGGATTGATGTTCGGCATCGGCATGGTGCTCGCCAGCGGTTGCGGCAATAAAACACTGGTGCGCGTGGGCGGCGGCAATCTCAAGTCGCTCACGGTGCTGCTGATCGGCATGATGGCTTCGTATCTGATGCTGTGGTCGCCGCTGTTTGAAAAAGCATTTCTGCCGTGGATACAGCCGGCGACCATCGACCTCGCGCTACTGGGCATGCCGACACAAGAGGCAGGAGCGGTGATTGCGAAACTGATCGGGCTAGCGCCATCGCAGACCATCAACCTCGGCGTGGCGCTGCTGTTCGCTGCAGGCATGCTCGCCTTCGTATTCAAGTCGAAAGACTTTCGCTCGAGCTGCGACAACCTGCTGAGCGGCGCGGTGGTTGGGCTGGCGGTCGTCGCCGGCTGGTATCTCACCGGCGGCCCGCTGGGGCAATCATGGAAAGAATACGCCGAAATGGCCACCGACATCCCCAGCCGCGTGCAGGTGCAATCGTATACGTTCATCAGCCCGATGGGCGACAGCGTGCGCTACCTGCTCGACCCGTTGACCATGTCGCTGGTCAATTTCGGCGTGGTGGCGCTGGCGGGCGTGATCAGTGGCTCGTTGCTCTACGCGGTCATCACCAAGAATTTCCGCATTGAATGGTTCGCATCATTCGGTGATTTCGTGAATCACGCCATCGGCGGCGTGCTGATGGGCATCGGCGGCGTACTGTCGATGGGCTGCACCGTGGGGCAGGCGATCACCGGCATGTCCACACTCGCCATCGGTTCCATGCTCACATTCGTTGCCATCGTCGCCGGCGCTGCCGCGACCATGAAATTCCAGTACTGGCGCATGACACGTGAAACGTAGCGTGAGTATCGTCGCGATAACCAGTAACCGCGCGTGAATCGACGTTGGGTTTTGGTTGACCCATACCCCTGCGAGCGGTAGAATTCGCCCCTTTTTGAGGGCGGTTAGCTCAGCCGGTAGAGCAGCGGACTTTTAATCCGTTGGTCGCGAGTTCGAATCTCGCACCGCCTACCAATTTTGCAGCAGCATTAACAACTTAGCCGCCTAGTGCGGCTTTTTTGTTGGCTACACACCGCTTGCGGGTGTGCTTATGCCACCCGCAGCAGCAATTTTTTACCGCATGCCTTTACATACTTGCGCACGGTCGCAATGGACGGCGAATGCTTGCCGGTGGCGAGTGAGCGCTCCAGGCGCGCAATAGCCGGGGCCTGCGTTCCCATGCGGTCGGCGATCTGGGCCTGACTCAGCCCGCCCGCCTGCTGCGCCTTGAGCAAGGCATCCAGCAATACGGCTGCTTCACGTTCGATGCGATCGACTTCGGCTTGGACGCCGGGGCGTTTAGGGTGGGTTGATCGTGCGTAGGATTCTATTGAGTTATAATTAGTTCTATTTAAATAATGATAGAACCGTGTATAACCAATTAGAACATGGATCCCATCAAAAACCCTTTTTCACCTGGCGCGGGTTCCCCTCCGCCCGAGATGGCAGGCCGTGCACCTGTTCTGGAACAAGCCCGCATCCTGCTCGGACGGGTTCTGATCGGCAAACCAGAAAAAAGCCTGATGTTGACTGGGTTGCGCGGGGTTGGCAAAACCGTGCTCCTCAACGAAGCGCGGCGCATGGCCCAAGATGCCGGTTACCGCACGGTGCTGGTTGAAGCCCATGAAGATAAGACACTCGGCCCTCTGATTGCAGCTCCCTTAAGGACGGTCTTTTTTGAGTTGGACCGGATGGCGCAGACTGGTGATCGCGTCAAGCGCGGTTTGCGGGTGTTGCGTAGCTTCTTGGGCGGCTTGAAAGTCAAAGTGGGTGAGCTTGAGATTGGGCTCGATATTGACCCCGAAACCGGTGCTGCCGATAGCGGGGATATTGAAATCGATTTGCCCAATTTATTCGAAGCGCTTGGCGAAGCGGCCAAAGAGAAGAAGAGTGCAGTGGCTATTTTGATTGACGAAATCCAGTACCTGAGTCAAAAAGAACTGGGGGCCGTCATTATGGCCATGCACCGTATGCAGCAGCGCCAGTTGCCGGTGGTGTTGCTGGGCGCGGGTTTGCCAGTGCTTCCTGGATTGGCGGGAGAGTCAAAGTCCTATGCTGAACGATTGTTTGCGTTCCCGGATGTCGGCGCACTTTCGGAAGCCGACTCGAACAAGGCCATCAGCGAACCAGCGCTGTTGGAAGGTGTAACACTATCTGATGCTGCCTTGGCTGAGACCTACCACCTCACTAAAGGCTACCCCTATTTCATCCAGGAATGGGGTTACCAAATATGGAATCTGGCGCTCAACAGCCCCATCGAATTGGAGGTCGTGAAATCCGCAGCCGAATCCGTCGTTCGTCGGCTCGACCAGAATTTCTTTCGGGTCCGGTTTGATCGGCTGACGCCGGGCGAAAAGAATTTTCTGCGCGCCATGGCCGAACTGGGCTCAGGAGACATTCGTTCGGGCGACATTGCAAACTGCCTTGGTGTCAAAGTCAACAGCATCGGACCCGTACGTGCCAAGCTCATCAAGAAAGGGATGATCTATAGCCCGGCGTATGGCGACATCGCTTTCACTGTTCCGCTATTTGATGAATTCATGAAGCGCGCCATACCCAATTTCATGGTCAAAAGTTGATCTACGATGGACTTGCGCATCGCAGACATGCTCGATACCCATACCTGTATCGCCATCATCAGGCGACGGCTGCCGCAGGTGTTAAAGCGTTGCAACGCTTACAAGGTCGGTGAAATCACTATAGCGAGGAGGCTCCACCCACATGTCAGAGAACGTTACGCATAGCACGACGGCCGTGTTGGCCGCATGGGCCGCCGGCTTCCGGCTGGACGATGCGCCGGATCAGGTAGTGCAGCGCATGAAGGCGCTGGTGCTGGATTTTTTGCGCGTGACTGCGGTGGGCGCGCGTCTGCCGTGGAGCCGCGCCACGCGCGCGCTGGCGCTGCAACTCGGCGGCAAAGGTGAAAGCAGTCTGCTGCTGTGCGGCAGTCGCATCGATGCTGCGCGCGCGGCTTTCGTCAACGGCGCTTATGCCCATGCCTGCGATCTCGACGACACGCATGTGGGGTCGATGCATCACGCGGGCGCTTCCATCCTGCCCGCGGTGCTGGCGGTGGCAGAGCGCGAAAATTCGAGTGGCCGCGCTGTGCTGGAAGCCGCGATTATTGGTTATGAAGCGTCGCTGCGCATCGGTTTGGCGACACAGCCCGCGCTGTTTCAGCGCGGCTTCATGGCCACACCCACCTGCGGTGCGATGGGCGCGGCGCTGGCCGCGGGTAAATTGCTCAACTTTACTGCGCAGGACATGGCCGGCGCACTCGGCGCGGCGGGCGCCTACGCCGGCGGGCTGGCGCAGTTTTATCACTCCGGCGGCGTCACCAAGCGTCTTAACGGCGCGCGCGGCGCGGAGTCCGGGGTGATGGCGGCATTGCTGACACAGGCCGGCATCTGGGGCCCGCGCGATATCCTCGAAGGCGAGGCGGGGTTTTTTCGTGCGTTCTCCGGCAATGCCGATGCGCTCAAGGTGAGCGCCGATCTGGGGCAAGGCTACCGGCTGATGGAAGTCAGCACCAAGATCCATGCGGGGGCCGGGCGCTTGCAGGCGACCGCCGACGCCGGGCTTGCGTTGGGCGCACAGCACGGCTTGCTGCCCACGCAGATTGCTGAGGTTGAAGTCGGCATACCCAAAGTCGTGCAGGGCAGGCTCACCCAACTCGATCCGCCGGATTTGCAAAGCGCGCAACTCAGCATCCCGTTCAGTCTGGCGATGGCACTGTCGCTCGGCCGCACGCGGGGTGCGCAGGCGGCATTGCGGCGTGAAGATTACGAAACCGCGCTGGTGGATGCCGAAGTGCGCGCGCTGTCCAATCGCGTGCGTTGCGTGCTCGATGCTGAAATCGAAGCCGGCACCAACAGCGAAGAGGTGCCGTCACGGGTGACGATTACGCTAGCCGATGGCCGCAAATTTGAGGCGCGTGAGCCGCACCCGCGCGGCAGCCCGCATCGGCGCATGCGTTGGGATGAACTGTCGGCATTATTCAAGGATACGGTGGCGGATGCATTGTCTGCGTCTGCGTTGGACAAAGTGTTGAATCTGGTGGCGGGGCTGGATCGCGATGCACGGCCCCGCGAACTGCTATCGGCGTTCGTCGCCGCGCCGGGATGGATGGAGCGTGATCGCTAACAGGAGAACGATGATGGAAAAACACATCGCAGTCCTCAGCACCGGCGCCATTGGCAGCAGCATCGGCGCCGATCTTGCGCATGCGGGGTACCAGGTTTCACTGGTCGATCAATGGCCCGCGCACGTGGAAGCGATGAAGGCGAACGGCCTGCATGTGAAGATGCCGGACACCGAGTTGCATACGAAAGTCGAGGCCTATCATCTGTGCGAATTGTCGTCGCTCAAGCGGCAATTCGATATCGTGCTGCTGGCGGCAAAGTCGCACGACACGCGCTGGCTGTGCGAATTCATCAAGCCCTATCTGAAACAGGACGGCATGCTGGTGGGGGCGCAGAACGGCATGAACAACGCCGACATCATCGACATCATCGGCAAGCCGCGGGTGATGGGCTGTGTGCTTGAGCTGTCGGCGGAAGTGTTTACGCCGGGCCATGTGCAGCGCAACACCGATCCGGCGCACACCTGGTTTGGCCTGGGTGAACTCGACGGCAGCGTGACGCCACGCCTCACCGCGCTTGAAAAGCTGATGAAGCACTCCGGCAAAATCACCATTAGCGATAACATCGAAGGCGCGAAGTGGACCAAGCTGGTCAACAGCTCAATGATCCTCGCGCCGTTCGGTGCGCTGGGACTGCAGTCGTGGCAGGCGGTGGAAATCCCGGCAGTCGTCAAGCTGTGCGCGCAACTGGCGAGTGAGACTATGCGTGTGGGCGCGGCGCACGGCTACAGGCTGGACGCCATTTTTGGCCTGAGCCCCGAAGCGTTCATGGGGCCCGAAGAAAAGATCATCGACAAGCTGCTGTATACGATCCTCGGCCACATGGGCAAAAAAGGCTCGCGCACCGCGCGCGGCGTGGTGTTGCAGGATTTTCTCAAGGGGCGCAGAAGCGAAACCCATTTCCTCAACGGCCATATCGGGCGCAAAGGCCGCGAGAAGCATATACCCACGCCGGCGAACGATGCGATTGTTGCGTTATGCCGCCGCATCGAACGCGGCGAGTTAAAGCCGGACAAAGCCAATATAGAGATCGTCCTGCAGCAGATGAGGCTATCCGCGGAAAAATGAAATATCAGGTAAAAACAATTACTTATATCGCCTCAGCCCTGGTGCCGCTGGCGCTGGGCAGCGCCCATGCGCAGACCGGCGCGCCGTATCCCACGCGACCGCTGCGGCTGGTGGTGCCGTACTTTACCGGCGGCACGCCCGATCTGCAGGGCCGCGCGCTGGCGGAACAACTGCGCACACGGCTCGGCCAATCGGTGGTGGTGGATAACCGGCCGGGCGCCAACGGCAGCATCGGCGTGGGCATAGTCGCGCGTGCGCCCGCCGACGGTTACACCCTGCTGATCGCGCCGGTGGGGCCGTGGGTGGTGAATGCCTATCTTTACAAGTTGCCTTACGATTTGCGCAGCGATCTCGCGCCAGTGATCCATATTTCTTCGGTACCGGCGATACTCGCGGTGCACCCGGGGGTGGCGGCGCAATCGGTGAAAGAGTTGATCGCGCTGGCGCGGCAAAAGCCTGGCGAACTCAATTACGCCTCTGCGGGCATCGGCGGTTTCGGCCACATCTCGGGCGCGTTGTTCTGCCTGATGACGGGTGTCACCATGACGCATGTGCCGCACAAAGGCGCAGTGGGTGTGTTGACGGATCTCGCCGGCGGACATGTGCAGGTGTCGTTCAATGTGTCGTCCAGCACGCTGCCCTTTGTCAAAAGCGGCAGGGTGCGCGCGCTGGCGACCACCGGCAAGACACGCTTTGAACATCTGCCGGACTTGCCCACCGTCGCGGAAACCGTGCCGGGTTATGAAAATCAAACCTGGAACGGCGTCGGTGTGCCCGCGCGCACGCCGCAGGCGGTGATTGAGCGGCTGAACCGCGAGATGGCAGCCATCCTGCAAACGCCGGCGATGAAAGAGACCGCGCGCGTAGAGGCGTACACCATAGTCGGCGGCACGTCGCAACAGTTTGCTGCTTTCCTGCGCAGCGAGCACAGCAAGTTCGCCAAGCTGGTGCAGGATGCGGGCATCAAGAGTGCGGAGTAACATCAGGCCATCGTATTCGCAAAGCGCAAGGGGGAGCATGACAATGGACTGGAGAATTCTGCTGGCAGCCACAGCGCTGGCACTGGGTGTGCCGCTTACGCACGCTCAAAATTATCCGCAACGCCCGGTGCGCCTGGTGGTTCCGTTCGGCGCGGGCGCTCCCGATGCCATTGCGCGCATCGTCGGCCAGCAGTTGGGTGCGCAAATGGGGCAGACTTTTGTGGTGGACAATCGTCCCGGTGCCAACGGCATTGTCGGCACCGAGACCGTGGCGCGGGCGACGCCCGATGGACACACGCTGCTGCTGGTGTCGGCGTCGATCGCGGTTAATCCGAGCATCTACCGCAAGCTGCCGTACGACACGGTTAAAGACTTCACCCCCATCACCAATATTTGCGCGCTGGATGCGTTCATTCTCACCGTGCATCCGTCGGTACCGGCGCAGACGGTGCAGGAGTTTGTTGCCTTGGGACGCCGGCCCGACAGCAAGCTCGCGTACAGCTCGCCCGGCATCGGCAATACGATACATCTGGCCGGAGCGCTGTTCGCGGTGCGCGCGAAGACCAACATGGTGCATGTGCCCTACAAGGGTGGCGGACCAGCGGTGGCGGCATTGCTCGGTGGCGAAATCCAGGCGATGTTCGCCAACACCAATATCGCACTGTCGCATATCAAGGCGGGCCGCTTGCGCGCGCTCGGCGTCACCGGCAAGTCGCGCCTCGCGACCTTGCCCGATGCACCGACTTTCACCGAGGCCGGTGTGCCCGGCATGGAAATCGACGCCGGCTGGTTCGGCCTGTTTGCGCCGGCGAACGTGCCCGCCGCCATCGTCAACAAGCTCTACCAGGAAACCCGTACTGCGCTGGGCTATCCGCAAGTAAGAGACCGGCTGCGCGAGCAGGGATTCCCGCCGGTGGGGAATACGCCTGCGCAATTCAAGGCGTATCTCACGTCGGAGATCACAGCCTACGCCGAGATGACGCGCGTGGCGGGGATCAAGCCGGAGTGAGCGTATGTGGCCAAAGGCCACGGCTTTCATAGAATCCAGTCGAGGAGAAAATTGATGATGCAGAGGTTTTGCAGCAGGGTGATGGGGTGCGTGTTGTTGTCGGGGGTGGCGGTTTGCGCGGGCGCGCAAGCGTACCCGCAGCGTCCGGTGCGCCTGGTGGTTGCGGTCACTGCCGGCGGCAGCACCGACATCATTGCGCGCGTGATCGGGGCGAAACTGGGTGAACGCATCGGGCAGCAAGTGGTGGTGGACAATCGTCCCGGTGGCAGCAGCATCATCGGCGCCGACATCGTGGCCAAGGCGCAGCCTGACGGCCATACCTTGCTGATGGGTTCGGGTTCGATGGGCACCATCAGCAGCCTGTTTAGCAAGCTGCCGTTTGACCCGTTCAGGGATTTTGCGCCGGTGTCGCTGATCGGCACCTCGCCGTACGTGGTGGTGGTGCAGCCGTCGCTGCCGGTGAAAACCGTGGCAGACCTCATCAGCTACGGCAAGACCAATCCCGGCAAGCTCAATTTTTCAGGATCGACGCCGGGGTCGTTGCAACGGCTGACCGGCGAAATGTTAAAGCGCAATGGCGGATTCGACATGGTGTTTGTGCCCTACAAAGGCACCGGTGCGCTGCTGCCCGATCTGCTCGGGGGGCGTCTGCATGTGGCGATAGACAATGTGCTGATTCTCACACCCTACATTCGCAACAACACGCTGCGCGCGCTCGGTGTTACCAGTTCCAAACGTTCGGCGTTGTTTCCGGAACTGCCGGCGCTGGCGGAGACCGGGCTGCCGGGCTTTCATGCGGTCGGCTGGTTTGGCGTGTTCGCAACCGGCCGCACGCCCGACGCCATCGTCACCCGGCTCAACACTGAACTATCTGCGATTATGAAAACGTCGGACATGCGCGAACGTTTTGTGGGCCAAGGCTCGGAGCCGTTGTCCGGCCCGCCGGATGATTTGCGCAAATATTTCGCCAACGAAGTCAGCAAGTGGGGCAAGGTGATCCGCGAAGCGGGCATCAAGGCAGAGTGATGATCATACGCAATGGCGCAAACCCATGAGCAATTTCTCCAGACTATTGAATCCACGCGGCGTCGCCATCGTAGGCGCCACCGATGACACCGATCGCGCTGGCGGACAGGCGCTGCACGCGCTTGCACAGCACGGCTACAGCGGCGGCATTTTTCCGGTTAATCCCAAGTACGACACGCTCGGCAAGCATCGCTGTTACCGCAATCTCACCGCGATCGATCAGCCGTGCGATGTGGCGGTAGTGGCCGTGCCCGCACAGCATGTGCCGGGCGTGATCGAGCAATGCGGCCAGCACGGTATCCCGTTTGCGGTGGTGCTGGGCGGCGGCTTTCGCGAAGCGGGGCCTGAAGGCATCGCCAACGAAGAGCGTATGCTCGCCGCCGCGCGCAAAGGCGGCGTGCGCCTGATCGGGCCCAACTGCCTCGGTCTGGTTAACATCCATCAGCGCGTGTACGCGGGCTTTGGCAGCATCACCAAAGCGCCTGAATTGAAACCGGGGCCGGTGTCGGCGGTGATTCAAAGCGGCGGCTTTGGCAACAGCCTGGTGGTGCAGACGGCGGCTGCCGGCGTCGGCTTTCGTTATGTGGTGGCGAGCGGCAACGAAAGCGACATCAAGGCACCGGAATTGATCCATGCTTTTGTCGATGACCCTGAAACCAAAGTGATACTCGCCTATCTTGAAGGTGTAGCCGATGGGCGCGGGCTGATGGCGGCGGCACGCCGCGCCTTGGCGGCGGGCAAGCCGGTGCTTGTGCTGAAGGCGGGCAACACGCGACAGGGCTTGCGCGCCGCCGCTACACACACCGCCAACCTCACCAGCAGTTACGATGTGTTTAGCGCGGCATTAAAGCAGTGCGGCGTGATCGAGGTGCGTGACACGCACGAAGCGGCCGACTACGCGCAATGTTTCGCCGCGGGTCGCCGTGCGCGCGGGCGCAACGTGGTGGTGATGGGCGGCTCCGGCGGTTCCGCAGTGGCGTTTTCCGATGCAGCGGATGAGGTCGGATTGAAGCTCATACCGCTATCGGCAAACACCATGACGGTACTGCGCGAAAATCTGCCGAGCGTGGCGTCGCTCGAAAACCCGGTGGATTACGCGGCGGGCTTCATCAACGACAAAAACGCGCCGCGTTTTCAGCGCGCGCTGGACGCGGTCCTGGCAGACCCGGAAGTGCACCAACTGGGCATGCTGCTGGCGACCTCCACCGGCCGTACCATGTATAACGGCGCAGCGGGCGTTGCCGAGGCGCTCAAGAAATCGGATAAGCCGGTAATGCTGTTTTGCTCCATACCGTATGCCGCCGCGCCCGAGGGTTTCGACGTCATCGCCGCCGAGAAAATTCCGATGCAGCCGTCACCGCGCCGTGTGGCGTACGCGATGGGCAAGCTGGCGGACTATAGCGACACGCTGCATCAGCGTGAACGCATCTGCAATCCACCCGCAGTAAAAGCGCGCGCCTTGCCGCCCCTGCCCGACGGTGTGGTAACGCTGAATGAACACGAAAGCAAAGACCTGCTGCGCGCGTTCGGCATCCCACTGACGCAGGACACACTGCTAGCGCCGGGCGCCGCTGCACCCGCCCAGGTAAAGTTTCCCGTGGCGGTAAAAATAGCGTCGCGCGATATAGCGCACAAATCCGATATCGGCGGCGTGCGCCTTAACGTGCAGGATCAGGCGCAATTGGAAACTGCAATCGCCGAAGTGCTCGCCAACGCCAAGCGCGCTGCGCCGCAGGCAAACATCGCCGGCGTGCTGCTGTCGGAGATGATCGCTGATGGCCTTGAAACCATCGTTGGCGTGGTCAACGATCCGTGCTTTGGCCCGGTGGTGGCGTTCGGTTTAGGTGGCATATTCGCGGAAACCCTGCGCGACGTGACCTATCGCGTTGCGCCGTTCGATAAGCTTGAAGCGCATGCGATGGTGCGCGAAATTCGCGGGGCAAAACTATTCGACGGCGTGCGCGGGCAGCCCGCGCGTGACGTTGAAGCGCTGGCGAATCTGCTGGTGGCGGTGTCGCATATGGCGTGGCTCACGCGCGAGCGCGTGGCGGAGATGGATATCAATCCGGTGCTGGTGCGGCCCGCGGGTAAGGGCGTGGTGGCGGCGGATGCACTGGTTGTTTTGAAGTAGCGCCTGCTCACTCCGCCCGTATCCCCGCAGCCTTAACCACGCGGCTCCATTTCGCGATCTCCGCCACCAAATGTTGGTGAAAGTGCTCCGGGCTGCCGCCAGCCGGCTCCGCGCCATCGGTGGCGAGCTTTTGCCGCACCTCCGCCAGGGCGATGACTTTGCCGAGCGCGCTGTTCATGCGCGCAATCACGCTCACACGCGTGCCCGCAGGCGCGAGCACACCGTACCAACTGGTGGTTGAGTAATCACGCACGCCGGCTTCCGCGACCGTGGGCAGGTCGGGCATCGCTGCGGAACGTTTAACGCTGGTCACCGCCAGCGCAGGAGCGTAGGGTCAGTTCTTGATATTGCATCTTACTTGCAGTTTGCGCAGTATCGCTGACGGTGCGCTAGTCTCGATTTCACGCTGAATCTTCGATATCCGCGATGGCGAAACCCTACAGCATTCAGCCACCGCCGGCAACGGCATATTGACCGCGCGGCGTAGCGGGTACGCCGACCCGTGAAATGCTTCCTGATGTTCTTGGTTTGGTGCAATGTCAAGAACTGACCCCTTTTTCACTCCGAAACGCAGGGCATCAGTGCCACGACAGCAACGGAATTCAGCCAATCACATCGGCAACACAACAACGTCACCCACGCCTCACTCCACCCGTATCCCCGCCGCCTTAACCACGCGGCGCCATTTCGCGATCTCCGTCACCAGGTGTTGGTGAAATTCTTCCGGGCTGCCGCCAGCCGGCTCCGCGCCATCGGTGGCGAGCTTTTGCCGCACCTCCGCCAGGGCGATGACTTTGCCGAGCGCGCTGTTCATGCGCGCAATTACGCTCACACGCGTGCCCGCAGGCGCGAGCACACCGTACCAACTGGTGGTTGAGTAATCACGCACGCCGGCTTCCGCGACCGTGGGCAGGTCGGGCATCGCCGCGGAGCGTTGGACGCTGGTCACCGCCAGTGCGCGCAAGCGTGTTGAGCGCACATGTTGCTGTGCAGAAATGATGCTGGCGAAGGTCAGCTGCACCTGCCCTGCGATGGTGTCGGTCAATGCCGGCCCCGCACCCTTGTGTGGCACGTGAACCATGGTGATACCCGTCGCACCCTGAAACAGTACGCCCGCGAGATGCCCCGAACTGCCGGTGCCGCCCGACGCATAGTTCAGGGCGTCCGGTTTGGCTTTGCCCAGCGCCACCAGATCTTGCACCGAGCGCACCGGCAGCGACGGATGCACCACCAGCAGAAACGGCGCTTGCGCCAGCAGAATGATCGGCGCCAGATCCTTGAGTGGATCGAATGGCAGGTTGGCATAAAGGCTGGGATAGATGGCGTAGCCGCTGGTCACCGCGAGCAGGGTATATCCATCAGGCGCGCTCTTCGCTACGAAGCCCGCGCCGAGGGCCCCTGCCTGGCCCGTGCGATTATCGACAAGCATCGGTTGCCCGAGCGCATCGCTGAGCCTGGCGGTCAGTGTGCGTGTCACCAGATCGGCGGCGCCGCCGGGCGCTTGTCCCACCACGAAACGCACGGGCTTTAGCGGATACGGAGGCTCAATGCTTTGCGCGTACACGGCGCCGGCTTGCAGCGTGATGCCGGTGTAAAGGAGAATCGTTAAGGTTTTGTTTTTAAGCAATAGTTTTAATTCCCGATGCGGCTAGCCATGGTACCCACGCCAACGACGCTGCAATCAGCGCGTACAGGTGTGTGTAATATACCTGACAAGGAATCTCCCCATGACAACGAACCACAGCGTAGTCGTGCTCGGCGTCGGCGATGTCGGCCCGCTACACGAACCGATAGACGGCTACAGCACGCTCGCGCGCTCTGTGCTCGCGGCGGGCGATATTCGCTTCGGCCAATGCGAGCGCGTTTATTCCGAGCGTGGTGCGCTGCAATTGCATTCCGGCGGCGCACACAGTCGTGTCCAGCCGCACCTGGCTACGGTGTTCAGCGATTGCGGCTTCGATGTGGTGTCGGTGGCGAGCAACCATGCGATGGATTGGGGCGAAGATGCGCTGCTCGATACGCTTGCATTGCTCGAAAGCAAGGGCATCAAAACCATAGGCGCGGGACGCAATCTTGGTGAAGCGCGGCGTCCGGCGATCATTGAAAAGAACGGCATACGCGTGGCGTTTCTCGCCTACTGCTCGATCCTCAATGAGGGCTACGCCGCACAGCCCAACAAGGCGGGGGTCGCGCCGCTGCGTGCGCATACCTATTACCAAACAGTCGATTATCAGGCGGGTGTGCCGCCGCGCGTGGTGACGGTGCCGTACGAAGATGACCTTGCCGCGATGGTGAGCGATATCGCCGCGGCCAGGGCGAACGCCGATGCCGTGATCGTGTCATTGCATTGGGGCATCCACTTCGTGCCGCGCCTCATAGCCGACTACCAACCCGCCGCAGCGCAGGCGGCTTTTGCCGCAGGCGCGGACTTGATCCTCGGCCACCACGCGCACACGCCCAAAGCGATAGGTGTGTATGGTAACAATGGCGGCAAAACCTGCTTTTACAGTTTGAGCAATTTCATCATGTCGTCCACTGCAAAAAGCGCGCAGAGCGCCGCAGCCTTTGAAAAAAAATACGGCGTGAAGCTCGACCCTGATTACCCGCACCTCGCTTATGGCGAGGATGCTAAACGCAGCCTCATCGCCAAGGCGGTGATCGGCAAATCCGGCGTGCAAAGAACCTCGTTCCTGCCGGTGCTGATCGACCAGCAGTTGCGCCCGGAAGTGCTCAAGCGCGGCGATGCACGCTTTACGGATGCGGTGACGTTTATGCATAACGTGTCGCAAGATTTTGACCACAAATTTGTCGTCGAGGGTGACGAGGTTTGTGTATACCCACAACTTTAACTCTTCCTGGGAACCCACATGTTTACCGCTATCGACCACGTGATGATCTGTGTGCCCGACTTGCCGCAGGCCATCGCGCAGTATTCCAATATGGGCTTCAATATGTATGCGGGTGGCGCGCATCCGGGCAAAGGCACGCACAATGCCATTGCGTTCAATGGCGAGGAGTATCTGGAGTTGCTGGCGATCCGTGATCCAGCGGAGTACGCGGCATCGGGCAAACCAGGCACCTGGAATACCGGACTGACCGATTTCATCGCGGCGGGCGGCGGTATCCGTTTTGTGGCGGTGCAAAGCGACGACCTCGCCGCGGACGTGGCTGCCATGCGCAGCCGCGGCGTAGACGTCAGCGCTGCGATGGACGGCAGCCGGCGTACGCCAGCGGGGCAGGAACTGCGGTGGAAATCCGCGGTGCTGGGCCCGCAAAACCCACTGCCAATATTTTTCATCCAACACGTGACGCCGTTGGCTGAGCGCCGCAGGCAAGTGCCGCTCGCGGGCAGCCATCCCAACGGCGTCTACAAGCTTGAGCGCGCCTACATCGTTACCCGCGATGCCGAGGCTGCCGCAGCGCTCTATGCCAACGTGCTCGGCGTCCCCAAGCCTACCCTGCACAAGGGCACGGTGGTGATGTCGGACATGGCGATTTTTGAGATCGGCCCCACCGGCCTGGGCGTGGTGCAGCCCTACGCGCCGGGGCCGGCCGCCGATGCATTGGCGCGCCGCGGACCCGGTCCGTTTCAGGCGTTGTACCGCACCACCAGCATGGGTGTTGCGGCGCGCTGGATGGAATCCCACGGCCTGCCGCCACCGGCGCGGGGCGTGCGCAGCAACGGTGAGCAGGCGATGCTGATGACGCCGCCAGATACGTTTGGGGCTTATATTGGGTTTGTGGGGCCAGCGTAAACCCGGATCTGTTACGGGTGCTCGTATAGTGCGTGCTGGCGGCAGGTAGTTGTAGCAGGGACCGAGGAAAATTCATGGCGACATTGTATTCAGCGCTACGCGTGCTTGCGACCGTTGTCGCGGCGTCGGGCGCAAGCACGACAGCGCTCGCGCAGGCCTACCCCAGCAAACCCATCCGCCTCGTCACTGCCGAGGCCGGTGGCGGTAACGATTTCACCGCGCGTGCGCTTGTGCGGGGGCTGGGAGACAGCCTGGGTCAGCAACTGATCGTGGACAATCGCGGCGGCGCCGGTGGCATTATCGCCGCTGAAATCGCGGCACGGGCGCCGCCTGACGGCTATACGCTGCTGGTTTACGCCAGCAATATCTGGATCATTCCGTTGTTGAAAAAAAATGTACCCTACGACATAGCGCGCGACTTTGTGCCGCTGACGTGGGCGGCGCGCTCGCCCAGTACGCTGGTGGTGCATCCCTCGCTGCCGGTAAAGTCAGTCGGGGATCTCATCGCGCTTGCTAAAGCCCAACCCGGTCAGCTCAACTATGGTTCGGGTGGGTCGGGCGCTACCACGCATGTGGCGGCCGAGTTGTTCAAGTCGATGGCGAAAGTCAATATTGTGCGCGTCACCTACCGCGGAAACGCACCCGCGATCAATGATCTGATCGCCGGACAAACACAAGTGATGTTTGCAACCGCGGGCGCCGTAGCGCCCCATACCGGATCGGGCCGCTTGCGGGCATTGGCGGTTACCAGCGCGCAGCCGACGCCGCTGGCGCCCGGCCTGCCTACCGTGGCTTCGGCGGGTCTGCCGGGGTATGAGTCGCTGTCTATTTATGGCGTGTTCGCGCCGTCAAAAACCGCCGCCGCGATCCTGCAGCAATTGAATCGCGAAATGGTGCGGGTGCTGCACAGAGCTGATATAAAGGCACTGTTTCTTAACGCCGGAATAGAGGCGGTCGGCACTACAGCGGAAGCGTTTGCAGCAGCGATAAAAGCCGATGTGGCACGTATGAGCAAAGTGATTAACGAAGCGGGTATCCGCGAAGATTAAAAAGGAGGCTATGATGAAATCTGATGCCGTTAGCGACGGCACCCCGCGCTTTAAGCCGCTGGCTGAAAGCGACATGAGCGAGGCGCAGCTCAAGGCCGCGCGCGAACTGGCCAGTGGCCCGCGCGGCAAGCTCAACCCGCACGGGCCCAATGCCGTGCTGCTGCGCAGCCCTGATCTGATGAGCCGCACGCAACAGGTCGGTGCGTATCTTCGCTACAGCAGCGCGCTGCCGGCGCGGCTTAACGAGTTCGCTATTATTATCACCGCACGCCAATGGAATGCGCAGGTCGAATGGATCGAGCACCAGCCGCTGGCGCTGAAAGCCGGACTCAACCCGACGGTGGCTGCAGACCTGGCGCGGGGCGTGCGTCCCGCTGACATGCAGGACGATGAAGCCATCATTTACCAATTTTGCACGGAACTGCACCAGACCAAGGCCGTCAGTGACGCCGCCTTCAAAGCGCTGGCGGACAAGTTTGGCGAGCGTGGCGTGGTGGACCTCATTGCATTGACCGGTTACTACAGCATGCTGGCGATGGTGCTCAATGTGGCGCAGCAACCGTTGCCCGGCGGCGTGCCGCCGCCGCTGGCAGCACTTTCATGAATCATGCCGTTTGTAGGGTTAAGGGTTAGACGATTGAAGTTGCCCGACGTGAATGCGTCCAAGCCTCAAGGATAGTGGCGCCAAGGTCGCCGCTAAAAAGCAGGCGGCGGCTGCAACCGGCTATATGCACCGCCACCCGGTCGGCGAACCAGACTTTTACGTATTCGCAGCGTTCCACCGCGGACCACGGGATCACCAACTGAGGATGCAGAAAGCGGAAAGGAAACAGCACCGATAGCGCAAAGCCCTGAGCGCCGACCGTGGCAAAAAGAGTGCTGCGATAACTGATGGGGAACGCTTCCCACCCCATAGACCCCGAGCGCAAGCGAAATAGTTCGCCCTCAACCAGCGCATCACTCTTAAACTGTGCGGCCAGGTGATACCACCCGCCCAGCAGTGACAGCACGCCGCAGATCACCAGCCACAACGCGGCGCAAGCGGGAAAGAACCAAGCGGAATTTGGACTGAGCACTATTGTTGTCTAATGACGCGCGAGCGGACTCAAGCCATCCGCTTCCGCGACCTCGGTCTCGTCATCGGTGGCATACAGCCCGCTGATCTTCACGTCGAATCCTATCTTTTCCCACTCACGGATTTCTGCGCCGAGCATGGTGTTGGTGAGCGGGTTGCGCAGCGCCCAGGCGGGGTCGATGGCGAGCCTGAATTTGCTGGTGCCGGACTTGGCCGAAAGAATGCGTGGGTTGTTGGCGGTGCGCCGCTGGCATAGCAATACCGCGATGCGCAGTGCGAATACGCTGCGCCAGTCTATCGCTGGATCCAGCTCGGGCAGCAGTTTTTTCAGCGAGCGCCGGTGGGCGAGCAGCAGTTGCGCGATGCGGTGCTGTTCTTCGCGCGTGAAGCCGGGCATGTCGGCGTTGGCGGCGATGTATGCGGCGTGGCGATGGTAGCTGCCGTAAGCGACGGAAATGCCGATCTCGTGCAGCTGCGCGGCCCACGCCAGCTCGTGTGCGCTGCGCGCATCCTCGCCCGCCATCTGTTGGTGCAGATGGAGCGCCAACTGGCTGACGCGCTGCGCTTGCGGTGCATCGACATGGTAACGCTGCATGAATTGGGTGACGGTTGCGTCGCGCGTGTCGTGGTGACTTTTGCGGCCCAGCATATCGAGCAGTATGCCTTCGCGCATGGCACCATCGGCCACCGTCATATGCGCGATGTCCAGTTCCGCCAGCACCGCGCTCATGATGGCGAGGCCGCCGGGCAGCACCGCGGCGCGCTCGTCGCGCAGCCCTTCGATGCCCATGCGTGTCATCTGTGCCATGTCACCGGCCCTGATCAACTGCGCGCGCAGCCGCTCCAGCCCGTCCGGGGTAATGCCCGATGCGCCCGCGCTATTCAGCCCATTCACTTGCAACACCTGTGCCAGTGCGCGCGCGGTGCCGGACGAGCCTACGGCGTGTTGCCAGTTGGCGCGAGAGAATTCCGCCACCAGGTGCTGCAATTCGGCGCGCGCGGCAAGTTCGGCCTGTTTGAAAGCGCCTTTGCTGAGTTTGCCATCGCCAAAATAACGCCGGCTGAATGACACGCAGCCCATGTAAAGGCTGTCCAGGCGCTGCGGCTCGTAGCCTTTGCCGACGATGCATTCGGTGGAGCCGCCACCGATATCCACCACCAGCCGCCGCTCATTGGACACCGGCAGACTGTGCGCGACGCCCAGATAAATCAGCCGCGCCTCTTCTCGGCCGGCAATGACCTCAATCGGAAAGCCAAGGGCGGATTCGGCTTTTTTCAAAAACACCGCGGCGTTTTTTGCCACGCGCAGGGTGTTGGTGCCAAACGCGCTCACCTCGCTCGCTTGAAAGCTGCGCAAGCGTTCACCAAAGCGATGCAGGCAGGCGATGGCGCGTGCTTGTGACGGTTCGTCTAGTATTTTATTGTCGTCAAGTCCCGCGCCCAGACGCACCGCTTCACGCAGGCCGTCGAGCGGGTAGGTTTGATCGCCATCCACGCGCGCGATCTGACAGTGGAACGAGTTCGATCCCAGATCCACAGCGGCGATCGTCGTGTACTCAGCCACAGCCGTTAATTATTGGTTATGGTTTTTACGTCATCCGCAGTGCCCAGCAATAACACGTCTGCGCCGCGCCGCGCGAACAGCCCGTTGCTGACCACGCCGACGATTTGATTCAGCGTGGCTTCCAGATCCAGGGGTTGGGTGATTGACAGGTTATGCACGTCCAGAATCAGATTGCCGTTGTCGGTGGTGAAACCCTGCCGCCATGCGGGCTGGCCACCGAGCTTGACGATCTCGCGCGCCACGTACGAGCGCGCCATGGGAACCACTTCGACTGGCAATGGAAATTTGCCGAGCACATCCACCCGCTTCGATTGATCCGCGATGCACACAAATTTGCGCGCCACTGCAGCGACGATTTTCTCGCGCGTGAGCGCGCCGCCACCGCCTTTGATCATCGCCAGATGGGAGGTGATTTCATCCGCGCCATCGACGTACAGCGGCAGATCTTTTACGCTGTTAAGATCGTAAACCGCAATGCCCAGTGCCTTGAGTTTTTGCGCCGTGCTCTCGGAGCTGGCCACCGCACCGTCGATGCGATGCCTGATTTTGCCCAGTGCAGTAATAAAAAAATCCGCGGTGGAGCCGGTGCCCACACCCACCACGCTGCCGTCGTTGACGTAGCGTATCGCAGCCTCGGCGGCTGCCTGTTTCATCTCATTTTGATTCATCGGGCTATGATAATCTTCAAAGGTTGCGCTGTACAGTCTGTCTGCCAGCGTGCATCATAGTCCTGATTCCTGCTAACCTCGCGCACTATGAGAACCCCTGATTACCTGCGGCGCATTCTGGGCGCGCGAGTTTACGACGTCGCCATCGAGTCACCGCTGGATTTTGCGCCCAATTTGTCCCGGCGCCTCAACCATCGCGTGCTGATCAAGCGCGAGGATTTACAGCCGGTGTTTTCGTTCAAGCTGCGCGGCGCGTACAACAAAATGGTGCGCTTGCCGAAGGCGGCGCTGGATCGCGGCGTGGTTGCCGCCTCCGCTGGCAACCACGCACAGGGGGTGGCACTGGCCGCGCAAAAGCTGCGCGGCAAGGCAACCATAGTGATGCCGGTAACCACGCCGCAGATCAAGGTGGACGCCGTACGTGCGCGCGGCGCGCGTGTGCTGCTGCATGGGGATAGCTATGAGGAATCCTATGTGCATGCGAAAATTATTGAACAAAAACAAAATCTTACATTTGTGCATCCGTATGACGATGCCGATGTGATCGCAGGTCAGGGCACCATCGGCATGGAAATTTTGCGGCAACACGCCGCGCCGATAGATGCGATTTTTGTGCCGGTCGGCGGCGGTGGTTTGATTGCCGGCATCGCCGCCTACGTCAAGCGGCTGCGGCCCGAGATCAAAGTGATCGGTGTTGAGCCGGAAGACGCCGACGCGATGTATCAGTCACTCAAAGCGGGGCGCCGCATCAAGCTCGAGCAGGTGGGCTTGTTCGCCGATGGGGTGGCGGTCAAGCAGGTGGGCGCGGAAACCTTCCGCCTGTGCCGCGCGCTGGTGGATGACATTATCCGTGTCGATACCGACGCCATCTGCGCCGCGATCAAGGATGTGTTTACCGACACGCGTGTGATACTCGAACCAGCGGGCGCGCTCGCTGTTGCAGGCGCCAAGACCTACGCCGCGAAAACCCGCGCGCGCGGCCAAACGCTGATCACGGTCGCCAGTGGCGCCAATATGAATTTCGACCGCCTGCGTTTTGTGGCGGAACAAGCGGAACTCGGCGAGCAACGCGAAGCCTTGCTCGCCGTGACCATTCCCGAAAGACCCGGCAGCTTCAAGGCGTTTTGTGAATTGCTGGGGCCGCGCAATGTCACCGAATTCAATTACCGCTACGACGACCCCGCAGCAGCGCAGGTGTTCGTGGGCGTGCAGGTGAAAAATCGCGACCAAACCGCGCGCCTCACACGCGCCCTGCGCCGCGCGGGACTTAAAACCCACGACCTGAGCAACAACGATCTCGCCAAACTGCACCTGCGGCACACCGTGGGCGGCCACGCACCGTCGGTGCATAACGAAATCCTTTACCGCTTTGAATTCCCCGAGCGTCCGGGCGCGCTGATGCGGTTTTTGACCAGCATGAGCCGCGGCTGGAACATCAGCCTGTTTCACTATCGCAATCACGGCGCCGACTACGGCCGTGTGCTGGTGGGCATGCAGGTGCCGCCGCAGGACAAAAAACAATTTCAGGCATTTCTCGACAAGGTGGGTTATCCGTACCGCGATGAGAGCCACAATCCGGCGTACCGCCTGTTTTTAGGTTGAGTCTGGCGTTGAGAGTTCAGCGTTGGGAGCAACCCCGGCGGCGGCGCGTATGCACGGTTTACTCTCGACGCCCAACTCTGCGCTCTAAACTTCGCTAGAATGCCGCCATGAAATTCATGAACACATGGCTATTCCCTCTGCTGTTGCTCGCTGCCCACGCCGGCGCCGCACCTGTCGATGATGATTTTCTGGCGATGCGCGAGGCCTTCCGTGTCAACGACACGCGCAAGCTGGAGCTTTACGCGCCGCGCCTGAAAGGCCATGTGCTGGAGCCGTACGCGGCGTACTGGCAATTGCGCTCGCGGCTGGAGGACGCCGCGCCGCAGACGGTACGTGCGTTTTTGGCTGAATACAAAGACACCTTCGTGGCCGAACGCCTGCGCAGCGACTGGCTTAAACGGCTGGGCCATAAGCAGCAGTGGGAGTTGTTCGAGGCGGAACGCGCGGCGCTGGTGGATGATGATGTGGAAATGACCTGTTACGGATTACAGGCGCGCGCGCGCACCGACGCCACCGCAGTGCGTGAGGCACGTTCCCTGTGGTTTACTGAAAAGGACACGCCAGCAAGCTGCGCGCCGCTGTTCGCCGCGCTGGTGGCGTCCCATCAGATCAGCGTGCAGGATGTGTGGGGGCGTGTGCGCATGGCGCTGGTGGCCGGACAGGTGGGTGTGGCAGGCCGGGTGGCTGCCTATCTGCCTGCGGGTCAGGCACCCCATCCTGCGTTGTTGTCCGCGGTCTCGCAAAATCCCGCAGCGCAGTTGGCGCGGCCGCTGGATGTCAGTAGCCGCGCCGCGCGCGAAACCACCCTGTTCGCGGCCTACCGTTTGGCGCGCTCCGCGCCGCAACAGGCCGCCGCGCAGTGGTCGGCGCTGGAAGCAAAATTCACCGAGGAAGAACGCGCGTTCGTGTGGGGCCACATAGGCTTGCAGGGCGCGTTGCGGCATCACCCCGAAGCGCTGGCCTGGTATGCCAAGGCCGGCGACATGAGCGATTATCAGTTGGAATGGAAGGCGCGTGCGGCATTACGCGCCGGCGACTGGAAAACGCTGATTGCGGCGGTGGATGTGATGGTGGTAGAAGGCCAGGATTCGCCGTGGCGTTACTGGAAAGCGCGCGCCCTGAAAGCGACCGGGCGTGACGCCGAAGCGCTGGCACTGTTAAAGCCACTGTCGCAGGAGTTCATTTTTTACGGGCAGTTGGCGCTGGAAGAACTGGGCGGCAAGGTCAGTGCGCCGCCCGCGGCCTACACTCCGACGGCGGCGGAGGTTCAGGCGATGAGTCAGAACCCCGGCATACGCCGCGCACTCGCGCTGTACGCGCTCGGCATGCGCGTGGAAGCAAACCGCGAATGGATGTGGACGCTGCGCGGCCTCGATGATCGCAAGCTGATTGCGGTGGCACAAGTCGCCAAGCACGCCGATCTTCCCGACCGGGTGATCAATACCGCGGAGAAAACACAGTCGCTGCACGATTTCCGCCTGCGCTATTTTGCGCCCTATCATGAGGTGCTGAAGGTGCATGCCGCGCGTCAGGGTCTGGACGAAGCTTGGGTGCTGGGTTTGATCCGACAGGAGAGCCGCTTCATGGCCGACGTGCGTTCCAGTGCCGGTGCCATGGGCCTGATGCAGTTGATGCCAGGCACCGCGCAGTGGGTGGCGGGGAAAATGGGTCTCAAAAACTGGCGCTGGTCGGGCGTGACCGACGTCGATACCAATATCAGTTTGGGTACTTACTACCTGCGCCATGTGCTGGATTACCTCGATGGCAATCCAGCGCTTGCGTCCGCTGCCTATAACGCCGGGCCGGGACGCGCGCGCGCGTGGCGGCCCGAGCGCGCGATGGAAGCCGCCGCGTGGGCGGAGACGATACCGTTCAATGAGACGCGGCACTACGTCAAACTGGTGATGGCCAACGCCAGTTATTACGCGAATCTGCTGTCGCAACAGGCGCAATCGCTGCGCGCACGCCTCGGCGACGTGGGGCCGGCACGACCCGCAGAAAAATCGCTGGGGGATACGCCTTGAAGGGCGTGAGGGGTGTGGTGTGAGGAGGATGGGGTAAACTTGTCTCTCTCCAAGCCACTGTTTACGGATAGGCCAAGATGAGTATCACTACCATTTGTGTGTTGGGCGGCTCTGGATTTGTGGGTCGCCAGGTGTGCGCGGCGCTGGCCGCGCGCGGGCTGCGGGTGCGCGTGCCCACGCGCAATCGCGAGCGCGCCAAGCCTCTCACCCTGCTGCCGACGGTGGAACTGCTGACGGCTGACGTGCACGATGCGGCCACGCTGACAGAAGTGGTGCGCGGCTGCGATGCGGTCATCAATCTGGTCGGCGTGCTACATGACGGGCGTGGCAAAGCCAGCTTCGCCGCCGCGCATGTCGGATTGGCGCGCAAACTCGTGGCCGCCTGCCACGACAGCGGTGTGCAGCGCTTGTTGCACATGAGTGCCTTGAATGCGGCGCCCAAGGCGCCCAGCGCTTATCTGCGCAGCAAGGGCGAGGCAGAGGCTATCGTGCGCACGTCGGGGCTGGATTTCACCCTGTTCAGACCGTCGATAGTGTTTGGCCGGGAAGACAAATTTCTCAATCTGTTCGCGCTGCTGCTCAAGCATTTTCCGCTGCTGATCGTGCCCGCCGCGCACGCGCGGTTTCAACCGGTGTCTGCCGGCGATGTGGCGCGTGTGTTCGCCGACGCGCTGCTGCGGCAGGACAGCATCGGCCACAGTTACGAGCTGTGCGGCCCCACGGTCTACACCATGCAGCAACTCGCCGAGTTTGTGGCGCACACCACCGGGCACTGCCGCATGATCTTCGGTGCTGACAGCACGCTCACCAACGTCATGGCGTTCGCGATGGAATGTCTGCCCGGCCACATGATGAGCCTCGACAATGTGCGTTCGATGACGCTGGACAGCGTGTGCCGGGATTGCGCCTTGCCGTTTGGCATCGTGCCCGAAGCGCTGGCAGCGGTGGCGCCGGCGTGGCTCGCCTACCGCACGCCGCGCGGACGCTATGCGCACCTGCGTGACCGCACGCGAGTGTGATGTAACCCTCTGTTTTAGATGAAAATTTACGCCGTCGGCGGTGCGGTGCGCGATGAGCTGCTGGGCCTGCCGGTGGCGGATCGCGACTACGTGGTGATCGGCGCCACGCCGCAACACATGGCGGCACGGGGTTACAAAGCCGTGGGCCGCGATTTCCCGGTTTTTCTGCATCCACAAACACACGAGGAATACGCGCTGGCGCGCACCGAGCGCAAAACTGCGCGCGGTTATCACGGGTTCGCATTTCACGCCGCGCCCGAGGTCACGCTGGAGCAAGACCTGGCGCGGCGCGATCTCACCATCAACGCCATGGCGAAGGATGAACACGGCGCGCTGATTGATCCTTTCAACGGCGCGGCGGATCTCAAGGCGCGCGTGCTGCGCCATGTCAGTCCGGCGTTTGCCGAAGACCCGGTGCGTATTTTGCGGCTGGCGCGCTTTGCTGCGCGCTTCGCCCGCTTGGGATTTACGATTGCCGGCGACACCCTGGTGTTGATGCGGCAAATGGTCAGCGACGGTGAAGTGGACGCCCTGGTGGCGGAACGCGTGTGGCAGGAACTCGCGCGCGGCCTGATGGAGGCAAAACCCTCGCGCATGTTCGACACGCTGCGCGCGTGCGGCGCGCTGGCGCGTGTGCTGCCCGAAGTGGATGCGCTTTTTGGCGTGCCGCAACGCGTTGATCATCATCCGGAAGTTGATACCGGTGTGCATGTGATGAGGGTGGTGGATTACGCGGCAGGCCGCGATTACGCGCTGGAGGTGCGCTTCGCGGCGCTGACCCACAATCTGGGCAAAGACGTTACACCGCCCACGGAGTGGCCGCGCCTCAGCGGCCATGAGGCGCGCAGCGTTGATCTGGTGGTTGCACTGTGCGAAAGGTTGCGGGTACCGGCCGCCTGCCGCGACCTGGCGCTGATCCTGGCGCAACAGCATGGCAACATTCACCGCGCGGCGGCGTTGCGGCCCGGCACCCTAGTGCAGTTGTTGCAAAGTGCCGATGCGTTTCGCAAACCGCAGCGCTTTGCACACCTGTTGCAGGCCTGCGAAAGCGCTGCGCGCGGGCGGCTGGGTTTTGGCGAATGCCCGTACCCGCAGGCGCAGCGTCTGACGGCTGCGTACGAGGCCGCGGCTGCGGTGGATGCAGGTGCCATTGCAAAACAATACACAGAACCCGAGCGCATCAAGGACGCCATCCATCAGGCACGCGTCGCGGCAGTGCGAACAGCGTTGCATGAAACGGAAGATTGAACCTAAAAAAGGCAGTTCAGCCACAGAGTCTCCCAATCCCGCGCGCGGGCCAGGCGTGCGCAAAGAAACATGGGGCGGGGTGTTTTGTTTCTTGTGATTGCCGTTAAGGATTATCTGTGTTCAATGGCGCTATCTTAAGGGCGATATACCACGGAACACACGGAATACGCGAAAACAAAAAGGGCGCGGAATTTTTCTGTGTGTTCCGCGTTTTCCGTGGTTAATGGTCTTGAAGTTCGCCCTTGCGGGATGCGCATTGCACGTGTGCCACCACCTGTGGCTGGTGACCGGCGCGCACCCTGAAAACGCTTAAGATTAGTGCTATTGAACTCTGTGTTCTCTGTCTAAAAACGTTTTTTCTCGGTAGCAACACCCTCAAGGAGCCGCAATGATCGACCTCTACACCTGGACCACTCCCAACGGCCGCAAAGTCTCCATCATGCTCGAGGAATGCGCGCTGCCGTATAAAACGCACGCCATTCATATCGGCAAGGACGATCAGTTCACGCCGCAGTTCGTGGCCCTCAATCCGAACAGCAAAATTCCGGCAATCACGGATGCCGACGGTCCGGACGGTAAGCCGCTGAACGTGTTCGAGTCCGGCGCGATCCTGATTTACCTTGCCGAAAAAACCGGCAAGTTTCTCGCCCCCAGCGGACGCGAGCGCAGCCTAGCCTTGCAATGGCTGATGTTTCAGATGGGTGGTGTGGGGCCGATTTTCGGGCAGGTGCATCACTTTCTGCGTGCCGCCAAAGAGCCGGTACCGTACGCGATCGAGCGCTACGGCAAGGAAAAAGACCGGCTCTACCGGGTGCTGGACAATCACCTGCAACAGCATCAATATTTGGCTGGCGACTATTCGATAGCCGACATGGCGACTTACCCATGGGTGGCGCGTTACGAGTGGCACCAGACGGACCTCGCCTCCGTGCCGCATGTCAAACGCTGGTTCGACGCGATGTCGGCGCGGCCCGCGGTACAACGTGGCATGGCGGTGCCGGGTTAAACTGTGATAACCAAAAAGGGGTGAAACATGAAACACAGCAAGTTTTCGCAGCGGCGCAGACAGGTGATGGTCATGGGGGCGGGCGCATGGGCAGCGCCCGCTGTGGTGATGGCGGCACCGGAACTGGCGGGGCGATGGGCGCCAACCGCAGACAGAATTATTGTGTCCGGCCGCATCCTCGGCGCGTCCGCCGGCCAGCCGCTGGCGGGTGCGCAAGTGGAAATCTGGCAGGCCGATGCCCGCGGCGTGCGCGCCGAGCACACGTGTGTAGTGGTTACCGCCGATGGCGACGGACGCTATTTTGCGGCACTCAACGGCGCTGCGCCGCGGCTGCACTATCGCGTGAGCCATCAGGGTTACACCGCGCGCGTGACGCAAATGCACGCGACGGGCACGCCACAGCGCTCGGTAAGCTTGATCCGCGATGAGGCAGGTGCCACCACCCGCGCGGCGTTTGAATTGACCCTCACGCCGCGCCATGCGCTGGCGTCGGCGGCGCCGGATACCATCGCGCTGTAACGCGCTCGCGGTTGCCGCGTCGCCGTGGCTATGCGCGAAAAACTTTCCCGCCGCCGCCGGCAACTGCTGTTCGCCGGTAGCGCGGGACTCATCATTTTCCCGGCCGCGGCACAGCTATGCCGCAGCACGCCGCGCGATCAACTCGGCCCGTTCTATAGCCGCGGCGCTCCCGAGCAGAGCGAATTATGTGCCAGTGGTTCCGGCGGCAGCGAGCGGCTGATGGTTAGCGGGCGTGTCCTCGGTGCCGACTGCAAACCGCTCGCCGGCGCGCGGGTCGAGGTGTGGCACGCCGATGCCAATGGCGACTACAGCGAATTCACACGTGGCAAGAAAGATGATCCCGCGTGCCTGTTGCGCGCGAGTCTTAAAACCGATGCCGATGGACGCTATGTTTTTTCGAGCATAGTGCCGGCGCAATATCCGGGACGCCCGCGCCACATCCACTATCGCGTGAGTCATGCGGCGCACGCCACGCTGGTGACGCAACTTTACTTTGGGCGCGAGCGTGGTGTGGCGGATGACCTCGTCGCGACCTTGCAACGCGACACTCAAGGTGTGGCGCGGGCGGCGTTTGACGTTACGCTGTCGCGGGCGGGCTAAACCCTCTGTTCACCCTAGAAAAAGTATTTAGCCACAGACCACAGAGTTCAATGGCACTATCTTAAGCGTTTTCAGGATGCGCGCCGGTCACCAGCCACAGGTGGTGGCACACGTGCAATGCGCATCCCGCAAGGCAAACTTCAAGACCATTAACCACGGAAAACGCGGAACACACAGAAAAATTCCGCGCACTTGTTTTTTCCGCGTATTCCGTGTGTTCCGTGGTAAATCGCTCTTAAGATAGCGCCATTGAACACAGAGTTTACAGAGGCAAATCAACCAGTTGGAGCGATTGTCCCTCTCACCAAACAGGTGAGTGCGACGAGCGAGTGCAAGCACTTGTTTTCTCTGTGTTCCGCGGCGCTCTCTGTGGCTGATCTGCTGGATTGAGGTTCACTGCGCAGGCTCCGGATCAAACTCCGCCAGATTGCGGCTGGCCGACAGCCACGCGCCGAGCCAGCCGAGCGCGGCGGCGATCAGGCACAGACTTAGGGTATCGGGCGCCGAGAGGTGATGCAGCTTGAGGTTCGCAGCGTAAAATTCGGCGAGGCCAGCCAGGCGCTCATTCAGCAGATACAGCCCGCCCCAGGTGATCAGCCAGCCGCTCGCGCCCCCGGCCAGACCTAACGCCGTGCCGTAGTACAAAAACGGGCGGCGGATGAACGGGTTGGTGGCGCCTATCAATTTGGCGACTTCGATCTCGGCGCGCTGTGTCAGTATTTGCAGGCGGATGGTGTTGAAGGTTACTGCCACCAGCGCGCATGCCAGCAACGCCCCTACTACCAGCACCACCAGCCACGCCAATTGCAATGCCGCATCCAGCCGCCGCGCCCATGCCGAATCGAGCTGCACATGTTCGATTTTGGGCCAGGCTTTGAATTCATCACGCAGACCTTCGAGCGCGACGAGCGTATTTTCTTTTGCGTTCACCACGAAACCATCCGGCAGCGGATTGCGACCGAGGCTGCTGATGACGTCGGACAGACCTGATCCGGCCTTTAAGTCCTCCAGCGCCTGAGCGCGCGAGATGAATCTGAATTGGCTCACGCCGGCATGTCGTTGCAAACGGAGGGCGATCTCGCGCGTGTCGGTGTCCTCGGCTTCCACTGCCAGAAACAGGCTCACTTGCGGCGTGGGCGCGTTGTCGCGCGCGATGTCCTGTACATTCACCAGTGCCACATACAGCGCCAGCGGCAATGCCAGCGCTGCGCCGATCACGCCGATGTTAAGCAGGCTCGCCAGCGGCGTGCGCGCGAGGCGTGCCAGCGTGGCGGTGAGTCCCAGCCAGTGCTGGCGCAGCCAGTTTCTCATGCGGCGGGCGCGCCTTGCACCAGCTCGCCGTGTTCGAGCGCGATGCAGCGCGGCTGCAAGCGCGCGGCGAGCTGCTGATCGTGGGTGGCGATCACCACGGTAGCGCCGACCTGATGAAACGAGCGCAGCAACTCGCCGAGTTCCAGCGCATACGCCGCATCGAGATTCGCTGTCGGCTCGTCCGCCAGCAAAATCGAAGGCCGGTGCACTATGGCGCGCGCGATGGCGAGCCGTTGCTGCTCACCACCGGAGAGCGTGACCGGCAGTGACTTTTCTTTGTCCAGCAAGCCCACTTTGTCGAGCGCAGCGCGCACCCGTCGAGCGGCGTCGGCGGCCTGATAGCCGATGATGTTCAGCGGCAGCATCACATTCTGGTACACGTTACGGTCATACAGCAATTTGTGATCCTGAAACATCAGGCCGAAATTACGCCGCACATACGGAATCGCCGAAGCGTGCAACGTGCCGACGTTCTGACCTTGCACCACCACGCTGCCGGAATTGGGCCGCTCAATCGCTGCCATCAGTTTGAGCAGTGTGCTCTTGCCAGCGCCGGAGTGTCCGGTGATGCACACCATTTCGCCGGCCTGAATTTCCAGCGTGACCGATTTCAGCGCCTCAAAGCCGCCGGGGTAGCGTTTGGTGACGTGGCTGAAGGAAATCATAAGGGCAGGATAGGCTTGAGGACTGAGGACTAAGTCCTCAGTCCTGCAGTAAAGCCGACACAAACTCCGCCGCTTTGAACGGACGCAAATCCTCCAAGCCTTCACCCACGCCGATAAAACGTACGGGTATCGGCTGGGCGCCCGCTTTGCCTGCGCGCCTATGCGCGATGGCGGCAATCACGCCGCCCTTGGCGGTGCCATCGAGCTTGGTCAGCACCAGACCGGTAACGCCCAGCGTGTCATCAAACGCTTGCACTTGCGCCAGCGCGTTCTGGCCGTTGTTGGCGTCGAGCACGATCAGTATCTCGTGCGGCGCGCCGGGCAGCGCTTTGTCGATAACGCGCTTTACTTTTTTTATTTCATCCATCAGGTTCAGTTGCGTGGGCAGGCGTCCGGCGGTATCCGCCAGCACCACGTCGATACCGCGCGCCACTGCTGCATGCATCGCGTCAAACATCACTGCCGCTGCGTCACCCGAGGCTTGGCTGATGACCGCGACGTTGTTGCGTTCGCCCCACGCTATCAGTTGTTCGCGCGCCGCAGCGCGAAAGGTGTCACCCGCCGCCAGCAGCACTTTTTTGCCCTGTGCCTGATAGTAGTGTGCGAGCTTGCCGATCGAGGTGGTTTTGCCGGCACCGTTCACCCCCGCCAGCATGATGACAAACGGCTTGTGCGTGCCCACATCCAGCGGCTGCTCTATCGGCTTTAGCATCGCGGTGAGGTTTTCCGCCAGCGCCTGTTTGAGTTGCACTGCGTCGGTATAGCGTTCGCGCCGCGCTTGCGCGCGCAGGGCATCCAGCAGGAAAGCGGTGGCGCTCACGCCTACGTCGGCGGACAGCAGCACCGTTTCGAGTTCGCTGTAAAACGCCTCGTCGAGTTTGCGGCCCGCGCCGAACAGCCCGGCGACCTGCGCGCCGAGTTTTTCGCGCGTTTTTGCAAGCCCTGACTTCAGCCGCGTGAGCCAGCCGCCGGACGGCGTGCCAGCTTCGCCAGCAACCGCGGGCGCCGCATCTTTGTCTTTGGATTTGAGGAAACCAAACATCGGGCGTTGTGTCAGAAGCGAAGTCGGGCGCCAAGGGGGGTACCCGGCGCGCTGTAATTGGATACAATTCTACCCGAAACATTTTGCAGCTCTCTCCTGCGGTGGCGCTTATGGTGAAATATCTGAATAAATGGATGGCGCGGCATGTTGCGCTTGGCGTGGTTGCGTTTTGCGTGCTAGCGGGGCTGCCAGCCACGGTGTACGCCGCCGACGCGAGCGTGGGCGAACACACGCTCGCCAACGGTATGCGCGTGATTGTCAAGACCGACCGCCGAGCGCCGGTGGTGGTGTCTATGGTTTGGTACAAGGTGGGCAGTGTGGACGAGGTCAACGGCGTCACCGGCGTCGCGCATGTGCTGGAGCACATGATGTTCAAGGGCACGAAAACCAATCCCAAGGCGGATTTTTCCAAACTGGTGGCGGCGGTGGGTGGGCGCGACAATGCGTTTACCAGCCGCGATTACACCGGCTATTTTCAGACGGTACAAAAAACGCAATTGCCGCTGATGCTCAAGATGGAGGCCGATCGCATGGTCAACACCCTGATCACGCAGGAGGAATTCAGCAAGGAAATCAAAGTGGTGATGGAAGAGCGGCGCATGCGCACCGACGACCGCGCACGGTCTGTGGTGTATGAGCAATTGATGGCAACCGCCTTGCTGGCGCATCCCTATCGCGCGCCGGTGGTGGGCTGGATGAGCGACCTGCAAAGCATGAATGCCGAGGACGCGCGCGCCTTTTATGAAAACTGGTACGCGCCCAACAACGCCACACTGGTGGTGGTGGGCGATGTGTCGCATGACGAGGTGTTCAAACTGGCGCAGGAACATTTTGGGCCGCACCCCTTCAAAACCTTGCCGCAGCGTAAGCCGCAGGACGAGCCGCCACAGACCGGCATCCGCCGTATCACCGTCAAAGCGCCCGCCGAACAGCCGTATTTTTTGATGGCGTACCGCGCGCCCAAACTGCGGGATGCCGAAAAAGACTGGGAGCCGTACGCGCTCGACATGCTGGCCAGCGTGCTCGACGGCAACGGCGCGTCGCGCTTTAGCCGCGAACTCATACGCGGCACCCAAATCGCCAGCAGTGTGGATGCCAGCTACGATGGCATGGGCCGCGGCCCGGCGTTCTTTTATTTTTCGGGTGTGCCCACTGCGGGCAAAACGCTGGCTGAACTGGAGCAAGCGGTGCGCGGCGAGGTCAAAAAAATCATCGACGATGGCGTCACCGAAGATGAGCTGCGGCGCATCAAGGCCCAGGTCGTCGCTGCGCGCGTGTATGAACGCGATTCCATGTTTTTCCAGGCGCGCCAGATCGGCTCGATGGAAACCTCGGGCTACTCGTACCTGACGATAGATCTTATGACCGAAAAATTCAAAGCTGTCACCGCCGACCAAGTGCGCGAAGTTGCGCGCCGGTATTTGATCGACAACGCGTTGACCGTGGCCTACCTCGAGCCACAGCCGGCGGGCGCCAGAAAGCCCGCCGCACCTGCTGTCGGAGCCCGTCATGCGCAGTAAACTATTGTTTTTATTGACTGTTTTATTGGTGTCAGGCGCAGCGCAAGCCATACTGCCGATCCAGCACTGGCAAACCGCCAATGGCGCACGGGTTTATTTCGTGGCCAACCGCGACCTGCCGATGCTGGATCTGAGCATCGACTTTGCCGCCGGCTCGGGCTATGACCGCAGCGAAAAACCCGGCGTGGCGAGCATGACCAATCGCGTCATGCGTCTCGGCGCCGAAGGCATGAGCGAAGACGAAATCGCCAGCAAAACGGCTGACGTGGGTGCGGCGATTTCAGGGCGTTTTGACAGCGACCGCGCGGGACTTTCCCTGCGCACGTTATCGAGCCGCGCGGAGCGCGAGCAGGCGCTGCAGGTCTACACCCGCATTTTGCACCAGCCGCTGTTTCCGCAGCCTGCGTTGGCGCGTGAAAAAACGCGACTTATCGGCTCGCTCAGGGAATCCGATATTCAGCCGGGCACCATCGCGGGACTGACGTTTAACCGCTTGCTGTATGCCGCGCATCCCTACGGACTGCGTGCGTCGGGCGACATCGAAGCGGTGGGCCGCATCACGCGTGACGATCTCACTGCGTTTTACCGGCGTCATTACGTTGCGCGCAATGCCGTCATCGCCATCATGGGCGACCTATCGCGTGATGAGGCCAACGCCATTGCCGAGCGCATCACCGCGGGTCTGCCCCAGCCGGACGGGCGTGTAGCGCCGGTGCTGCTGCCAGTGGAGGCGCAAGCGCAAAAGGTAACGCGCTTGATCCCGCACCACGCCTCGCAAAGCCACATTCTCATCGGCGCCATCGGTATTGCGCGCAATGACCCGGATTATTTTCCCTTATTCGTCGGCAACTACGTGCTGGGTGGCGGTGGATTTGCCTCGCGCATCAACGAAGAAGTGCGGCAAAAGCGCGGCCTTGCCTATTCGGCGTACAGTTATTTTTCGCCGTTGGCGCAAAAAGGCTCTTTCGTCATCGGCATGCAGACGCGCAAGGACCAGGCGCAGGAAGCGCTCGATGTCACCTTGAAGACGTTGCGCGATTTTGTGGCGCAGGGCCCGACCGCGCAAGAACTGCAGGACGCCAAGGCCAATCTCGTCGGCGGCTTTCCATTGCGTATCGACAACAACCGCAAGATTCATGAATATCTGGGCGTGATCGGTTTCTACAATCTGCCGCTGCAGTATCTGGATGAATTTACCGGCAATATCGAGCGCGTAACTGCTGCCGATATCCAGCGCGCCTTTGCCGCCCGCATAGACCCCGACCAACTGATCACGGTAGTGGTGGGTGCTGAAGGCGCTGAAACAGCGGCGGCCGCAGCGAAATAAGTGTCGTGATAAGTGTCGTGACTGAGCCCGGAATGATTTTTGCTCAAGGTTTCCCCTGCGCTTGCTCTGTGGTGCAGCCCTGCGGTTGTTGAAGTGAAACTCAACCGCGTGCGCGTGATCGGCGGCGTCTGGCGCAGCCGCATGGTCACTTTTCCCGATTTAAAAACGCTGCGTCCCACCCCCGACCGCGTGCGCGAGACGCTGTTCAACTGGCTGGGACAGGACCTCACCGGCCGGCGTTGCCTGGACCTCTATGCCGGCAGCGGCGCGCTGGGCTTTGAGGCGGCCTCGCGTGGCGCCAGCGAGGTGTTGATGGTCGAGCGTGAGCGGGACGTTGCTGCCGCGCTCGAAGCCAATCGCAACGCGCTGGGCGCCGCCCAGGTGAAGCTCGTGCGCAGCGATGCGCTCGACTTCCTGCGTGGCGGGCAGGGTGTGTATGATGTCATTTTCCTGGACCCGCCGTTTGCCGCCGCACCGTGGGATGCGCTGTTTGCGGCGTTACCCGGCTGGCTTGCGGCGCAGGGCGTGGTGTATCGCGAAAGCGGTGACCAGCCTGCGGTGCCGGCAGGCTGGCAGATTTTCAAACAAAGTCGCGCCGGCCGGGTGAATTTTCAATTGTTAAAACGGATAGCTCATGACGATCAAGGCAGTCTACCCCGGAACGTTTGACCCCATCACGCTGGGGCACGAAGACCTGACGCGGCGCGCGTCTGGACTTTTTGATGGTGTGATACTCGCGGTGGCCGACAGCAAATCGAAAAAGCCGCTGTTCACGCTGGACGAACGTATCGCCATCGCGCGCGAGGCGTTTAAGGATTTGCACAACGTGGAAGTGGTGGGGTTCTCTGGTCTGCTGATGAATTTCGTGCGGCACCATGGCGCGCGGGTGGTGGTGCGCGGCGTGCGCGCGGTGTCCGACTTCGACTACGAATTCCAGTTGGCGGGGATGAACCGGCAGTTGTATCCCGAAGTCGAAACCATCTTCATGACGCCGGGTGAGCAGTATGCGTACGTATCCGCCACCCTGGTGCGCGAAATCTCCATCCTCGGTGGTGACGTCGGCAAGTTCGTGTCGCCGCGGGTGGCAGCGCGGCTGGCCGAAAAAGTAAAACAACGCGAAGGCCAATAACGTGGCGTTGATGATCACCGACGAGTGCATCAACTGCGACGTGTGCGAGCCGGAATGCCCCAACGACGCCATCTCCGCGGGCGCAGACATTTACGTCATCGATCCCCAAAAATGCACCGAGTGCGTCGGCCACTTCGACAAGCCGCAGTGTCAGATCGTGTGTCCAGTGGATTGCATACCGCTGAATCCGGATGTGGTGGAAAGCCCTGCACAGTTGCAGGAGAAATATGCGCGTCTGATGGCCATTAAAGCCGTTTGAAACCCGTGACGCGCCCGTTATCTGCTCCTGCCAGTTTGCCTGCAACAAGGCGGCGGATGTCGCAAACCCACCTTGGGACTTCGGGGTCATCGATAAAGTGCACCGCCTGCGCAACGTGTACAAGTCGTCCAACGCTCGTCGATGACGGCGCTATTTACGATCCGCTGGCGGATGATCTGATGAGGATGCGCTCCCGAGGCTGCGCCGCTAGATGAAAGGACTTTATGGAGCGCGGCCCTTTATTGGCGAACTGAATTTGTGACAAAGTAAAATCAGGATGCGTCATGACCAGCAATCAACTGCCTGTACACGGCAAGAAGACGTTTGAAGAACTCAAGCTCAACAATGAGCACGGCGCCGAATACTGGAGCGCCCGCGATTTGCAACCTCTGCTGGGCTACAGCCAGTGGCGCCGTTTTGAAGACGCGGTAAAACGCGCCGTGATTTCGTGCGAAGCCTCTGGCAATAGCGTAGAGCATCACTTTGCCGACGCCGGCAAACCGATCACGGGTGGTAAAGGTGCGGTTCAGGTGGTTGACGATTACCAACTTTCCCGCTTCGCCTGCTACCTCATAGCCCAGAATGGTGACCCGCGCAAACCCGAGATCGCCGGGGCGCAGAAATATTTTGCTATCCAGGCCCGCCGTCAAGAGCAGAGTGATCAAGCCGCTGCCGACGTGGAGCGGCTGGAATTGCGCAAGCAGACAGCCGAAGAGTTCAAGGCACTATCGGGTGCGGCACAGGATGCCGGCGTACAAAGCAAAATGTTCGGCGTGTTCCACGACGCAGGCTACAAAGGGCTATATGGCGGCCTGGGGCGCGGTAGCATCAAGCAGCGCAAGGTCATTCCCGAAAAAGACAAC
The DNA here is from genome assembly GCA_945906815.1 of Bordetella parapertussis. Taxonomy (GTDB): domain Bacteria; phylum Pseudomonadota; class Gammaproteobacteria; order Burkholderiales; family SG8-41; genus UBA5216. Next base: position 53,140 of record CAMDRT010000003.1, read on the forward strand.
CTGCTCGACCGTATGAACGCTACCGAACTGGCGGCCAACCAGTTTCGCATGACCCAGACCCGCGACAAGCTCGCCCGCGACCGTGTAGGCAGTCAGGCACATGCGATCCAGACCCATGAGCAGGTCGGCAAGGAAGTGCGGGATGCCATCAAGCGCATAGGCGGCACGTTGCCGGAAAATATTCCGCCTGCCGAGCACATCAAGGAAGTTGAAAAACGGGTCAAGAAGGCGATCCCGAAGTTAACGCTGGATGAGCGCGAAGCGGGTGGTTTACTGGGTGATGCTGTCGATAAGCGCAAGGATAGCCGGTGATTTGACGGCGCAGCTCGGGCGAGGCTTCGGGGTCCCCAATCTCAGCTAGATGCGTAAGTTCTATACGCTATGACCCATGCCCTTAATTTTTCAGACACCGCCTGAAACATTGACAGTGCCCGCAAGCAACGACCGAAAATTGCAGACACTGTCTGAAACAGCCGGCGCAGCCCGCCAGAACTTCCTGATGCTGGCAGATATCGCCAACCGCTTTCCCCTGCCCTGGTCGGTCTACGCTCGCCTGTCGAGGACGAGAGTGAGTAAAATCGACAGCGTTACGTGCAAACTATCTTGTCGAGCGGTGTAGCCCTGACCGTGGCTTTAGAATGGAGACGGCAATGAATCGCACTCGTGCTCTTGCGTTGCTCGCGCAGAGCAAGCCGATCCTGGCTGCGCGCTACGGCGTGACCCAACTTGCCCTGTTCGGCTCCACCGCGCGCAGTCATGCGCGTAGCGATAGCGACTTGATGTCCTGGTCGCCTTCGATGGGCCGGCACCGGGGTTACGCTTCGGCAGGGTTTGAGTGTCGAATTTCTCGGAGCTAAACGGATGACCGAACCAATCATTATTTGCCCCAACTGCAAGACCGAGATCAAACTCACGGAATCTCTTGCCGCGCCGTTGCTGGCGGCGACCAAGCTGGATTTCGACAAGCGCCTCGCGCAGAAAGATGCCGACATCGCCGCGCGTGAATCGACGTTGCGTGAGCGTGAGGACGCGATAACCAAGGCCAAAGAAGCCATCGATGACCAGGTCGCCGAAAAACTCAAACAGGAACGCACGAAGATCGCTGCCGAAGAAGCGAAAAAAGCCAAACTGATGTCGGCCCATGACATTGAGCAAAAAATAAATACAATCAATGAGTTAAATGAAGTCCTCAAGCAACGAGACGAAAAACTCGCTGAAGCTCAGAAGGCGCAGGCGGATCTGATTCGCAAACAGCGCGAACTGGATGATGCCAAGCGCGAAGTCGAACTCACCGTCGAAAAGCGCATACAAGAGGGACTCGCAGCCACGCGCGAGCAGGCGCGCAAGGAAGTCGAGGAGCAGCAAAAACTCAAGGTCGCGGAAAAAGAGCAAACCATACTCGCGATGCAAAAGCAGATCGAGGAACTCAAGCGCCGCGCCGAACAGGGGTCGCAGCAGTTGCAGGGCGAAGTGCAGGAACTGGAACTTGAATATCTGCTGCGCGCCAAATTCCCATTCGACAACATAGAGCCCGTGCCCAAAGGCGAATTTGGCGGCGACGCGGTGCAACGTGTGGTCAGCGCAAGCGGCCAGCCGAGCGGCACGATACTTTGGGAATCGAAACGTACAAAAAACTGGAGCGACGGCTGGCTGGTCAAGCTGCGTGAGGATCAGCGCACCGCGAAAGCAGAAATTGCTGTCCTCGTCAGTCAGGTGCTGCCCAAGGGCGTGGAATCCTTTGATGTTGTTGATGGAGTTTGGGTGACCAGCCCACGCACCGCGATGCCGGTCGCTGTAGTGTTGCGGCAATCACTGATGGAAATCGCCATGGCGCGGCAGGCATCTGAGGGCCAGCAGACCAAGACCGAGATGGTTTACCAGTATCTGACCGGGCCTCGTTTTCGCCATCGCGTTGAAGCCATCGTCGAAGCGTTTTCCTCAATGCAGGAAGACCTCGACAAAGAACGTAAAGCCATCATGAGGCAATGGGCCAAGCGTGAAGAGCAAATTGAAAGGGTGATGGGCGCGACGGTAGGGATGTATGGGGATTTGCAGGGGATTGCGGGGAAGTCGTTGCAGGAGATCGAGGGGTTGGAGCTAAGCGAAAAAAAGGGATTGTTTGTTGCCGGAAGCTAATGCGAACAGAGTACAACTTCGGTATGAATTCTCGGAAATTTATTTGTGGAGCTAACGATGAACAGATCCGCCGTACTGAAACTGTTGAATGAGCACCGCGAGCAGGTGCGCGAGCGCTTCGGTGCGAAGCGCTTGGCCCTGTTCGGTTCGGCGGCACGCGATGAACTGCGGGCGGATAGTGATATTGACGTGCTAGTGGAATTTGATGGCCCGGCGACGTTTGACGGGTATTTCGACCTGAAGACTTTTCTTGAGCAACTATTGGGGCGACCGGTCGATCTGGTCACTGAAAAAGGTCTAAAGCCACGCGCACGCCGGCACGTCGAGAAAGATCTAATCCATGTCGCGTAGCTGGCGGCTCTATCTGGACGACTTGATCGAAAGCGCGGAGAAGATCGGGCGTTTCGTGGCGGGTCGCACATTCGCTAGCGTCAGCGCGGACGAGGCGGTCTTCGACGCCATCCTGTTCAATCTCCAGGTGATTGGAGAGGTGGTCAAAAAGCTTCCCGGCGAAGCGCGGTCCGCGATGCCCGATGCGATTGGTGCCGGGCCTGCCCGCCTGCGCGACCTGATGGCTCATCCATTATTTTCGCGCTCGACGCGGAAATTATCTGGGAAGTGGTCACGACGCATGTGCCGAGATTGCTGGAGCAGGCGCGCATGTTGCGGGATCAGGTGGATAGAGACGGCATCGCTGGGGACAATCCGCCGTGAATCGCCACCTCAATGTCATCGCCACCCTGGAGATACTCGATCAGGTATCGCTGAGAACATGACGCTTGCGGGCTTGGCCAAACAGTACGGCAATTAATTCTATTTTCTCAATATGACTACCACGAACCGCAACCCAGAACCACCGATCTGCCCCGGCCCCGATCTCAACACCCGCAAGCCTTCATTCGCCTTGCCCCCTGGCGCCACTGATAGCCACGCCCATGTGTTTGGCGAGCGCGAAAAATACGCTTATGCCGCCGACCGGCTATACACGCCGGCACCGGTATTTCTGCAAGACTATCTTGCCATGCACGATGCGGTGGGTTTCACGCGCGGCGTGGTGGTGCAGTCGGGCGTGCATGGCACCAACAACAGTGTGATCGTCGATGCCATCGCGCGCTCACAGGGTCGGCTGCGCGGCATTGCGTTGCTGCGTGAGGACATTGCCGATGCCGAACTCGATGCGCTCGAGCTAGCGGGGGTGCGCGGCTTTCGCGCGAATCTGGTGGCGAAAGTCGGCGTGCAGTTCGACGCAGCAAAAAAACTTGCCGCGCGTGTGGCGCGTCTGGGCTGGCATGCGCAGTTTTTGCTGGATATCGAAAATTTTCCGGATTTTGATCGCGTTGCAGCCGCATTTCCAAGTGTGATGATGATTGATCACATGGGCCGGCCGGATGTTGCGCAGGGCGTAAACGCGCCGGGCTTTCAGGCACTGATACGCGCACTTAAGAGCGGGCGCGTGTGGACGAAACTGTCCGCGCCGTACCGTACTTCCCGCGCGCCGATACCCTATGACGATTTAACGCCGTTCGCGCGTGCGCTGGTGGCCGCGGCGCCCGAACAACTGGTGTTCGGCACCGACTGGCCGCACGTGATGATGGAAAGCGCCATGCCCAATACCGGCGCGCTGGTGGAACAGCTTGCGGTGTGGGTGCCAGATTCTGCTACGCGAACAAAAATCCTGGTGGACAATCCCGCCCGCTTATATCGTTTTTGAGAGTCGGTTTGGGGCGGGCTGCACTGCGGGAAATCAACTCAGCGCGGTCACCGGCAGCGCAGCGCCATGCACGGCGCGTGCGGCATCCGAGGCGAGGAACACGATCACGTTCGCCAAATCCGCCGGCGCGACCCACTTCGCCGGATTGGCCTTGGGCATTGCCGCGCGGTTTTCGGGGGTGTCGATAATGGTCGGCAGCACGCAGTTGACGTTGATGTTCTGCTCACGCAGTTCCGCGGCCATCGCCTCGGTCATGCGGATCACTGTGCTTTTTGACGCGGTGTATGCGCCCATCTGCGCCACGCCCTTTTGCGCGGCGAAAGCCCCGACGTTGACGATCTTGCCACCCCCTGCAGCTACCATGTGCGGCACCACCGCGCGCACCGTGTGTAGCAGCGTGCGGGTGTTGATGTCGAACAGGAAGTTCCAGTTCTCGTCCGAAGTCTCATGCACCGTTTCGCCCATGCGGAATCCGCCGGCGATGTTGCACAGCACGTCGATGCGTCCGTAGCGCGTGAGTGCGGCTTGCGCAACACCTGTCGCCCCCGCCATCTCGAGTAGATTCGCGGGCGCGAACGAGCGGTGTTCGTCCTCCGCTCCAAAGGCCGCCTGCAGACTCTCGCGTTTTAAATCCACCAGCACCAGGTTTGCGCCTAGATCGGCAAACGCCTTGGCCACGGCCTGGCCCAGATTGCCGGCCGCGCCGGTGACGATGACAGTACGAGTGCCGAAGCTCATGTTCCTTCTCCCGAATACGCTGTGGACAGGGTGTGCAGACTGCATTCTGCCACGCCGCTCAGCGTTGGCAGGTCGCGCAATAGAATGTCGAGCGCTGCCCCTGCTGCAAGCGCTTAATCACTGTGCCACACAGGTGACAGGGTTGCCCCTCGCGGTTATATACCGCGAAATGACTCTGAAAATTACCCGCCATACCGTCGCTGCCGACATAATCGCGTATGCTGCTGCCGCCCGCGGTGATGGCTGCGCTCAGGGTCTCCCGCACCGCACTGGCCAATGCGTCACAGCGCGCGCGGGTGAGCCGCCTCGCGGCGATGCGCGGGCTTACGCCGGCGCGGAACAGCGCTTCGCTGGCGTAGATATTGCCCACGCCTACCACCACGTGACTGTCCATGATGACGAGCTTGATCGCGGCGCTGCGCTTGCGTGTGGCGTTGTAGAGCGCCGTGCCGTTGAATGCGTCGGACAACGGCTCGGGTCCCAGCGCCGCGAACAGCGGGTGTTTCGAGACGTCGCCGCTATGCCATAGCACCAGGCCGAAGCGCCGCGGGTCGCGCAGGCGTACTGTCTTGCCGTGGGCCAGCAGCAGATCGAAGTGGTCGTGTTTTTCCGGCGGCGTGTCACGAGCTACCAGCCACAAGCGCCCCGACATGCCCAGATGCACAATCAATGTGCCTATACCGCAATCGACCAGCAAATATTTGGCGCGCCGTGTCAGCGCGTGTATGGTCAGGCCCGCCACGCAGAGGGGCAAGGCATGCGAAATGGGCTGTCGCATGCGCCGCTCGCGCACCACAGCGTGTGTGATGCGCACGCCCACCATTGCCGCGAGCAGGCCGCGGCGCGTGGTTTCGACTTCGGGGAGTTCGGGCATTGGGGTGCTGTTGGGCGTGAAGGGTGAAGGGGTGAAGGGGTGAACGAGTGAACGGGTGAACGGGTGAATGGGTGAAGCTCTCCCTTTTCCTTACCCTTGCAAGGGACAGGGGAACAACGAGGGGTTACTCGTTCACCCGTTCACTTTTCACCCCTCACCGTCCTGTAGGCGGCGACATCATTTTTTTACCTATATCACCAACGAACACGAACTGCAGACCGAGGTCGGTGCGACGTACGATGAGTTCGGGTTCGGTTTGTACTAGGCCGAGCGTAATCCTGGTGCCCGCTTTGAGCGTGATGTGAATGTCACTGGCGGGTTTGCGCGCATCACTCACTTCAGTGCGCAGCGCGCTGCCTGCGCGCCACTGCGCGACCCAGCGGTTGTAATCGTCTTGCGAGAGGTCGCCAGCGGGCGGGGTGGTGCTCCATTTTTTTTCGTCGGTGGCGAGAGTGAACGCGCCAAACTCAAAGCGCAGCGGCACGTCATTGGGTGCCAGCACGCTGCGCCGCAACAGCGCCTGCGCATGTGCCGGCACGGCAGCGGCGTAGCGCAATGGCAGCGGGAAAATCTGATTTTGCGTGAGCATGTATTGTTCGCGCGTGACGGTGTTGATGGCACCGAACGCAAAGCGTTGATCGTTGATGAGGAGTTCTGTTGCGGGAGTGTCGAGCTCGAACTTCGTAGCTGCCGACGCCGGGTACCGCAGCGCGCTTTTGGCTTCGAGCACCGCCAGCAGCCGCAGCACCTGAAATTCGTCCGCCGGCGCCTGGATCGGCTCGGTCATGAACCACGCAGCATCGCGCTTTTCCAGCGCCGCCAGCGTCCGGCCTTTGTGTTGCACACGCAGCGTGCGTGCGTCAGCGGGCTTGAGTGTTGAGACCGCGTGCGCAGGGCCTTGCGGCTGAGGCGGCTTTAGCCACACCCACAAGCCCAGCGCGATGACGCAGGCAGCCAGTGCGCCGAGGGTAAGCCAGCGTTTGCGCACTACAACGCCTTGCGCCGCCGCCACCACACCACTATGCCGCTAATCGCGAACACCAGTGGCAGCAGCAACAGGAAGGTAAACGCTAACAGATACAACAAGGTCTGATCGATGTTGATCTGCACATCGGCTGCCGGCCGCGGCGGGATCGCGATCAGCTTGTCGTCGCCGCTGAGCCAGTTGAGCATCGCCACACCCAATTGCAGATTGCCGCCGTTGCCCAAAAACGAATTTGACAAAAACGCGCCATTGCCCACCACCACCACGCGCTGCTGACGCTCACCTGCCATAGCACCCGCAGTGCGTTCAAACGCGGTGGCAATATTAATCGGCCCCTGAAAATCACGATCCTTGTCAAATACGGTCTTGTCGTCGAGCTTGCCGGTTTCGACCCATCCGCGTTGTGCGACCTCGATCAGCGGCGTCATGCGCCAACCCTCGCGCTCGTCCGCGCCGATCTGGCGGCTGCCGGGAAACAGCGTGTTCAGGCGAAACGCGCCGGTGATGGCATGGCGTGCGTAGTTTGAACCGACGGCGAGCGTGGGCGGGCCGCTGCGCGGCTTTAACGACGGATCAACCACCGTGCCGGGGGTTAACACCAGGCCTAGAAACTCCGCCACCGGCTCCAGGCCGCGCAAGGGTTCGGGATCCACCAACCACAGCAGATTGCCACCGCTTTCGAGGTGCGCGCGCAGCTTCGCGATTTCACTCTCCTGCAAATTCGCTTGCGGGCTGGCGATGATCAAGGCGGCAGCGTTACGCGGTACATCCTGCGCGATCGATAGATTCAAACGGGACAGTGTGTAGCCCTTCAACTGCAACTGGCGGCCGAATTCGCCGAGATCGTGATTGGCGACGCCATCGAGTTTGCGCTCACCGTGGCCATCGAGCCAGTACACCACGGTGTTGCTGGTGCGCGTGAGACGTAGCAGCGCGTTGACGAAGTTATGCTCGTTGAATTCACCCAGTGGCAGATGCTCGGTGCGGCGCTGGTGTTCAATTACCAGTTCGTTGGGCGAACGCAGTCCCGCCGCGTTGGCGCGCTTGGGGTCGTCGCGCGGATCGACCAAGGTCAGCGAGAGATCGGGTTTGATGCGTTGCCACGGGCGCAATTTTTCCTGCACCAGTTTGTGGACATCGTTGCCGCTGCCGTCTTTTGCCATGGCGTAGGCGGTGACTGTCACCGGGCCGTCGAATTGCCGCAGCGCCTCCTGCGTGCCTTGCGCCAGCGTGTTGCGCGCGTTGGCGGTGACATCCCGCTCGACGCGATACTCGCGCGCCAACCACGCCAGCAGCATCACCAGCGCGAGCAACAGCAGCGTGTAGATCCAGCCTTGCGCGAGCAACTGCGCGCGGACTTTGCGGGTGATGTTCATGGCCGCACCATCAGCCGCGCAGCCGTCGCGCTTCCAGCTGGCGCACGGTGAGCGCGAGAAACAGTGCCGCCAGCAACAGCAGGCAAATGATGGCGTAACTGTCGATCAAGCCGCGCCCCAGTGGTTCGAAATTTTTTACCGGCGAGAATACCTGTGCGAACGCTGCCAGCACCCCGAGGCCGCGCGCGTGCAGGTTGTCGGCCACGTGCTCGCCCATGAACACCATCGCCAGCAGTGCGCCGAACGCCCCCAGTGCCGCCACCAGGGGCTGCGTGGTAAGACTCGACACATACAAACTCACGGCCGAAAACGCCGCGGCGGTGAGTGCGAGGCCGAGCACGATGCTGCCGATCAAGCGGTAGTCGAGTGTTGTGGCGACACTGAGAGACAACGGCATAATTGCCACTAAACCAAAAATAATCAATAACATACAGAATAACGCTAAAAACTTTCCCAGCACGATATCGAGCATCGAAATGGGCGCCGAGGTGAGCAGCACCATGGTTTGATTGCGGCGTTCTTCGGCGATCAAGCGCATTGCCAGCAGCGGCACGGCAAACAACAGGATCGCTGCGGTGATGGAAAACGTCGGTGCTGCGACCAATTCGGTGAAGCCGGGTGGGCTGGGCAATTGCAGCAACTGCGGCTGTATCTGCAAAAAATCATCGAAGCGTTTGAGAAAGCCGTAACCGACGATGACCTGCACCAACGTCAGCACCACCCACGCGATGGGCGAAATAAACAGCGACTTCAGATCTTTGCCGGCGATGGTCAAGATCATGGCCGCGTCGCCCGTTGCGTGTTCGTCAATTCGTCACGGCGCGTGAGATTGACAAACACATCTTCCAGATTCGTTTGCGCCGGGCCGATCTGGCGCAGTCCCCACTGACGCTCCGCAGCCAGCGCCACGATGCGCGCGGTGGGGTCTGCCGCCGCCGCGACGTGCACGCGAATGAGGTTTTCAGCGGCAGGTCCCGCTGGCTCAACACGCTCGACGCCGGGGATGGCGAGCCATTCTTCCAGTGCGGGCGGTTGCTGCAACGCTACCAGCAGGGTGCGCCCGCTATGCAACTGTTGCAGCGCGCCGATGGTATCTGCATATACCATTTTCCCGTGGTGCATGATTTGCACGCGGTCGCAGAGGGCTTCGACTTCGGACAGGATATGCGTGGACAGAAGCACGCTGTGCGCGCTGCCGAGTTCGCGTATCAAAGCGCGGATATCGCGGATCTGATTGGGGTCGAGACCCACAGTCGGTTCATCGAGAATAATCACCTCGGGTTCATGCACAATGGCTTGTGCGATGCCCACACGCTGCTGGTAGCCCTTAGACAGCGTGCCGATCAGTTTGCGACCGACGTCCCCAAGACCGCAGCGTTCGCGCGCGCGATTGACCGCCGCAGTGCGGCGTGCCCTGGGCACGCGATGCAGGCGTGCCGCGAACTCGAGATATTCGACGACGTTAAGGTCGCGGTAGAGCGGCGGTATTTCGGGCAGGTAACCGAGGTGCGCCTTGGCCGCTACCGGCGCTTCGAGCATATCCACGCCGCAGATACTGACCGACCCGGTGGTGGGCGCCAGATTGCCGGTCAACATCTGCAGGGTGGTGGTTTTGCCCGCGCCGTTGGGACCCAGAAAGCCGAGCACTTCGCCCTGCCGCAAGTGCAAAGCTACGCCATCCACGGCTGCATGTGCGCCGAAGCGGCGGGACAAACCGCTGGCGCGAATGGTTATCGCCGCCGCGATCGCAGAGGGCGCTGAAGATGACATCGATAAGTGTGGCTTAACAAGCGTCGCTTGTGGAGAGTGCGGAATATACCTAAACTGTGAAACTTAATGAAGCGCTGTGGCTCAAAACGCTTGAATAATCATTTGCTTATTTCATTTTTATAGCTGTTGTCGCGAAACCTCTCCTGCTCATGAGCTTACCCAAAAACGGGCTTATTACCGCGCTGATAGTGGCCTGGGCTGGCGTCGCGCCTGCGTTTGCGCAAGCGCCCACGCCGTCGGTGCCCGCAGCGCCACGCGTGCAGCCCCCGTCACCTACAGCGCCGGCGCTGCCGCTGGTGGACCTGTCGCCGGAGCTGCTCTACAAAATAATGCTGGCGGAAATTGCCCTGCAGCGCGGTTCGCCGCAGTTGGCGGCGCAAACCCTGCTTGAGGTCGCGCGCGAAACGCGCGATCCGAGGGTGGCGCAGCGTGCCACCGAAGTGGCGTGGAACGCGCGTTTAATGAAAGAAGCGCTCGCAGCGGCCAGTCTGTGGTTGAACCTTGTGCCGCAATCCGCCCAGGCGCGGCAAGTGGTGGCGGCATTGCTGGTGAATCAGGACAATCTGGCCGAGGCGAAAGCGCCGCTGGAGCAATGGCTAGGCGGTGACAAGGCCAATGTGGCGCGCAACTTCGTGCAAGTGGCGCAGTTGCTGACGCGCCACACAGATAAAAAAGCGGTGTTTGCGTTGCTGCGCGGGCTGGCGCGCCCGTATAACAGCAGCGCCGAGGTGCGCCTGGCGGTGGCGCAGGCAGCGTGGAGCGCCGATGATGTCGATGCCGCGCTGGCGGAATCGCGTGCGGCACTCACCATCCAGCCTGATCTCGAACTGGCGGCGCTGTTTCATGCGCAGGCGCTCGCGCGCCGTTCCAGCGCAGAGGCGTTGACCTATCTCGGCGATTACCTCAACCGTTTTGCGCAGGCCAAAGACGCGCGGCTCGCCTATGCGCGTTTGCTGGCAAGCGAAAAGCGTCAGGCGGATGCACGCCAGCAGTTTGAAATTCTGGTGAAGGAAGCCCCCAACAATCCCGATATCGCGATGGCGGTGGCTTTGCTGGCGCTGCAGACCGGCGACCCGGATGCCGCAGAAAAGCATTTCAAAGGTGCGCTCGACGTCGGCCACAAAGAGCCCGACGCCATCTGGTTGTTTCTGGGGCAGATCAACGAAGATCGAAAAAATTATGAGGAGGCGCTCAAGTGGTATGGCGGCGTCAGCAGTGGTGATCGCTATTTGAGCGCGCAGGCGCGTTACGCCAATGTGCTGGTCAAACAAGGCAAGCTGGACGCGGCGCGCAAGCACTTGCAATCGATAACACCAGCCGACAACGCGCAGCGCATCCAGTTGGTGCAGGCCGAGGCCAATCTGTTGCGCGAGTCGCAGGCCTACAATGACGCCTATGATTTGCTGGGCAAGTCGCTCGAAGGCGCGCCGGATTCGGTGGATCTGCTGTATGACCAGGCGATGATCGCGGAGAAGCTAAACAAGCTCGATGTGCTCGAGCGCAATCTGCGTAAAGTCATAGAGATCGACCCCAAACATGCGCACGCCTACAACGCGCTAGGCTACACTCTGGCGGATCGCAACCAGCGCTTGCCCGAGGCGCGCAAACTCATCGAAAAAGCGCTAGAGCTATCACCGCAGGACGGCTACATCATCGACAGTCTGGGCTGGGTGCTGTATCGCATGGGGCACACGGGCGAGGCAGTGACACAGCTGCGCCGCGCCTTCGATCTGCGGCCCGAGGCGGAAGTCGGCGCGCATCTGGGCGAAGCATTGTGGGCCGATGGCAGGCGTGAAGAAGCACTGAAAATCTGGTCTAACCTGTTAAAGGATGGCCCCGCCAACGACACCTTGCAAAGTACCGTAAAGCGTCTGGCGCCTTCGTTGCTGCCTGCTGTTAAGTCACTTCGGTAAATGATCGTTTTTAATCGACGCCGCGCTGTAGCGGCGGCCGTTGCCGGCTTACTGACTCTGGCCGGTTGCGCCAGCGTGCAACCGGTGCCGGAAAAAGCGGGACGCGCAGCACCCTTCGATGTGTTGGGCCGGGTGTTGGTGTATTACGACGGCCGTGCATTTAGTGCCAATGTGCGCTGGCTGCACGGGGCTGATGCCGATGAATTATTTCTGATGACGCCCACCGCACAAGTGCTGGCGCATCTGCGCGAAGATGCCGAGGGGGCGGTATTTACCGGCGCGGACAAAAAACAGTATCGCGGCGTGCGCGCGGAGTCGCTGACCCAACAGGCGCTGGGTTGGGAGCTGCCGCTGGCGCGCATGCAGCACTGGGTGCGCGGCGTGCCCGTGCCCAACTATCCTGCGGTGATTGATGAGCGCGATGCCGCCGCTAAAATCAGACACCTGACGCAAGACGGCTGGAAAATCACCTACGAGTATTATGCTGCCGCCGAAAACGATGGTCTGCCGCGGCGTATGGAGATCGTGGGCGAAAAACAAACGATGCGGCTGGTGATTGATACCTGGCGCAAAGAAACGCCGTAGTGTCGCGGGCCGAGCGGCGCCAGGAAGGGAGTCCATTTCGCGCCATGATGGATTTTTCAGCGCCCTACGCCGCGCCCGCCAAACTTAACCTAATGCTGCGCGTCGTGGGCCGTCGTGCTGACGGCTACCACCTGCTGCAAACGGTGTTGCGCTTTATTGATTATGGCGACACGCTGCGTTTTCGTGTGCGCGGCGACGGCGTGATCGCGCGCGTGAACGAGGTGCCCGGCGTGCCTGCGGATGCCGACCTTTGCGTGCGCGCCGCGCGCTTGTTGCGCGAGGTGAGCGGCACTGTGCTGGGCGCCGATATTGCGCTTGATAAGCGCCTGCCGCTGGGTGGCGGCTTGGGCGGCGGCAGTTCCGACGCTGCGACTACGCTGCTGGCCTTAAACGGCCTGTGGAAGACGGCGATACCTAGATCACAACTTATGGATTTGGCCGTAAAACTGGGCGCCGACGTGGCGGTATTCGTGTTTGGTAAAAACGCTCTGGCCGAAGGCATTGGCGAGCAACTGACGGCGCTGGAATTGCCGCCGGCATGGTATGTGGTTTTATGTCCGCCGGTGGTGGTGTCCACGGCTACCGTTTTCAGTCACCCGGAATTGAAAAGGGACTCTAAAAAGGCTATAATTCGCGGCTTTTCTGAGGCGGGCACTCAGTTACTAGCTGTTAATGACTTGCAGCCTCTGGTGGTGAAACACTATCCCGAAGTGGCACGGCATTTGGCCTGGTTAGAGCAAAAGTTAGCACAACAGGGCGCGCAACACAGTGGCGCTTTGATGACCGGGTCGGGGGCGTGTGTGTTTGCGTCGTTTGAGCGTGAGGGTGCCGCACGCGCAGTGTTGGCACAACGGCCCCCCGGCATGCAGGGTTTCGTCGCGCAAGGGTTGCCGCATCATCCCTTGCATGATCTGGGAGTATAGTAGTAAGGTATTGTTTTTATTGGTACATTTGGGGAGTCGCCAAGTGGTAAGGCACCGGATTTTGATTCCGGCATTCGTAGGTTCGATCCCTACCTCCCCAGCCAGAATTGCTGCACGCTGCTGGATCTATCAACCGTGAACGATTATCGGGGTTCCGCCGCAATGCTTGATCGTCTGATGGTGTTTACCGGCAACTCCATTCCGAAGCTGGCGGCGGAGGTGGCGGAGCATTTGCACGTGACCCTGGGCCGCGCCAAAGTCGGACGTTTTTCCGACGGCGAGGTGATGGTTGAAATTCTCGAAAACGTGCGCGGACGCGACGTCTTTGTGTTGCAGTCGATCTGCCAGCCCACCAACGACACGTTGATGGAGCTGCTGGTCATGGTGGATGGCTTAAAGCGCGCCTCAGCCGGGCGGATCACAGCAGCGATTCCCTACATGGGCTATGCGAGGCAGGACCGGCGGCCCAGTTCGGCGCGGGTGCCGATTACCGCCAAAGTGGTGGCGAATATGTTGACCACGGTGGGTGTGGATCGTGTGCTGACCATGGATTTGCATTCGGAACAGATCCAGGGATTCTTTGATATACCGGTGGACAATATTTATTCGGGCCCGATTTTGCTCGGCGATGTCTGGAAAAATAATTTTACCGGTCTGGTGGTGGTGTCGCCTGATGTGGGCGGCGTAGTGCGCGCGCGTGCGCTGGCGAAGCGCCTGGAAGCGGATCTGGCGATTATCGACAAGCGCCGTCCGCGCCCCAATGTAGCAACGGTGATGAATATTATCGGTGAAGTCGAGGGCCGCACCTGCGTCCTCGTGGATGATCTGGTGGATACCGCAAACACCTTGTGCGAGGCGGCCGCGGCACTGAAAAGAAGCGGCGCCGTGCGGGTGCTGGCGTATTGCACGCACCCGGTGCTGTCGGGCAAGGCCATAGAGCGGGTCATGAATTCGGAGTTGGACGAACTGGTGGTCACCGACACCATCCCGCTGCGCGAAGACGCCCAAGCCTGCAGCCGCATACGGGTGCTCAGCATCGCCGGTTTGTTTGCCGAGACGGTGCGGCGTATCAACGCAGAGGACTCGGTGAGTTCGTTGTTTGTGGAATAAGTAGTTCAGTAACAAGTGCAGTAACAAGTGCAGTGATGAGGTTTGAGTGCTGAGTTGAACGGCAACGACTTAAACTCAGCACTCAAACCTCAGAACTCAGCACTGTTTTATAACCCGGAATGATCTGGTCGCGGACGTTCCGAATTTCAGGAGAATGTAATGAAGATTGCTGTAACTGCCTACCCGCGTACGCTACAGGGCACGAGTGCGAGCCGCCGCCTGCGTATCAGCGGGCGCGTCCCCGGCATTATTTACGGGGCCGATCAACCGGTGCAAAAAGTGGAGCTTGATCAGGCCGCCGTATTGCGCCATCTCAAGCTCGAAGTGTTCCACGCGTCAGTACTCGATTTGACCGTGGACGGTGTCACCACACCAGCGCTGCTGCGCGATTTTCAGATGCACCCGTTCAAACCGATAGCGCTGCACGTGGACTTCCAGCGCGTCGACAAGAACAAGAAAATCCATATGAAAGTGCCGCTGCATTTCGTCAACACCGACATCTGCGTAGGCGTGAAAGTGGGCGGCGGCGTGGTGCAACACATCATCAACGATCTTGAGATTTTGTGTCTGCCGGACGATCTGCCGGAATACATTGAAGTCGATGTCACGGATTTACAGGTTGCGCATTCGCTGCATGTCAACGACATTGCGTTTCCCAAAGGCGTGGAGCCGATTCCGCGCTGGAAAAAAGAGAACCCTGGCGTGGTGACCGTGCAGCTGCCGAAAGAAGCGCCGGCCGAAGACACCGCGGCCGTCGCCAAAGCCACCGAGATCACCGGTCAGAAACCGGCGGACCCTGCGGCAGGGGGCGGCAGCACCAAAGACGGCGTCAAGAAAGAGGCGCCCAAGAAAGAACCGGCGGCGAAAAAAGAGGGTGGAAAGTAAGCAGCAAGTCACTGCTGCGCCTCTCCGGACAGTAACGCTTGCCGCTCCAGCCCGCTTTGTCTTATGGATAGGGCGGGCTTTTTCTTTCACGCTTTCTCATCACGCAGCGCTTCATGAAGCTCGTCGTCGGCCTCGGCAACCCGGGCAGCAAATACGAAAAAACGCGTCACAACGCGGGTTTCTGGTGGCTGGACAGCATCGCCCATCAGGAGCGCACGCAGTTGCGGCGCGAATCGCGCTATCAGGGCGCGGTGGCCAAAATTTCCACGCGCGCGGGGGAGCTGTGGCTGCTTAAACCGGAAACCTTCATGAACAACTCCGGTCAAGCCGTGGCGGCACTGGCGGATTATTACAAGATAGGCGCGCAGGAAATTCTGGTGGCGCACGATGAGCTTGATCTGCCGCCCGGCGGCGCGAAGCTCAAATTTGGCGGGGGCTTGTCGGGGCACAATGGACTGAAAAGCATCGCCGCCAACCTCGGCACGCAGGGTTTCTGGCGCCTGCGTCTGGGCATAGGCCATCCGCGCGACAATGCTGCATCAGAGAGTGAAGTCGTTGACTATGTGCTGCATGCCCCACGCCTGGAAGAGCATGAGGCGATTAATGAAGCGATGGCGCGCGCGCTGGAACTCTGGCCGCACCTCATCGCAGATGAGATGGAAGCTGCGATGCTTGCCTTACACACGGTGAAGCGTGAAACGTAACGGCGGTTAAGCTAACGCGAATTCGCCTCCCTTCTTTTCCCCTTCACCCTTCACCGCTCACCCTTCACTGTTTTCACCCTTCACCGACAACTCGCGAGAAACCCCATGTCCCTAAAATGCGGCATCGTCGGTCTGCCCAACGTCGGCAAATCCACGCTATTTAACGCGCTGACCAAGGCCGGCATCGCGGCGGAAAACTATCCGTTCTGCACCATCGAGCCTAACGTCGGCATCGTCGAGGTACCCGATCCGCGACTGGCAAAACTCGCTGATCTAGCCAAGCCGCAGAAGCTGCTGCCGGCGATAGTCGAGTTTGTCGATATCGCCGGGCTGGTGGCAGGGGCCTCCAAGGGCGAGGGTCTGGGCAATCAGTTTCTGGCGAACATCCGCGAGACCGATGCCATAGCGCATGTGGTGCGCTGCTTTGACGATGAAAACGTGGTCCATGTATCAGGCAGGATCGATCCGCTGTCCGATATCGAAACCATCAACACCGAACTCGCACTCGCAGATTTATCGGCGGTGGAACGCTATATCACCAAATACGCCAAGCTGGCGAAGGCGGGGGGCGACAAGGAAGCGCAACGCATGATGGCGGTGCTGGAAAAATGCCAAACGGTGTTGAACCAGGCCAAGCCGGTGCGCTCGCTCGATCTCTACGAAGAGGAAAAAGCCATCCTGAGGCCGCTGTGCCTGCTCACCGCCAAGGCGGCGATGTTTGTCGCCAACGTCAAGGAAGACGGTTTTGAAAACAACCCGCATCTTGATGCGGTGCGGCGTTACGCCGCAAGCGAACACGCGCCAGTGGTGGCGGTGTGCGCTGCGATCGAAGCCGAAATCGCGGAATTGAGCGACGAAGACAAGAACGTATTTTTGTCCGATCTCGGCATGAGCGAGCCGGGTCTGGATCGCGTGATCAACGCGGGCTACGCGCTGCTCGGTTTGCAAACCTACTTTACCGCCGGCCCGAAAGAAGTGCGCGCCTGGACCATCCACAAAGGCGACACCGCGCCCAAAGCCGCTGGCGCGATTCATACCGATTTTGAAAAAGGCTTCATCCGCGCCGAAGTCATCGCGTTTAACGACTACATCGCGGGCAAGGGCGAACACGGCGCCAAGGATGCCGGCAAGATGCGTCTAGAGGGCAAAGATTACATCGTGAAAGACGGCGATGTTATGCATTTCAGGTTTAACGTATAAAGCTACTGTAGCGTTCTTTAGGGTTCGTTTTCGTCCGATAAAACCAATTCCGCAGACTGCGCTTAAACTGTAATTCGGGCCGCTACCTAACCATTCACCATCCGCAGCAGGGAACATGAAGCGCGTACAGGCAAGCGAAGGTTTGGACGGATTCGAGGCGGCTCGTTTGAGCCCCGCCGCGGTGCGGGCCGCGATCCGTTCAGGGTCGTTGACCTCGCACACTGTCGGCATGGCGCCGGGCCACGTTCAGGCCAACGTCGTCATCTTGCCCGAGAAGCTGGCAGGCGATTTTTCGCGTTTTTGCGAGCGCAACCCGAAGCCGTGTCCAGTACTGGCGGTTTCGGAGCCAGGGCATCCCTTCCTTCCTACGCTCGGGACGGACATTGATATCCGCACCGATGTGCCGCGCTATCGGGTCTTTGTAGACGGCAAGTGCGCGGACGAACCACACGAGCTCTCGCGCTGGTGGCGCGACGACCTGGTGACTTTTGCTCTGGGATGCTCGTTCTCGTTCGAGGAGGCTCTGCTCGAGGAGGGGCTGCCGTTGCGGCATGTCGAGCGCGGCCTGAACGTCCCGATGTACCGCACCAGTGTTGCGACCATCCCCGCTGGCCGCTTTTGCGGGCCGTTGGTCGTCTCTATGCGTCCTTTCCGCCCGGCGGCGGCGATCCGGGCGATCCAGATCACTTCGCGTTTCCCGAGGGTGCACGGTGCGCCCGTGCACATCGGTCTGCCAGAGGCGATCGGCATCCGCGACCTGTCCAGGCCGGACTACGGCGATCGGGTCGATGTCGCGCCGGACGAGCTGCCCCTGTTCTGGGCCTGCGGGGTGACGCCGCAGGCCGTGGTGCAGGCCGCCGGAATCCCGTTTTGCATCACCCATTACCCCGGCTCAATGCTGGTCACCGATCTCAGGAACTCGCAACTGGCCGTGTTCTGAACCTACATAGTCTGGCGTTCCGATCGTTCCATCGACTGCACACCGGTCGCTGGAACGATCGCCTAAAGGTGTGCGTTCGCCGCGGCCGAGCGCTGCCAGAGCGCGCCGCGCCAGCGATAGCCGATGGCGACGATGAGGACGAGGCCGAGGCCCGCGTAGAGCACCGTGGTGGCGGGGTAGCCGAGGTGCGCGATCAGCGGACCTGAGGCGAGCAGACCGAGCGGCAGCCCCCAGATCGCGAGCATGCGCATTCCCATGACGCGGCCGCGCATCGCGTCGCTCGAGCTGCGTAGCATCACTGCGGCGAGCGGCACCAGGCAGAAGCTCTGCACCAATCCCGTGACGAAGAGCAGCGCCACGCCCGCGCTCACCGATTGCGTCTGCCCGAAGAGGAGGATGCAGACGAACCAGGCGGCGGCGTTCGCCAGCATGAAGCGACCCGCGCGCAGCGGCAGGCGGTTGGTCCATACGCCGAGCGAGCCGGCAAGTGCGCCGAGTGCGAACGCCCCCGCGAGGTAGCCGAGCCCCGCCTGGCCGATCCCGTAGACATCCATGGCGACGTAAGGCAGGAGCCCGAGGACAAACGGATAGGCGAGCAGGTTGACCAGTAACGCAATGCTGAACGCGCTCAGCAGGTCGGGCTTGTGCCAGACATAGCTCACCGCCTGCTTCATGTCACGCATTACAGTGCCCAGCGATTGCGCCTCCACCCCGGCGCTGCCTGAGCGTGCCCTGGGGGATGAGCCCGCCACGCCAAGCGAAAGCACGAACGAAGTGCAGTACAGGAGGGTTACCGCGACGTAGGCCGTACCCATGCCGACTAGCGCCACGCCGGCAGTGCCGGCGAGCGCGCCCATCACCCTCGCTGTATCGGTGGTGGTGCGCGAGACCCCGAGCGCCGCCATCAGCGCCTCGGGACGGATGGTCTGCCCGATCAGGACATTGCGCAGCAGATTGTCGGAAGGCCGGACCAGGCCGATCACCGTCGCAATCAAGAACACGTGCCAGGGTGCCAGCTGGTCGCTCAGCGTCAGCCCCATCAGGACGATCGCGAGCAGCGCGTAGAGTGCGCGCGTGATGCAAAGGAGCGCACGTATGCCGAGGCGGTCGCCGGCGAGGGCGAACAACGGCGAGAACAGCGAACCGATCCACACCAGGGCGCCCAGCATCACCAGTTGCTCGACCGAGCCGGTGACGGCGAGGATGTACCAGCCCAGGATCAGCGTCTCCATCTCGAAGGCCCAAGACGCAGCGAGGTCCGCTGGCCACTGGTAGCGGAAGCTGCGTACGTGAAAAGGTGCAAGAGCGGACATGGGTGCGAGCGTCCTCGAATCAGGCTGTGCGGTGGTCGCGCCGGGTCGTCACGCTTGGCACACGAGCGCATCCACGAGGCAGACGTCGCTCGCCTTGAGGGCCTTCATCACAGGCTCATGCCATCGCGCAGTGACACTTAAATTGCCATTCGGGACGATATTGACGCATTCGCCAGCCACAGGTTTGAATTGCATATTGGGCCCCCCTATGCCGCCGCGCGCACGGTGTTGCGAAGCACGCCGATCTTTTCCAATTCGCATTCGATCACGTCGCCCGGCCGCAGGTAGCCCTTGGCCGGGGTGAGCTTCTCCCCGCCGTCGCCGCCGACCCACTTGCCGCCGAGTTCCGGGTCCACCGACCAGGCGGTGCCGCCCGGCGTACCGGTGATGATCATCATGCCGGGTTTGAGCGTGAAGTTGATGGAGAAAAAATGCACCAGCTGCGCGCAGTTCCAGATCATGTTGGCGGTCGAGGACGATTGGCGCAGTTCGCCGTTGATGCGCGTGCGCAATTGGAGCGCCTGCGGATCGGGAATCTCGTCGGCGGTGGTGATGCATGGACCCAGCGGCGCGGAGGAGTCAAAGGCCTTGCCGCGCCCGAGCTCATACCAGGTCAATCCCTGGGGCGTGCGCCGTACCTGCCGGTCGCGCGCGGTGACGTCGTTGACGATGGTGTAGCCGAACACGTGCTCGAGCGCGCGTTCCGGCGCAATGAAGCGTCCGGCCTTGCCGATGACGATGGCAAGTTCGGTCTCGCTGTCGAGCTTCTTCGCGAGGCGATCATCGTGCACGATCGCGTCTTCCGGCCCGATCACGCAGTCGGCGGTCTTGACGAAGAACTCCGGCTCCTTGCCCGAGATCGGCGTGTTGGCCTTCTCCTGGTTGTGGTCGGTGTAGTTCGAGCCGCTGCACAGGATAGTCGAGGGTACGATCGGCGCGAGTAGCTTCACGCTCACGAGTGGTCGGCGCCCCTGGCCCGAGGCGATAGCCTGTCGCGCCGCGGTCATCGCCGCCATGCCGCCGGCGATCAAATCCTGCGTGCTGGCGACGCCGGGAAATTCGACCACTTCGCCGCCTTCGAGCGCGCCGATGTGTATGGTGCCGAGCGCGCTGTCCGTGCCGTGCGCCGTGAATCTGACGATCTTCATTCCGTTTTCCCCATCTTCCTCGCCACCTCAGCGCGGCGGCTGCCGTCGCTTTGCAGCAAGGTCTCGAAATTCCTGCCTTCCTTGAAGTGGATTGGCGTGTTCATGCCGGGCTCCGCCTTCTGGAAATCCTCAGGAGTTTGGAGAGGGCGTTTGCAAGGAGGAGGCGACTACACGAGCATTTCCCCAGAGAACAGCGGGTTGTGATCTTCAATTCCTTGCCGCCTCGCTCACCACAGTAGGATAACATTGGGCCACGTTTTCGGCTGTCAAGCCGCCAAGTTCGTTCAGAGAGACGAAAAATGCGCAATAAATTCAAAAGCCTGTATCGTCCTATGCGGCTACTGGCGGCGCTGAGCGCGGTGCTCGCGATCACTGCTTGTGCATCCCCTCCCACCCGCTCGCTGGATACCCAGGCGCTGGGTGGCGCGATTGCGATGGACGATGTGAGGCAGGTGCGCGCACTGGTGGAGGCGAACACGATCACGGTAAACGATGTGGCTGCGGGCATCGGTTATGCGGCGACGCCGTTGATTACCGTGGCTGCGCGCAATGGGTCACTCAATGTGTTGCGTTATCTCATCGCCGCCAAGGCGGATTTGAATGCGCGCACGCCCGATCGCGACACGGCGTTGATGCTCGCTGCTTTTTTCAGTGAAGAAGATCGCGAACGCGCCAGCGTTTCAACCCTGCGCTACGATCAAGCCGTGCGCCTGCTGGTTGAAGCCGGCGCCAGCCTTGAAAATATCGAAGCCAACGCCTACACGCCGCTCGCCTACGCCGCCTATGCGGGCCGTGAAAATATCGTGACTTACCTGCTGCAAAAAGGCGCGAAGCCGAATGCAGCGGCGCAGGGCAGTGTGAGCTACACCAACACACCGCTGATGATGGCCGCCCAGCAAGGCCATCGCAACGTCGTGCTGTACCTGTTGCGCGCGGGCGCGGACGCCGTGGTGCGCGTGCAAAGCGGTATGACCGCGCTGGAGTTCGCGCTAAAAAACAAGCATACCCACCTGGAGAAAGTGCTGCGCTGTGCGCAAGCACTCAAACCAGGAGAGACTTTCCGGCAGCGCTGCGAATAGCTGCTTGCAGCGGCTGCAACGCGCAGCCCTGCAGGCTATTTTATGCCCGAGAAATTCGTCGGGTCCCTGTACACCGTGGCACTTGGGCGACCAGCGGTCCATGGGCTTCGTATGCGGCGCGCACGGCGATCCAGTCTGCGTCCTGGCGGTAGGCGTTCCCATTGCGAATTTACCGCCAGCATACTATGCCGCGCGCAGTTGTTGGCTCAATTCGCGGAGCGAGGCGCTGCTATCGAGTCGGCCGACCGCGCGTGCCATGGCCGCGCTATCGATTGTCAGCGGCGACAACGCCGCCAGCCGTGAGAATTTAGCCGCCAGTTCGTCGTCGGAACAGGGATCGGCGGGCGTGCCATGGGGGTCCAGTGTCAGTGCTTCTTTGACCTCGCCGCTGGCAAGATGCAGTTGCACGCGCGAGCCGAAGCGCTGCGGGTATACCGCTTCGCAGGCCTCATCGACACGGGTTTCCACGCGCGCGGCGAGGCTGAGCAACTCCGGGTTGGTGTAAGCAGCGGGCTCGAAAGCGCGCGGGTCGCCGGGGTCGCGCATAAGCGCCAGCGCCGCGCAGTAGGGGATGCTGTACTGCGCAGCCATGGTGTCGGCGGGCGTGGCGTTGCTGTTGTTGTTGACGGCAAAGCGGCTGGTGCCCACGATGACTCGTTTGATCTGATTCCCGGCCAGAGGCTGTGAGCTGCCGATGTCAGCACGCATCGCGCCCAACAACTGCACCACGCCCTGTATCCAGCCGCAAATCGGATAGACCTTGAACCACACGGCGTTAATGGCCCAGCTATCGCCTAACCCCTCTGTCAGTGATGCGGGATGGGCTGCTGTACCGCCGAACACTTCGAGCAGCCCGTAACGTCCATCCACGGCGCCGCTGGGCCCGCTGAAACCGTCGCGCGCCAGCAACGCCGCGCGCACGCCTGATGATGCCGCCCAACCCGCGTGCATGCGCTTCACCATGCCACCGCCGCCACTGGCAACATAACTTTTAATGCCCGACGCCATGGAGGCCGCGATGCCTGCTGCGCAAGTGAGTTGCGCTGTGCTCAATCCCAATACGCAAGCGGCGGCTATGGCCGAGGCGACAGGCCCCACCACACTGGTTTTGTGAAAGCCGTGGTGCGAAGCCTGCGTGCCCATCGCCACGCTGATGCGTGCAGTGACTTCGTAACCGATGATGATGGCGCGCAACAGTTGTTCGCCGCTGAGCGCATTTTTTTCGCCGGCGTTTTCTGCGGCAGCTAGCACTGCAGGAATAATCACCGTGCCGGGATGAATAATCGCCGCTGGCAACAAGTCGTCGAGCTCAAAGCCGTGTATCGCCGTGCCGTTGCACAAGGCCGCCGCAGGTGCCGCCAGCGGGGCGGCATGACCGAACACGCTGGATGCACCCTGCGATTTTTCCGCGAACATTTGCGCCGCCATCAACACCGACCATGGCTGGCTGGCGCCGAATAAGCCGCAGCCGATGGCATCGAGTAGGCAGCGTTTGGCGTTGCTGTATGCCGCGCGCGGTATTGTTACCGCATTCAGCGTGGCCGCGAAATCAATTAATCGCGCTGCATGATCCGCGTGGGGGTTGCCTTTAATCATCATAAAAACAATGTGTTATGTGCGCTGTGCGGCCAGATCACGTAGTTGCGCATAGACCTTCTCATCGATAGGGATCACACCTTTCTCAAGATTCTCGCGGCGCTGTTGCTGGCTGCTGTCGCCCGGCACACGCACTGCGCCACCGCCCGCGATGGGGCGATTGCTGGCGATCACCTGACGCAACGCCGCTACGCGCGCTGGAAACTGATCACTGGGCATGAACAATTTCGGATCAAGCACCATAAAAAACAATCCATAGTTGCTCACATCATCGATCACCAGGTCACTGCCGGCGAGGATGCCGAGCAACTGCACCGCCAGCGCGAGTCCGCTGCCGCGTGGCCCGCCCCACGGCAGGATCGCGCCTTCGAGCGCCGCATCGGGATCGGTGGTGGGATGCCCGCACGGATTCACCGCTACGTCTTCGCGCAAGGGCTGGCCCTTGGCGCGCGCAAGCACCACGTCGCCCCAGGTCGTTTGCGAGGTGCCGATGTCGATGATGAGCGGATCGTCTGCGCCGGGAAACGCAATCGCGAACGGGTTGGTACCCATCAGCCGGTCGACGCCGCCGTAAGGTGCGACACGTGCTGTGGCATTGGTGGTGTGCATCGCGATAAAACCCTGACGCGCGGCGCGCTCCACGTAATACGCCAGGCGCCCGCTGAACCAGGTGTTATTGGCGCACACCACTGCAACACCGTTGTGGCGCGCGATCTCCATCGCCTTGTCGATGGCGTGCAGGGAGACCACATAGGCGACGTTGTCGCCGCCGTCGAGCAGGGCTGAACAGTGATTTTCGCGCACGATGCGCGTTGCTTCGGCGGGCGCTTTATCGCGCAGCGCTTGCGCCAGTGCGATCACCCGCGGCAAGCCGGCGAATTCGTGGCCGCACAGCGCGGCATCGACCAGATGATCGGCGGTGATGCGCGCGTTGGGCAAGGCCATGCCCGCACGTGTCAGTGCACGAATAGCAAGAGCGGTGGCGTCGGCAATCGTGAGCTGCATAACGCTTTTGTGCCGTGATCCGGTCTGCGTCTTGCTACAGCGCCCGATGCGCTGCAATATGATTGGCCGCCTGAAATCCGGTCACCGACGATTTGCTCAAGCCGCCGACGTAGCCCACGTGTTCGCCGCCCTCAAGACCGCCGGTGGCACAGCCTGCCGCATACAAGCCGCTGATGGGATGGTCATGGGCGTCCAGTACCCGGCTGTCGCCGTCGATGGCAATGCCGCCCATGGTGTAGGTGATGCCTGCGGCAAGGCGCACGCCGTAGAACGGCGCGCTGCGGATGGGCCACGCTTTGTGGGCATGGGTGTTGCGCGCGGGCGTGAGCTGTGCGGTGGCGCGCGCATCGACCGCGGCATTGTAGTGCGTGATGGTGGCTTCGAGCGCAGCGGCGGGCAGCCCCAGCTTTTGCGCCAGCGCGCTCATCGAGTCGGCCTTATGCACGGTACCGCCGTTGCTAACGATCAACGGGTTAGCCGGCGCGATGAACGCCTTGCCCGGGCCTTCCCAAATGGGATGATCGAAAATCACTGTGGTTGACAGCGGATCCTGCATGCCTGCGATGTAATTGGCGAGGTAGACGCCGCCCAAACCCTCATCCACGAAGCGGTGGCCGGCAGCATCCACCATCACGCCGCCACAGCACAAATCGTCCATCAGCGGAAACGGCCATAGGTCATCGTTGGTCATCGCGTCCTGGATCAGCACATGACCGTAAAAGCGGTTCATGCCGACCAGCTTAGCGCCGACGGCGCGTGCCATTTTCAGCCCGTCACCCATCGCGGTCTGCGCGTTGCGCTGGCGGATTTTGGCGGGTGCGGCGGTAATGTACTCCTGCAACAGCTCGTGATTGGCCTGAAAGCCGCCGTCACTGATGACGACATTGCGCGCATCGAGATTCACTCGCGCGCCGTTGTGCTCGGCTTCCACACCCACGCAGTGGCCGCCCGCCATGCGCAGACTCAGTGCGCGCGTGCCGAGCAGCAGCGTGGCCCCGGCTTTTTTCAGTTCCGCATGCAGCGTGCGCAGCATCACGTCGCCGCCACGCCCGTGCCAGTAGTCGCGGCCCTGGGTGGCGATGGGCGGCGCCAGCGTGGTGCGGCGGTGTGGCGCGTCGCCTACCTTGATAAAGCGCAGGCCTTTCGAGCGCAGCCACTGCACGGTGCTGCCCGCCTGATGGGCCATCACATCCAGAAAGCTCTGGCGAGAAAAACCCTGTGTCTTACCTTGCATCGCGTTCATCAACACTGCGGGCGGCTCGGCCACATCGCGATACGACACGTGAAACGCACCACCGCAGATGCGCGAGTTGCACAGGTATTTATCGGTCTCGCCTTTTTCAAGGATGGCGACGGATACGCCCTGCTCGGCGAGCCGCAGGCCGCAGGTAAGTCCGGCGATTCCGCCGCCGATGATGAGGGTTTCGTAGGACGTGGCAGCGTTCATGTAGGCCTTGGATTATCGGATATAACGAATTTCTATTGAAGCATGGTGCGGTCGGAGGTGTCCAGAAATGGCCCACATGCTGCAATCAATGGCACTATCTCAAACATTTACAGGGTGCGCACGGTTCACCTGCCACAGGTGCTGGCGGGTGCGCAATACGCGGAAAAATATCGCACCCATGTTCTTTCCGCGTATTCCGTGTGTTCCGTGGTAAATCGCCCTTAAGATAGCGCCATTGCAGGCGGCAAGCTCAAGCGGGCCTGAGTCTCGTTTCCTCTGCGTCTTTGCGGTGAGACTTCTTGAAGTTCACGGCCTAACCCTTTTTAGGCGCATCAGGATAAACATCGGCACCATAAAACGCCCGTGTGCGCTCAAGATAATCCCCGCTGGGCGGCGCGTACGACAGCCGCTTGCTGGTAAAGCGGCCGGTGAGCTTGCGCAGCTTCACTGCCATCTCGCCCATTTTTACCAGCTCGACGATGCCGTTGACGATGGGGGCGCGCTCGATTTCGTAGGTGTGCGATTCAGCGAGGAACACGATGATGTCGCCGCCGGCGGGGATGATGATTTCCGCGCCTTTGTCGAGCAGCTTTTTTGCCGCCACATTGAATTGCTCAATGATGCCCTTACGAAAGGGCAGGTCGATCATCGCGCGCTTGAGCTCGATGGGCGAGGTGTTAATCGGCTCCATGCCCGCGAAGCGCCGTTCGAGGCCGTAGCGCTGCACGTTTTCCAGGATGCGCAGATTCCACTTCGGGCTGATGGTCACCAGGCCGAAACTCGCGCCCATGATGCTGGACACATGCAAACTGGTTTCACACAGCCCCAGCACGGGAATATTCACGCACTCGCGCGCCTCGCGAATGCCGGCATCGCTGATATTGCCGATGAGAAAAGCGTCGTAGCCTTCGCGTTCTGCCTGCATGGCGTTGAACATCACCTCACGCATATCGTGATGCTCTAGAAACCGATAGTGCACGCCGATGCCTGCTGACTTGGATACACCACGCATGTCGACCGTGGTGCCGGGGTCTGCCGCCGCGGCTAGGGTCGCGCGCAGGATTTCGCCGTAGGGCGTGGATTCGATTTGGCGTGCCAGACTTTGGTACCAGAGTTTCATGCGTGATCCAGTGACGTAAAGGTGAGCGGGTGGGTGTGATGCAGGCGCGTGTATCGCAACGCGGGAATGTTAGAGCATATGCGCTGCCGATGGGGTGAAACGCCGGTGGCGCGGATCATATTATTTCAGCATCGATCAGCGTGGCGTCGTCGTCCCGCGGGCGTTTGTCGCTGCGCACCCGGTGTGTGGTGATGCTGTCAGCAGGCGGCGGCGTGAGCAGAGCTTGCAGTGCGTCTGTCACTTCGATTTTGGTATCCAGCCAGAATGCCTCATCCTGGGGTGCGATAATCACCGGCATGCGCTCATGCACCTGGCGCAGGGTGGCGTTGGCCTCGCCCACGATAATGGTGCAGGATTCGATCACTTCGTTGCCGCGATGCCAGCGATCCCACCCCCCGGCGAAACTGACTATGCCGCGATCCGCGCGGTGCAGCCACCATTTCAGCTTGCCCTGTGGCGTGGCCTGCCACTCAAACCAGCCCAGCGCGGGAATCAGGCAGCGGCGCTTGCGAAACGGCACGCGGTAACTCGCGGCACTAGCCACGGTGTCGGCGCGCGCATTAAAGGTGCTGAACTTGATGCGCGGTTCCTTCGACCAATACGGCAGCAACCACCATTGCAGTGTCGCGAGCTCGGTTTCGCCATCCGCGCGGTGGCGAATCACCGGCACGTAGGCGGCAGGATTGCCCTGCTGCGGGGTGACGTTGTAGCGCTCTGGGTAGGGGTTGTGGTGGCCGCCACCGAGGTGGTAGTGGCGCTCGATGGCGGCCTGCGCGGGGGTTACGTAGCGGCCGCACATCTAGCTTAAACCTAGAAACGGCAGTTGACCGCTTGCCGCACGTTCAAACACTTGATGGATAGCGCTATTTTCATTCTGGTGATCGTTACCCGTTGGGTGAGAGCGCTACGGGGCGGATCGCACGGTTCTGACGGCGCATGGCTGCGTTGCAACTCCTCGGAATACATTGAGTATTCCTCGTCGTTGCGCCTTGCCCTGCACCGCCATAACCGCACGCTCCACCCCGTCCAACTACCGTTTCTAGGTTGCACCGCTAACTACGCAGGAAATCCGCCCCCGTCGCCGGCATCAAAAACGCCCGGGTCATTTCCTTGGTGGTGTTGATGCCCATCATCGCCATGTCGCGATCAATCTCGTCCACCAATAATTTGATGGCGTGTTCGACACCGGGTTGGCCGGCGACCGCGGACGCGCACAGGAACGGGCGGCCGATGAAGCAGAAATCGGCGCCGAGTGCGAGCGCTTTGAGCACGTCGGTGCCGCGGCGAAAGCCGCTGTCCATGATCACCGCCATGCTGCCCGCGGCTTCGCGGATGCCCGGTAGCACGCGCAGCGGCGAAACCGTGCCGTCGAGCTGACGCCCGCCGTGGTTGGAAACCATCACGCCGTCGAGCCCGTACTCGCGCGCCATGCGCACCACGTCCTTGTCCAGCACGCCTTTGATCAGGAGCTTGCCCTTCCACATCTTGCGCATGTGCGCGACATGTCTCCAGGTGAGACGGTCACGGCGGCCGTAGCCGCGCAAGGCGGTGTTGGAGATCAGCGGCACGCGCGGCCCCATGTTTTCGACATGCGGCATGCCATCCTTGATCAGGGTTTTGAGAAACATGCCGAACAGCCACTGGGGACGTAGCATGCAGTCCCAGGCGAGGCGCGCTGTCGGCCGCAGCGGGTTGTTATAGCCGGCGCGCACGTTATTTTCCCGGTTGCCCGCGACCTGCACATCCACGGTGACGGCCATGGTTTCGAAGCCTGCTTTCGCGGCGCGCTCGAAAGTTTCGCTGATGCGATCCTCGTCGCCCGGCAGATACGCTTGAAACATCGCGGTTCTGCCAGCAGCTTTGACATCCTCCATGCGCACCAGCGAAGCGCCGCTCATCATCATTGGAATGTTCGCGTTGGCGGCGGCGCGCGCGAGCACCAGATCGCCCTGATAGGCGGCAATCGAGGTGCCGCCCATCGGCGCAAAACCGAAGGGCGCGTTGTAGGTGTGCCCCAACAGCTCAGTTTTCATGGTGCGTGCGGTGGTATCCACCAACGGCTTGGGTACGAAAGCAATTTCCTCAAACACCTCACGGTTGCCGCGCAGCGACATATTGTTTTCCACGCCGCCGGTGACATAACCATAAATCGGACGCGGCAGCACTTTGCGCGCCTGGTCGATAAAATCCTGCAGCGACAAATAGTTGCGCATGCCGCGCGGCAGCGAGCGTTTGTCGACGAAGGAAAGCCCGCCGGCGGTATCCGGTTGGGGCGCAAGGGTGTCAAGGGTGGTGGTGGTCATGTGGGGTATCGCTTTCTGGGAGTCGTATGGAAATTCGCGCTGCGGGTGTAGCCTGCTCAGGATGCGTTTGACGAGGCGCCACTATAACTGCAAGCCTGCCCCAGCGAATCACGGCGCACCGTGACGCGTGCCAGCCCCGGCAGCTTGGTGGCTAGGCGCTGCCACATCCAGAGCGCCAGATGCTCTAGGCTGGGAGATTCTAACGTTTTGATTTCATTTAATAATTTGTGATCGAGTTGCTTGCGCAGCGCGAGGCATATGCGTTCCACCTGGGCCAGATCGGCGACAAAGCCGTGCGGCGCGCGCGGTGTGCCGCGCAAGCTGACCTGACACTGAAACGAGTGCCCGTGTAGGCCGCGATATTTGTGGCCGCGCGGCGTGGCAGTGAAGTGGTGCGCGGCGTCAAAGCCGAAGGCATAGGAAATTTCCACTTCCTGTGCAGTGGGCGCGCGGGGTATTTTTCGGGCCGGGCGCTGGTTCACGGAATGCCGATCAGTTTGTGGGTTTGCAGCGACAGGCGCCAGCGCGGCTGCGCTTTGCAATAAGCCACCGCGAGCTGTGTGTTATGCACACGGCGCGGGCCGTCCATCGGCTGCAGAAAAAAATGGTTGAAACGCAGTTTCTCAAAGCGTTCGGGTTCCGCGCCTTGCTGCGGGAACACCAGTTTTAGTTCGTTGCCGCGTTGGAGTGCGAGCGGCGCGCGCGCCTTGGGGCTGACGCAAATCCAGTCGATGCCTGGCGGCGGCTGCAAAGTGCCATTGGTTTCGATGGCGATGCGAAAGCCTTTGGCGTGCAGTGCCGCTATCAGCGGCGGGTCGAGTTGCAGCAGCGGTTCGCCGCCGGTGCACACCACGAAGCGCATCGCCTTAGTACGCTTGGGCCATAGCGCGAGCACCGCGTTCGCCAGCGCCGCCGGTGTGCGGAATTTGCCGCCGCCGGGGCCGTCCACACCGACGAATGCGGTATCGCAAAAACGGCACACGGCGCTGGCACGATCTTGCTCCCGGCCCGACCACAGATTGCACCCCGCAAAGCGCAGGAACACCGCGGGCGTGCCGGCGTTGGCGCCTTCGCCTTGCAGGGTGTAGAAGATTTCTTTTACTGAGTACATCTTGTGCAGTGTCAGCGCGTCGAATGCGTGCGCTGCCGCGCCTTTTTGCGGTTTGGCACCGCCGCGGAAAGAGGATTGGCCGGAGCCTGCCTGACCATCTTTGTAAAAATACAAATCTCCTCCAGCCAGCGCAAGCGATCAATTAATGGAACTTGCTGGTAGCGCAGCACCTGCGCGTCGGTGGCGTGATACGCATAGTCGATTTTCGCCATGCTATTTCTCCTTTGCCGCCAGCCGGCGAACAATTTTCAGCGCCTTGATATCGGAAGCATCCTGTTGGCGTCCGGTTCCCGTCTTGAGCGCGATTAAATCATTCACGGACGCAAAGCGCACTGCTACCCCGCTCAAGTTCTTTTCGATGCAATCACGATACATTTTCTTGAACGATACCTTGGGCCGTACAATGATATCCACGGTGGGCAGCGTGCCGGAAGGCGCGTGCAATGAAAATGCGATGAGGTGCTTGGTTCGTATCCACTCATCAATCTGTTTTTCGTCACACAGCGCGGCGAGTGGCACGGGCAAAGTGGGCTTGAGTTTGAGTTTGGTTGCAGCTTTCAAGAACCGCTGTAGGTTGGTGTTATCCATCGCAAGCGTAAGATCAACATCCATCGTGGCGCGTTCGACGCCATGAAAGTTGACGGCAAGCCCACCCACCAGCACGTATGCCACGCGTTCTTTGTGCAGCGCTTTGAATAGATCAAGGTAAAACATCGTCTATTTTTTCCACGCATCCCGCAGTGTCACCGCGCGATTGAACCTTGGCGCACCGGGCATTGTGTCCACACGGTCGGCGACAAAATAGCCGTGGCGCTCAAACTGGAAGCAGGCTTCCGGCTGGGCGTTTTTGAGCGCGGCTTCGAGTTGCGCAGTGACGGTCTTTTGGGAATCGGGGTTGAGATCGAGCAGAAAATCCCGCTCACCTGTCCCGGGATGCGGCGTTTTGAACAGCCGCTCGTAGAGGCGCACTTCGCCCGCGCAGGCGTGGGCAACGCTGACCCAGTGTATGTTGCCTTTGACCTTGACCTTGTCCGCGCCCGGCGTGCCGGATTTGGTGTCGGGAATGTAGTCGCAGTGTACGGCGGTGACATGGCCCAGCGCGTCTTTGTCGCAGCCGGTGCATGTCACCACATAGCCATAACGCAGACGCACGCTGTTGCCCGGAAACAAGCGGAAGAAACCTTTGGGCGGCGTCTCGGCGAAATCATCACGCTCGACCCACAATTCGCGCGCCAGCGGCACGACGCGTTTGCCCAGTTCCGGTTTCTGCGGATGGTTGGGCGCGAAACAGTCTTCTTGCTGGTTTTCGGGATAGTTGTCGATAATGAGTTTGAGCGGATCGAGCACGGCGATGCGGCGTTCGGCCGCCGCGTTCAGGTGTTCGCGCACGCAGTCTTCGAGCACACTGTAGTCGATCCACGAATCGGCCCTGGAAACGCCGATGCGCTCGGCGAACAAACGCAAACCTTCGGCGGTGTAACCGCGGCGGCGCGCACCGGCCAGCGTGGGCAGACGCGGATCGTCCCAGCCGTCGACATGTTTTTCGCTGACCAGTTGAATCAGCTTGCGCTTGGACAGCACCACGTAGGTCAGATTCAGCCGCGCGAACTCGATCTGCTGCGGCAGCGGCAGTGCGAGCAGGCCGCCGTCGGCCAGACGCGCCAGCAGCCAGTCGTAAAACGGCCGCTGGTCTTCAAACTCCAGCGTGCAGATCGAGTGCGTAATGCGTTCCAGCGCGTCCTCGATCGGGTGCGCGTAGGCGTACATCGGGTAGACGCACCACGCATCGCCGGTGCGGTGATGCGTGGCTTTACGGATGCGATAGATCGCCGGATCGCGCAAATTGATGTTGGGCGAGGCCATGTCTATTTTCGCGCGTAGCACCATGCTGCCCTCGGGGTGCATGCCGTCGCGCATTTCACCAAAACGCTGCAACGATGCGGCGGCAGGACGCTCGCGCCACGGGCTGGCTGTGCCCGGCTCGGTCAGCGTGCCGCGATGCCTGCGCATGTCCTCGGCGCTTTGCTCGTCGACATAGGCGTGCCCCGCGTTAATTAGGTGTTGCGCCGCCTGGTACATGAAGTCGAAGTAATCGCTGGCGAAAAAGAGTTGCTCGCGCCAGTCAAACCCCAGCCATTGCACGGCCTGTATTATCGAATCGACGTATTCCTGCTCCTCTTTCTCCGGATTGGTGTCATCGAAACGCATGTGGCACGCGCCGCCGTAGCTTTGCGCCAGCCCGAAGTTGAGGCAGATCGATTTGGCGTGGCCGATGTGCAGATAGCCATTGGGTTCCGGCGGAAAACGCGTGCGGATTTTCGCCGGATCAGGCGGCGTATGGGCATGCGCCGTGGCCGGACCGGGTTTGCCGCCCCAGCCGCGTCCGGCGTATTTGCCGCTCGCCAGATCGGCTTCGATGGCGGTACGGATGAAATTGCCGGTGGCCATGGTGGCTACGGCGGGTGCGCCGGCGGACTTGTTGTTTTCGCTCATGAGGGCCGTATTTTAACGTGCAACGCGTGCGCGCCTAACGCGTGCCGAGATAATGCGTCGTCAACCCTGCTTCAAGCGCGCGGCGGCCTGATTGGGTTACGCGATACGCCTTCGCGCGCGCACGGCCTGCCACTGCACGCAGCAGCTTGCCGTCAACATAGTGCAACGCCGCGCCATCGTCGGCTGCGACACCCCCGATGATTTTTCCGGTGGCGACGAATTTCTGGTAGGCCGGACGGCGCAGCCGCTCGCTGTCGTAGTGCGGGCAGTTGCTGCCCGGTAAAAAACCCAGGCAGTCGAGCGCGGTCAGCGGTCCGGCGATGGAATCGGTAACCCCTTGCTCGAACCAGCAGATGGAGCCCGCGCTCGCGCCGCCAAGCACCACGCCACGTGCCCATGCTTGGCGCAGATAAATATCGAGTGACCATTCGCGCCACACTGCCAGCAGGCTGCGCGTGTTGCCGCCGCCGACGTAAATCGCATCGTGTTCCAGCACAAACGATTCGAGGTCGCGCGGCGTGCGCGCGAACAGCGGCAGATGCGTGGGCGTGCAATTGAACTGACTAAAGCCCGCGTAAAAGCGCAACCGTCCCGCTTCCGCGTCGCCGTGTGCTGTGCCGATGAAACACACGCGCGGTTTTTTCTTTTTCGTCAGCGACAAAAAATATTGGATCAGCAGCAGGTTATCGAGATTTTCGGGCAGCGCTGCACCGCCTATGGCAAGGATTTGGCTTTTCATTTTCTTCAGGATCACTGGTAACATTGTTTCATGTAAGCCCCGTGCGCACGATTCTGGTGGAGGATCGCGCGCAGGGCGCACACTACGCACCTACGGCCCCGCAATTATCCACCCAAGTGAGCGGCATGCGACACTACGCCTTTGAGGCGCATTGGTGAAACGCGCTTGGACTGCGGGCCTGGTGTTGATTGCCACCCAACAACTACAGGGAGAACGCATGAAGCGCTGGTTAGTATTGGTAGCGGTGGTTGCCGCGACGAGCGCCGCGCCCGCGCGGGCGCAATCTGCCTGGCGTCCGGAGAAGCAGGTTGAAATTGTGCTGCCTACCGCGCCCGGCGGCGGCAATGACACGGTGGCGCGTCTGCTGCAAAAGGCGTTGCAGGAGCAGAAACTGGTGGCCACGCCGATCCTTGTGCTCAACAAGGCCGGCGGCAATCAGACGGTGTCGGTGGCCTACCACGCTCAGCATGGGGCGGACCCGCATTACCTGCTGTTTGCGACATCAACGCTGTTCACCAACCAGATCCAGGGGCTGATGCAGCACAGCTACCGTGATTTTCCGCCGCTGGCACTGGCCTTTGTCGATTACAGCGCCTTCATGGTGCCCGCAAATTCGCCATTCAAGACCTTCGGCGACTTGGTGGAGCGGCTGAAAGTCGATCCCGAATCGGTTGCGTTCAGCGTGGTGGCGCGCGGTGGCACCTCCCACGCGGTGGGAGCGATGGCCGCCAAGGCTGCGGGCGTGGACATCAAGCGCTTGAAAATAGTGGTTTTCAAAACCAGCGCCGAAGCGACGA
Source organism: Bordetella parapertussis (assembly GCA_945906815.1). Classification (GTDB taxonomy): domain Bacteria; phylum Pseudomonadota; class Gammaproteobacteria; order Burkholderiales; family SG8-41; genus UBA5216. The sequence continues at coordinate 87,141 of CAMDRT010000003.1, forward strand.
CCGCGATGATGGGCGGGCACATACAGGCGGCTATATCCTCGGCCGCGGGTTCCACGCCGCCGGTGGTTGCGGGCCAGTTGCGGATGTTGGCGATCGGCGCGCCGCAACGCCGCCCCGGTGCGCTCGCCACGGTGCCGACGCTGGGCGAACTGGGGCTGGACGCTCCCGTATTGGCTACCTGGCGCTGCATTTTTGGCGCCAAAGACATCACGCCCGCACAAATCGCGTTCTGGCAGGACGCCCTGGCGCGCGCTTTTCAGGGCGAAGAATGGAAGGCGTGGATGAGCAAGAACGACGTGACTGCACCCTCACTGCGCGGCGCGGCACTCGCGAAGTATCTCGAAGGCCAGTTCAGCCACACGCGCGGCGTGCTGGTCGAGCTGGGATTGGCGAAGTAATCGTTCACGCTGTCCGGTGGAGTGGCTGTGGGGTCATGGTGAATTGACTTTGCCAAGAATTCCAAGTGAAAACATAGAGTTACTATCGTAAGCTATACGCGAAGTCACGCCAGCCAGTTCTCAAGCGTCAATCCTTTTACGTTCAGAAAGTGTTTTTGATTGTTTGTCACGAGCGTTGCCTTCAGCGCAATAGTGTGCGCGGCGATCATGGTGTCGGCAAATCCGATGGGTGTGCCTTGCCGTTCGAGTTGCACGCGTACCTTGGTAAAGGCATCCGCGGCGGCATTGTCCCAAGGTAATATTGCGTACGATCCAGAAACGCATGCACCACGCGGGTCAGTCCGCGTGGGTTGCCGCGTTTTTCTACACCGAACAGCAGTTCTGCACGCGTAACCACCGAAATTGCCACGTCGCGTGTGGTGATTTTCGCAAGTCGCGCGTCGAGCGCGGCACTGGCACCGCGAATGGAATAACTCGCGGTATCGGTATCCAGCAGAAACCGCACTATTGCTTCGAGCGCGGCTTGCGCGCTACCTTTGCGGCGCGCGTGCGTTTTGGCGCGGACGCTTCAAGGGGATCGCGCGCCGCTTCAACCACGTTCATCTGCCTATCATTCATAAAATCCGCAGGCAGACGCGTGCTGTCGCGCAGCGCGAAAAATTCCGCCCAACCGCCGTGAGCCGGACGTGCCGAGAGCACGATATCGCCAGTCGCGGCATCTTTGTGGATGAATACCTTCGACGCATCGATCCGGAATTGTCGCGGTACGCGGACGGCCTGGCTGTTGCCGTTAGTGAAAATTCGTGCGGTACGCATATAATTTTCAAAAACCTAAAAGTAGATACACTGACAAAATTATACACACCATTGCGATGGTGACCTGTGGAAGTAAACGTTCACGCCGTCAGTGTGGCTTGCGCAAACCCGCGATCAAAAACTTTGTCCGCCAGCACCTGACAGCGCTTCATCAGCCGCAGTTCATCGGGCCGGTAGTCGGCCACTGCACAGTGCCAGGTGCCGAGGTGATCCCACATCAGCACATCGCCCACGGTCCAGTGGTGGGTGTAACGATACTTCGGTTGCAGCACATGCGCGAACAGGGTGTCGAGCATCGTCTGACTTTCATCGGGCTCCAGCTCGTTGATGCGCACTGCGAAACCGGGGTTCACATAAATCACCTTGCGCCCGCTGATGGGATGGGTGAGAAATACCGGGTGCGACACCGGCGGGCGTTTGCGGCGTTCCTCCTCGCTTAACGGCGGACGTTTGCTGCCCTTGCGCCGCATGAGCTCGTGGAAATTGTTCCAGTCGTGTAACGCGGTTGCGTTCGCGAGCTGTGCTTTTACAGTGGCGGGCAGGTCGTCGTATGCGGCCTGGGTATTGGTGAAGTCGGTGGCGCCCAGCGGCTTGCCGTCTCGCACCGGCACTTGGTGCGCCACCAGCACATTGACGAAGCCGACGACTTGGTTGTAGGTCATGTCGGTGTGCCAATCCTGCCCCGCATCCGGTGTGCCGATATAGCGGCCATGCTCAACGACATTGGAAAGGATGGAGACTTCGGGCATGCCCGGCTCCGAATGTCGCGACAGCACCTGCAGTTCGCCGAAACGCGCCGAGAACGCGCGTAATGCTGCGGCCTCAATCGGTTGCCCCGGAAAACACAGCACACCGTATTGCCCGAGCGCCTGTATTACGCGCGCATGATCGGCATCCGCGAGCGGATGAGCGAGAGCTATGCCGGTGACCGTGGCGCCCAGGATGGCGGTGCCGGGTTCGATCTTGAGCATAAGGGTGTCCTTGCGTGCTGTGCGTCGTGACTTTCGAGTGGCGTCGCAGTGGCCAATTGCAGTGGCTGATTGGCGTTATATTATCAGACCCCTTGATGCACTCTTGAGAAGGTTGCCGTTCATGCCTGTACACCCGCGTGGCATACGAGTCGTGTTACTGACTGCCGCACTGTTCCCTGCCGCGCTTCAGGCGCAAACTTTCCCCGCGAAGCCGATACGCGTGCTCATTGGCTTCACGCCAGGCGCGGGCGTGGATATCGCGGTGCGCTTGATCGGGCCCAAAATGGGTGATGCGCTGGGCCAGTCCATCCTCGTTGATAACCGCCCCGGCGCTGGCGGCAATATCGCTGCGGAATTGGCGGCGCGCGCGCCGGCCGATGGTTATACGCTGCTGGCCAACGGCGCCCCCGCCGCAATCGCGCACACGCTGTATGCGAAGTTGCCCTACGACCTACTCAAGGATTTCGAGGCGGTAGCGCTCATCGCCAGTGTGCCGCAACTGCTGGTCGTGCATCCGGCGCTGCCGGCGAAGAGCGTGAAGGATTTTGTGGCGATCGCCCATGCCCGCCGCGGCGAACTGAGCTATGCCACTACCGGCAGCGGCAGCACGCCGCACCTGACTGCGGAAATGCTCAGGATGCAAACCGGCATGCAGATTCTGCATGTGCCATACCGCGGTACACCGCCCGCGCTCACCGATCTCATCGCGGGCAATGTGACCTTCATGTTTGCCAACATACTTTCGGTGCTACCACAGGTGCACAACGGGCGTCTGCGGGCGCTGGCCATCACCAGCGCAAAACGCAACGCCATTGCGCCCCACCTGCCCACCATCGCGGAGACCTATCCGGGTTTTGAGTCAGGAAGCTGGTATGCGCTGTTCGCACCCAGCGGCACACCCAGGGAAGCCGTGGCACGCGTACACGATGCCGTGACCCGAGCCATGCAGTCGCCCGAGGTGCGCGATAAATTCATCGCGCAGGGCGCGGAACCGCTGTCCGGCACGCCACAGGATGCCGCCGCCTACACCCGCGCCGAAGTTGCCAAGTGGGGCAGAGTGGTGAAGGCTTCGGGGGCGCGGGTGGATTGAACGGCCCCTGTCACAGAACAACGCCGCGTGGTAGCCGTCCCAGCAATCTATCTCGCGAGGGGCTAGCCGTATTGCGCCAGCAGTTCGCGATTGATCTCGATACCCAGTCCCGGGCCTTGGGGCACGCTCACTATGCCGTCGCTGTGGGTGATCGGCTCGCGCGCGAGTCCGGTGCGCAGCGCGTTTTCGCTCATGTCGTACTCGAGCAATGCCGGGAACGGTTCAAGCGCCCTGGGTGAATCGGGCAACACGGCGAGTAAATGCAGCGTTGCGGCGAGGCGAATCGCGGTGCCGAACATATGGGGGATTACTCTGACGTGGTTGGCACTCGCCATCGCAGCGATTTTTCTGAACTCGGTGAAACCCCCGCATACGCACACGTCCGGCTGAATAATGTCCAGTGCGCCCTGCTGAATCATGCGGCGAAAGGCCCAGCGGCCGCGCAGTTGCTCGGCACCGGAAATCCGCAGGTTCAGGGCGCGCCGTATCTCCACGTAGCCTTCCACGTCATCGGCGGCAATCGGCTCCTCGAACCACAGCAGGTTATTTTCCGCGAGCCGCTGGCCCACCGCTATGGCAGCGCCGCGGTCATAGCCGCAATTGGCATCCACCGCGAATAGGATGTCGTCACCGATGGCGCGGCGCACTGCGGCCACATTCTTGATGTCGTAGTCTGCGCCGAAGCCGACTTTCATTTTCATCGCCTTGAATCCCGCGTCGGCATAACCACGGGCTTCCGCCACCAGGGCGCCGGTTTCGTCCGCACTTTTACGGCGGAAGAGACCGGTGGCGTACGCCTGCACGCGATCGCGAAAAGCGCCCCCCAGCAAATGGTGGATCGGCTGATCGAGCGCTTTGCCCATGATGTCCCATAGGGCAATGTCGATGGCGCTGATCGCCGCGGTATCGGTGCCTTGCTGGTGCAGACCTTCCCAGATCACTTCGTTGTGAAACGGGTTGCGGCCGATGACCTGCGCCTCGATTGCGCGGCGCGCAGGCACGATGGCGCCTTCGCCCCAGCCGCTAATCCCGTTGTCGGTAATGACTTCGACCACGCCGAACGCGCGCTCGCGGGTGGTGCGCATGGCGTTGGAGAAAGGCTGTTGTACCGGATAGACCAGCGAGTAGGTCTTGACGTCAACGATCTTCATGTCGGCCTCCGTTTACAGCACCACTTTCTGCCGCTGCCCGGTTTCTGACGAGCGCACGATGGCATCCAGCATGCGGTGACGGCGCACCGCGTGATCGAAGTCGGCTTCGATGGGCGCACCGCTGCGTATCGCTTCGGCGAACTTCACCCACATCTGTCCCACATCGTATGAAGGGCCCAGGCCACGCACTTCTTCGGGCACGGTTTTCAGGCGATCCGGTACCGGCAATTCCTGCAGCGCTTTGTCGTCCTTTTTCCCCCCCATGATTTTGCGTCTCACTTCCTGCCCAGCCTCGCCGCCGCCGATCATCGCCAGCGTGCCTTCGCTGCCGTAAATCTCGAAGCGGTAGCCGCTGCCGTGATACGGATGCACGCCGAGGTTGGCGCTGACCACGGCACCGCCCTCAAGCCGGCCGGAGAGCATGATGTTGTCGGGTGAAGTGACATCCACGTATTTTTGGGTGTCGCTCTCGAACCACCGCGGCACCTGGGTGCTGACCACGGCGGCCACTTCGGTCAGTTCGCCCGCCACCATGCATAACGCATCCATCGAATGCCCGAAGGTGATGGTCAGCGTGTTCGCGCCCAGGGTGACATCTTTTTGCCAGGTGCGATCCGCAGTGCGAGTCAGTACGCCGCTGCCCATGTGCGTCATGTTCACCGACAGCACCTGCCCGACGTAACCCCCCTGGATCAGCTCGCGCATATACAGATAGGCGGGCGACGCGCGCCGCTGCAAGCCCACCATGGTGCGCACGTTTTTCTTGCGCGCCAATGCCGCCATTTCCTCGGCTTCTTTGGTGTTGGCGCCGAGCGGCCACTCGCAGTAGACATGCTTGCCGGCTTCCACCGCGGCATTCGCGATTTTGTAGTGGGCCGGCACACGCACCGCGACCAGCGCCGCTTCCACTTGCGGATCGGCGCCCATGGCGGCCAGATCGCTGTAGGCTTTTTTCACCCCGTACTTGTCGGCCGCCGCCTGGGCTGTATCGGCGTGCGCGGTACACACCGCATGCAGATCAATTTCCGGCAGCTTCTGCAGCGCAGGGCCGTGGGCACTGGGCCCCCAGCGTCCGCCCGCACCGATAAACGCAACACGCAGAGGATCAGAACTAGCCATGAGTATCTCCAAAAGATGGGTTTAAAAAATGCTTGCCTATATAACATCGATAGACAGGATGAACGGGATTAACAGGATAGGTCTGGAAGGAGGTTTTATCCTGTAAATCCTGTTGGGATGTTCTTGGGGTTGTCTAATTATTTTATTTCCAGAAATTCAAGTTGCACGCCATCCGGCCCCTCGAAAAAACACACGCGGCGGTTGCCGCTTACCACCGTCTCTTCAAGAATGCCGATGCCCTGCGCCTTCAGTTTGGCGACTACCGCATCGAGTTCGTCGGTGTCGATGGCAATATGTTCCATGCCGTATTTTTGCTCGCGTTTTTGGGTCGGGTGCAGGTCGGTGATATTCAACGACAGGCCGTCGAGATCCACGCGATAGCCACTCGCCGACTGGCTGGTGATTTTTGCGCCGAAGGTGTCCACGTAAAACTGCGCCGTCTTTGTCGGGTCTTTGGTCTTCAGATGCAGGTGATTGAGCTTGATGGTCATGGGTGCCTCCGTCAGTAAAGAGGGTAAATGATACCTCAGGATCGCCCGCTTACTCCGGCTTAAACCCGCCGACGCGGATGATCGATTGAAAACGCAGATACTCCTCCTGCATATGCCGCATAAAACCATCCGGTGTGCTGTCGGGCGTAGACTCGGCCCCCTGACGCACAAAGCGCGCGCGCAGCGCCGCTTTGCGCAGCGCGCGCGCGATATCGCTGTGCAACTGCTCGACGATGCGTCGTGGTGTGCCGATGGGCGCAACGATGCCGCACCAACTGTCGAACTGTGCTTCGGGCAGACCCACTTCGGCGATCGCCGGCACGTCTGGCAGCGTGGGGCTGCGCTGTGGCGTCATCACTGCCAGTGCACGCAGACGCCCTTCGCGCACCGGTCCCAACGCCGCCGGCAGCGTATAGATGGCGTAGTGCACGCGCCCCAACGCCATCTCGACAAAAGAATCCGTCGCCATCCTGAACGGCACATGCACGGCTACGATGCCAAGCGCACGCGAGAACACTTCCGCCGCGAGATGCGACGCCGAGCCGATGCCCAGCGACGCATAGTTCAACTCGCCGGGACGCACCCGCGCATAAGTGACGAAATCGCGCGCCGTGCTCACCGGCAGCGTGCGCGTGATCGCCAGCACATTGGTGATCGATGCCACATGCGCCACGCCGACGATATCGGCCAGGGCACGGTACGGCGCTTGTTCGCGCATAAGCTCGGTGATCAGCCGTGTGACGCCGATCATACCCAGCGTGTAGCCATCGGCGCGCGCCTGCGACACGCGTTTGTTGCCGATCAGTCCACCCGCGCCGGGACGATTTTCGATCAGCACTCTGCGCTGATAAAGGGTCTCAAGCTCGTCGGCCAGCAAGCGCGCAAAGAAGTCGTCTGCCGCACCCACCGACGACGCCACGATGATGCGTATGGGCTTGAGCGGATAGTGGTCCTGCGTCGCCCAGCTTACGGCGATACTCTGCGCTGCGGCTAGCCCTACGCCCAGCGCGCACAGCGCCCGGCGCAATACTTTGTTTGATAAGCAACGCGAAATAGAGGCTGCAAACATGGTCTAGGGAAGCCACTGGGTCACGTGCGTGGCAATGGCATTAAGCACCAAATACGAAGGCACCGCAACCGCAATGCTTAAACCCAGGTTAACCGGCCTTGCTCTCGAAATACTGCAAATCAATAAACAGCGCCGCCGCGAGTATCAGTTGCCGCTCTTCCGCAGTCAGCCTCCTGTCCTGGTACTCCACCCGGAAGTGGTCCTTGTCGGTAAATGCCTCGCTGAGCAGTCCCGTCCACTTTTTGGTGACGACCGCCATCTGCCGTCCGCCTTTCATGAAGGGAAAAGTCCAGATTCGCCACAGGGGCGAGGAGACGGTCAGACGTACCGTCCCCGCCGCGTCCTCGACGTCGAAGCGCTTGGTGAGTAGCGAGAAGCGCTGCTGTAGCACGCCGAGCGGACGCCCCTCCGCTGTCGAGACTTCGAGCCGCTGAAAGAACCAGCGAAACGGATGGTGCGCGACGAGCGCCGGGTCCCAGCCCGAATCGTAGATAGAAATATTGAAGGTGCGCCAGTGGCCAAGGAACTGGCGCACAAAAAACCCCAGCGCCCCGCTCTGCTGCTCGGCAGCGTAGGCCAGAATGCTGCCGCCGTCTCCCGCAGTGATGGCATACTGGTTGCGCGTCTCGAAGCCGATCAGCTCGACCAGTTCACGCTTTTGCGTGACGAGCAACGCCTGCTGCTGCACGAGGTCTTCTGCGAGGCCCACCTTTTTCGAGCCTCCGTGTCGAGTATCGGACCCCCCCTTATCCGCTCAAATCCGCATGCGCGCAATGATCGCGGGGTCGGGGTCTTTGCCCAGGCCGGGCTCCTGGGGTATCGCGAAGTCGCCGTTGCTGGGGATGATTTGTTCGCCAAATGGGGTCTCGGCGAAATCGCAGTAGTAGCGTTCTATCCACACCTCGCGTGCGGCTGCGGCGCATACGTGTATCGAGGCCAGCAGCCCCGGACCAAAGTAGGGTGAATGCGGCACCACGGTCACACCAAAGGCTTCACCCAGCGCGAAGATTTTGCGCATTTCGGTAACGCCGCCGATTTTGGTCACGCTGGGTTGCGCAAAACTCACTGCGCCTGCTTCCAACAGCCGCTTGAATTCAAAAAAATTGGAGATGTTTTCGCCTGCGGCAATCGGCGCCGGGCTGGCCGCGCGCAGGCGCGCGAGGCCGCTGTGATCGTCGGGCGGATAGACCGGCTCTTCGATCCACGCGAGTTTCATATCCGCCCATTCGCGCGCGATGGCAATCGCCTCATCCGCCGTCCACGGGCATGAGCAATCCACCATCAGCGGCACCTGGGGGCCGCAGGCTATGCTGGCAGCGCGCACGATATCGCTGTTGTTTTCATGCAGCTTGATCAGCCGGTAGCCGCGCCCCAGCGCCTCGGCAATTTTATCCACCACCATTTTTTTGTTGCCATAACGCAGCAGACTGGCGTACGCGGGCAGCGTGGCGCGCGCACTGCCACCGAGCAATTTATAGAGCGGCAGCCCTGCGCGTTTGGCGGCGATATCCCACAGCGCAATATCCAGCCCCGAAATGGCGAACACCACCGCGCCGCTGCGGCCGGTGTTGTAAAGACCGCGGTGCAGATCAGCCTGGATCTGCGAAATCTGTGCGGGGTCTTTGCCGATGACACGCGGCGCGACGATTTGCTCAATGGCGGTGCGGGTTGCTAGCCAGCCTGCGTTGGAAAAAGCTTCGCCCCAGCCGGTGACGCCTTCGTCGGTTTCCACCTTGACCAGCAAGGTGTGCACATCATTCTTCGGCGCGCCGCTGGCATGCGGCACGGCTGCGTCGAGCAGCAGCGGCGTGCGGATGAGTATGGGTTCGATGCGGGTAATTTTCATACGCTTGCTCCTGAAAATAATTTATCCATCAAGGCACTGCGGCATCAATCTAGCGTCACACCCGCGGCCTTGATGATCTTGCCCCAGGTGGCGGTTTCCTGGCGGATGAAAGCGGCGAATTGTTCCGGCGTGGTCACCCGGGTTTCAGCGCCTTGCGACAGCAGCCGTTCCTTGGTCTCCGGCGCGTCCAATGATTTTGCCAGCGCGGCATGCAGCCTGGCGGAGATGTCCTTCGGTGTTGCGGACGCGATGACCACACCATACCAATTGTCGGCACGAACGCTGGGATAACCCGCTTCCGTCATCGTCGGCACCTGCGGCAGCGTGGCCTGGCGTTTGGCGGTGGCCACCGCGAGCGGGCGCAACTTGCCCGACTTCACATGTGGCAGCAGCACTGGCACATCGAGTATGGTCAGCGACACATGCCCGCCCAATAGATCAATCACCGCGGGCGCGGCGCCCTTGTACGGCACATGCACGAGCTGGATGCCAGCGGCGGCACGCAGCGATTCCACCGCGAGATGCGGCATGCCGCCATTGCCGGTCGAGCCGTAAGCGATCTGATCCGGCCTTGCTTTTGCCAGCGCCACCAGCTCTTTGGTCGTTTTCACCGGCAGCGACGGATGCACCACCAGCATTTCAGGTACTGTGACCGCCAGTGTCAGCGGCGCCAGTTCGCGACTAATATCAATCGGCAACTTGGCATACAGGTTCGGCGCAAACACCAGCACGCCGGTGCCGGCGAAGTACACCACATAGCCATCGGCAGGCATGGTCCTGGCGACATATTCGGCGGCAATCATGCCGCTGACACCGGCGCGATTTTCAACTATCACCTGCTGGCCTATGACTTCCGTCATTTTTTGCGCAATGCTACGGGCAAAAAAATCCGCCGGGCCGCCGGCCGGAAAACCCACCACCATGCGTATCGGCTTGGTGGGAAAATTCGCGGCGCCGCCCGGTGCTTGCGCGAGCGCAGGCGTGGTGCAGGACAAGGCCGCGGCCAACGCGGCAAGGCGCAACGGGGTATGCATGTACGTCTCCAGTTCTATCTTTGATTAAGGGAAAGGGGTAGCGCGAAAAGGCAAAACATATCGGCCGTCAGTTCGCCGCGAAGCAATAAAACAAGCCATCACCACCGGTAGCGAGCAACGCCTTATGGCTGCAACCGCCGCGCGACTGGTGCGACGAGTTCCACGACGTCGCCCACGGGTCTGTGGTGGGGCCATTGCGATCATGGTGGCCCACCACGACTGCACCTTCGGCGCCGCTGCGTGTCCAGTTGCCGCAGGTCGTGTCCGGGTCGCCCGGGCCAAAAGCCCCGCCATCCACGCGCGAGCCGGTGAGTATGTCATGCCGGTTCGGCTTGTCGCCGCGCCCCGAGATAACCTCGCCTTTCTCGTTCAGCGCGGTTGCCTTGGTCACGTTATTGGCCGGTCCGTGCAAATCATCCGCGTTGTTCGCGATAAAAGCGCCTTTGACGTTTTGCCACGGTCCTTTGCCGATGCGGTCGCGTGCGTTCACCGCCTGCGCGCCATCCTTGCCCTGCGTGCTGAGATAGGCACGCCAGGTCTTGCCGCCACCGCCCACCGCTGAAGCGAGCTTTTGGCAATGTTGATCCGCGCCCGCCAGTCCACCGAGATTCGCCCCGTTACCCATGCCGCTACTGGTAACGAAGAAGGACATGTGATTGCCGCCGCCGACCAAGCCGGCACATGCGGCAACGATCATCGCAACGCCAGCCATCGTGGCCGCCAACAAGCACTTTTTTGAGTTACGCATAAATTACGCTCCTTGCATTGATAATGGTCAAGCGGTTTATGACGCGCCCTTGCGCGTCTGTTGCAATCGATAGGCGCAATCCTCTGCATGGTTTTCCAGGCGCCCATTGATATCTGTAGTGAGTTTTTTACAGAATTTACAGCGGTATTTATACATTTCACCTTCCAGATTTTCCTGAGGATATTCAATATCAAACGCATCCCGATAAGGTGAGCTCACGTAATAGTTTTCGCCTTGCGGCAATTTCGTCGACATCTTCAACATGCTCCCCTATGGTTTTCCGCAGGCAGGGGTGCTTCCCCTTTGCGCCCTCTGACTTGCCGCGCGGCCGCCACTGCCCCGATTCGACCCGCGCAAAAAAGTCTTCGCACAACCGGTGCATCAGGTCCGACTGTTCCAGTTTCACCCGATGGTTGGTTGCGGGCGCTATCGAAAGCCGCACCGCCAGGCTGACTAGGTTCATGAATGGCGCGGAATCGATCGCGCCGGGATCATAGCAGTACGGCGCCAATAAAACGGGCATGCAAACGTTTGCGCCATTTGTTCATAGGGTGTTTAACCTTTTGCGCATGTCATTTTGGCGGAGGTTTAGAATGTGGCGCAGGACTTGCTCGAGTCGTTGCCGGGAGAACCGCTACCGGACTTCGAAAAGCAACACGGGCGCCATGCATTTCTTTTCCACGCGTAATCAACCGAGCCACCGCTGCCCGCCATGCCCGTAACTTCGCCAGCCGGCTTGACGGACAAACGCGCGCCACTGACGATTGCCATCCTGGTGGCCGTCTGCGCCGGGTTGATCGCCATGCCTGCACCGGCGGGGCTGCCCGAGGCCGGTCAGCGCGTCATTGCGGTGGCGGTGCTGGCGATAGGCTTGTGGTGCAGCGAGGCGCTGCCGGCGGGCGTGACTGCCATCGTGTTGATTGTCGCGCTGGTGTTGACCGGTTCAGTGTCCGGGTTACCCGAGGCGTTGTCGGGCTTTGCCGAACCGGTCGCCTACTTTCTCATTGGCGTACTCACCATCGGGCTGGCCGTGCAAAAGAGCGGGCTGGCGGAGCGGGTGGCGCGCTTTTTCCTGCGCCGTTCGCGCGGCAGCGCGCGCTCGCTTTACCTGCAACTGCTGCTCTCCTTTCCGCTGCTCACCTGCATCCTGCCCTCGGCCACCACACGCACCGGCATCCTCGTGCATATCTACGAGCAGGCGCTCGACATGGCCAGCGTGCCGCGCCAGGCGCCGCTTGCCAGCGCGGTGATGATGGCTCTGAACTCGATCAACCGTCTTGCCTCCACCGTGCTGATGACCGGCGGCATTACACCGATGGTCGCTGCGGCGCTGATCGGCGGCATCGGCTGGAGCCAATGGCTGCTGCTCATGAGCGTGCCTTTCCTCGTGCTGCTGGTGACCGGGTCTGCCCTCATCTATTACCGTTACCGCGGCGGGTTCGCGCAGCGGCTGCCGGCGCTGCCGGACGAACCTGCGAAAAAACTCGCGCCGGTGGAAATTCGCACGCTCGCCATTACTGTGGGTGCTGCCGTGCTGTGGCTCACCGATGGCTGGCACCACTGGCATCCGGCGATACCGGCGCTGCTGGCGTGGATACTGATACTGATGCCCCGATTCGGCGTGCTGACCTGGACGGCGTTTGAACGCGACATCGGCTGGAGCAGTTTCTTCGTGCTGGCGTCTTCGCTCTCGCTCGCGCGCGCGCTCAAGTCCAGCGGCGCCAGCGACTGGATCGCCGGCCTCATCACCACGGCGGTACCGGCGTTCCAGGGCGAGCCCTATTACGTCGTCGCGACGCTGCTTGTCGCCTCGGTGCCGGTGCGGCTGCTGATCCCCAACATCACCGGATATCTCGCCACCACGATACCGATTGCGATGGCTATCGGCACCGCCACCGGTGTCAATCCAATGATCTGTGGCCTCGCGGTGATGATCGGCGGCGATGCGGTGCTCTACTATCCAGCGCAGAGCGTATCGTCGCTCTCGGTCTACGAGCGCGGCTACCTGAGCGCGCCGGAAATTTTCAAATTCGGGGTGTGGATGACGCTGATCGCGTTTGTGGTGGTGCTGGCCGTGGCATTGCCGTATTGGGCGGCAGTGGGTGTATCGCTGCAGGTGCGATAGGCTGAATTGACGATGCGCAAAGCGCATGTTCAAACATGAAATCATTCGTCTTGATGGTGGTTTTTTTTCTGAGCACGCCGGTATTCGGTGCGCTTTCCGGCGTCACTGAATTCAGCGCCAGTCCTGAACAAGTCACGGCGGCCGAACTTTCTGCATTGCTGCGTGCGCACGTCGATGCAGCCGACGTTATTGCCATCGGAGAAAGTGTGCATGGCTCTTCGGGGTTGTTGAGAATGCAGACGCGGCTCATACGTTACCTGGTTGTGAGCCATGGTTTAAGGTTAATTGTGTGGGAAAATCCGGCGCTGCGCAGCCTTGAATTTGCGCGCTGGGTTTCGTCGTGCACAACAGCCGCGACGCCGCCACCGCTGGCCGTACTGTATATGCCTACCGCAGCGGATTTGCCCTTGTGGGACTGGGTGTGTCAATTCAATCTTGCGCATCCCGCTGACCCCATCGTCTTTCGCGGCATGGATGTTTGGGATCGCCCGTGGGAACACTACGCGAGAATCCGCGCCTTCGGCCTGCATACGGGGATTGATCCGCGACTGATCAAAAGCATAGCCACTACTTGCCCGGCGTATGCAACCTCGTCGTGGCCTGAGGTGGAGTTGGTTTTCGCCACATCGCAACACGACGGGAAGTTCCTGCCCGAGGCCGCTTACGAACACTGCCGCGCCCATTTGACCGCGCTCCTCAATACCGCAACACTTTCGGGCATCGAAAAGCTGAAGAAAAAAGAGCCGCATGCCGCTGAGGCTTTTGAACTGGCGATCTCGGCTTCAACCCTGCTGGGATGGCTGGGGTTTTACCATCACGAACGCGCAGACGATATTCTGAGCTGGAACGAGCGCGACAGGGCGCAAGGCAGAAACTTAATGCTGCTGATGGCAAAACATGAAGCTACCCGCGCCATTTTGTCTGCCCACACCAGCCACGTGTCACACAATCGATCACGCGCTGACTGGTGGGGCTATGGCGATCTTAAATCTGGCGTGTTCTTTTTTAGCGCGATGACCCGCAAGAAGGTCTTCACTATCGCACTCACCGCCTATAGCGCGACGGGAACGCAAGGCTACTGGTCGCTTCCCGCCGCCAGCAACTCGCTGGATAAGAAGCTGCATGATGCCGGGCACAGGTTTTCATACTTTGCAGCCCAGGCCGCTTTTTTGTCAGAACACCCAAAATGGTGGATGCAGAATCAGAATTTCCCCGGGCCCTATGAAAGCGGCGTTGAACTCACGCCAGCGGATCACTTCGATGCCTTTATCTTTATGGACCGCTCGCCTCTCGACCAAGCTCTACCCCAAAGACCGATGTGGCAACCTTAACGCCGCTGCCGGGCCTGCTGATCATCGGTGTGGGCGCCTCCATTGCGCCGATGGATTTCGCAGTCAACGTAGCCTTTCCCGCGATCACCGCGGCCTTCGCGCTCGATGTGCAGTCGATCCGCTGGGTGGTGATCTGCTACGTCATCACCTATGCCAGCCTGATGCTGGCCTTCGGCAAACTCGGCGACATCGTGGGTCACCGCCGCGTATTTCACGCCGGCCTGCTGACGGGCACGCTTGCGTTCGCCGCGTGCGGGCTGGCGCCAACCTATGCCTGGCTGCTGGTGGCGCGTGTGTTGCAGGGCATAGCGACTGCTCTGGTGCTTAGTTGTGCGCCGGCGCTGGTGGTGGCAGTTTGCGGCGAGCAACGACGCACCTGGGCGCTCAGCCGTTATGCCATGATCGCCGCGGTGGCCGGCATCCTGGGGCCCATCATCGGTGGCGCCGCAATACAGTGGCTGGGCTGGGCGGGTGTGTTCTGGTTTCGCCTGCCGGTGGCGGTGCTGGCGCTGGTGCTGCTGGCGCGCTTACCGGCAGCGCCGGCAGTGCCGGTTATGGCGGACGCACCGCGACGCTTCGATCCTGTTTCTTCGGCGTTGCTCGCAGGTGGACTGGCATTGCTGCTGTTAGGTCCCGGTCTCTGGTCTGGCCCCACGTACATAGCATTGCCGCTTGCGGCGGGTGTCGCGGGCATAGGCTTACTCGCACTGTTTGCGCTGCGCGAGCGCCGTGATGCGGAGCCGGTGCTGCCGCCCTCAGCCGTGCGCGATCCCGTCATGCTGGCAGCCAACGTCACCAGTGTGCTGGTCAATCTCGTTGCCTTTTCGATTCCCCTGCTGGCGCCCTACTACCTGGCGCGTATCGGCGGCTTCAGTGCCATCACCATGGGCCTGTTGCTGGCGATGTCAACGGTGGGTGTGTTCGCGGCATCTACCGTCACACCGCGCGTGGTGCGTGCACTCGGACAACGCCGTGCCGCCCTGCTGGGCGCTGCGCTGGTGGCGCTGGCGCAAGGCTTCATCGCACTCTGGCCGATGGCGCCGTCGGCGGCCGTACTGATGACAGGGCTGCTGCTGCATGGTCTTGGTGTGGGGCTGTTTCAGGTCAGTTATACCGATCTCATAGTCGCCACGCTGCCGCAGAAAAATCGCGGCATCGCCGGCAGCCTCACCATGCTAACCCGCACCATCGGCGTCATTCTCGCCGCGGTGATTCTGAGCAGCGCCGTGCAGGCGCTCGAAGCCCGCCACCTGGCGGCTGGGCAGGCAGCGGCTGAGGCGTTTCATGCAGCCTTCAGTAGCGTGTTTCTGTATTCCGGACTGCTGCTGGCCGTATTACTGCTGTTGGCCGCCGTGGCGCCGACCCTCTGGCGCAAAGCTAAAACCCGTGCTTTGCGGAAGTAGTGTAAGTTCGATCCACAGTTGAATAAACGTAAATAAAACAAACACGTATGTGCATTGTCGAGCACTGAACCTGAATGGTATACGATCACACTATGTCGCCAAATGCTACAGCCCCGTCCCGCGGCCCCGCTCTTTCCGGGCTGCGCGTCATCGACCTGGCGCGGGTGCTCGCCGGTCCGACCTGCGCGCAGACGCTGGCCGACCTAGGCGCCGATGTGGTCAAGATCGAGCGCCCCGGCGTCGGTGACGACACGCGTCCGTGGGGCCCGCCGTGGCTGCCAGACGAGCAGGGTGTACCCACGCGCGATTCGACCTACTTCAGCAGCGCCAATCGCAACAAGCGTTCCATCGCGATCGACCTTGCCAACGACGCGGGTGCAGCGCTGGTGCGCCGGCTCGCGTGTGAGGCCGATGTGCTGATCGAGAACTACAAGGTCGGCGACTTCGCGCGGCGCGGGCTCGATTATGCGACGTTGTCCGTGCTCAACCCACGGCTAATCTATTGCTCGATCACCGGCTTCGGCCAGACCGGGCCGTTGCGCGAACGGCCGGGCTACGACTATATTTTTCAGGGTGTCGGCGGTCTGATGAGCGTGACCGGGCTGCCTGACGACGTGCCCGGCGGCGGGCCGATGAAGATCGGCGCCTCCATCGTCGATCTTTCGACCGGGCTTTATGCAGGCATCGCCATTCTGGCGGCATTGCGCGAGCGCGATGCGAGCGGGCTCGGCCAGTATATTGACATGGCACTGTTCGACACCGTCGCAGCGCTCAGCACACACCAGGCGGCAAGTTATTTTCAGACCGGCAAAGTGCCGGGCCGCATGGGCACCTCCTCCGGCGGCATCATGATGCCGTACGAGACCTTCAAGTGCGCGGACGGACATCTCATCGTCGCTTGCGGCAACAATACGCAATGGCAATCCTTGTGCAAAGCACTGGCGCGCGACGATCTTGCGCGTGACCCGCGGCTTGCCACGCCGTCGACGCGTCAGATCAACCGCGATTTCGCGCTCGGCGAACTGCGACGCACCTTCGCGCAAAACAAGGTCGATGATCTCGCGACCAAGCTCGATGCGCACGGCGTGCCGAACGGACCGATCAACGATCTGAAACAGGTGTTTGAGATGGAACAGGCCAGTGTGCGCGGCCTCAAAATCGATCTCGAACGCAGCGACGGAACCAAGGTCGCCGGTGTTGGCAGTCCCATCCGCTTGAGCGCGACCCCCGTGCAGTACCGCAGTGCAGCGCCGAAGCTCGGTGAACATGCTGTTGCCGTGCTGACAGACTGGCTAGGCGCTGGAACGGTGGAGATCGAACAGTTGCGCGCGGCCGGCGCACTCGGCTGATCACGACGCTGGTCAGCGGCGAGACACTGATGCAATAATGGGGGGATACCCTTCGCGCGAGGTCTGCGCCATGAACAGAGGACAGGAAATAATGAAATTTTGCACTGGGATCCTTGCTTTACTGACGCTGGCTTGCAGCGTTGCTGCCAACGCCCAGCAGAACTATCCAAGTCGCCCGCTGCGCGTGGTGGTGTTTCTTCCGCCCGGCGGCGCGGCGGACGTACTGATGCGCGTGATGGGGCAAAAGCTCGGCGACTTGCTTGGGCAGACCGTGGTGATTGACAACCGTCCGGGCATGGGCGGGGTGATCGGCACCAACGTGGTCGCCAAGGCCGCACCCGACGGGTATACGCTGCTGCACAGCGGTATCACCACCCACGGCATCGGCCCGCACATCTATACCAGCCTGCCGTACGATCCGGTGAAGGATTTCGCGCCGATCGTGCTCTCCGCGACCATGCCGGTGTTCATGTTGGCGCATACGCAGGCGCCGGTGAAATCCGTACAGGAGGTCATTACGCTCGCCAAATCCAAGCCCAACGCGTTGAGCTGGGGTTCGCCCGGCACAGGCAGCGCGCCGCATATGGTCGGTGAGATGTTCAAGATCGTCACCGCGATACCGAGTGAGCACATTCCGTACAAAGGCAGCGGTACCGGCGCGCCTGCGCTTGCGGCGGGAGAGATACCGGTGTTCTTCGACGCGGTGGCAGGCCATCAGGCGTTCATCAGATCGGGCCGCGTGCGCGCACTCGCCGTGACTAGCCCCGCGCGCGTCTCTGCCTACCCCGATGTGCCCACCATGAAGGAATCCGGCCTCGCCAAGGTGGATGGCACCGTGTGGTACGGGCTGCAAGCGCCCGCCGGCACGCCGAAACACATCATCATCAAGCTCAACACGGAATCCAATCGCGTGCTCGCCATGCAGGACGTGAAAGACCGCCTGACGGCGGTAAGCATCGACGCGGCAGGCAGCTCGCCGGAGGCATTCAGCAAGTTCATCCGCGCCGAGCTCGACAAGTGGGGGCCGGTGGTGAAGGCGGCCGGGGTGAAGGCGAACTAAGATTACAAGTAAAGCGGAGAAACCAACCATGACTACAAACGGCATCGTGCAGGCACTCAACATCAATGACCTGACGCGGTATGCGCCCGAAGCGCGGGTCAATCAGCCTTTGCTGCAATCGAAAGATCTCGTTACGCGCATGAACTGCTACGAGCCGGGGCAGGTAACCCCCTTCCATGTGCATCCCAACGACGATGAAATCATATTTTGTGTCGAGGGCCGCGGCGCGATTACATTCGAGACGTTGGACGCGGTGCCGATGGCGCCAGGCAGCCTGGTGAGTTTGCCGGCAGGTCTCCCGCATGGCATCGAGGCCGCAGCGGATAGTCGGATGGTCGTCATCTACACCACCAACGCGGGTTACAGCAGCGTGCGGCTGGAGGGGCGCGCCGCCGAGGCGGGCATAGCCATGCACGGAGAGCACCACCCGCGCGAATGAAAATTCAACGCACGCTACTTGCACTGGCGTTACTCTGTTTCGGCGCTAGCGGATGGACCCAAGGCTGGGCGCCGCAACGCAATGTTGAAATCGTTGTCGGCTACGCACCGGGCGGCGGTGTCGACCGCACGGCGCGCGCGCTGGAACGGATTTTCACCGCCAACAAGCTGGTGAACACGAGCGTAGCAGTCGCCAACAAGCCCGGCGGCAACACCATCATTGCCTACAACTACCTCAGCCAGCGTCCTGCGGATGGGCATACGATCATGGTGTTTGGGCAGACGCTGCTGACCACGCACATCTCGGGCGCCAGTCCGCTCACCTACACAGACTTCACACCCATCGCATCGTTATTCAGCGAGTACCATGTATACGTGGTCAGTGCCAACACGCCGGTCAGAACCGGCAAGGACCTGGTGCAGCGCCTGAAAAATGATGTCAAGGTGGTGTCGACTGCTGTCTCGGCCATCGGCAGCCCGGGTCACATTTCAGTCGGACTGCTCAACAAAGCGATAGGCAACAACGCGAAAGATCTCAAGATTATCGCCTTCAAAGGGTCTGCCGAAGCCCTGACCCATGTGCTCGGCGGGCATATCGAACTCACGCCAGCCCCAGCCAGTCTTGCGGCGCCACACCTTGCCTCTGCGCAGGTGCGCGCGGTGGCCGTGGCTGCTCCCAAACGGCTCGGCGGTGCGTACGCTGCCATCCCGACGTGGAGAGAACAGGGTGTGGATCTCGTGTACGGTCCCTGGCGCGGAATTCTTGCGCCGAAGGGCCTGCCCGCCGCTCAGATCGCCTACTGGGAAAATGTGCTGCGCAAGGCAGCCGAATCCGCAGAATGGAAAAGCGACATCGAAAAAATTTTTGCGGTGGAAGAATTTTTGACCGGCATAAAGCTCCGGCAGAATCTCGAAAAAGAGTACGCCGACACCAAAACGGTGTTGCTTGATCTGGGAATGGCCAAGTAATGGAGCAGCGTGAACCCTACACGCACAACGAGGGGGTTGTCGCTCGACAAGTTGCGTGCGCGGCCGCATCGGGTGGAGAATCAGGCTCGGGGTCCAAACAGGAGGAGAGCAAGCCATGTCGGTACTAGCGGTGCGGGAAACAGTAGTGCAGCAGGCGGGGGCTGTCGTTGTTGTTCCGATGGCGATTCACATCGGCGCCGAGATCCGCGGTGTCGACCTGTCGCGTCCGTTGACGGCGCAGCAAGTGAGTGCTGTGCGTGCTGCGCTACTGCGCTGGAAAGTGGTGTTCTTTCACGATCAGATGCTCGATCACCGCAAGCATATCGCTGCCGCGCGCCAGTTCGGCGAAACCACCGCCGGACACGTGGTCTACGGCAGCGACGGCGAGTATCCACAAATTTATTCTGTGGCGAAGAATCGCAAGGCCAACCGCTTCCAGGGTCAAACCCTGTTCCGCGCGTGGTCGGGTTGGCACACTGACATCACGGCAGCGATCAATCCGCCTGCGGCGTCTATCCTGCGCGGCGATATCGTGCCGCCCTACGGCGGCGACACCCTGTTCACTAATCTGGTCGCGGCCTACAACGCGCTATCGCCGGTGATGCAGACCTTTGTAAATGGCTTGCGTGGCGTGCATCGATTCGCGCCGCCGCCTGGCGTGGACGAGACGCCAGAGTATCGGGAACTGATGCGCAAGCGCACCCTGGTGAGCGAGCACCCCATTGTGAGAGTACATCCGGAATCCGGCGAGAGGGCGCTGTTCGTGAGCCCGTCGTTCCTGAAGTCGATAGTCGGCTTGTCGGCGCGCGAGAGCCAGGTGCTGCTCGAGTTCCTGTGGGAGCATAGCGTGAGACCCGAATTCACTGTGCGCTTTCGCTGGGCGCCGGGCAGCGTTGCGTTCTGGGATAACCGCGCTACGGCACACCTGGCACCCAGAGATATCTTCGATTCGGACTTCGATCGCCAGTTCTATCGCGTCACGCTGGTCGGCGATGTGCCGGTGGGCGTGGATGGCAAGCCCTCGCAGGCGGTTGAGGGTGATCCGATCGTTGCGTTATAGTGGTCATCACAGGGCGACGACGCCTTCGTTTAGACACACAGGGAGATTAAGCATGAGCACGACATGGTGCAGGTTTCAGGCAGGTGATAAGGTGTCCTACGGCAGGGTCGACGGTGATAGCGTTATTGCGGTGGACGGCGCGCCATGGGGCGCTTACACGGCAACGTCGACGCGGCATGCGCTGTCGTCGGTGAAGCTGTTGATTCCGACGGTGCCGTCGACGTTCTACTGCGTGGGCATCAATTATCGCGAGCACATCATTCAGGCAGCCAAGCGCCGGGGCGTCGAGCCGGTGTTCCCGCAAAGACCGGACATCGGTTACCGCGCCAACAACGCGCTGTGCGCGCACGAGGATCCCATCGTCAAACCCAAAGACGCTGGCGACATTTTTCAGTACGAAGGCGAACTCGTCGCCGTGATCGGCAAGCAAGGCAAAAAAATCCCTGCGGAAAAGGCGCTGGACCACGTGTTCGGCTGGACCATCGGCAACGATGTCAGCGAGCGCACCTGGCAGCGCGGCGACCGCACCCTGTGGCGCGGAAAAAATGCAGACAGCTTCAAGCCGATGGGGCCGTGGATCGTCACCGGCGTGGACTACCGCAAGATGACTACCGTGGTGCGCCTGAATGGACAGGAAGTGGACCGCTTTGCCACCGCCGACATGATCCACGACGTCGAGACCTACATCGCCGAGGTGAGCAAGTACTGCACGCTCTACCCGGGCGATGTGATGTGGATGGGCACCGACGGCTCGCCGCGCAACATGAAGCCTGGCGACGTATGCGAAGTCGACATCTCCGGCATCGGCACCCTGCGTAACAAGGTGGTCGCAGAGGACTGAGACACCACTGCTGTTGGGCTTACCAGCCCAACCTACCGAACTCCTCGCTGGGGCGGTAGTGAAATCAGGCGGGCGCCGCGCCGCGCACACAGGTACGCTGCAACACTCGTGGGAAACGCGCCGCGTCGAAATTGGTGTTGGCACGGTGCAGCAGGCAGCGGTTATCCCACATCAGCAGATCGCCCGCCATCCATTTGTGGCGGTAGACGAAACGTTCCTCCACCGCGTGCGCGGTCAGTTGTTCGAGGCGGGCGCGACCTACTTCCTCAGGATGGCCGTCGAAGAAGACGGCGCGCTCCCCCATGAACAGCGCCTTCCTGCCGCTTTCAGGGATCGTGCGTACCAGAGGGTGCGACATGGGCGGGGCGTCGGCGATTTCTTCCGGCGGCGCTTGGGTCCCCGCGCGGGCCTGGGAAATCTCCCAGCTATGCACCACGCGCACAGCGTCGAGTTCCGCCTTTTCGTCCGCCGGCAGAGCTTCGTAAGCCGCGATCATGTTGGCGAAACAGGTTTCTCCCCCATCCGGGGGCATCACCAAAGCGTGCAGAATGGTCGCGAGCGAGGGTTGGGGGCGAAAGGATTTGTCGGAATGCCAGAGGGTGGAGGCGACCTTGCCGCTGGGTTTCCCGTCGGCACCCAGATTGGTGACGATATGCACCAGCGGGTTCACCGTGCCGCGATTGCTGGCGATGTGGCGCTCCAGCGTACCGAATTGTTGCGTAAAGGCAATCTGCTGGTCCTGATCGAGATGCTGATCGCGGAAGCACAGCACGTGATAGTGGACGAAGGCGTCGTAAACCGCGCGTTGCGTGGCCTCTGTCAGCGGCTGATGCAGATCCAGGCCCATGATAGCCGCGCCGAGGACGGGGGACAGCGCTGAGGTGGTAAAAGTCTGGCGTTCGAGGGTGAGGACCATGGTGTGCGCTCCCTGACTTTGTAGTGCTGGAATTCTACTCCCATCCATCGCGGCCTTGCACGTTACCAGCGGGCATCAACCTACCTGCTGGCCTTCATCGTGGCTAGTGCGGCTAGAGCGGCGCCATTGACACGCACGATGCGCCATTCGGGCAATAGGCTTGCGCCCAGCCCCTGGTAGAAAGAGATCGCGGGTTCGTTCCAGTCCAGCACCGACCATTCAAAGCGTCCGCAGCCACGCGCAACGGCGATACGCGCAAGGTAAATCAACAAGGCGCGGCCGATGCCTTGCCGGCGATAGACCGGCTTCACGTAGAGGTCTTCGAGGTAAAGCCCCTTGCGTCCGAGAAACGTCGAGTAATTGTGGAAATACAGGGCAAATGCGACCGGCATTTCTCCAACCCGTGCAGTGACGGCCTCAATCACGGGCCGCTCGCCAAATAATTCGCCTTCAAGATTCTCGACTGTGCCGCTGAGCAGGTGTTCCAGCTTTTCGTACTGTGCCAGTTCGCGAATCATGGCGTGGATCGCCGGCACATGTTTACGTTCCGCGGGAACAATGCTGAAGGGCTGCGGGCTGTTCATGGAGACTCGATCGCAAGAAAGTAGAAAGTATTTTTGTATCGCCAATATTGTAGAGCAACATGCCCTTCGCTCCGCGCATCGCAAGCGGCGAGGTTTTCGACGTCGCGATTGCAGCCGATGCGGCCGTGGATGAGTTCTCGCAGCAGCAGAAAGTTGCGGGGGAGAGGCGCGTACCGGTTGGCCGCGTGGGCGTGGGCGTGGTCGCGCGGGCCGATGTCGATGTCCCCGATATTTCGGGTGTGGACGCCCTGAAACGCGCCGTGCTCAATGCCGAATCGGTGGTGTTCAACCGCGCGTCCAGTGGCCTTTACGTCGAGACTCTGATGAAGAAGTTGGAGTTGTATGACCGGATCGCGGAAAAAACCAAACGCTTTGATAACGGCCCCGCGATGATGGCGCACCTGATCAACGGCAAGGGACGCGAGATCGCGTTCGGCGCGATCATCGAAATCCTGATGTTTCGTGATCAGGGCCTCAAGTTCGCCGGCCCGCTGCCGCCCGAAGTGCAGCACTGGACAGCTTGCGTCGCCGCACCGATGCTATCTGCGCCGAATGCGGCGGGCGTGCAGTCCTTTCTACAGTACCTCGCGACGGCGCCGGCGAAAGCGCTGTTCGCCGCGCATGGAATAGAGTAATTAATTATCTAAAAAATATCATATAAACAATTACTTATGATTATTTCATAAATAGTATTTATTCTGAAGTAGATGCTCACATTAAGCTAAATTCAGGCTATATTTAAGCATATTCATGCTAATATTTGGTATGTCTATTGGCTCCGCCCTCTTTTCCAACAGCCAGTCACGCGTCTACCGCTGGCTGTTTGGCCAACCTGAGCGTGACTTTCATTTGAGCGAGTTGCGGCGGCTGACTGGGCTGGGCAGTGCTTCACTGCAGCGTGAACTGAACCGTCTTGCCACGGCAGGGCTCGTGCGCTCGGAGCGTGTCGGCAATTTGCGCCGCTTTCGCGCGAACCCGCAAAGCCCGGTTTACAGCGAGTTGATTACCCTGACGCGCAAGACATTGGGGGCAGAGCCGTTGCTACGCGAGGCGTTACGGCCACTCGCCCCTGACCTGCACGCGGCATGGATTTACGGCTCTGTTGCGAAACAGACCGATACCGCGCAAAGCGACATCGACGTCATGCTGATCGGCGACAACCTGCTGCTCGGTAAAATACTCGAACTGCTGGTGCCGGTGGAAACGCAACTTGGACGCAAGATCAACCCCACCTACTACACACCCGAAGAATTCCAGCGCCGCCGTGCTGAAGCGGATTCGTTCGTCAATCGCGTACTGGCGCAACCCGTGATCCCGCTAATCGGAGAATCCCCTGAGCCTGCCCGCTCTGGATAATTTAGTGCGCATCGGCCAACTCAAGGCGGAGCCGCGCAACTACAACGAGGCGAAACGCTTGCTGGCGATGGCGCGCACGCGCCTGCGCGACGCGCAATTGCCCAGCCTTTCCGTCGAAGGCCGCTTCACCAGCGCCTACAACGCAGCGCACGCGGCGGCTTTATCTGCGCTACGATGGCACGGTTATCGCAGCGAAAACCGCTACATCGTATTTCAGTGCCTTACCCACACCTTAAATTGGACGGCGCCGCAATGGCGGGTGCTCGACGCCGCCCACAAGAAACGTAATCTTGCCGAGTACGAAGGCTTTCTCGAAGTAGAAGAATAGACCATCGCGGAGCTGTGCGCGCTGACGGAGCAGCTGACTGACGGTGTGGCCTCGTTGGTTGAAACGTAGCCAGAAAAAATTCGTGCTTGGCCCCTTTGATCCAAATTCGGAGACCCGCATGCCATTCCTGAAATCGCACAACGAAAAGTCCGGACCTGGCGACGTGTTTCACGCGTACCCGGAGATTTACCGCCACTGGGCTGAGATGGGGCAGGCGCTGATCAATGGGCCGTCGCCGCTGTCGCCGGGCGAGCGCGAGATGATCCAGGCCTTCGTGGCCGGGCTCATCCATTGCCAATTCGCCTACGTGGCGCATGCTGCGGCCGCGGTATCACGCGGCATCGAGCCGGGCGTGGTCGAGAAGCTGGTGGCGGATGTGACCAGGGCGCCGGTGAGCGCGAAGTTAAAGCCGTTGCTGGCATTGGTGAAAAAGCTGGCGCTCACGCCCGCCGAAGTGTCGCAAAGCGACGCCGATGCCGTGTTCGCCGCCGGCTGGGACGAGCAGGCCTACCACAGCGCGGTCGCGGTCACGGCACGAATGACCTTCATGTCCAAAATCATCCACGGTCACGGCTTCGTGCCGATGAGCCCCGAGCGCGCCAAGGCCAACGCCGAGCACCGCGCGAAGGCGGGCTATGTGGGGATCTATCCGCAACTCGCGAAAAAGTGAAACGCTGGATTAGGCGCTGCGGGATACTCGAGCCAGGACCTTGGCACAAGCGATTTGATGTTGAGTAACACCGTGCGCGTGCATCGCAAACTGCGTCAGGCCGGTGTGGTCGCCGATCTGCATGTGCACGAAGGACAGGCACACGGCGGCTGGTACCGTGACCACCGCGCCGGAAGCGAAAGAGACGCTTGAAGTGATTGCGCAGTTTTTTGACAAGCATCCGGGTAAATAGCACGCAGCAACTCAGTTACCTTTGTCAGCGGACCAGCGGTGGCGGCAAGGTTCAACCCATATTGCTCGACCAGGATGTGTTCGGCGATGGCAGGGTATTGATACTAGGCACGCCGGGCCACACGGTTTTGCTGGTGAAGCTGGCGCAAACCGGCAATGTGATATTGAGCGGCGATCTTGCGCACTTCCGTGAAAACTACGAGACCAGCGGTGTACCCGTCTTTAACGTCAATCGTGCTGAAACGCTGGCCTCGATTGATCGCGTCAAGAAAATCGCGGCGAATCTCAAGGCCACGATGATTATCCAGCATGACCCGCGCGACCTCGGCAAACTGCCCGCATTTCCGGCTGCGGCGCGGTGGCGCAGGCTGCTATTTCGCGATCAACCCGGCGGCCTTGGCCACCTTGGTAAAGGTCTCGATCTGCTTGCGTATCATGCGATCGTATTCTTCCGGCGTAGTCGGAGCGAGCTCGACGCCCAGGGCCTTGAAGCGCTCCTTGACGTCGGGTAACTCAAGCACGCGCGCAACGTCTTTGCTGATCTGATTCACGACAGGTCGCGGTGTGCGCGCCGGCGCCAACAGCGCGTGCGCGGCATCCCGCTCATATCCGGGCAAGACTTCAGGCATCGCGGGCACATTCGGCAGCAATGGCGAGCGTGTTGCGGTAACGACTGCAAGTGCCAACAATTTTCCTTCCTTCACCAAGCCCAACGCCGGCTGCAGACCCAGGACGCCGTAATGGATGCGCCCGGCAAGAATTTCTATCATCACTTCCGACTGGCCCTTGAAAGCCACGTGCCCGGCATTGATGCCGGCGAGCATGTTGAATCGCAACGTCGTCATGTGGGTTGCGGTGCCGCCGCCCGGCGTGGCGTAAAGAATCTTGCCGGGCCGCTCCTGTGCGAGCGCGATCAACTCCCTGACCGATTTGACGCCCAGCGAAGGCGTGACCGCCAGTACGCTGGTCGAGATGCCGATCTGTGTGACGCCGCGGAAATCCTTCAGCGTGTCGTAGGGCAGATTCGGTTGCATCACTGCGGCAACTGCGAATCCGGCGGACACGAGCGATAGCGTGTGTCCATCGGGCGTTGCCTGCGCGACCACGGCTGAAGCCAGTGTACCGCCGGCACCCGTGCGATTTTCGATGACCACCGGCTGGCCCCATAGTTCGGAGAGCTTGGGAGCGATGATGCGCGCGGTAACGTCAAGCGGTCCACCCGCCGAGAATCCTACAACGATGCGCACCGGTTTGTTCGGAAATTTTGGCTGCGTCTGCGCAATGCCCGGTGCGGCGCCTGTAAATGCCACTGCAATGATCAACGCTGAGATCAGGCCAGGTACGGAAACTTTAAGCACCATTTCTTGCTCTCCACCACAGGATTTCGCATGAATTTGATCAAATTATCGAGGATTACATTATCTTTGGACAATTTGCGACACGGTGCTTTTTTCCCCTCACCCTCGATTGGCTTCGCCCCCCTCGCTACGCTCTCGCCGATGGGAGAGGGAAGTTTAAACCCTCCGGGAGAAGGGTTGGGATGAGGGAGAGCGATGTAACACAGTTACGTAAATCTCGATAGATTGACAGCGCGTCTGGCCGCTACGGCGTGCGCAGCCCGACCGCTACCACCACCTTGGATAACGTTTCGTGCAAGCGACGCAGCTGCCGGTTGTGCTCCTCCGGCGTCATCGGCGCAGGTTCGAAGCCGATGGCGGCCATGCGCTCCCTGACGTCCGGAAGCTCGAGCACGCGCGCGATGTCCTTGCTGATCTGATTCACTATGGCACGCGGCGTCCCGGCCGGCGCGATGATCGCGTGCGTGGTGTCCCGCTCGAACCCGGGCAGGGCCTCCGTGATCAGCGGCACGTCCGGCAGCGCCGCCGCCCGCTTCGCAGCGATCTGCGCCAGGGGTACCACCCGATTGTTCTGGATGAAGGGCAGCGCCGGCCCCAGGCTGATAAGGCCGTAGTTCAGGCGTCCCGAGGCGACCTCGATCAGCACCTCGGGTAACCCTTTGAACGCCACGTGCACAGTCTTGATGCCGGCGGCCACGTTGAATCTGGCGGAGGTTATGTGGGTGCCGCTGCCCGCCCCGGCCGTGCCGAACAGGAGCTTGCCGGGCCGCTCGTGCGCAAGCGCGATCAACTCCTTGACCGACTTGACGCCCAGCGTCGGTGTGACGATCAGGGCGGTGGTGACGGTTCCAATCTGGGTGACCCCGGTGAAATCCTTGAGCAGATCGTACAAGGGTTTCTCGGGCAGCACCGCGTTGATCACCATGGCGGTCGATATCATCAAGAGCGTGTGGCCATCGGGAGTGGCCTTGGCGACCGTGACGGTGGCGAGCTGGCCACCGGCTCCCGATCGATTTTCGATGACGAGCGACTGCCCCCAGATATCGCTCAGCTTCGAGGCCACCATGCGCGCCGTGATGTCAGTGGCGCTGCCGGGAGAGAAACCCACTACGATGCGCACGGGCTTGGTGGGAAACTTCTGCTGCGCCTGAGCAATGCCCGGCACAGCGCCGGTAAATGTTGATGCAATGATCAATGTTGAAATCAAGTCAGGTACAGAAATCTTGGAAGCCATTTCTCGCCCTCCACCAAATTATTTCGCGTGCATTTGACCGTCAGACACACGCGGTTTTCACAGCCTGTTTACCGGCTTTATTTTTGCGATCGGTAGTGGGGGAGCAGCATACACCCAGCCTTTACTCCGTTGTATTTTGATGCCACTACTGTTGCGCTATTCCGGGACTATCGACGCTTAAACAACGGATTGCGTTATTCCTTGAACGTGCGACTGGGGGGCCAACTTGATAGTGCCATAATGGAGTCAGGGTACGTTTCTGCAGCGGCCGGCCCTTCTCGACAGCCTGACCGCCGGAATTTATCTCAAGGACATCAGGCACCATGACCGTGACGAACGCTTTCAAAACGCCAATTGTCGACGCCCTTAGCGTGCGCGTGCTGGTGGATTCGCGCTACGAGCGCTTCCTGCCGAAAGCCCCGCACCCGTACGTGCAGATCGAGCATGTCGGACGCATCGCCGGCCGCCCCGATATGACTTTCGCCTGTGAATGGGGGCTGTCGCTGCACCTCACCTCGATGCAGGACGGCGCCACGGCGCAGTACGTGCTCGACTTCGGCTATACGCCGGAGATCATCAACCGCAACTTCGAGTTGCTTAATATCGAACCGGCGAAAATCAACGGGCTGATCCTGAGCCACGGCCACCTCGATCATTTCGGCGGGCTCAACGGCTTCATCGGCAAGCACCGCGGGCAGATGCGTGACGACATTACGCTCTACGTCGGCGGCGAGACGGTGTTCCGCCAGAAGTGGGTCAAGGAAGACGGCGAGGCGCAACCCTGGTGCACGCTCGACCGCGCAGCACTGGCAGCGCAGAAAGTCGCCGCGGTGTGTTGCCCGAAACCGCAGGCACTGGAAGGCCCCTTCACCTCGGGCTACATAGAACGCAAGTCCTTCGAGGAAGTCACTGGCGGCTCGCTGGTGGCAGACGACCATTTCAGCGAGGCGGAACGTCAGGGCAAGTTAGTCAAGGACACGCATCCCGACGAGCACGCCACCTGCTACGTCGTCAAGGGCCGCGGCCTGGTGGTGATTTCCTCCTGCGGTCACACCGGCATTATCAACACCGTGAAGAGCGCGATGGCGGCGGCCAATGTCGACAAGGTGCACGCGGTGATGGGCGGCTTCCACCTCGGGCCCGCGCCGCTCGATTACCTGCAGCACAGCCTGCGCGAGCTGGAAGCATTGAACCCGGACGTGATCGTGCCGATGCACTGCACCGGCGAGCGCTTCATCGACATGCTGCGCCATCGCATGCCCGACAAGGTGGTCTACTCCAACGTCGGCAGCCGGTATACCTTCGGCGCGTGATCTGGCGGCTTGCTCCACACGTGAAACCGATTGAAGCAACGCTCGCCGCAGAGGCACAGGCGTGGTGCAAAATGATCATTTCCCGGAATCCAACGATCGTGAATCGTGGCCCTGCGGCCCGCATTTTGAGTGAGACGACACAACAGGACTGTCTGCTGGTGCGTGCGGTGATGTATTTTCAGACCTGGGAGTGGCCGCAGTCGGGCTCGGGCTGGGGTGATTACTATTTTCGCGTTGTCGAGATGACGTTCGTGAATGACGCCAAGTCCGCCGAACGTGTCCTTGACGAACACCGCATTCATGTCACCGAGTACGAAGACGAGTCGTTCGATTGGCAGGCGGCACTGGCGGAATTTTCAAAGCCGTTCGAGCAGGAACAACGCGGCTGAGCGGGACCAGCGCTAAAGCTGCTTAATACCGCTGAACATAAAGGGTTGAAGGCGCTCGCTTAGGCTGGAATCGCAGATGTGATTTTGAATGACCCAAACCTGTCGTACCCTCAACGCCATATTCACACTCACCGGAGCAGCAATGCCTCGAAATAAGCTCGTCGCCTATGCCTTTACTTTCCTGGCCGCTTTGGGGCTGGTCATGTACCTGCTGCTGCCACCGGAATCCGATCTGCGTCTTTTGGGCCTGATACTTGTGGTTATCTGGCTGCCCATGGCACTACGATACTTGACCAGGAAGGCCAAAGAACGCGCCACCGCGCTGCTGCTGCCCAAGGCAAGCCCGCCCGCGTTCCACCCGCGCGAGGTGAATGCGACGCTTGAAGCAACGTTTTCCGTTACGGTCGGAACGGACTTGATGCGAGTGGATAACGGCATTCTGGATTTGCGCTGCCTGCTGGCATTGGGCACCGACGGCTTCAGCGCAAGACTATGGCGCGCGGACAAAATAACGGGCCCCTGGCCCAGCGAGGAGAAGCTGATTCTGAACGCGGAATTCCTGGTTCCAGACCGTGCGTTGCCGCGTTTCCCCGCCGATACCATTGCACAGGTACTGTTGCGCGACACCTTTATCGGTACCGTCAGGGTATTGAGCGCAAACGCGCCGGCGAGCACGGCGTAAACTATCCCCGGCCAGTGAATCTGCTTTGAGGACCACTTGAAGGCCTTGCGATATCGCACGATAAAAGACGTGCCCCTTCGCTTCTCATCCGCGCGCGGCATCGAGCCGGGCGTGGTCGAAGAGCTGGTGGCGGATGTGGCCAGCGCACCGGTCAGCGCAAAGTTGAAACCGCTGTTGGCATTGGTGCGCAAGCTTGCGCTCACGCCCACCGAAGTGTCGCAAAGCGATGCCGTACTCGCCGCCGGATGGGACGAGCAGGCCTACCACAGCACGGTCGCGGTCACGGCGCGCATGACCTTCATGTCCAAAATCATCCACGGTCACGGCTTCGTGCCGATGAGTCCCGAGCGCGCCAGAGCCAATGCCGAGCACCGCGCGAAGGCGGGGTATGTCGCGCTCTATCCGCAACTTGCCAAAAAGTGAAGCGCTGGATTGAGGGCCACGGGATAATCTGGCGAGGTTCGTTTGATTCAGTACGTAGCCATCGGATCAATGCCTCTTTGAATTGTCGAAGCGAGAGGAAAGCATGAGAACTGAAGTCTCGCATGGCTCGCCAATAGCACTGTTGATCCTCCCGCTCGCAGGCTTATTCGCCACCACCGGCGACGCCATCGGGCAAAATTTTCCCGTGCGCCGCCGGCAACATCGGCAACGATCTCGCCGCGAAAGCGCCGCCTGACAGATACACCATCGTGACGACATCGATGAGCACGGCGATCAGCATGAGCTCGCTTTTTTACGCGGAGGAATTAAGCGGCTAGCGAGGCATAAATCCAGTAGCATTGTCCACCCTGTTCAACATGATCGCTGGAGGCATCTTGCATCGGAAAATGAAGCTACTGTTTGGTGCGTTCGCTGTGAGCTCAGTGGCCGCATTCGCGCAGCCCGCTTCGACGGGATCGGGACAGGGGTATCCGGTCAAACCGATCCGTTTGCTGATCGGCTTCGCGCCGGGCGGCGGCACGGATGTCGCGTCGCGGGTGCTCACGCATCACCTCTCGGAAAAATTCGGCCAGCCCATCGTCATTGATTATCGTCCGGGCGCGGCCGGCACCGTGGGCAATGCGCTCGCTGCAAAGGCGACACCCGATGGGTATACGTGGATCATGACCGCGGTGGGGCCGCATGTGATCGCGCCGAGTTACTACCGCGCATTGCCGTACGACCCGTTTCGGGACTTTGCGGCGATAGCCATGGTGTCGATCAGTCCGTATTTGCTGGTGGTGCATCCGTCGGTAGACGCCAAAACGGTGCCGGAGCTTGTGGCCTTGCTGCGCAAGCGTGCGACCCCCGCCGCTTATGCCACCGCCGGCGCTGGCACGCCGAGTCATCTGGCGAGCGAGCTGTTCAAGATGATGTCCAAGGTGGAATTGACCCATGTGCCGTACAAAGGCGCCGCGCCTGCGCTGGTGGATATTATCGGTGGACAGGTGCAGCTGGGATTCAGCGACATCACCATTTCAGGCCCGCACCTTACCAGCGGACGCCTGCGCGCGCTGGCGACCAGTGGCAGCACGCGCACACCGTTGGCGCCTAATCTGCCGACAGTCGCCGAATCGGGGTTACCGGGTTTTGAGGCGCTGGTGTGGTACGGCCTGGTCGGCCCCAGGGGCATGCCGGATGCCGTGGTGCGCCTGGTCAACACCGAGGTAAGCCGACTGCTCAATCTCGCGGAAGTAAGGGAGCGTTATGCCACGCTGGGCGCCACGCCGACGCCGGGAACACCCACTGATTTCTCGGCGCAGATCAAGCGCGACTTCGACCAGTGGGCAAAGGTGATGCAATCGGCGGGGATCCGGCAGGAGTGAGCATCGCGAGCGCCCGGCATCAGCAGTTGTCATGAGAGTTCATAGTGCCGGTGTTGATTTCTTTGGCCGCGCTTGCAAGAATGACCTAGAGATAAGCACTCTTACTGCAGGAGAAAAACCATGTTACGAGCTCTGGCCTTGCTTGCCTGCGTTATCACCGCCAGCAGTTACATTGTCATCGAAAATCGCGGCGAATCTCAAGGCTACGGTGATTATCCAGCATGACCCGCGCGACCGTGGCATGCTGCCCGCATTTCCGGCTGCGGCGAAGTAGAGGAGCAAAGGGGGAGGTCTTTGAGTATCGTACGCTAACGGGATCTTTGACCCCGACCTTCTGAAGGGTGCTGCGAATTTCAGACTCAGGACGCGAGTGGGTGCATAACCCGCTGCTCGTCGTGGTGCATCCCTCGCTGCCGGTCAGGTCGGTCGGCGAACTGATTGCACTTGCACGATCCCGCCCCGCACAGCTTAATTTCGCCACCGGCGGCATCGGCTCGACGCCGCACCTGTCGATGGAGCTTTTCAGGCGCATGGCCAAACTTGACACCGTGGCGATCCATTACAAAGGCGAAGGCGCTGCGCTGGTCGAAGTCATCGGCGGACATGTGCATTTTCTGGCCGCCAGCATATCGGTGCTGCTGCCCTACCATCGCGGCGCAAAGTTGCGCGGCATCGCTGTCACCACGGCCAGGCGCTCGAACAGTTCAGCGGTTTCTTGAAAGAAGAATACGCCAAGTGGGGAAACATCATTCGCGACCTGAATCTGCGCGCCGAGTGATGGGGTAGCAATGGTTAGCGCGTTGCAATAGTGACATAGAGGCGAAAAGTGAAAAATATCAGGGCGTTATGAGCATGACACACACCACCCCCATCAGCGTGCTGAGCGCCGGTTCCATCGAGCCCGGGCTGATCGCCGCGGTCGCCGCCTATAACGCGCAGGGCGCTGCGCAAGCCGCCATCACCTGGGCCACCACGCCGGCCATACGCGAGCGCATCGCCAACGGCGACGTTTTCGATATCGTGATTGCGGCCGACAATGCAGTGGATGAATTCACGCAGCAACACAAAGTTGCGGGCGGCAAGCGCGTGCCCGTGGGCCGCGTGGGCGTAGGCGTGTTCGCGCGGGATGATGTCGATGTCCCCGACGTCGCCAGCGTGGACGCGCTGAAACGCGCCGTGCTGAATGCCCAATCGGTAGTGTTCAACCGCGCGACCAGCGGGCTTTACGTCGAATCGCTAATGAAGAAGCTGGGCTTGTATGAGCGGATTCAGGAAAAAACCCTACGCTTCGACAACGGCCCCGCGATGATGGCGCACCTGATCAACGGCAAGGGAAACGAAATCGCCTTCGGCGCCATCATCGAAATCCTGATGTTTCGGGAGCAGGGGCTCAAGCTGGCCGCCCCGCTGCCGGCGGAGGTGCAGCACTGGACGGCTTACGCAGCGGCACCGATGGTTGCGGCGCCGAATGGGGCAGGCGCACAGTCCTTGCTGAATTATCTGGCGACGGCGTCGGTGAAAGCCCTGTTCGCCACACATGGCATTGAGTGATTATGTCGAAATCCGTGAGAGCGACGGTTTTTTTGAGCGCGGGTCATCGTGACGTGATGGTCAGGCGCGCACGCGAGTTCAGGCACGAATTCTCCGGCTGAAGCTGGGCAACACGGGCGACGCAGTCCCTGCTTGAGATTGCGGGTATTCCAGATTGCCGTGACGCTACCCATACGGCTGGCGGTTTTTAAGCCGTGCCTGCGCCAGACAGCGCAGACAGAGGGTCAGCGCCTTGACGTGCATTGCCGCCTCGAAGGAAATCTTGAGGTGGCTGCGCGCATACGCAGCCCGCAAAAAGGTGTCGTTGTGGGCATCGAACTCGAACGGCAGCTCGAGCTGGTGATGAGGGATCATGTTCATACGCTCCTCCATATCCGGGTGATCGGCGACCTCCACACGCAGGCAGCGCTACACCGGTGAACAGGATTATCGGCGGTTGGCACGCATTTCCAAGGCGGGACTACGCGGGTTTTTCCCTGCGATATCAGGATCGGCCGGCAGCGGGAAAATGCGCACATTTGAAACTACGCGCCACGCCTGAACAGGTGCCAGGCGCCACGTACTTTTGGCCAAGGTAACCCCCAAACATGAGTTTGAGGGTGGTCATCTTCCGTCCGCATCAGGTACACCCGTTACAAAGGGCGCGCACAACAGCGGATGTCTCGGTTAATAACCTGTCAATATCGTTATGCTTGAAAGTTGCCTTGGCCAGAAGTACGCGGTTAATAAGATTAACGACCGTACGCTGTAAAAGTTGAGATTTCTTTATTTGAAGTATGGTAACTATTCAGCTTCCTGCGGTGCCCGAAAATCTCTCCCTTACCCTCGCCCCCTCTCCTCGCGCAACGCGTTTCGCGCGAAATATCCGGACTGGGCCAGCCGCTGCGCGTACACTCGGCGACGGCGATTTACGCGGTGTTGCCCTAATGTCCTTGGAGAGAAAAATTAGCAAGTATTTGTTTTTATTTATTATTTTTAATTTCCCCTGCACCGGTGTCGAAGCGCAACCCTATCCCGCGCGACCGCTACGGCTGGTGGTGCCGGTGCCGCCGGGCGGCAGCAACGATATTCTGTCGCGCATCACCGCGCAAACCATGAGTCCCGGTCTCGGCCAGCCTGTGGTGATCGATAACCGCGCCGGCGCCGCCGGTATGATCGGCGCTGACAACGTCGCAAAATCAGCGCCCGACGGCTACAGCATCCTCAACATACAGGCGTCGTTTGTCGCCAACGCGGCGCTGCGTACTAAATTGCCCTACGACACGCTCAACGATTTCGCGTTTGTCGGCATGATGGCGCGCGCGCCGCTGCTGGCGGTGGTGCATCCTTCGCTGCCGGTCAAAAACATCAAGGCGTTGGTGGCGCTCGCCAAATCGCGCCCCGGGCAAATCAACTACGGCACGCCCGGCATCGGCAGCCACACGCATTTGTCCACGGAACTGTTTCGCAGAATGGCCGGTATTGACATCGTGCACGTGCCGTACAAAGGGATAGCGCCCGCGCTGACCGATTTGATGGGCGGGCATCTGCAACTGGCGATGACCAGTCCGCCGTCCGTGATGTCGCTGGTGCAGAGTGGGCGCTTGAGAGCACTCGCCGTGGGCAGCGAAAAACGCAGCGTGTTTCTGCCCGACATTCCTACCATCGCCGAATCCGGCTTCGGCGACTATCGGGCCGATTATTGGTGGGGCATTGCGGCACCGGCAAAAACGCCGGTTGAAATCGTCAATCGCCTTGCCGCTGAGCTCAGCAAGGCGCTGCAATCGGCGGAGTTGAGGCAACGCTACGCCGCGGAGGGCGCCGAACCCGCGGTGATGACACGCGAGCAGTTGCAGCAATTCATCGCCACTGACATTGCGCGCTGGCGGCAAGTCGCGCGTGACGCCAACGTCAGGGCGGAATAGGCAACGCGATCCTGGTTAACTCTTATGCGTTATGCACCGCCAGCACGGCTTTGACCGCCGGGCGTTCGTTCATGCGCTTGTAGTGGTCGTGCACCTTGGGGAATTTCGCGATGTCGACCTGGTCGCCCGCGAGCCAGCCGCTGATGGTGTAGAGATAGGGGTCACAGATGCTGTAGGCAGCGCCCATTACCCACGGGCCTTTCAGATATTCGTTCTCGATCAGGCTATAGCAGTCGGCCATGTTTTGCGGCACTTTCGCCTTCATCGTTTCCTGTGCCGCGGCATCGTCCGACCAGCGTGCGGCGCGCCGCCCGTGCGCGTGCGCCGGATGCACAGTGGCACACAGGTAGCTGTTGAAAGCTTGTGCTACAGCGAACTCATACGGATCGGCCGGCGCCAGCTTCGCCTGCGGATAGGTCTGCGCGATCCAGCTGAGGATCGCCGGGGTTTCGGTCAGAATGCCGCGCTCGGTGATCAGCGCGGGCACGCGGCCCTTAGCATTCACTTTCAGGTATTCGGGCTTGCGTTGATCGCCTTGCGCGAAATCGAGTTTTACGGTCTCGTATTTTGCGCCGGCTTCTTCGAGCGCGATGTGCGATGCCAGCGCGCAGGTGCCAGTCGCCCAGAACAGTTTCAGCATGGCAGTTCTCCTTGGTCAAATTTCGCCCGGACGGGCTGGACTATAGTCGGTACGGCATCGATTGTATGTCATATTCGAGCTGTCGCCGATGGGCTTGCAACCGTCTTTATCCTTGGAAGTCCGTAGTACATTGTTGGCAATAGCCATAAAACAAATAGCCCAATTGAACTGACATGACCAACGTGAAACCCTTACGCATTATCGCAATACTCCCGACGCTGCTGCTCGCTACCGCGCATGCGCAAACCGCCTACCCGGTTAAAGCCGTGCGCATTGTGGTGCCGTTTCCGGCCGGCGGGTCTCTCGATGTGGTGGTGCGTGTCCTTGTGTCGCGGTTGTCTGAAGCGCTTGGCCACCCGCTCATTGTCGATAATCGCGGCGGCGCGGGCGGCGCCACCGGTACCGAACTGGTGGCGAAATCGGCGCCCGATGGTTATACCGTTCTGGCGGGCACCATTGGCGGGTTGGCGGTATCGCCCACGCTGAACCCAAAGCTCGGCTACAACACGCTGCGCGATCTGGCGCCGGTGGTGCAATTGGTGAATGTGTCTTATATCGTGACGCTGCATCCATCGGTGCCCGCGAAGTCGATCCGGGAATTGCTGGCGCTGGCGAAATCGCGTCCGGGTAAATTGAACTATGGCTCGTCAGGCGCGGGCACGGGCCCGCATCTGGCGGGTGAATTGCTGAACATGATGGCTGGCGTGAGCATAGTGCATGTACCCTACAAAGGCAGCGCGCCCGCGCAAACCGCGTTGATGTCGGGAGAAGTGGATTTGAATTTTGAAAATACGCTGCTGGTGTTGCCACAGCTTAAGGCCGGACGGCTGCGTCCGATTGCGGCCACCGGCACCACGCGCTCGAAATTGTTGCCGGATTTGCCCACTGTAGCCGAAGCCGGGTTGCCCGGCTTTAGCGCCAGCGGCTGGTACGGCATGATGGTACCGGTGGCTGTGTCAAAAGACATCATCGGCAAACTCAACGCCGAGATAACGCGCGTGTTGCGCACGCCGGATATCGCGGATCGCCTCAACAACATGGCGGCCGAACCGGCGCCTGGCACGCCAGAGCAATTCGGTGCGTTCATCCGCAGCGAGATCGGCAAGTGGGCAAAAGTGGTAAAGGCGGCGAACATGAAGGTAGATTAATCTGCCAACCCGGCACCGCCCGCTGCTCAGGTTGCGTCAGGCGAAAACATACAGGAGATCAGAATGGATTTGCAGGTCTACGGAATGCGCAATGTGATGGAGTTGGCCACAACACTCATCGCCGTGGACGCCATGTCCGGCGGCAAGGCGACGGTGCATCATGGCAATGTGGCCCATCTGGTTGGCGCCGATGCCTCGATGAACTCGGCGGCCTCGATCAACACGCCCGAGGCAAAGGCCATCGCGGCGGAGGCGGCGCTGCCGCTGGCCGATGTTGCGACGAATTACGATACGCAGTTCCTGCGTTTTTCGGTGCAGCGGCCGGACATGCGCATCCTCTTCACCGTGACGCGCGGCCTCTATCACATCGTGGCGCGCCGCTCCGCCGGCATTGCTTCAGTCAAGGATCTGCGCGGCAAGCGCGTGGCCACCTACCCGCGCACGTCTTCGGGCTACTATCTCTACAAGGCACTCGAAGCCAACGGACTGCGGGAGACGGATATCGAGATCGTCGGGCTGGCCCCGATTTTCGAGATCTCCAAGGCCCTTATAGACAAGCGCGTGGATGCGATCACCATCTGGGAGCCAGCAGCACAGGCGGCACTGGATGGTCTCGGTGCGGATGCCATCGAACTGAAAACGCCCGGCGTCTATCTTCCACAATTCAATCTGAACACCACAACCGGAAAACTCGCCGATCCCGGCAAGCGCAGGCAGATGGTGGAGCTGACACGCCACATTATCAGGGCGTCGAAACAGGTGAAGGAACAACCGCAGATCGGCTGCGACTGGCTGGCGCAGGCCAGTGGATTTGAACGCGGGCTGATCGAGCGCTCTTTCCATCAGCATGATTACTGCGCCAGCATCGCGCCGGATCAACTCGAGGTGCTGGTCGATCAGGACAAATGGGTGGCGCGGGAACAGGGGCGCATGCCGCGCTCGCGCGAGGCATTATCAACGTTGCTGGATTACAGTGTCTACCACGAGGCGGTAGCCGGTATGTAAATGCCCCAGGAGCGAAACGGACTGTTACTCGATTTGCATCTTTCGATCTTTGACCAGGCGCGCGTATTTTTGGACCTCAGAGGCGAGCAGGGTGCCCAGTTCGTCGGCTGTACTGGCCATGATCTCGAACTCCTCGTGCCGGGTGCGTAGAACAATATCCTGCAGTCGAAGCACGTCTTTCAACTTCGCGTTCAGCGTGTTGACTATGGCGCGCGGCGTTCCTTTGGGTGCCATCAGCCAGTGCCATGCGGAGAATTCGAACCCTGGAACGCCGCTCTCGATCACGGTAGGCACCTGCGGCATCGAGAATGCGCGCTGGGTGCCTGTGACCGCGATGGCGCGCATGCGGCCTGAGGCGACATGCTGGGTTGCCCCGGCAATCGCGAGGTAACTCATGGAGACTTCACCGCTCATGATCGCGATGATCACGGGCCCGCCGCCCTTGAAGTGCACGGGCGTCATGGTGACACCGGTCAGCATGCTGAACAGTTCGCCGGCAATGTGCGGATTGGAGCCGGCGCCGGCGGTGCCGTAGTTGATCTGGTCTGGCCTGGATTTGGCGAGCGCAATCAACTCGCGCACGTTCTTCACCGGCACGGAGGGATGCAGGGCGATCATCGAGCCCTGATTGACCATCAGCATCACCGGTTCGAAGTCGCGCAACACGTCGTATGGCGGCTTGCTATGCAACGCCGGATTGGCGACGAAGGGCAGCGTGTTTGAAAGCAATGTGTAGCCGTCGGGCGCCGAGCGTGCAACCGCCACCGTGCCGATGGTGCCGGACGCGCCGCTGCGATTGTCAACGATGACTTGTTGCCCCAACGCCTCCGCCAGCTTCGGGCTTAGCAGCCGCGCGAGCACGTCGCCGCTGCCGCCAGGCGGAAACGGCATGATCCAGCGAATGGGTTTTACGGGGTAGCTGGCGCCTTGATTACCTTGGGCGAGCACAGACCCAAGAGTCAGGATCGCCAGGCCCAACGCCGACCCCCAATACACAACACGGTTCTTCATGATTACCCTTTAGGAGGATGAAACAGTCGAGGAGGCTACGTCGCATCGTCGCGTAACGCAAAACACACAGGCGTAGTCTTTCGCGGCGTAGCGCCGATACCGCGCGAGCGGCGGTATCCTGCGCGCTATGCAAAATTCAATTTCTTCATCATCTACAGTCGCTAGTCGTCATCCTGGGGAAATCGCATCACCAGGGCCTCGAGCCCATTGCGGCCCGCACTGATTTCGAATGTGTTGTCGTTGGGCTCAACGAAAACTATCGACCAGGCAGGCAAGCTCTGGCCGCGGGTCTCCAGACTGCCGTTGGCGACGAAAACATAATAGCCGCCGCCGACCTTGGGATCTGGCCCCATGGCCGACATGCCGCTGCCGAGCCGCAGCAATTGAGCCGACATCTCGTCGCTAATTTTCTCTGGCTCGAACACGGGTTCCCACGAGACTTCCTCGCGAAACTGCAGCACCGGCCGGGTGGACAAGCCTATATGCGGCGATACCCAGTTGCGCCGCTTGCTGGGTTTAAGTTTTTCCTTGTAACCCGGTTTGCTCAGATACACCGGCGCGGAATCGCCCATGCGGTTGCGCAGCGCGATAAACGTCAGCCCATGCTGCCCGGCGATGAGCGGTCCGTAGGCGCTGTGGTGATCCTTGTACTGGAGCATCAGCGGGCGCACCTCTGTTTTGGCCATCATCCCCGCGCCCGACGGAAAAATCTGGAATTGGGCGACGCCGTGAAAATGCGGCAGTATGGTCTCGTTCGCACGCATTTGCGTCATCAGTGCTTGTGGTGCTTGTCGCCCGGAGGGAATTTCGGCCGTGCTGTAGCGCGGTCCGAAATAGGAGGCGCCCCAGTGTGCGATGCCTGTGCCTGGAGAGATCACCGCCTGCAGATTGTCGATGACCTCGGTGCCGTCCTTGGTGTGTATCATGGTGACGAGCTCATGGGATGAAGGCAGTGGAATTCGTATTACCGCCCCTTGAACACCGGCGTGCGTTTTTCCTTGAACGCGGCGACCGCTTCCTGATGATCCTCGGTCTGTGAGCAGCGGGCCTGATTAAAGGCTTCGTGGTCGAGCACGGTTGCGAAACTTTCGGTTTCGGCGGCGAACAGATTGCGTTTGACAGCGGCCACGGCGACTTGCGGCATGTCGGCGATGCGGCGTGCAATCGCCATGGTGGCGGCACGCAATTCGGCGTCTTCCACCACGCGGTTGACGATGCCCAACTTTAGCGCTTCATCCGCGCCGACCATGTCGGGAAGCAGAAAAAGTTCGCGCGCCTTGGCGGTACCCACCAGACGGGTCAGGGTCCAGGTGCCGCCCCAGTCGCCGGACAGGCCGATCTTCAGGAATGCCGTGGTGAAGCGCGCCGATTTTCCGGCGATACGCAGGTCGCAGGCAAGAGACATGCTCATGCCCGCCCCGGCGGCGACGCCGTTGACCATGCCGATGATGACCTTGGGGTGTTTGCGCATCGCCATCGGGATGGTGTTGGAAAACTGTATCCCGCGCGCCCGCCCTTCATACTCGCGCGCAGAGCGCTCCCCCATGCTCTTCACGTCACCACCCGAGCTGAACGCGCGTCCGGCCCCGGTGATGACGATGCAGCGCACATTGCTGTCGTCGGCGTAGCGGTTCATGGCGTCCAGCAGCCCATTGCGTATATCCATGGACAGCGCATTCAGCGCCTCCGGCCGGTTCAGGGTGAGGACGGCCACGCCATCTTCGATAGATTCCATTAGGTCTGCCATTGCGTACTCCGTAGTTTTGGTTAGGGGAAATTTACTGTAGTTAAAGAGGCCGTTGTCAGACTACGCCTTCCTGCTTCATGCGCTTCACGTCGGCGGGCGCCACGCCACAAAGCTCGCCCAGCACGCTTTCGGTATGCTCGCCGAGCATGGGTGGGCGGGTGACGCGTGCGGGCGAAGCGGAGAGCTTCAGCGGGCAGCCCACCGTCTTGAAAGCGCCACGCGGCGGATAATCGAGATCGAGGATCATGTCGCGCGCTTGCAGGTGCGGATCGGCGAGAACCTCGCTGGTGTCCTGGCAGGCGCCGGCCGGCACACCGGCGTCACCCATCAGCTTCATCACCTCGTACTTGGTGCGGGTGGATGTCCACTCGGTGACGATGGCGTCGAGCGCAGCACGATTAGCCCAACGCTCGTTCGCTGTTTTGAACAAAGGGTTGTGCTCGAGTTCGGGCCGACCCAGCACTTTGCACAGCGCGGGCCACATCTGCGGCGGGGCATAGATATACGCCCAGTCGTTGGCGCCGCCGGGCGCGCATTTGTAGGTCGTGCCGGGCACCGTCTTGCCCAACTGATTGCCGCTGCGCACCGGCACGCCGTCGCGCTGGTGCTCGCGCAGGCTGATGCGGATGAGGTTCAACACCGCCTCCTGCATCGAGACTTCGACGTGTTGCCCGCGACCGGTGGTATGACGCTGGTTGATTGCGGCGAGTATGGCGATAGCCATATGCATGCCGGTGCCGCTGTCGCCAATCGAAGGCCAGTTGTAGGTCGGCGGCCCGTCCGCGAAGCCGGTGACGCACATGCCGCCGCCCATCGCCTGCGCGATCGGCTCGAAGCTCTTCATATGTGCGTGCGGGCCATAGGTGCCAAAGCCTTTGATGGTGGCGTAGATCAGGCGCGGGTTGATCTGCTGCAGGTCCTTCCAGCCCAGGCCCATGCGATCCAGCGCGCCGGGCCCGAAGTTTTCGATCAGCACATCGGATTGCTCGATGATCTTCCTGAAATGCGTCTTGGCCTCGTCCGTCTTGAGATTCAGCGTCAGGCTGCGCTTGGTGGCATTAAACGCGAGGAAGAACAGCTCGTCGTTGTTCTGCGCGCGCGCGATGTCACCGCCTTTCGGCTCTTCGAGCTTGATCACGTCGGCACCCAGAAAGCCCAGCATCTGTGCGCAGGCGGGCCCCGCCTGGTTGTGCGTCATGTCGATCACACGCAGACCTGCGAGGGCCAGGCTCATGGGAGTTCTCCTTAAAATTCCGGTTGATCAGGCGACGTCGTGCGTTGATGATGCCTGCCCGCGCATCGCTGATGGCGTATTAGTTGGCGCGCACGCCCGCCTCTTTTACCACCTTGGCCCAGGTCTTGACGTCAGTGGCGATCTGCACGGCCAGTTCTTGGGGCGTACTGCCGGCCGGCTCTGCGCCCATCTCGCTGAGCCGCGTCTGCACGTCGGGCCGCTTGAAAACTTTTACCATTTCGGCATTGAGCTTGGCAATGATGGGTGGTGGCGTCTTCAGTGGCGCGACCATGCCGTACCATTCGCGCATTTCCAGTCCCTTCGGCAGCGGCACGCCGGCTTCTGCAATGGTCTGCACGTCGGGCAATGCAGACGAGCGTTTCACACTGGTGACGACGATAGGCCTCAGGCGCTTGGCTTGTATCAGCGGCATCGCCGAAGGCACAGATGCCATGCCAAACGTCACCTCGCCGGCGGCAATGGCCACCAGCGCCGGACCACCACCCTTGAATGGCACATGGACCATTTGCGTGCCGGTGAGGCGCTTGAACACCTCGCCCGCCAGGTGATGCAGAGAGCCGTTTCCAGATGACGAGTTGCTGAGCTGGCCCGGCTTCTCCTTCGCCATGCGAATCAGATCCTGCAGCGTATGGATCGGCGATGCCTGCGCTACCACAAATGCATTGGTAACCCAGGCGAGCAGGGATATGGCGGCAAACCCGCTGGCGGTGTCGTAGGGCAGATTGTCATAAGTGCTGGCGCTGATAGTAAACGGCCCGCTCGGTACCATCATCAGCGTGTAGCCGTCCGGCGTTGCCTTGGACACCATGTCGGCCGCGACGGTACCGCCGGCGCCGCCGCGGTTATCGATTACGAAAGATTGCCCCCACGACGAGGCCAGATGTCCGCTCAGGATGCGCGCGAGTATGTCGGTAGCGCCGCCGGGCGGGAA
This sequence comes from Bordetella parapertussis, assembly GCA_945906815.1. Classification (GTDB taxonomy): domain Bacteria; phylum Pseudomonadota; class Gammaproteobacteria; order Burkholderiales; family SG8-41; genus UBA5216. The sequence goes on from CAMDRT010000003.1 coordinate 130,511, forward strand.
TCCGACGACCACGCGTACCGGCCGCTGCGGATAAGGTGCCGCGCTCTGCGCCAGCGCGTGGTTTGTAATGCTGCCTATGCTGGCAAGCACCAGCACTGCAAGGGCTGTTTTTTTCATGGTCTTTACCGAAAGCGCCGGATGATACCGGCAGCTTATTATCCTAGAAATGGTAGTTGGACGGGGTGGAGCGTGCGCCTCAAGCACGATCCCCGATAAGTTCCCGCGGCCGCATCAGCCGGAAAGCCACCAGCGCCAGCAGCATCAGCAGCGCCACCAGCCCGAACGACACGCCCCACGCCATGCGCGACATGCCGCCGGCGAGATCCAGCGTATAGCCGATCATTAACGGGCCGACAAAACCGCCGCTGTAGCCCAGCATCGAATGCACCGCCAGTGTCGCGCCGCGGCGTGTAGGCTCTGCGCTGCCTGCCGCGCCCGCGGTCAGCGACGACGAATCCAGCCACACCACAAAACCATAGATCAGCAGCAGTACCACCGCCACGGCATACGACAGCGTGCCGATGGTGCCTATGCTGCCGCCGACCGCGATGGAGGCCAGCAACGCCACGCTGATCAGCCTGCGCCGCCCCCAGCGTATTGCCGCCTCGTTGCCGAGCACGCTCGCGACCGTGCCGATCAGCCCCAGCGCGGTCAACACATAGGTGGGCGAGAAGCGCGCCTCGGCACCAGTACTGAGCGCGACATAAGCCAGAAACGCCACGCCCCAGCCGCGCAGCACATTCATCTCCAGCGTGTGGATGCAATACGCAATGGCATAGGCCATCGCCGAGCGATTGCGCAATACCGGGCGAAAATCAAACAGCGCGTGACCGTCCGCTGCACGTGGCAGCGGGGTCGTGCGGGGCGGCACCAGCAATGCCACCAACAGCCACGCCATAATCGCGGTGGCCGCGGCGACCACGAATGCCGACTGCCAGCTTAGGGCATGGGCGAGCAGATCGGCGCACGCAAACGACGCCGCGCCGGAGATGCCGATACTCGCGGCATGTCCAGCGGTGGCACGCGACATCAGTTTGGCATCGACCTGATCAGCAAGCAGCTTCAAGCCCGTCATGTAGGTGCCCGCCCAGCCGATGCCCGCCAGCCCGCGCAGCAGCAGCGCCGACCAGAAACCTTCGGCCAGCACACCGAACAGCAGGTGGGCGGTGATGGTGCAGGCGACGCCGAACAAATACACCCGCCGCGCATCGATACGATCGGTCAGCGTCACCAGAATCGGCACCGCCAGCAGATAGGCGCCATAAAACATCGCCGTGATCCAGCCCGCCTCGCTGTTGGAGAGACCCCACAGCGGCATCATGCCAGGCAGCAGCGCTGGCCAGAAAAACGCGCCGAGCTGCACCAGCACCTGTGCCGCGCACACCAGCGCGACCAGATGCGCGCCCGACAGGCGTCGGGAAAATTTGGGCTTATTCACCGGATCGTTAAGGTGCGCTTAATGACAGCCCGGTGAACCTGGACTGAGCTTGGCCCCGCCCCCGCGTCAACACCGCAGCGCTCGCCGCTACTCCTGCTTCAGCACCCCGGCCTGAAGCAGGCTGCGTATGCGTCCTGCTTCTTCGCGCACGTATTTTGCCGCAGCTTCGGACGAGCCGCCGATGATCTCTATCCCCAGATCGGTCAGGCGGCGCTGAACTTCCGGCAGCGCGAGGGCATTGTTCACGCCTGCGTTCAGCTTGCGCACGATGGCTGGTGGCGTCTTCAGCGGCACAGCCATGCCGAACCACACCTGCGAGTCGCCGTCTTTAATGCCGGATTCGGCGAGCGTCGGCACTTCTGGAACCAGTGGCACGCGCTTGGGCCCTGCCACCGCGATCACGCGCAGACGATTGCTGCGAATCGCCGCTTCGGCGGAGGCCGCGGAAGTGTGCATCGCTTCGATCTGACCACTGACCACATCGATGAGCGCCGCTGCCGCGCCCTTGTAGGGCACGTGGGTTGCGCGTGTGCCGGTGGCGTATTCAAAAGTTGCAAGCCCCACATGCGGGCTGCTGTTGATGCCCGCCGATCCCCAGTTTGTTTTGCCGGGATTCGCTTTCATATGCGCCACCAGTTCGCGCAGCGTTTTGGGGGCAAACGACGGCGTCACCAGGATGATGAGCGAGGTATAGCCCACCACCGACACGTATTCGAAATCCTCCACGCGATAGGCCGCCTTGCGGCTGAGCTGCGGGGCAATAGTGTTCGGCCCGCCGGTGGCGAGGAACAGCGTGTAACCGTCCGCTACCGCGCGCGCAACGATTTCGCCGCCGATCATGCCGGAAGCGCCGGGGCGGTTGTCGACAATGAACTGCTGGCCCCAGGTCTCGCTGAGGCGCGCGCCTATGGTGCGAGCAATCACATCGTTGGAGGCGCCGGGCGTAAATCCTACCACCCAGCGTACCGGCTTCGAGGGATAGCTGGCTGCCCCATCGTTTGCAGACAGCGCAGGCGCAACGGTTCCCGCAAATATTGCCAACAGCAAAGCCAACGGCATCGGTTTCATGGAGTACTCCGGACGAATACAGCAGCATGGGGTAAGCTTGCTTTATCAATCTCCGACAAATCTTCAGCGCTTAACTGCCAGTTCACGGCACTGGCGTTGAGTTCCACTTGCGCGGGGGTGGTCGCGCCCGCGATGATGCTCGCGACCTGCGGCCGTGAAGCCAGCCAACTCATCGCCAGCTCCAAAAGACTGTGGCCACGCGCTGCGCACAGCGTGTTCAGACGCTCCACGATTTCCCAGTGGGCAGGGTTGATCCAGCGCTCGGCCTGCCGTTTCTCTTGGGTCATGCGTGCACCCGCTGGCATGGGCGCATGGCGTTGGTACTTCCCGGTCAGCAGGCCTGCGGCCAGCGGGGAGTGCGGTATCAATCCCAGACCGTAGGCCTGCATTGCCGGTTGCAGCGTGTTCTCAAGTCCGCGTCTGAGCACATTGTATTCATCCTGACAGGTCACAAAGCGATTCAGGTTATGGTGCTTCGCTGTCCATTGCGCTTCCACCACCTGCCACGCCGCAAATGTTGAGCAGCCGCTATAGCGAATCTTGCCCGCCTTGACCAGGTCATCGAGCGTGCGCAGGGTCTCCTCGATAGGTGTCAGTGGATCGGGACGGTGGATGATGTATAGATCGATCCAGTCTGTTTTGAGCCGTTTCAGGCTGGCATCGATGGCCGACAGGATGTAACGGCGCGAAGCGCCCTTCAGCGTGCCGGCGGCATCCATCGGCAGCCCGCATTTGCTCGCCAGCACGATGTCTTTGCGCCGCTCACCGAGACACTCTCCGAGAATTCTCTCCGACTCGCCGCGATCGCCGTAGGTATCCGCCGTATCCATCAGCGTGATCCCCAGATCGAGCGCCTTGTGTATGACCTTGCGCGACGCCTCCACATTGATACGGCTCCCGCCAAAATTGTTGCAACCGAGCCCAACCACAGAGACCTTGAGACCGGAGCTGCCCAAATTCCGTTGTTCCATTGCACGGACCTTTTACGAGGAGGACAAAACCATTGTGGGGTAAAACCAGCGCTATGACTGTCGGTGATTTTACATCGTAGACCGTTGCATCGTCCCCCACGACTGTTGTACATTGCGCGGCAGTCATCCCTAAGGCCGTTCGCAATCCCGGCGCTTTACTGTAGTCCACATCGTTTGCATTTCGACCACAATGCAGCGCTGTACCCACCAGCCGCCACTGCTACCGGCGGCGGCCCCCGTGTCATCCAACAAAGAGGAACAGCAAATGGCGTTCGATACCATCGCAAACGACTATGGTCTGATCGGCAAAGTTGCCATTGTCTCAGGTGCAGGCGGACCCATCGGGCAGGGATTGGACGAAGGCGTGACCAACGGCCGCGCTGCCGCCATCCTCCTCGCCCGCGCGGGCGCCAAGGTATGTGTTGTCGGCCGCACCCTCGAACTTGCCCAGCATACCGTGGACCTGATTCAGCGTGAGGGTGGCGAGGCTTTCGCCCATGTTGCCGATGTCACTCAGGAAGCCGACTGCCGCGGCGTGGTTGAAACTACCGTGCAGCGCTATGGCCGCCTCGACTGTCTCGATAATAACGTCGGCCGCAGTGCGCCGGGCGATGTCACCGAGATGGGCCTTGAGCAATGGCGCAGCATGTTCGCCCTCAACGTCGACAGCATGATGTTGATGAGCAAGTACGCCATCCCTGCGATGATCGCGGGTGGCGGCGGCTCCATAGTCAACATCGGATCGCTGCGCAGCATCCGTCCGCTGCATTCGACCGTGTATTCAGTCACCAAGGGCGCTGTTATAGCGCTGACCTCAACCCTGGCCGTTGACCACGGTGCGCAGGGCATCCGCGCAAACTGCATTGTTCTCGGCCCGGTGTTCACTCCCAACATCAACCGCAATCTCACCCCGGAGCGCCGCGCCATGCGCGCCGCAGCCTCTCTCATGAAGCGTGAAGGCACTGGCTGGGATACCGGGCAGCTTGCCCGCTTCCTGCTGTCTGACCAATCGAAGTTCCTTACCGGGCAGAGCATCTGCCTTGACGGTGGTGCGTCCATGGTGGGGCCTGCGCGCTGAAATGAAACCAAAATCCACGATTGAATATCATGCCGACGTCGTCATTATCGGCTTTGGTGCCGCTGGCGGCTGCGCGGCTATAGCGGCACACGACGCGGGTGTCGAGAGCATCGTGCTCGAAAAACAGCCGGAGGCCAAGCATTACTCCAACTCGCGCATGAGTGGCGGTGGATTTCACAGCCCCAGTCCCGAGGGCGATTTCGAGTCGATCAAGGCTTACGCCAAAGCCATGTTCAGCGGCGAAAATCTGCCGCATAAGCTGGAAGGCGAGCAGCCGGAATTTTCCGACGATCTGGCTCACGCGTGGGCGACTTATGCGCCTCAAAATGAGGCCTTTATGCGCGGGCTGGATCCCCAGTTCAAGACCTTCAGCAGCGCGGGTGCGGCATTTGAAGATTTTCCGGGCGCCGACCGCGCCGGCTACGCGTGCCTCAGAAGCACCTATGGCACGGCCTACGAAATTGGCACCAACGACAACACCAAGGATGCGGCCAAATCGCTCAAAGAAGCCGGCGAGGCGTTTCACGCCTGTCTGTTGACGGGCGTGCTGTCACGAAAAATTCCGCTTCATTATGACACCGTGGCGCAAAGTCTCAGAGTGAACGACGAAGGCACGGTGACCGGCGTTGAAGCCTTGCACAACGGTCAACGCATCCTCTATCACGCACGCCGTGCGGTGATCATTGCCAGTGGCGGTTTCGAGTACAACATCCGCATGCGCAAGGCGTTCCTCGATGGCCCCGGCAAGGAAGGCTGGGCATTCTACGGCTCGCCCGCCAATACCGGTGATGGCATCCGCATGGCGCTGAAGATCGGGGCGGCGCTTTCCAAAGTCGGCAGCGTGGCGGGGCGCGTGATTTGTGCGATACCGGAGCGGCGTCATGGCCTGAAGATCGGGCTCAACACCTCCAGCGTGGGCAAGCCCAACGAAATCGTGGTCGATAATCTGGGATGCCGTTATGCGGCCGAGCGGCGTATTACCAAAGACCCCAGCCGTTATATTTTCTACAAGGAAGCGCTGCAATTTGACACCGTGACGTTGACCTATCCGCGCATTCCGTCGTGGATGATTTTTGATACCACGCTGTTCAATAGCGGCGCCCTCGTGAGTTCAGCTGCGGCGGCTTACAACGACATCGACTGGGACAAGGGCAATCTCAACGCGCTGCGCAACGGCTGGATATTGCAGGGCGCAACGCTTGCCGAACTGGCGGCCAAGATACGCGAGCACCCGGACAACCGCGAATTGATGGATACCGAGACGCTGACGCAACAAGTGGAGAAATGGAACCGCTATTGCGCCGCAGGAGAAGACCCCGATTTCAGCGCCGAGCCCAACACCATGGGCGCACTGAAAAATCCGCCCTACTTTGCGATTCCCTTGTATCCGGGTGGCCCCAATACCAAGGGTGGCTTGCGTTCGAACGCACGGCGCGAAGTGCTGGATTGGGACGATCAGCCGATTCCAAGGTTGTACGCAGCGGGTGAAATCAACTCGGCGTTTCAATTCGTCTATCAGGGCGGAGGCAATCTTGCGGAATGCATCGTGTTCGGCCGCATCGCCGGCATGAATGCAGCGGCGCAGGCGCCGCACCTGCATGAGCGGCGGTCCGAGCCGGTGCGGGTGGTAGGTAACGCTTAACCCTTAAAACGGCAATTCAGCTACAGAGTTTCCCAATCCCGCGTGCGGGCCAGGCGTTCGCAAAGAAACATGGGGCGGGGTGTTTTGTTTCTTATGAGGTGGTGGCACACGTGCGATGCGCATCACGCAACGGCGAACTTCAAGACCATTAACCACGGAACACACGGAACACACGGAAAGATTTCGCGCACTTGTTTTTTCCGCGTATTCCGTGTGTTCCGTGGTAAATCGCCCTTAAGATAGCGCCATTGAACGCAGAGTTTCCCAATCCCGCACACGGGCCAGGCGTTCGCAAAGAAACATGGGGGTGGGGTATTTTGTTTCTTGTGAGCACCGAGGAACACAGAGAAAACAAGTGCTTGCACTCGCTCGTCACACGCACCTGTTTGGTGAGAGGGACTATCGCTCCCACTTGTTGATTTACCTCTGTAAACTCTGTGCGCTCTGTGGCGAAATGCTTTTTCTAGGTTAACCCAGGTTAATGGAGTCGCTATCATGAGACTGTTCTTGCGCCTTGCACCCTTGCTGCTGATTAGCGCTGCGCTTGCGAGTTGCGCCGTGCCTGGCGCCATCGTGCCTAACCAAACCAGCGCCGATGCATTATTGAAAAAACTCGGCACACCGACAGATACGCGCTACGACCCACAGGGCGGCGAGTTGTGGGAATACGCGTATGGCCCGGAAGGCACTGAGACCTGGCTGTTCGGCATCGACCGTGCCCGCATGGTACGCAGTGCCACGCAATTGCTGACGCCGGAACGCCTGTATCAGGTGGTCCCCGGCGTCACCACGCAGGCACAGGTGATTGCGTTGCTCGGCAAGCCGCGCCTGGTCACGCAGTTCCGCGAGGAAAGCGCCTGGGAATGGCGCGTCAATTTGCGTCCCACCCTGGGTGTGTATGTGGTGCGTTTTGGTGCGAACGGGCTCGCCACAGGGGTTAACGTGTTGATGGATCGTTCCACGGATTCCAACGACAGAGGCGAAAAGTAAATGTCGAATTCGACCCAGTTGCATTCTGCCAACCCAACGCCACCCGAGAGGAGTAATCGATGCGTTACCTGCTGATCGCCGCCGCGTCCTGCGCAATCGCCATGGCGGTTGCGCCGCTCACCGCACAAAGCCAGCCGGCATATCCGGTGAAAAACATACGCGTGATCGTGCCGTCACCGACGGGCGGGCCGAGCGACATCGTGGCGCGACTGCTGGGCGACAAGCTCACGCAAGCGCTCGGTAAACAAGTGGTGATCGACAATCGCACCGGCGCCTCGCAGATCATAGGCTCGCACCTGGTGGCGAAAGCCGAGCCCGATGGTTACACGCTGTTGCAAGCGGCGGCCAATATGTCGATCAATCCGATCACGGTGCCGGACCTGCCGTACGATGCGGTCAAGGATTTTGCGCCGGTGTCGATGACGCACATCACGCCGTACGTGTTTCTGGTGAGCGCGCAGTCACCGCTCAGATCGCTACCGGAGTTGTTGAAATTCATCAAGGCCAATCCCCAAAAAATTACGTACGGCGCCACCGGACCGGGCAGCCCGCATCAATTGGCCACGCTGTTGATGGCGCAGATCTCCGGCGGACTGCCGGGTATGACAGAAGTGGTGTACAAGGGCAGTACGCCCGCGCACCCTGACCTGATCGCGAACCGCATCACCTTCATGATTGATCCGCTGGCTGCCGCGTCGCCGCATATCAGAGGCGGGCTGCTGCGCGCGCTGGCGGTCAGCACAGCGCAACGTAACCCGTCGTTTCCGGAGGTGCCCGCGGCAGCCGAAGCCGGCTTGCCGGGCTATGACTTTGCCAGCTGGGGTGGTGTGTTCGCGCCTGCCGGCACGCCGCGCGCCGTGGTGCAGAAACTCAATGCCGAAATCGGCGCGGCACTGGCACTGCCGGATATCCGCAAGCGCTTCGGTGACATGGGTCTGGTGACGAAGCACAGCACGCCAGAAGAATTTGGAAAATTCCTGCAATCGGAAATTGCACGCTGGCGCGCGTTGCTGGCGAAGTAGCCGTAAGCGGGCGTAGCCCACCCAAGCATCAGACAGGAACGGTGCCGCCAACCGTAATGCGATGCATCATCCGTCGTTGCTGTGGCCACTGGTAGTTGAGCGACGCCAGATGTTGCAGCGCGCAGTTGTCCCACAGCAGCAGGTCGTGCACGCGCCAGTGGTGGGTATGGTGAAAACGAGGAGCTATGGTGTGGTCGGCCAACGTGTCGATCAGCGCGAGCGCCTCGTCCGCCGGCATGCCTACTATGCCTACACATTCCCCCTTGCTCACGTACAGGCACTTGCGTGCGGTGTGCGGATGTGTGCGGACCAGCGGATGCACTACCGCCGGCTGCAGTCTGCGCAGGGCCTGATCCTCCTGCCCGGTGCCGGTGCGCGCGCGGCGGCCCGCGACCTGATGCATGACCTGCAGCGGGGCGATACGTTTCTGCAGGTGCGCTGGCAGCGCATCATAGGCATCGGCAGCGCTTGAAAACAGCGTAGCGCCCAGCGCGACGCCGTTTTCCACCGGTATTTCAAGCGCATAGAGCAGCGTCGCGCGCGGCGGCCGCGCGGTGTATGACATGTCCGTGTGCCACACACGGCCGGCGTCGGCATGTCCGATGTCGCGGCCATTTTCCCTGATGTTCGACACGTACATGATTTCGGGAAACTGCGGGTGTGCATAACGTGTGAGAAAAATTTTCTCCACGTCGCCAAAACGCCGTGCAAACGCGATCAATTGCGCTTCGTTAAGCTGCTGTTGCGGGAAGCACACCACTGCATGTGTGTTGAAGGCCGCCTCGATGCGGCTGAACACGGCGTCCGCCAACGGCTGCGCGAGATCCACACCCTGAATCTCGGCACCTATGACATCCGGCGACGGTACGATTTGCATGGCAGCAGTCCTGTTGCGCGGGGTTTGCGGGGTTGCGGTCATTATAGGGGATGGCGACTTTGCCTTACCGCGCTTGCAACGCGCAATCCTGCCCGCAATTAGCGGTCGCCGAATTTGTGCGAAACTTGCGGCTAACGGCCGGCACGCCTGGCCCGGTGAAACCTCATTTAATCAGCAGTATTCCTATGTAAGGGTAACCAACAATGAATGCAACGACGCAACGCCGCGGCCCCTTGGCGCGATTTCGTGTGATCGATCTGACGCGTGTGCGCTCCGGCCCTACGTGCGTGCGCCAGCTGGCCGATTGGGGCGCGGATGTGATCAAGATCGAAACCCCGCCGGGGCTTAACCTGCCCGATGCCTGGGGCGGTTCGCGCAACGGCGCGGATTTCCAGAACCTGCATCGGAACAAGCGCGGTTTCACGCTTAACCTCAAAGACGCCGATGGCCTGAAGATTTTCAAGCAGTTGGTCGAGCGCTCGGATGTGGTGGCCGAGAACTATCGCCCCGATGTGAAATTCCGTCTCGGCATCGATTATGAATCGCTGAAAAAGGTGAACCCGAAAATTGTTCTCGCCAGTATTTCGGGTTTCGGTCAGAGCGGCCCTTATGTGAAGCGCCCGGGCTTTGATCAGGTGACCCAGGGCATGGGCGGATTGATGGCGATTACCGGCGAGCCGGGCCACGGCCCGATGCGCGCGGGCTGCGCGGTGTCGGATTCCGCGGCGGGCCTGTATTGCGCGCTGGGCGTGTTGACGGCGCTGCTGGAGCGTGAGGAATCTGGCGAGGGCCAGTGGGTGGAGGTGTCGCTGCTCAACGCGATGATTGCGCTGCTGGATTTTCAGGCGGCACGCTGGACCATCGATCACGAGGTGCCGGAACAAGCAGGCAATGATCATCCGACGTCGATCCCCACCGGCGTGTTCCAGACCGCCGACGGTTACATGAACATCGCCGCCGGCGGCAACGAGATGTATGCGCGGCTGTGCAGGGCGCTGGGCATCGAACATTTAATCGACGAGCCCGATTACAAGGACAGCAAGGCGCGCTCAAAAAACCGCGTGGCGCTTAACCAAGCGTTGCAGGCAGCGATGATCAAGCACAGCAGCGCCCATTGGTCGGCGCGTTTTGAGGAAGGCGGAGTGGCCGGCGGGCCGATTTACAAAATGGATGAAGTGTTCGCCGATCCGCAGGTACAGCACAACGGCATGGCGGCGCCGATTCATCATCCACAGCTCGGCGACATCGGGTTGGTCAATCAGCCGGTGCGCTTGTCGCGCACGCCGAATGAGATCCGCAGCGTCACACCGGATTGCGGCGCGCATACCGATGAAATTCTGCATGAGCTCGGGTATCAGGACGGGCAGATAGCGGATTTGCGCAAGCGCTGCGTGGTGTAGCCGTTTGCTGCTTTTATTGACCTGATCGGCAACATCTTAAGGACGATGTACCACGGAACACACGGAATACGCGGAAAGTATAAGGGTGAGGAACTTTTCCGTGTGTTCCGCGTTTTCCGTGGTTAATGGTATTGAGTTGCGCCGTTGCAGTAGGCGCATTGCGCATGCATCGCCCCTTAGCCAGTGAACGCCGCACACCGTAGACACGCTTACGATAGTGTCATTGGTATCTGACATGTCTGCCAGTACTGCGGAGCATCGCCGATCGCGGCTGCTGAGCGCGCCGCTGTTGCCCACGCTGTTTGCCCTGGCCGCACCCAATGTGCTGCTGGCGCTGATGCAGGCGCTGGTGAGTTTTGCGGATGCTTATTTTACCGGCAGAGTGGGTACCGAAGGTCTCGCCGGTGTGGCGCTGGTGTTTCCGATTCTGATGCTGATGCAGATGATGTCGGCAGGCGCTATGGGCGGCGGCGTATCTTCCGCCGTCGCACGCGCTTTGGGCGCGGGTGATGTTGCGCGTGCGGAGCGGTTGGCTTGGCATGCCGTGGTAATCGCCATCGCTTTCGGCCTGTTGTTCACGATGGTCATGATTTTTGCGGGCCCCGCTTTGTATCGATTACTCGGCGGTAGTGGTGCGGCGTTGGCTTACGCGATGGAGTACTCGAGCATCGTATTCGGCGGCGCACTGAGCGTGTGGCTGTGCAATATTCTCGCCAATATTGTTCGCGGCACCGGCAACATGGCGGTACCTGCGATTATTTTGAGCGTCACCGCGTTGTTGCAGATACCGCTGTGCGGCGCGCTGGTGTTGGGTTGGGGGCCGTTTCCGCAACTGGGGATCGCGGGCGCTGCCATCGCGACCGTGTGTTCGTTTGCTACGGGTGCGCTGTGTTTCGCAGGCTATTTGCTTACAGGGCATGCCGGCCTGAATGTCCGGCGCAGCGGCATAACATTCAGCGCGCGTTTGTTTACGGACATTCTGAAAGTGGGATTGCTGTCATCGTTCAACGCCCTGCAGGTCATTGCCGCCGCGATCATCGTTACCGGTATGGTAGGCACCTTTGGCACTGCGGCACTTGCGGGCTACGGTTTGGGGGTGCGCCTGGAGTTGCTGCAAATACCGGTGGTGTTTGCGATGGGTTCGGCGCTGGTGGTCATGGTAGGCACCTGCATCGGCGCCGGCGACGTGCAACGCGCACGCCGCATCGCGTGGTCGGGCGCCGCGCTGGCGGCAGGCGTCACCGGCAGTGTGGGGCTGGTGGTGGCACTGTGGCCCGGCTTGTGGGCGGGATTGTTCAGCAGCGACGCCGCCGTGCTGGACGCGGCCTACGCCTATCTGCGCATCGCCGGAGGGTGTTACGCCTTCTTCGGTGCGGGCATTGCGCTTTATTTCGCTTCGCAGGGCGCGGGCAAAATGCTGTGGCCGGTGCTGGCGGGCAGCGCACGCTTTTTGATCGCGGTGGTCGGCGGTCTGGTGGTGTTGCGCTATTTCAACGGGACGCTGACAGCTTTGTTTGCGGTGATCGGCTTCGCCATGATTGTCTACGGGCTGGGCTCGATGGCGGCGGTTAAGTGGGGACGCTGGAAATAAGCGCATCGCCGAGTGATGCATAACGCAGTCGGCACGCACAACCGGCCGCGCGTTTATACTCCAGCCATTCCGGTCTCGTCACCTAAGGAGCACCACATGCCCGCCGCAAACGATCTGCCTGAAGTCCTCGAAACCACCGCAGCGGTACGTGTCGCCAGCGGCTTCGTTTTTACCGAAGGGCCGCTGTGGCATCCCGATGACTATTGGTATTTCGTCGATCTGCGCCCGAACCGGCTGCACCGTATCAAGCTCGGGCAAAAGCCGGAACTGGTGCGTATTACCGAGGGCGGCAACGGTACCACGTTTGATTTGCAGGGCCGCCTGATCGTATGCGAGGGCGATGCCCGGCGTGTCACGCGCACCGACGCCAGCGGCAAAGTGGAAGCGCTGGCGGACAACTACAAGGGCGGTCGCTTTAACCGCCCCAACGATGTGGTGTGCCACTCGAACGGCAGCATTTATTTTACCGATCCGGACAAACGCCGCCCCTACCACGAGCGCGAAATTCCCGGACGTGACGGCGACCACAATCTGTGGGATGGCGCTGGCGTGTATTGCGTATCCACGGACGGCAGCGTCCGCCGCATCGCGCATTGTGAATATCCGAATGGCCTGGCGTTGTCGCCCGATGAACGCACGCTGTATGTGGCGAACACGCGCTCATCGAAATACATCCACGCCATCACGCTCGACGCCGCCGGCAATATGACGGGGCGCAGTATATTCGCCGATCTGAACGAAGGCACGGAGCCGGGCATCCCCGATGGCCTGAAAGTCGATAGCATCGGCCGTGTGTATTGCACCGGGCCGGGCGGCATCTGGGTGATGACACCCGACGGCAAGCGCGTGGGCATCATCCAGTTTCCGGAGCAGTCGGTGAATTTCGCTTTTGGCGGGCCGGATATGCGCACCTTGTTCTGTTGCGCGCACACGTCGGTATATACGCTGCGCGTGAAGGTGCCGGGCAACCCGCATCCCTGGTATAAGTTACGCCAGTGAGTGCGGCGGCGGTGCGCACATGCCCCTGTCGCCGGCCTGCACCTGTTGACGAATCCTACATCACCACTTCGATCAAGTACGGTCCTCTTTGCGCCATGGCATTGGTCAGTTGTTGGGTCAGCGCTTCGAGGTCATGCACCTGTGCGCTCGGTACACCCAGGCTTTTGGACAGCGCCGCGAAATCGATCGTCGGCCGATCCAGCGTCAGCATATCGATGGCGCGCGGACCGGGATTAGCCGCGCCGACACTGGCGAGTTGACTGTAAAGAATATTGTATGAGCGGTTGGAGAAGATCATCACGCAGATATCCAGGCCTTCCCGCGCCATGGTCCACAGGGATTGGATCGTATACATGGCACTGCCATCACCGATCATAGCGATCACTTTGCGATTGGGGCAAGCCACTGCCGCGCCCACCGCCACCGGTGTGCCAAAGCCGATAGAACCGCCCATGTTATTTAGCCAATCGTGGGGTGGCGCGCCCGCGCTGTAGGGAAAGAATCCACGGCCAGTGGTAACCGATTCGTCAACCACGATTGCGCCTTCGGGCATGGTGGCGCCCAGCGCCTGGCCCAGACCTTCGAGCGTGAACTTGCCGCTCGGCCGCGCGGAGCGGCCGCTTTGTACCACACCAGCCGGTTTTTCGTTCAACGCGCCGAGTTCGGCAGCCAGGGCTTCGAGCGCGGCTAGCGGATCCCCTTCCACCGGGCACAGCGTGGTGGTCTCGCAGTCCGGCGGGGTCAGCACGCTGGGCTTGCCGGGGTAGGCGAAAAACGCCGCCGGCGGTTTGGCGCCGATCAGCACCATCTGCGTGACGCCCTTGAGCTGTTCCTGCGCGGTCTCGATCACGAAGTGCAGACGCAACGTCGCCACGCGTCCGGCGCCTCGCTCGATGCGCGCGGTGCCGCCTGCAGCCTGGACACGGCAACCGGTCCTGGCGGCGATCTTGCCGGCCAGTTCTAGGCCGCGCGCGCGCAATGCCCTGCCACCCAGAAAGAGCATGGCCGAGTTGCCGAGCGTCAAGGCCTTGGCCGCGGCAACCACGGCATCGTTCTGTGGTTTCAGTGGGGCTGGTGTGTCCGGCGTGTCCGCGACGCCGTCGGCTTCACCCCACGCCGTGTCAGCCGGCAAGATGAGCGTTGCGATCTGGCCCGGTGCGACACGCGCGGCCTGGATCGCGAGCGCGCCGTCGGCGGCCACTGTCTTGGATGTCGGCGAGGTCTTCACCCAGTGCGAGAACGGCCGCGCAATGCCTTCAATATCGGCGGTCAGCGGCGTGTCGTACTGGATGTGATAGAGCGCGTGCTCGCCCACGATATTCACGATGCCCGACCCTGCTTTTTTCGCGTTGTGCAGATTCGCCGCGGCATTGGCAAGACCAGGGCCCAGATGTAGCAGCGTTGAGGCGGGCCTATCCATCATACGATAGTAGCCGTCGGCTGCGCCGCTGCACACGCCCTCGAACAAGCCCAGCACGCAACGCATGCCTTCAACGCGGTCGAGTGCGCCAACGAAATGCATTTCCGAGGTGCCCGGATTGGCGAAGCACACCTCCACCCCGCCCTTCAACAACGTGCGAACCAGACTTTCTGCGCCGTTCATGGATGCCCCCTTTGATAGTTATCCATCATTATACGGCGGCGTCATCGGCCCCAAGCCGGGCGCATCAGCACTGATCTTTGAAAACGCTGCGCCGGTTGACTTCAGCCGGATCGCACGCCTACTCGGCAGCGGCCTTGCGCCGTGATGTGAGCTGCCGCCGCTCTCCGGCGCATTACTGTTGCGGGATTTTGGCGTCCTTGATCACCTGCGCCCAGCGCGCGATCTCTGCGCGGATGAACTGCTCGAAATCTTCGCGGCTGGTCGGCGCGGCGCCCATTACCAATTCGTCCAGCCGCTGCCGGACATCGGGCATACTTAATACCGTGTTGAGGTCGGCATGCAGCTTGTCGAGCACCGCTGCGGGTGTGGCGGCCGGCGCGCACACGCCGTACCACGACTGCACGTCGTAGCCAGGATAGCCTGCCTCCTGCATCGTTGGCACTGCGGAAAGCTGGGTGGCGCGATGGGCGCTGGTGACTGCGAGCGCGCGCAGGCGTCCCGCTTGAACCGGCGCCACCATGGCGGGGAAATTCGAAATATTGAACGGCACCTGACCGCCGATGGTGTCGGTGATCCCCTGCGCGCCGATCTTGTACGGGATATGCACGATGTCGATCTTCGCCACCAATTGCAGCAGCTCCATCGACAACTGCGGCGAGGTGCCCACCAAACCGGCGGAGTAGCTCAGTTTGCCGGGGTGGGCTTTGGCATAGCCGATGAACGCCTTGATCGAGTGTATGGGCATCGACGGATGAACGGTCAGGAGGTTGGGCGTCATGCCAATACGCGTGACCGCTGCCAGATCGCGCAACTGCTCGTACGGCAGCTTCGCGAATAGCGACATGGCGATTGCGCTCGAAGCAATATTGCATTGGACCAGCGTGTGCCCATCGGGTGCCGATTTGGCGACGAACGCTGTGCCGAGCACACCGGCGGCGCCCACCCGGTTATCGACGATGACCTGCTGGCCCCACAGCCGGGTGAGACGGTCGGCGAGTAAACGGCCCACGATGTCGGGCGAGGCGCCCGCACCAAACGGCACGACATACCGTACCAGCTTATTCGGAAAACCGGGTGCGGATCCTGTCGCAGATGTCTGCGCCCATGACGCGAACGGGCATAGCCACAGCGCGCTCGCAATTAAGATGATCACCCCTCGACGTGCTTGGATAAGAAAGCGCATCACAGCTCCTCCTTC
This sequence comes from Bordetella parapertussis, assembly GCA_945906815.1. Lineage (GTDB taxonomy): Bacteria > Pseudomonadota > Gammaproteobacteria > Burkholderiales > SG8-41 > UBA5216. Next base: position 146,388 of record CAMDRT010000003.1, read on the forward strand.
AGGCATAGGCCAGCGTATGAGAATCTACGGCCGCTCGTTGCTCACTGCCCTCAACTTTTCCGGCAACCCCGCGGGCCGCTCGACGTTCACTGTTTCAATCTTGCCCGGCACCGATACTTCCAGCGCCTCCTTGTCCTCTGACACGTAGATTTCGTTGTGGCGTACGCCGCCAGGGACGAAAAAGGCGTCGCCGGCGGTGAAGGTCGCTACCGTGCCGTCCTCGAATTCAATGATCAGTTTTCCTTTAAGCACATAGACGAACTGCATCTCGCAGATGTGGTAATGCCAACCGGTGGGTTCGGTCATGCCGGCGATGGAACTGTTCTGATACGCGCGCATGCGCCCGCCGGTGGCGCCTTCGAGTCCGAGGTCGCGGTACTTGAAGAAGGGTCGTCGCCCGGGCGCAAACGGCGTGGTGCTGACGAAGGCCTTCAGCAGCTGCATGCCCTGCTGTTGGGTAATCACGGCTGACTTCTCGCTGGTGTCCATCGCACGAGGCTCCTGTTGAGTCGGCTGGAAAGTGACGTTGGGATATTTCAATGCTGGTCCACGCGCTCGCAACTTATCCCTCACCCGGCCAACAGTCAACCCTGTGACACGCGGTGAGTTATTATGACCTATCCATTTTTTCACCCTCTCTGCAACAGCAGCGGCGCCCGCAGCCATGCGCTGCGGCAAAACCAGGAGCCCGATCATGATCCAGGATGCTTTAAGTACGCTGTTACCCATTGCCGGCTGGCCGGCGGAACGTGCCAGTGCGGTCGAAATCAGTGGCGGCCTTGATCCGATTTTACCGACGCCGTTTCGCATCGCCGAAACGGCTGCTGCGTCGCTGGCGGCGGTGGGCCTGGCTGTCAACGATCTTTGGGAATTGCGCACCGGGCGCCGCCAGGCAATTGCCGTCGATACGCGCCAGGCGACCGCTTCGCTGCGCAGTGGCGCTTATTTGAATATGGAAGGCACACCAGTGCCCAACGGGCGCCATTCGGTCATGGGCACCTATCCGGCAAAGCATGGCCGCTGGAGCTATCTGCACTGCAATTTCCCCAATCATCGCGCCGCCGTGCTCAAAGTGCTGGGCGTGCCTGAAGAGCGCGAGGCGGTGCGCAAGGCGGTGGCGCAGTGGGACGCGCTCGAACTCGAGGAGGCGATCATCGCCGCCCACGGTGCCGGTGGCATGGTGCGCACCATGGACGAGTGGGCGCTGCATCCGCAGGGCATCGCGATTGCCGCGCTGCCGCTGATGGAGATTGTCAAGATCGGCGACAGTGCGCCAGAACCGCTGCCTGGCGGTGAGCGGCCGTTATCCGGTATCCGCGTGCTCGACCTGACACGCGTCATCGCCGGGCCGACCTGTGCGCGCACGCTCGCCGAGCATGGCGCCGAGGTGCTGAAAATCACCGGCGCGCATCTGCCGAGTCTCGGGCGTCAGGAATACGACACCGGCCATGGCAAGCTCTCTGCGCAACTCGATTTGCGCGAGGCGCAAGCGGTGGAGATTCTGCGCGGGCTTGCGCGCAAGGCAGATGTGTTCTCGCAAGGGTACCGTCCGGGAACGCTCGGCAGTCGCGGCTTCACGCCCGAGGCGCTGGCGCAAATGCGGCCGGGCATGGTGGTGGTGTCGCTCTGCGCGTTCAGCCACGCTGGGCCGTGGGCATCGCGCCGTGGCTTTGACACCGTGGTGCAGACGGTCAGCGGCATCACCCATCGCCAGGGCGTGGTGTTCCCGGGCACCGCACCTGGCCCGCAATTTTATCCGGTGTCGGCGATCGATTTCCTGACCGGCTACCTGATGGCGTTCGGTGCGATGGTAGCGCTGGCGCGCCGCACGCGCGAGGGCGGCAGTTGGCTGGTGCGTATCTCGCTGGCGCAGGTGGGGCGCTGGCTGGTGGAGCGCGGGCAGGTGCCGGAGGCCGAACTCAAGGACGTGCCGCAAGAGTTCACGCCCGCGGAACTCGAACGCTGGTTGATGACCAGCAACACGCCGGTCGGCCGCTTGCGGCACCTCGCGCCCGTGCTGCGCCTGTCTGAAACACCGCCGCGCTGGGATCGGCCTACTGTGCCGTTGGGCTACCACCAGCCGGTGTGGCCGGCGTAGCCCCATAGTCCCTACTGCTGCGGCACCTTTGCGTCGCGCACCACGCGCGCCCATTTGTCGGTTTCCAGCTTGATGAACGCGGCGAACTGCTGCGGCGTCGAGGACGCGGTATCGACGCCGTGTTCGGCGAGACGGCGCTGCGTGTCGGGAGCGCTCAGCACCTTGCCCAGGTCTGCGTTGAGTTTGGCGATGATGGGTTTGGGCGTGGCGGCCGGCGCGCACAGCCCGTACCATACCGTCACCTCGATCGGCACGCCGGCTTCGGTCATCGTCAGTACGTCCGGCAGGTGCATGCTGCGCTTGGGCGAGGTCACGGCGAGCGCGCGCGTGCGTCCCGATTTCATCAGCGGCAATTGCGAGGACATGTTGTCGAACATCGACTGTATGTGGCCACCCAGCAAATCGATTAGCGCAGGCCCGCTGCCCTTGTACGGCACATGCACAAAGTCGATGCCGGTGGTCAGGCGAAACAATTCCATCGTCAGGTTCGGCGAACTGCCGGTGCCGGGAGAAGCGATAACCGTCTTGCCGTTGTTGGCCTTGGTGTAGGCGATGAACTCACGCACCGATTTCACCGGCACTGCGGGGTTCACCACCAGCACGTTGGGCGTGGTGCCGATGGTCGTGACCGGCGCGAAATCCTGGTAGTGGTCGTAGGGCAGCTTCTTGTAGAGCGAGGGCGCAATACCATGCGACCAGATGCCGCAAAACAACACGGTGTAGCCATCCGCTGGCGCCTTGGCCACGATGTCGGTGCCGATGGTGCCGCCCGCGCCCGCGCGATTGTCTACGATCCATGTTTGCCCCAACAGCTCGCCCATTTTCAGCGACAGAATGCGCGCGCTGACATCCACCCCGCCGCCCGGCGCGAAGCCGATCACAAAACGCACGGGTTTGGTGGGGAATGTTTGCGCCTGTGCCACACTCGTTGCAAGGGTCAGCAGCGCAACGGTCAGCGCGATCATTTTTGAATTTCGTTGGGACATGGGTAATCCTTATGTAAGCAGCCGTGCCTGTGACACGCTGTCGGGCCGCATCATGCCACAATCAACGGTAGCATAAAATAATGAATTAAAACAATTGTGTATGAGATGTCTTCCCGTCGCGCGCTGCATGTGCCGCGGTCACAGCAGCGGCTAATGCACTATTACATCAGCTCGCGCTGCCCCTGCACCGTCGCGCGCAGGAGACCGGATACAATCGCGGCCTATGTCCGATTCTCCAACCCCGCGCGCTGAAGCCAGCGCAGCACGCGACTCACCCCAAAGTTTCGCCGCGCTGCGCCACCCGCAATATCGCACCTACTTCATTGCCAATGCACTGGCGATGATGGCGGACAACATCGAGCACGTCATCAGCTATTGGGTGCTCTACCAGAAATTTCATTCGCCCACGCTCGCGGGCATCGCCATACTCACGCACTGGCTGCCGTTTTTGCTGTTCTCGGTGTATTCCGGCGCGCTCGCAGACCGCTACGACAACCGGCGGCTGATACAGTTGGCGATGGTGCTCTACATGATCGCCTCGCTCGGCTGGGCGCTGTTGTTTTTGACCGACGCCACGCAGCAGTGGCATGCGGTGGTGCTGCTCACCATCCACGGCATCGCTGGCGTGTTGTGGATACCGGCGAGCCAATTGCTGATACACGATATTGTCGGTGGCAAGAACCTGCAAAGTGCCGTGCGGCTCAATGCCACCAGCCGCCAGCTCGGCATACTGATGGGCCCGGCGGTGGGTGGCGCGCTGATGCTGATGTGGGGCGCGGCGGCAGGGCTGCTGATCAACATGCTGATTTATCTGCCGCTGATCGTGTGGCTGGGTAAAACAACGCACGGTCAACGCCAGCCGCCAGCGGCGGATCCCCCCGTGGGAGCGCCGCGCAGGGGAGGGCTCGCCGATACGCTGGCCACATTGCGTCTGGCGCAAGGCAATCGTATTTTGATCAGCATGATCGCACTCGCGGGTGTGTCGTCGTTTTTTGTCGGCAACGCGTTTCAGGCGCAGATGCCGGAATTCGCGCACGATCTGGGCACCGAGAAAGCCGAGTTCTCCTACAGCGTGCTGCTCGCCGCCAACGCCGGCGGCGCCTTCATCGGCGGCATGATCCTTGAAGCGCGCTCCCTGCTGCAGGCGAACGCGCGCACCGCTATCATACTTACCATCCTGTGGTGCATCGCCATCGCCGGCTTCGCAATGACCGACAATTACCCACTCGCTGTGGCGCTGATGTTCGTCGCCGGATTTCTGAATCTGACCTTTAATGCGATGGCGCAAACCCTGGTGCAAATACACGCACCGCCGCAACTGCGCGGCCGCATGATCGGCCTCTACAACATGTCGAACAACGGCCTGCGCGCATTCAGTGGATTGACCGTCGGCCTGCTGGGTGCGGTGATCGGCATCCACTGGTCACTGGCGCTTAGCGCATTGGCGCTGCTGATGATCGCGAGTATCTTGCTGGCATTTGCGATGCGTACGGAACATCGCTAGGCGTGATCTATAAAGTATGCGCCTAGCCTTTGCCATGGACTGGATAGCGTCATGGCATGCGCATGTATGCTGCAGCGGGATGATTAAGAGTAGATTCTAACCGGAGGCCTCATGAAATATCGCATGCTGGCTGCAGCGTCACTGTGGTGCTGCACGAGCGTGGCGCACGCCCAGGGTTGGTCACCGCAGAAGAATGTCGAGATTATCGTGCCCAGCGCGCCCGGCGGCACCAACGACAAGCTCGCGCGGCAGATCGAACGTACTCTGGTCACTGGAAAACTCGTGAGCTCTACCGTGACGGTGGTGCACAAAGCGGGTGCCGGTGGCCAGATTGCCTATGCGTATATAGGCCCGCACACTGGCGATCCTCATTACTTGTTGATCGTAGCCCCCACGCTGCTTACCGCGCACATCACCGGCATGAGCAAATTGAACTACACGGACTTCACGCCGATCGCCTCGATTTTCAATGATCACATGGTGCTTGCAGTCAACGCGGCATCCCTGGTGAAGACCGGCAAGGACCTGATAGCACGGATGCGCAAGGAACCGCAGGCGGTGCCGCTAGGCTTCTCTTCGGCGCTCGGCAATCATCACCATATTGCCGCAGGGCTTTTCATGATGGGTATCGGCGCCCGCGTGAGAGAGCTGAAACCGGTCATCTTCAAGGGTTCGGCGGAGGCCATTGCCGCGCTGCTCGGCAGCCACCTCGAACTGGTATCCACCGGCGCCGGTAATGCCGTGCCTCACGCCGCTACGGGCAAGCTGCGCATCGTCGGCGTTTCCGCCGGCCAACGTATGTCCGGCGCGATGGCGGGCGTCCCCACCTGGAAGGAGCAGGGTGTGGACCTGGTCTATGGGAGTTGGCGCGTCCTCATCGGCCCCAAAGGACTGTCGTCCGAGCAGGTAGCCTACTGGGAAAACGTGCTGCGCAAGGCCAGCGAAACCGCGGAATGGAAAGCGGAGCTCGAGCGCTACTACTGGTCGGACTACTTTGTCAGCGGCGCAGCCCTGAGGAAGAATCTCGAGAAAGAATACGCCGATTCGAAAGCGGTGCTGGTCGAAGTGGGGCTGGTCAAACAGTAGCGCTTCGCGGATGGCGCTCTATCCCGTCGCTTGCGCAGCGACAGCCGCTGCTTACAACTACGATTAGCGAAACCGTATGCCCTGCGCCAGCGGCAAATCCCGTCCCCAGTTGATGGTATTGGTCTGGCGGCGCATGTACTGTTGCCAGGCGTCCGATCCTGCTTCGCGGCCGCCGCCGGTTTGTTTTTCGCCGCCGAAGGCGCCACCAATCTCCGCGCCGGAGGTGCCGATGTTGATATTGGCGATACCGCAATCGCTGCCACGCGCCGACAGGAATTGTTCGGCGTGGTCGATGCGCTCTGTGAACAGCGCCGAGGACAGGCCCTGGGGCGCGGCATTTTGCAGCGCGATGGCCTCCTCGAACGTATCGAACGTCATGACATACAGAATAGGTGCAAAAGTTTCGCGCTGCACCACATGCCAGTGGTTTTGCGCGCACACGAGGGTCGGTTGCACGAAGTAGCCCGGGCCGGGCAAGGTGTCGCCACCGTAGTGTAGGCTGCCGCCCTGTGAGCGAACTTCCGCAATGGCGGCGCGAAAATGTGTCACCGCTTGCGCATCGATCAGCGGGCCCATCAGCGTCCCCGGCTCCAGCGGATCGCCGACCTTGACCTGCTTATAGGCCGCGATAAGCCGCTCCAGCAATTCGTCATAGCGCGCTGCGTGCACCAGCAGGCGTCGCGTGCTGGTGCAGCGCTGGCCGGCCGTGCCCACAGCGCCGAACAGCAGTGCGGGAATGGCAAGATCCAGATTCGCCGAGTCGTCGACGATGAGCGCGTTGTTGCCGGAGCATTCCAGCAGCGATTTGCCCATGCGCCGCGCCACGGTCTGTGCCACGGCAGCGCCGACAGCGCTCGATCCGGTAAAGGACAACAGCGCCACTCTGGTATCGGCGGCCAGGCGTTCCACGATCGCGTTGCGGTCCGACAACAACAACGAAAACACGACGGGGCAATCCAGCTCGCGCATCGCCTCCACACAGAGCTGGTGTACCGCTATCGCGCACAGCGGCGCGTTCGGCGAAGGCTTCCACACCACGCTGTTCCCGGCAATGGCGGCGATGAGCGCATTCCACGCCCATACCGCTAGCGGGAAGTTGAATGCGGTGACCACGCCCACCACGCCGAGCGGGTGCCATTGTTCGTACATGCGATGATGTGGTCGCTCAGAGTGCATGGTCTTGCCGTACAGCATGCGTGCCTGGCCTACCGCGAAATCGGCGATGTCGATCATCTCCTGCACTTCGCCGTCGCCTTCCTGTTTGATCTTGCCGGTTTCCAGCGCCACCAGCGTGCCGAGCGCGTCTTTATGTTCGCGCAGCTTGTTGCCCATTACGCGTACCAGCTCGCCGCGCCGCGGCGCTGGCAGCTCACGCCATGCCGCAAAACTTGCTGCGGCGCTTGCCAGCGTCTGCTCATAAGCATCGAGCGTGCAGCCTCGAACATGGGCAAGCACCTCGGCGCACGCGGGATCCAGTGTCACGTAAGCGTGAGGCGCATCAAACGGTAGCCCAGCCGGCTGCCAGGCGCTGTTGTCCTTCAGCAGCGCCAGTAGCGCGCCGCTAAGCTTGTTCATGCCGCTTAAGCCGCCCGCCGCAGTTCGCCACCCATGTCGCTGAACACATGGCGAATCTGTTGCAGCGCCCAGTTGAGTTGTTCGCGCGTTATGGTCAGCGGCGGCGCAAAACGCACCACGCTGCCGTGGGTGTCCTTGCTCAGGATGCCGCGCGCCATCAGCCGGTCGCAGACTTGCCTCGCGCTGGCGTGCGCGGGGTCGATGTCTACCCCGATAAACAGTCCCAGGCCGCGCACCTCGCGTATCAGCGGGCTGCGGATGCAGCGCAGCTCGGTCAACAGATAGCGGCCCAAGTGAGCCGAGTGCTCGGGTAAATGTTCTTCGACAATGACGCTTAGCGCCTCCAGCGCCACAGCGGCGGCGAGGGGATTGCCGCCGAAGGTGCTGCCGTGATCGCCGGGTTTGAATACTTGCATCACCTCGCGCCGCGCGACGAAGGCGGATACTGGCAGCACGCCGCCGCCCAGGGCCTTGCCCAGGATCACGCCGTCGGGATGCACATCCTCGTGCTCACAGGCCAGCAATTTGCCGGTGCGCCCAAGACCGGTTTGAACTTCGTCGCAGATCAGCAGCACTTGGTGCTCGCGGCAAATGCGTTCGCATGCGGTCAGATAGCCGCGCGGCGGTACGATGATGCCGGCTTCGCCTTGCACCGGCTCCACCAGAAATGCCGCGGTGTTGGGCGTGATTGCACGCGCCAGCGCTGCGCTATCGCCGTAGGGGATGCGCTTGAAGCCGGGCGCGTAGGGACCGAAGCCGTCTTTGTATTGCGGCTCCGACGACATGGCGATGATGGTGGTGGAGCGGCCGTGGAAGTTACCCTCACAGGCAATGATTTCCGCCTGCTCGGCCGCAACGCCTTTGACCTTGTAAGCCCATTTGCGCGCGGCCTTGATCGCCGTTTCCACCGCTTCCAGCCCGGTGTTGACGGGCAGCGCCTGGTCCAGACCGGTGAGCTCGCACAAGCGTTGCAGCAGGTGCGGCAAGCGGTTGTTGTGATATGCGCGCGAGGTGACCGCCAACTCGTGCGCCTGCCGCGTCAACACCGCGACGATGCGCGGGTGGGCATGGCCCAGGCTCACTGCGGAATACGCCGACATCATGTCGAGATAGCGCCGGCCCTGTTCGTCCCACAGATAAACCCCCTGCCCCTTGGCAAGCACCACCGGCAAGGGATCGTAATTGTGCGCGCTATAGCGCTGCTCCAACGTCATCATCGGCGGCGTAACTGCGTTACCGGCGCCGAGCACGGCACACAGCAGATCGACGACGACACGCACCGTCTTGCCGTTCTCGTCCCGATACGGGTCGTATTCGGCAATCTCCAGCGCCTGCAAACCCGGATGGCCGCGCAACGGCGCCAAGGCTGACACCAGTTCCGTCGCGCGCAAGCCCGCGGGCGACGGCGTGCTGACGCCTGGCGCATCGTGCGGATCGATCGCGTCCACATCCACGGACACGCCAAATCCCGCGGTGCCGCGTTGTACGATAGTGAGCGCTTCCTGCATCACGTCGTGCAGCCCGCGCTGCGCGACTTCTTCCATGAAATACACGCGCACGCCCATGGCCATAAGCAGCGCATATTCTTCAGGCTCAAAGCTGCGTACACCGACGACAGCGACGTGGTCGGGCTGCAGGAGAGGTTTGCCCTGGGTTAACAATTCCGGGCCTGCGCCCAGCAAACATGCCAGCGGTATACCGTGCAGCGCACCGCTGGGGCTGGTTTCCGGCGTGTGACCGTCGAGATGGGCGTCGATCCACAGCATGCCCAGCGGCTGGCCCGCCATGGCCAGTGCGACACCGCGCCAGGTGCCGAGCGCGCAACTGTGGTCGCCACCGATGATCACCGGAAAGGCGCCGCCCCTCATCGCTGCGGATACCGCATTTGCCGTACGCGCCGCGCAGCTGGCAACATTTGCAACCTTATCGTCACCTTCAGCCGGCGTTATGGTTGCCGTCCACACGGCGTCGCGGTCCGCGCACTTCAGTTTTTCCGCAACACCTATCGCTTCGAGCACGCCAGGTCCGTCGCCACAGCCCGGATCTGGCGCGCCTATGCCGCTGGCAACGCCAATGATGGCGATATTGCGCCGCAGTTCACTGGGTTCCACATAAACGCGCGACATGGGCCACCTCCCCTAAATAAACACTTAGAGCCTGTCCGCGGAGGTTCGTTCACCCGCCTAATCGAGTGCGCTCAGTCCGGTGTTGCCGCCGATGGCCGCGGTGTTGACCGACACCGTGCGTTCCGTGGCGAAACGCAGCAAATAATTGGGGCCGCCGGCTTTGGGCCCGGTGCCGGACAGGCCTACGCCTCCAAAAGGCTGCACGCCCACCACCGCACCGATCATGTTGCGATTGACGTAGATGTTGCCGACCCGTACATGGTCCTGAATATGACGGATGGTGGAATCCACACGGCTGGCGATACCCAGCGTCAGGCCGTAGCCGCTGCCATTGATGGCATCGATGACCTTGTCCAGGGCTGTACGTTGATAGCGGATCACATGCAATACCGGCCCGAACACCTCCCCTTCCAGCATGTCCAGGCTTGGAATCTCGAATACACTCGGGGCCACGAACGTTCCCTTTTCTGCACCCGGCGGTGCGCGCAGCTCGCACAGTGGTTTTGCGAGGCTGCGCATTTTTTTAACATGCTGTTGCAGTTCCGCTTTTGCCGCGGCATCGATCACCGGGCCGACATCGGTGGCGAGGTGGATGGGGTCACCGATGACCAGTTCCTGCATAGCGCCGCATAATAGTGGCAGCAGCCGGCCGGCGATTTCCTCCTGCACGAACAGCACGCGCAGTGCGGAGCAGCGTTGTCCGGCGCTGTTAAACGCGGATTGCAGTACGTCGCCGACCACCTGTTCGGGCAAGGCGGAACTATCCGCAATCAGGGCGTTTTGCCCGCCGGTTTCGGCGATAAAAGGTGCAATGGCGCCACGACGCGCGGCCAACCGCCGATGAATGGATTGCGCGGTAGCGGTGGAACCGGTGAACACCACGCCGTTGATACGCTCGTCGCTCGCCAAGCGTGCGCCCAAGGCCGCCCCAGCGCCAGGTACGAACTGCAGCACAGATGCGGGTATGCCGGCGCGATGCAGCAGGCGCACCACATGAAATCCGACCAGCGGCGTTTGCCGCGCCGGTTTGGCGATGACGGCGTTACCCGCTGCCAGTGCGGCGGCAATCTGGCCGACAAATATCGCCAGCGGGAAGTTCCACGGGCTGATCGCCGCGAACACGCCGCGGCCGTGCAGCGCAAGCTGGTTCAGTTCTCCGGTCGGACCCGGCAGCGTGCGTGGCGTTGCAAAATCGCGCCGCGCCAGCGCGGCATAGTAGCGACAATAATCTGCCGCTTCGCGCACTTCGGCCAGCCCGTCCGGGAGGGTCTTGCCGCCTTCGCGAGCGAGCAAGGCCATCAGTGTTACACGCTCGGCTTCGATCAGGTCTGCGGCGCGCTCGAGGATTGCGGCGCGCTCCGTCGCCGGCGTGGCGGCCCAAGGCGCAGCAGCGGCAGTCGCGCCGGCCAACGCCTGTTGCAACGCCGCGTCATCGGCTTCTGTCACACGGCCGACGATACATTCCCCGTCGGCTGGCGATCTGATTTCGCGGTTGGCGCCGGGATACAGCACGCCGTCGATCAGCGCGGCTGCTTCGTAGGGGCGTTCAAGCGCCAGACGTATTTGCGCAATCAAGGGCTCCACCGCACGCGTGTCGGCAAAGCTCAAACCCTGCGAATTGTGCCGCTCGGCGCCATACATAGCGCGCGGCAATGCGATGCGCGGATGGGGTTTGACTGTGAGCGCACGCAGCGCCGTCACCGGATCTGCGATCAGTTGGTCGACCGCCAGCGTGGGGTCCGCAACACTGTGCACAAAGGACGCGTTCGCACCATTCTCCAGCAAGCGCCGCACCAGATAAGGCAGCAACGCTTCGTGGCTGCCCACCGGGGCGTAGACCCGACAGGGCACGCGTAGCGCCGCATCGGCAAGTAAGCGGTCGTAGAGCGCCTCGCCCATGCCATACAGGCGCTGAAACTCGAAGTCGCCTTGGCCGCCGCTCAGCGCCAGTATCGCGGCCACCGTGTGGGCGTTGTGCGTAGCAAACTGCGGCAGGAAAGCATCACGTGCCGATAGCAGCCGTTTGGCACAGGCCAGATACGACACGTCGGTGGCGGATTTGCGCGTAAATACGGGATAACCGGCCAGGCCCTGCACCTGTGCGCGCTTGATCTCGGTGTCCCAATAGGCGCCTTTGACCAAACGCAGCGGCAGACGCTTATTCTGGCTGCGCGCGAGTTGTACCAGCCAGTCAAGCACTGGCAACGCACGCTTTTGGTAGGCTTGTACCGCCAATCCCAGGCCGTGGTACTGCGCGAGGTCGGGATGGCCAAACACCCGCTCGAAAATGTCCAGAGACAATTCCAGGCGTTCGCTCTCTTCGGCATCGACTGTTAGCGCAATGCGGGCGCGCTGCGCCGCACGCGCGAGGTCGAGCAGACGAGGCACCAGTTGCGCCAGCACCCGTTCCCGCTGCGCGAATTCATAGCGCGGGTGCAATGCCGACAACTTGACGGAAACACTGTTCGCCGTTCCGCTGAGCGCGGCTATTGCCTGCAGGTACGCGTCCATATAGGCATGCACCGCGGCTTCGGTCATCGCCGCCTCGCCCAGCATATCGAAGGAGTGGCAGTAACCGGCGCGTGCTGCGCTGCGGCTGCGCTCCAGCGCTTCGCCTATGTGGCGTCCCATGACAAACTGCCCGGCGAGTATGCGCATGGCTTGGGTGATCGCTACACGAACGGCCTGGGCGCCGCTTTTTGCGAGCAATTTTTTCAGCGCGGCAAACATGCCTTCAGCGGCGTCGCTTTGACTATCCATCAGGCGTCCGGTCAGCACCAGCGCCCAGGTGCCGGCATTGGTAAACAAGGAGTCGCTGCGCCCGAGATGCTGCTGCCAATCACCCTGCGCAAGCGTGTCGCGAATAAGAAGATCTGCCGTGTTGGGGTCCGGCAGGCGCAGCAGCGCTTCGGCCAGGCACATCAGCAACATGCCTTCCTGCGTCGACAGCTTGAATTCGCGCAAAAAGGATTCGATATCGACCGCACGCGTATCCCTGCTTCTGACGGCTTCGACCAATGCCCTGGCTGTGTTTGCGGTGGCTAGCGCCTGCTGGCGATCGAGCGCCGCGAGCGGCAGCAGCCGCTCGACGACCTCGGTTTCGTCGGCCAAATACGCGTCGCGGATGGCCTGGCGCAAGCTGCCGATGTGGGTATCCAACACGGGTTCCGATCAGCGATTCACAACGCTAGGCGGCAGCAGCGGCGCCTGATGTTCGAGCCACGCCGGCACTGGTAAATCCTTCGAGCGCAGAAATGCCGGATTGAACAGGCGCGACTGGTAACGGCTACCCGAGTCGCACAGCACGGTCACGATGGTATGCCCTGGTCCCAGCTCGCGCGCCATGCGCACCGCCCCCGCGACGTTGATGCCGCTGGAGGCGCCCAGGCACAAGCCCTCGTATTCGAGCAAATCGAAAACCATTTGCACGCTTTCCCGGTCTGCAATACGGTACGCGAAGTCCACTGTGAGTCCTTGCAGGTTTTGCGTGATCCGGCTTTGTCCGATGCCTTCTGTAATCGACGAGCCCTCGGCCCGCAGTTCGCCATGGGCGTAGTAATGGTATAGCGCAGCGCCTGGCGGGTCTGCCAAACCGATTTTGACCTCGGGCTTACGTTCACGTAGCGCCATGGCCACGCCCGCCAGCGTGCCCCCAGTGCCGACGGCACAGATGAATCCATCGATCTTGCTGGCCGTGTCGCGCCAGATCTCCGGCCCGGTGGTTTCGTAATGACCCTGGCGGTTGGCGATGTTGTCGAACTGCTGCGCCCAAATAGCGCCGTTGGCTTCACTGCGCGCCAGCGCGCAGGCAAGCCGCTCGGCGACATGTACGTAATTATTCACTTGGGCATACGGCACGGCGGGCACTTCGTACAACATCGCGCCGCACAAACGCAGCGTATCCTTCTTTTCCTGGGACTGGGTGTCGGGAATGACTATCGCTGTGCGATAGCCCCGCGCATGGGCGACCAGCGCAAGGCCGATACCGGTATTGCCCGCGGTGCCCTCAACAATCACCCCGCCGGGCTTAAGGGTGCCGCGGCGTTCCGCGTCCATGACGATGGCGAGCGCGGCCCGGTCTTTCACCGAGCCGCCAGGATTGAGAAACTCGGCCTTGCCCAGTATCTCGCAGCCAGTGGCTTCGGACACGCGGCGCAGCCGGATCAGCGGGGTGTTACCGATGGCCTCGCTAAAACCGTTACGTATCGTCATTTGCAAGCGCTCCTCAAAGCATCAAAGGGGCAGTCGTCTTGCCGTCGACCGAGCAGCCGTTCGGGCGTACTGGTGGTTCGAGCGCAGCTTGCTACAGCGTGTCCACGCCCCCAGCGACTACCAGGTCTTTGGACAGCGCAACGCAACTAAAGATTCAGCAGGCGGCTGCGCGCCACAGTGGTGCCGGGGAACGTACCGTATGCCGCGATATCTAACCTTTTATCTGGATGACCTTGTATACCGGGTGGTTATATGACAAACGAACGATTTCAGGCTTTGCTGGATTTCATTACGCGTCAACGCTGGCAGGATTTGCTGGGTTTCATGGCTGGCCTGTGGATGTTCCTTTCACCGCAGCTCATGGACTATAGACACCTGACTGCTGCGGCGTGGAGCGCCTACGTCATCGGGGGCATGCTGGTGGTGGCTGCGTTTGTGTCGTTCTTCCGCCCCACTATGTGGGAAGAAATGCTCGCCATTGTGCTCGGCGCGTGGTCGATTGTTTCACCCTTTGCACTGGGGTTTGCGGCAGACATGGGGGTGGCTCTCAATGCCGTGTTGGTTGGCGTGCTGGTCATCGGGCTTGCGCTCTGGGGTCTGGTGGAGGACGCTGACGTTCGCCGGTGGTGGCACGACCACATGCATCACGCAGGTTGACGGCGCGCTAGAACTCAAGCGCGCGGATCGGGACACGCGGTTTTACTAAGCGGCACCGCCGCTGGAGCGCCGTAGCGAATCCAGTGTACCCGCCACTGGATAAAAAATTCAGGGGCTGTGTGCCCGACAACGGCACGCCGCCGCGTTTTGTGGCACTGTAGTCCTCCTGGTTCAGTGAAGTAACCGCGGCCTCGGCGGTAGAGCCCGCGGGATGGGTCTGCGCAAAAGCTGGATTAACAACAATGGTCGACAACGCTGGTCGCGGAGCGGTGGCCGATGAAGTTCGCACCTTGGGACAACCCGATGGGCACCGACGGTTTCGAATTCGTCGAATATGCCGCGCCCGATCCACGTGCGCTTGCCGAAGTGTTCGAACGCATGGGATTTCGCGCCATCGCGCGGCATCGCCACAAGAACGTCCTGCTTTACCGCCAGGGCCAGATCAATTTCATAGTCAATGCGGAGCCGGATTCCTTTGCGCAACGGTTCGCGCGCCTGCATGGTCCCAGTATCTGCGCCATCGCATTTCGCGTTGAGGACGCCAAGCAGGCGTACGAGCGCGCCGTAACCCTCGGCGCATGGGGCTACGCCGGCCAAGCCGGGCCAGGTGAACTTAATATCCCGGCCATCAAGGGAATTGGCGACTCCCTCATCTATCTGGTTGACCGCTGGCGTGGCAAGCGCGGTGCGCGCGAAGGCGACATCGGCAATATCGGCTTCTTCGACGTCGATTTCGAACCACTGCCGGGCGCCGAATTGAATCCTCGCGGGCATGGGCTGTTGGAAATCGATCACCTGACGCACAACGTGCATCGCGGGCGCATGGTGGAATGGGTGGAGTTTTACCAGCGCTTGTTCAATTTCCGCGAGATCCGTTATTTCGACATCGAGGGGCAGGTGACCGGCGTGAAGAGCCGTGCGCTTACCAGCCCTTGCGGCAAGATACGCATCCCCATCAACGAGGAAGGCAAGGAAAAGGCCGGCCAGATTCAGGAGTACCTCGAGCGCTACCACGGCGAGGGCATCCAGCACATCGCGCTGGCGTCGAACGACCTGCCGCGCAGTGTCGACGCATTGCGCGCGTCCGGGATCAAGCTGCTGCACACACTCGACACCTATTACGATCTGATCAACCAGCGTATGCCGGGGCATGACGAAAATGTCGCCGAGCTGAAGCGGCGCAGAATCCTCATCGACGGCAAGCCGGGCGAGCTGCTGCTGCAGATCTTCAGCGAAAACCAACTGGGACCGATATTTTTTGAATTCATCCAGCGCAAGGGCGACCAAGGGTTCGGCGAAGGCAATTTCAAGGCGCTTTTCGAGAGCATCGAGCTCGACCAGATCCGCCGTGGCGTATTGAAGACGGAGTCATAGCATGCCATTCGGGTATCAGACCGGTTTCGGCAACGCGTTCGCGAGCGAAGCTTTGCCCGGTGCATTGCCGCTAGGGCGCAACTCGCCGCAGCGCTGTCCCTACGGCCTCTACGCCGAGCAGTTGTCCGGTAGCGCCTTCACCGCGCCGCGCCACGCCAACCGGCGCACATGGCTATACCGCATCCGGCCGGCCGCTATGCATCGTCCATTCCGACCGCTCGAGTGCGGCTTGCTCACCCATAACTACACTCACGTGTCGACGCCGCCTGATCCGTTGCGTTGGGATCCGCTTCCCCTGCCCGATGGTCCGGCCGATTTCGTGGAAGGTCTGGTGACCATGGCAGGCAACGGCGATCCGCACCAGCAAAGCGGCTGCGCCATTCACTGCTATGCCGCAAATCGCAGCATGACGCAACGCGCGCTCTACGATGCGGATGGGGAATTGCTGATCGTTCCGCAATCCGGCACGCTGCGTCTGGTGACCGAACTCGGCGTGCTGGAAGTCGAGCCCCAGGAAATCGCACTGGTGCCGCGCGGTGTGCGCTTCCGTGTTGAACTGCCGCAGGGGACAAGCCGCGGTTACGTGTGCGAAAACTTCGGCGCGCCCTTCCAGCTCCCCGAGCTCGGTCCCATCGGCGCCAATGGCCTGGCGAACGCGCGCGATTTCCTGGTGCCGCAAGCGGCCTACGAGGACATCGAAGGGCCGCACGAACTGGTGGCGAAATTCATGGGCCGCTTGTGGTCGGCAGAGATGGACCATTCGCCCTTCGATGTCGTCGCCTGGCACGGCAACCATGTGCCCTGCAAATACGATCTGCACCGCTTTAACGTCCTGGGATCGATCAGCTTTGACCATCCCGACCCGTCGATCTTCACCGTGCTGCAAGCGCCGTCCGATACCGTGGGCAGCGGCATGATCGATTTTGTGGTGTTTGCACCGCGCATCCTCGCCATGCAGGATACTTTCCGGCCACCCTGGTTCCACCGCAACATCGCGAGCGAATTCATGGGGCTGATCCAGGGCCGCTACGACACGCGTGCCGAGGGCTTCGTGCCGGGCGGCGCCAGCCTGCATAATTGCATGACCGGTCACGGACCGGATGCAGCGACTTTTGAGCGTGCCACCCACGCCGACCTCGCACAACCGGAGATCCTCCGCGACAGCCTGGCATTCATGTTCGAGACGCGGCTGGTGCTGCGCCCGACACGCCACGCGCTCGAGTCGCCGCAGCGGCAACGCGATTATTACCGCTGCTGGCAGGATCTGCAGAAGCACTTCGATCCGCATCGTCCATGACACCCAAACGCGCGTCCAGCAAGCATGGCTTGGCGGCTGACGCCACGGCGCCGCGTGCGGATTGGAGCATCGACCAGGGGTGGGAGCGCTACACGCCTGGGGAGCACGCGGTGTGGCGCACGCTGTATGAACGTCAGACCAGGCTGCTGCCGGAGCGCGCGTGCGACGCCTATGTCGCGGGCATGCGCGATCTGCCGATCAGTGGCGATGCGATCCCGGACTTCCGGCGTCTGAGCGAGGTCCTGATGCGGCGTACGGGGTGGCAGCTCGTTGCGGTACCGGGGCTGGTGCCGGACGCAGTGTTCTTCGAGTATCTGGCGACCCGGCGTTTCCCGGCCGGAAATTTCATCCGCAAGGCGGATCAACTCGACTACATCGACGAGCCGGACGTGTTCCACGACGTGTTCGGCCACGTGCCCATGCTGATGAACCCGGCGATGGCCGACTACCTGCAGGCCTACGGCATAGGCGGGCTGCGCGCGCAAAAACTTGGCGTGCTGTCGAACCTCGCACGCGTTTATTGGTATACGGTGGAATTCGGCTTGGTGTTGCAGCCGCAGGGCTTGCGCATCTACGGCGCGGGCATCGTGTCGTCGTTCAGCGAGTCGGTGTACGCGCTCGAAGACCCTGCACCCCATCGCATCTGGTTCGATCTGCCGCGCGTGATGCGCACGCACTATCGCATCGACGATTTCCAGGAAAGCTATTTCGTGGTGCACGACCTGGACGAGTTGCTGCGGCTGGCAAAGATCGACTTCGCACCGTTTTACGACGCCGTGCGCGACCGGAACGAGATCCGTGCTGGCGACGTGCTGCCCGAAGACCGGTGCGTCGCGCGCGGCAGCGGACGCGGTTAACAGAGACATCACGGAAGGAACATCGCATGGCGCAAGACGATGCAGTGAAGCTGATGAAAACCCTGTCGCCACGGCGCAATACCAGCACGGCGCGTACGCTCGACGAGCTGGTCGCCGAGCAAATGGCGCACTTCGGCGTCGATCCGTCGACCGAGCTCGGGCAAAGCGTCGCGCGCCTGGCGGCGCAGCTCTATCAGAGCCAGGCTGACGTCGATCACCTGTGGCGCACCACGCTGACGTCGATCGCTGCGCTTAACCGCGCCGATCGCATCGCCCACTTTAACGCTAAAAAATTTCTCTCGTTCCAGCTCGCCAAGCTGCTTGACACGCTGCAGAATCCGTTTCGCAGCAACTATCAGTCGCTCGGTTTCAGTTATGCCACGCAGGTGGCCAAGGGGCCGTATGCGATGTTCGACAACGTGACGGCGATTTTCTCCGCGACGCCAGTTATCACACGCACAGCGACCTATATCTACGCCTGTGCCGAGTGGATCGAGGATGCGTTCCAGGGCAAAGAGCTGCTGCTGGAAATTTATTCACGGCTGCTCAATCCGACCAGTGTGTCGCTGGCAAATTTCATCGTCGACATCGAAGCCGGCCCCTACGCAAAGGAGTATTTCGCCTGGAATTTCAACTCCGGCATGGCCGCCATCGACGGCGTGCTGTCGCACCTGCTGGGGCGCGACGACATCCTCATCACCAGCCGCAATGTCTACGGCGGCGCGCACCAACTGATCCACGACTGGTACGCCAAGCCCGGCAACCTCGCCGTGGCGGTGGAAACCTTCGACGGATTTGGCGGCGAAGATTTTCAGGCGTGCTGGCAACACGCGCAGCAAAAGCATGCCGAACGGCTCGCCGCGGGACGACAAGCCTATGTCTATCTCGAATCGCCGTGCAACCCGCACGGCTATTTTCTCGATGTGCCTGACATCTGCCGCCGCGCGCATGCAGCGGGGCTGCGGGTCATCCTCGATGCCACTGTCGGCACGCCGTTCCTGGTGCAGCCGCTGCAGCGCGAGAATCCGCAGGAGCGGCCCGACTTTATCATGCACAGCTATACCAAAGATCTGTCCGGCGTGGGCTCGACCATCGCCGGCGTGATCATCGGGCGTAACGAAGACATGTTCATTCCCAAAGGTCAGTCGATCAACGGCCGCGCCTGGAACGAAACCATGTTCTGGAACGTGTACTACGTGAAGGGCGCGTTTTTGAACGCCGACGCGGCGTTCGAGGTGATCCAGGGGATGCGCACGCTGACCGGGCGCATGCTGCAAAAGTGCATCACCACGCAAATACTCGTGCGCTTTTTCGCGTCACACCCGCAGATCAACGTGCATTGTAATGCGCTGCCTGGCGATCCGAATCACGCCATCGGCGGGCGGCTGGCGTTTCTTGGTCTGCCGGCGCCGCTGTTCACGATCGACATCGACGGTGTGCCGCGCGATGTATTCGAGCGCTTTTTCGATTCGCTCGCGCCGGCGTTCGACCACATGATCAGCCTCGGACAATCGAATACCATCGTCAGTTGTCCCGCCCTAACCACGCATTCCGAACTGAGCGTAGCGGCCCTGGCGCAAGCCGGCATCCGCCCCACCACCATACGCTTTGCGGTCGGCGACGAAGACCCGCACGACCTGATGGGGCATTTTCTCGCTTCATCGCGGCTGATGCTTGATCCCTGCATCCCCGGGTTTTCTTCGCGCTTCATGGCACCGCAAGACGTCGACGCCCTGATCAAGCACACGTACGTCGCGGCCCATCAGGCGTACATACACTCAAAACCAAAATTCGCAACATACGCCTGAGCACGAGTGCATGGGGTACGCTGTAATAGTGGCCAGCGAACTCTGTGCAGTTCTGGCGGTGCATTTGTTGGGCATGGAAAATGCGAGTGCATTGCGATGACAGCAGCTCCGTAGCCGGGTCAAGGGCAGGCTGCAGTCGTACCCTTCACTATCCATGCAACATTCCCCAAATCGGTCACGCTCAGTGTGAAATCGCGTTCACGATGCCGTGAAATACGCACTGAAAGCATCGATTGAGACTTTCTTGTGCCCGCAGCATGGGAAGCAGGAAACTATTTAGCCCGGTACATGACTAATTTTTGACGCGCATTATTGGCAGCGCTGCGGGGAAATAGGCTGTTCAACGCAATGCTCGTATCGCGCGTTAAGGTAGAGGCGTAACACCGGAACTGCAAAGGAGGCTGAATAGTTGCCGCGGATTTTTGCTGGAAGCGCCCGATTGCCTAGCGGGTGATTCTGACATTACAGGAGAGATGCCATGATCGACTTGTTCGAAAGCTATAAGACACGGTATGCCGGATCGCAGGACGAGGAAATGTCGATTGAAGACTACCTTGGTCTGTGTAAACGCGATCCTGGGGCTTATTGCGGTGCGGCAGAGCGCATGCTGGCTGCGATCGGGCAGCCCGAGACGGTCGATACGCGCAATGATCCGCGCCTGTCGCGCCTCTTCTCCAACCGCGTGATCAAACGCTATCCCGCCTTCACCGAGTTTTACGGCATGGAGGATGTGATTGCGCAGATCGTCGCCTTCTTCAAGCACGCGGCGCAAGGGTTGGAGGAGCGTAAGCAGGTGCTTTATCTGCTGGGGCCGGTCGGCGGCGGCAAGTCGTCGATTGCCGAACGGCTCAAGCAATTGATGGAGGCCAAGCCGATTTATGTGCTCAAGGGCTCGCCGGTGAACGAATCCCCCTTGGGGCTGTTCGCGCCTGCCCAGTACGGGGCGGTTCTTGAATCGGAATACGGCATCCCGCAGCGCTATCTCAGCGGCATCATGTCACCCTGGGCACTGAAGCGGTTGACGGAATTCGGCGGTGATATTTCGCAGTTTCACGTGGCGCGGGTGCAGCCGTCGGTGCTCAGGCAAATTGCGATTTCCAAGACCGAGCCCGGCGACGAGAACAACCAGGACATCAGTTCGCTGGTGGGCAAGGTCGATATCCGCAAGCTCGACCAGTATTCGCAAAATGATGCGGACGCTTACAGTTACTCCGGCGGACTATGCCTCGCCAACCAGGGTTTGCTCGAATTTGTCGAGATGTTCAAAGCGCCGATCAAGATGCTGCATCCGCTGCTTACCGCCACCCAGGAAGGCAACTTCAAGGGCACGGAGGGCATTTCAGCGATTCCGTTCAACGGCATCATACTCGCGCATTCCAATGAATCGGAATGGCAGACCTTTCGCAACAACAAGCACAACGAGGCGTTTCTCGATCGCATCTACATCGTCAAGGTGCCGTACTGCCTGCAGGTGTCCGAGGAAGTGAAGATTTACAGCAAGCTGCTGACCAACAGCTCGCTCGCCAGCGCCCCCTGCGCACCAGGGACCCTGGAGATGATGGCGCAGTTCTCGGTGCTGTCACGTCTGAAAACGCCGGAAAACTCCAGCATCTACTCCAAGATGCGGGTCTACGACGGCGAAAGCCTGAAGGATCAGGACCCCAAGGCCAAGGCCTACCAGGAGTACCGCGACTACGCCGGCAGCGACGAGGGCATGAACGGTGTGTCGACCCGTTTCGCCTACAAGATCCTGTCGTCAGTATTCAACTACGACCAAACCGAGGTGGCCGCCAACCCGGTGCACCTGATGTACGTGCTCGAACAGCGCATCGCTCGCGAAGACTTGCCCGAGGAAATGCAGCGCCGCTACCTGGATTTCATCAAAGGCTGGCTGGCGCCACGCTACGCCGAATTTATCGGCAAGGAAATTCAAACCGCCTACCTAGAGTCCTATGCCGAGTATGGGCAGAACATCTTCGACCGTTACGTCACCTACGCCGATTGCTGGATTCAGGACGAGGATTTTCGCGATCCGGAGACGGGTGAGTGTTTCGACCGCGCGGCGCTCAACGCCGAGTTGGAAAAGATCGAGAAACCCGCGGGGATCGCTAACCCCAAGGATTACCGCAATGAAATTGTTAACTTCGTGCTGCGCGCCCGCGCCAGCCGCGGTGGTAAGAATCCGACCTGGAATAGCTACGAAAAGCTGCGCGAGGTGATCGAGAAGAAGATGTTCTCCAATACCGAGGATCTGCTGCCGGTGATTTCGTTCAACGCCAAGGCCTCGGCCGAGGACATCAGCAAGCACCAGAATTTTGTCTCGCGCATGGTCGAGAAGGGCTACACCGAAAAGCAGGTGCGCCTGCTCTCTGAGTGGTATCTGCGGGTGAGGAAGTCGGCCTGAGCGATATATTCGCCATCCACCAGAAGAATTCCGGTGTTTCACCTGATTGACCGCCGCCTGAACGGCAGCAACAAAAGCGCTGCCAACCGCGAACGCTTTCTGCGGCGCTATAAGGCGCAGTTGCAAAAATCGGTAAAGGACATGATCGGCGAGCGTTCCATCGCCGACATGGACAAGAGCGGTAATGTTCGTATACCCGCCCGGGACATTGCGGAGCCGCGGTTCCGCCACGGCCCCGGCGGCGACCGCGAGACGGTGCATCCGGGCAATCGCGAATTTATCAGGGGCGACACTATCCAGCGGCCTAATGGTGGCACGGGTGGCACGGGTGGCGGGGGCGGCACGGGCGGCGAGCCTGGCTCAGGTGAGAGCGTCGACGACTTCGTTTTCAGCCTGTCGCGCGAGGAATTTCTCAACATCTTCTTTGAAGACCTGGAATTGCCGCGCCTCATGCGCAACGCCCTGGGGCAGGCGATGCAAAAGAAATGGATCCATGCCGGATTCGTCACGCAGGGCGCACAGTGCAACCTGTCGATACTGCGTACCATGAAAATGGCGCTGGGCCGGCGTATCGCACTGTCGGCGGCGATTCGCGAACGGATCAAGGAAGCGCGTGCACGCCTGCAACGTGCGCACGAGGCGCATGCACCTGCCGAGGACGTTGCGGCGCTCGAAGCCGAGATTGTGCTGCTGGAGCAGCGGCTGGCGCGCGTGCCGTTTCTTGATGAGCTGGATCTGCGCTTTCGCAATCGTGTCGCCATTCCCGCGCCCATCTCACGCGCGGTGATGTTTTGCCTGATGGATGTTTCGGCCTCAATGGACGAGAACCGCAAGGATCTTGCCAAGCGTTTCTTTGCGCTGCTGTATCTGTTCCTGGCGCGCAATTACCAGCACGTGGAAGTGGTGTTTATCCGCCACACCGACGAGGCTGCGGAAGTGGACGAGAATACGTTTTTCCACGATCAAAGCAGCGGCGGGACCGTGGTGCTCACCGCGCTCGAACTCGCGCACCGCATAGCGTGCGCACGCTATGCGGGCGGCGGCTGGAACCGCTACCTGGCCCAGGCCTCGGATGGCGACGCCTTTGGCGCGGATGCCGGCAAGAGCGCGCGTTTTGTCGAACAAAACCTGTTGCCGTTGCTGCGCTACTTCGCTTACATAGAGGTGTGCGAAGCCGCCGGCTCGCATGCGAGCAGCCTGTGGGCCGGCTACGAGCCGGTGGAGCGCGAGAATTTCGCCATGCGGCGCGTTGGGCAGCGTACGGAAATTTATCCGGTGTTCCGCGATCTGTTCAGGAAGGAGCACGCGTGAATCCGATTTCGAGTGGTTCCGACTGGAGCTTTGAGCTCATCGAGCGCTATGAACATGAAATCGGCCGCTGTGCCGCGGAATTCGGCCTCGACACGTACCCGAACCAGATCGAAATCATCTCCTCCGAACAGATGCTTGACGCCTACTCCTCGACCGGGCTGCCCACCGGCTATCAGCACTGGTCCTATGGCAAGGAGTTCATCGCCAACGAGCAGGCCTACCGCAAGGGACAGCAGGGCCTCGCCTACGAAATTGTCATCAACTCGGATCCCTGCATCGCCTATTTGATGGAAGAGAACTCGATGATGATGCAGGCGTTGGTGATTGCCCATGCGAGCTTCGGCCATAACTCGTTCTTCAAGGGTAACTTCCTGTTTCGCCAATGGACGCAAGCCGATGCCATTCTGGACTACCTGGTGTTTGCGCGCCGCTACGTCATGGATTGCGAGGAGCGTTATGGCGTTACAGCGGTGGAAGAAATGCTCGATTCCAGCCACGCCCTGAAGGACTACGGCGTGCATCGCTACACGCGCCCGCCGCCGCTCTCGCTCAAGGCGGAAAAGGCGCGCGGCGAGGCGCGCCGCGAGCACACGCGCCGGGAATACAACGACCTGTGGCGCACCCTGCCTGCCGCGCGCGAGCCGGCGCGGCGTGGGGAAGCAGCGTCGTTTCCCGCGGAGAGCGAGGAAAACATTCTGTGGTTCGTCGAAAAATTCTCACCGAGCCTTGAGCCCTGGCAGCGCGAGATCGTGCGTATCGTGCGCAAGATTGCGCAGTATTTCTATCCTCAGGGGCAAACCAAGGTCATGAACGAAGGGTGGGCCACGTTCTGGCATTACACGCTGCTCAACCGCCTTTACGACAAAGGACTGGTCAACGACGGTTTTATGATCGAATTCCTGCAAAGCCATACCAATGTGGTGGGCCAGCGCGGTTTCGACCAGCCCGGCTACGGCGGCATCAATCCCTATGCCCTTGGATTCTCAATGATGCAGGATCTGCGCCGCATCTGCGAAAAGCCCGACGTGGAGGACCGGCGCTGGTTCCCCGACATCGCCGGCGCCGACTGGTTGAAGGTGCTGAATTTTGCGATGCGAAATTTCAAGGATGAATCGTTCATTTCGCAATACCTGTCGCCCCGACTGATACGTGAATTTCACTTATTTGCGGTCGCCGATCACCACCAGCGGCCCACGCTTGAAATCGACAGTATTCACGACGACGCGGGCTACCAGCGTGTGCGCCAGCTCTTGTCCGCGCAGCACCAGCGCGACATGCAGGTGCCCGACATTCAGGTGGTGCGCTACGAAAAGGATGGCGATCGCTCCATGGTACTGGTGCACCAGATGCAGCGCGGCCGCCCGCTGGCCGCAGGCGAGGCCAGCGAGGTGTTGAAGCACCTCGAAAGGCTATGGGGTTTTCGCGTGCGGCTGGAGGCGGTATAGGAAATGGGAAGCGGATCTTCTCTTACTTCGTGACCAGCAAACATGGCACTACAAACCGCCCTGCGGATGCGGATTGGACAGCGCTGCCTGCGCCACTGCTACTGCGGCTTGATGCCGGCGACGACCGCGACTTCCTTCCAGCGCGCGATCTCGCTGCGGATGCGTGCGGCGAATTCATCAGACGGCTCGCCGGCGGGTTCGCCCCCGATGTCGAGCAGCCGCTGCCGTACCTCCGGAATACGCAGTACTGCAGCGACGTCATCGCGGATGCGCATCACCAGTTCCTTCGGTGTGCCACCCGGCGCGAACAGCGCGAACCAGGTGTCGGCGGCTTCGAATCCCGGCACATCTTGCGGAATAAGGGGCGCTTGCGGAAACGCCACCGAGGGTGAAGTGACCCCGAGTATGCGCACGCGGCCCGAGCGCATCGCGGCTTGCGCCGAGCTGACAGCGCCGATCGCGAGGTGCACGTGCCCGCCCATGGCGTCGATCATCATCGGTGCCGCGCCCTTGTAGGGCACGGTCTCGATTTTCACGTTTGCCAGCATGTTGAACAGATGACTCGACAGCGATGTCCCGGCGTTCGCCATGTTGATCTCACCTGGACGCGCGCGCGCCAGCGCAACCAGTTCGCGGATGTTCTTTACCGGCAGCGAGGGGTGCGCCACGATCACCACCGGTGAGCGTGTGATGCGCGTGATCGGCACGATATCGTTTAGCGGATCAAACGGCAGCTTTGCCCACATCGCCGGCCCCTGAGAAAATTGTGTGGAATTTATCAGTAGCGTGTGGCCGTCGGGTGGGCTCTTGGCGACAATATCGGTGCCAAGCACCGTGGCAGCACCCGGCCGCGGATCGATAATCACCTGCTGTTTCCAGCGCTCGGACAGCGGCGGGCCGATGACACGGCCATTGGCATCGCTGCTGCCGCCCACCGGAAACGGAATGACCAATCGCACCATCTTGCCGGGGAACGGTTGCGCATAGCCGGACGAGGCTGCTGCAAGCGTGACCACCGCAATGATAAAAGTGCAAGAACGCATGGTGGCCCTCCCATTGTTCCGATTCATTTTTCTGATCGCCGGCGTGCGGCGGTTACCGGCGCGCCACGTCGCTATGCGGACGGCGCCCATCGGTGATTGAGATTGAGAGGCTAGGCCAGCTTGCGCGATACGTCAACTCGCGCTGCGTGTTGGATTACTCCGGCGCAATCCCCGTATCGGCAAGGATCTTGCCGCTACGCGCCCGTGTAATCACTGCCGAAAGACGGGGTCACCTTGTCTTTTGTTGTGACTGCGACAAGCGGGTTGGCCCCATCCCGGCCAGAGCAAGGATGGGGGTGCTGGTTCGTTACTGGTAAATCAGGTGGGCGGTCGAGGTGACGGCGAATTGGACGTCTATGGAAATCAAAGTGAGCGGTCCGGTCGAAGCAATTCGGTAACGGCTTTGCTGGGTAGCGGTCAGAACGTTGGATGTGTTGTAACTTTGAGTAATAAAATTCACGATGGCGGTAGATGCGGTGTCGGCCTCAACGACATAGCTGAAGACGCGGGTGCCAGACAAAACAGACTTGGTGCTGTTGGTGTAGATGTTCTCGGTTCCAAGGGTTCCGGTGCTGCCTACCGCTACCGATAGCGGAATGCTGGGAGGCGTGACAAATACGCCATAGCTGCTGCCGGCGGAGTTGAATCCCAATGGGACGTAATTGGTGTTGTAGTATGTGGTTGTGGTCACGGCGGAGGATGCGGGGGTGCAGTTGGATAGGCTGGTTGTAAATGTGCTCACTACGGACAGGAGGGCTGACACCCCTTCAAAAGTCGCTCCGCCAGCGGCAGCGGCGGCGGTGACGGTGGCGCTGCCATTGCAATTACCGGAAACGGTAAAGTTCTTAGTAAAACCGGTGGCTATCAGCGTGCTATATGCGCTTTGCGCGGGAAACGACAAAGTTGAAGTGACCGGTCCGCTCGGTGCTGCTGGGCCGCCACCACCCCCACCACCACCTCCGCAACCGGTTAGTAGTGCGACAAGGCATAAACCAATAAAGGACTTGTGAATATTCATATATCCCCCTAGTTAGATGCTAATTGAATAATTCCAAAATGGAATATTCTATTTTGGAATATAGCATGGACGGATGCTTTATGGAACCCGTTACGACATTCTGCGCGAAGAACTCGCCGCAGCTCGCGCTCGGGCAGGTTTGACGCAGTCAGCGCTGGCCCAGCAATTGGGGGTGGCGCAGTCTTTTGTATCGAAAATCGAAACCGGTGAGCGTTATCTTGACGTCCTGGAGTTCTTGCGCTGGTGTGAAGTCACGCAGACGGATACGTATGCCTTGTTGTGCAAGGTTCAGAAGATCAAATCCCGAGTGAGCGCGAGAGCACCAGGGCGATCGCGATTTTAGTCAAAAGGGGAATAGGGGCCAGCTAGGCGTTTTCGATCAGTGCTTCCGGGGGTTGTACGTTGGTTGCCCATCGAAAAATCAACACTGAAGGTCTGATGTGGGCTCCGCCTTGGACATGTCAGCGCATCGGCTAGAGTTGATCGCGGGTCGCGATAGCTCATAACGGGATGTGTTTGCCTCTGCGGTAGGCCAAGGCGCTGAACTTGCCGCCGGTCTTGGAAGCAACAGTATGACTGCCCCACAAGCGCCAATTATCCTGGCCGGCTATGCCGACTGGCAGATTGGCCGCGATATCTTAGGCCGGTAGGCCAGCCAAGGCTGGGGCAGTAAGGTTATCGACCGGCTGGCTACCGACCTGCGCGACGCATTTCCCGAGATGAAAGGCTTTTTCCGCGCCAACCTGATGTACATGCAGGCGTTTGCCGAGGCCTGGAGCGAGGCCGCAATCGTCCAACAGGCCGTTGGACAATTGTCCTGGGGGCACAACGTGCTGCTGATCACGCGCCTGAAAGAGCGCGCTTCGTCTGCGTTATCCTCAGCAGGCCAGCCAGGAAGGTTGGTTGCGGCCCACGCTGGAACTGCAAATCAAGAACCGTTTGTTTGAGCGGCAAGGTCAGGCAGTCATATGCCTTTGCCTTTTCGGTGTCGGCGCTCTGCGTGCGCTACGCTGCTTTTCGAATCCGCGCTTCCGGCGCCTTCTTCACCAGCACTTCAACTCGCATGCCCGCGCGCCCCAGCATGTTCACCAGCGCATCGAGACTGAATTTATCTATCTTGCCGCGCAGCAAGTCGTTAAGCCGTGGCTGCGTGATGCCGAGCGCGCGGGCGGCTTCGGTTTGCGTGGTGCCGTTGCGCTTCACGTAGCGTTCCACGCGCGTCATCAACTCAGAGCGTAAATGCAGGTTTTGCGCCTCTTCGGGAGAGAACCCGATATCGAGGAACACGTTGCCGCTACTGCGTTCCATCTTTAACCGTTCAGTCATTTCGATCTCCTTTCGTTCACCAGCGCTCTAAATCGCATGCGCGCAAGCTCAACATCCGGCTTTGGCGTGGTGCGTGATTTCTTCTCAAAGGCATGCAGCACGTAGATCGCCTCGGAGAACTTCGCCACGTAAATCAGCCGATACGCGCCATTCTCGCGCACCCGTATTTCCCTTACCCCGATACCGATGGATGGCATCGGTTTCCAGTCCTCTGCTTCCAAACCATCTTGCACTCTCGCCAGTTGCCGACCTGCCCGCTGCCGGGCCAGTGGCGTGAATTCCCTGACGGACTGCCTGCTGTTGCCCATCCACGTAACAGGTTTCATGAGATTATATCTAAAATGATATAGCGGTCAATGGCAAACGGCAATCGTCCAGTAGCGCTATCCAGCAGCGCGGCCAGGTGTTCAATCAAGCGCGCACTGTGGGTAATCATGTCACTACCTTAAGGTTGCCTGCGTAGCACCTGTCCCGCTGCGCTTTCGGTTCGCGCCGTGGCAACAGGTGCGCTTCCCATAAATCGTCACTGCTCGCCTTGCGTCTGGCGTTCAATCCCGGTTAAATTGTGCCATACCCACTCCGGCGCGGGTCGCGATAGCGCATAACGCGGACCTGTTTACTTCTTCGGCAGGCCTGATCACACGCGATGGCGCACTTCAGCACCCACCTCACACAGGAACAGATCGAACGCTACACCGCCAGCGGCGCGTGGCCGAATCGTTTGCTGACGGATTTTCTCGACGACGCAGTGGCTGCGGCGCCTGACAAAACCGCGATTATCGATAGCCGTGGCGCCATTACCTATCGCGAGCTTGCCTCACAAGTGGCGCGCTGCGCGGGCGGCCTGCTGGCGTTGGGCCTGCGCGCGGGCGAGGTGATGGCTCTGCAGTTGCCGAACTGGAAAGAATTTTTAATTCTGCATCTGGCGGCTACGCGTATCGGCGTCGTCAGCAGTCTGATAACGCCGGGGAGCCGCGAGCGCGAACTCGCGCACATGCTCAAGCTGTCGGACGCGTGTTTGCTGGTGATACCCGATATCTTTCGCGGCCATGACTATCGCGCGATGGCGGCGCGGCTGCGTGCGGATGTGCCGCAATTGCGGCAGGTGATGGTGGTGGGCCAGCCCGCCGCGGCGTATGAGATGGCGTGGGAGGCATTCATGGCAACCCCGCGTGCGTCGCCGGATGTGCCGCGCCCCGGTGCCAACGAGGTCACCGAAATCGTGTTCACCTCCGGCGCCACGGGTGAGCCCAAAGGCGTGATGCACACCAGTAACACCATCGTTGCGCCGCAATTGGCGCTCGCCGCGTCGCTGCAACTGAGGCCTGACGACGTGATTCATATCGCCTCCACCATCGCGCATCAGACGGGCTTTCTCAACGGCGTGCGCCTGCCCATACAACTGGGTGCGACGGTGGTGTTGCAGGACGTATGGCGTGCGGAACAATTGATCGAATGGATAGCCCGGTATCGCATCACCGTCTCCAGCGGCAGCGCCACGTTTTTGCTGGATATGTTGCGCGCGAAAAATATTGCGCAGTGTGATTTATCATCGTTCAGGATTTTTCGCTGCGGCGGCGGACCCATACCGCGCACGCTGCTGCACGAAGCGCGCGCCAAGCTGCCGCATGTGGGCATACACTGTGGTTGGGGACAGACGGAAAACGCTGTGGTGACATTAACGCGCATCGGCGCGCCGGAGGAAAAACTGCTCAATACCGACGGTTGCGCGCAGCCCGGCATGGCAGTGCGGGTGGTCAATGACAGGAACGATTTGCTGGCGCCGGGCACGGAGGGCCGTTTGCAGTGCCGTGGCCCCTTCATGTTTGTGGGCTATGTCAAGCAGGAAACGCTGACGCGTGAAAATTTCGATGGGGAGTGGTTCGATACCGGCGATCTGGCGACACTGGATGCCGAAGGCTATGTGCGTATCACCGGGCGCCTCAAGGACATCATCATTCGCGGTGGCGAGAACATCCCGGTCAAATACGTGGAAGACATTCTGTACGAAGATGCGCGGGTGCGCGATGCGGCGATTGTGGGTATGCCCGATGCCCGTCTCGGCGAACGTGCGTGCGCGTTTGTGATCTGCCGCGATGGCCAAGCGCTGGCGTTGCATAATATGCAGGCGTTTTTGGCGGAGCGCGGGGTGGCCAAGATGTATTGGCCCGAGCGCCTGGAGATCGTTGAGGAATTGCCACGTACCGCCAATGGCAAAATACGCAAGGCGGATTTGCGCGCGCGGCTGGCGCGCGAGGCACATGCCGCCGCAGCTATAACCACCTGAGGAACTGCCATGGCTTTTGCATGTATCAATCTCAATGTCGGCGACGATGGCGTGGCCGTGCTCGAGTTAAACCGGCCCGAGCGTCTGAACGCTTTTAACCGGCAGATGATCGCGGAATGGCGCGAGGCGTTGACACAAATCGCCGACGACAGCCGCATTCGCGCAGTGGTGTTGACAGGTGCGGGGCGCGCGTTCTGTGCCGGCGGCGATGCGGATGAAATGACCGAGATGCAAAACGCTTCCAACGGTGAGCGCAAGGATTATCTGTGGCGCAGCATCCAGAAGATTCCGCTGGCGATGGAGCGGCTGGAGCTGCCGGTGATCGCCGCCGTCAATGGCACGGCACGTGGCGCGGGACTGGATATGGCGCTGATGTGCGACATCCGTATCTGCGGCACCTCATCCACTTTTGCTGAAAGCTACATCAACATGGGTGTGATTTCTGGCGATGGCGGCACCTGGTTTTTGCCGCGCGTGATCGGCGTGTCGCGCGCGCTTGAACTGTTGTGGACCGGGCGCCTGGTGGATGCCGTCGAAGCCGAGCGCATCGGGCTGGTGAGCCAGGTGGTGGCGGACAGCGATGTGCGCAGTGCCGCGCTGACCCTGGCGCGCCAGATCGCGGCGCAGCCGCCGCAGGCGGTGGCACTGATGAAGCGCGCG
Source organism: Bordetella parapertussis (assembly GCA_945906815.1). Classification (GTDB taxonomy): domain Bacteria; phylum Pseudomonadota; class Gammaproteobacteria; order Burkholderiales; family SG8-41; genus UBA5216. The sequence goes on from CAMDRT010000003.1 coordinate 177,462, forward strand.
GTGTATCAGGGGCTAGCCGGAGGGACGCTGGCCGCGCATCTCGATATGATTTCATCGCACATGGCGGTGGTGTTTGATACGCCGGAATTTAATGCGCGGTTGAACGCGTTTCATGCGCGGCGCAAGTCCTGAGTCCTGACAGGGCTATGTAACTATTTGTTTTTATTGTGCAATTCGTATTGCATGTAGGTTTGTTGCTGACCGCTCTGGGTTGCGTTTACGCCGCGCGGGCGCAAACGTTTCCCGGCAAACCGGTACGCGTGATCGTCGGTTTCGCCAGCGGTGGTGGCACCGACACCATCGCGCGCGTGTTGAGCCGCAAGCTCGCCGACACCTGGCCGCATGCGCTGGTGGTTGAAAATCGTCCCGGTGCCGATGGCTCAATTGCCACCGAAATCGTCGCCCGCTCGCCCGCCGATGGGCACACGCTGGTGATGATCACCAATGCGCACACCATTACGCCGTTTCAAAGAAAGCTCAGTTACGATCCGGTGAGGGATTTCGCGCCGGTGACGCTGACCGCAACCACGCCGAACCTGCTGGTGGTGCATCCCTCGCTGCCGGTGAAAACGGTGAAGGAATTCATAGCCTTTGCCAGGGTACATGGTGGCCAATTGGCGTTTGCCTCCAGCGGCACCGGCACCTCGCCTTATCTGGCGATGGAATTGTTCAAGGTGATGACCCGCATCAACCTCGAGCACGTGCCGTACAAGGGCACCGGTGCCGCAGTGATTGACCTGATGGGCGGGCATGTGCAAGTGATGTTCGGCTCGGTGTCCGGCACCTTGCCCTTCGTGCGTTCCGGCAAGCTGCGCGCGTTGGGCATCAGCAGTGCGCAGCGCTGGCCGACGCTGCCGCAGATTCCGACAGTGGCCGAGTCCGGCGTGGCCGGCTTTGAAGCGGCTACCTGGTACGGCATGCTCGCTCCCGCGGCAACGCCCCCCACCGTGGTGTCAAAACTGCAAACCGACGTGGCCGCCGCGCTGCATGCATCCGATGTGCTCAAGTATGTCGCGGATCTCGGCTTTAATGCGGTGGGCAATACCCCTGCGGAATTTGCCGAGGTGATTCGCCACGACCTCGCGCGGTGGGGAAAATTGATACGCAGTTTGGAAGAAAAAAATAAACTGTAGGTCGGGATAGCGCCCGCCCGGCGCTCAATCCCCCTCAAACACCGGCTTTTGCTTGTTGGCGAACGCGTGGTAGGCGCGATGAAAATCCTGTGTCTGCATGCAGATGGCCTGCCCTTCGGCCTCGGCTTCTATCGCTTCGTCCAGCCCCATGTTCCACTCCTGATGCAGCAGCTTCTTAGTCATGCCGTGGGCGAAGGTGGGGCCGTCGGCCAGCGAGCGCGCCATATCGTGCGCGGCAGCCAGCACTGTTTCGGGTTCGTGCAGCGCGTTGTAGAAACCAAAGCGCTCGGCTTCCGCGCCGCCCATCGAGCGGCCGGTATAGAGCAAATCTGCAGCGCGGCCCTGGCCGATGATGCGCGGTAACAGCGCGCACGCGCCCATGTCGGCGCCGGCGAGCCCCACGCGCACGAACAGGAACGCCACTTTGCTGCGCGCGGTGCCGTAACGGATGTCCGCCGCACAGGCGATCATCGCGCCGGCGCCGGCACAGATGCCGTCGATGGCGGCGACGATCGGCTGTGGACACGCGCGCATGGCTTTCACCAGATCGCCGGTCATGCGCGTGAACTCGAGCAGGCCCGGCATTTTCATCTGTGTCAGTGGTCCGATGATTTCATGCACATCGCCGCCGGAACAAAAATTGCCGCCCGCGCCGGTGACCACCACGGTCTTTACATCATCAGCGTAAGCCAGTGCACGAAAGGTGTCGCGCAACTCGGCATACGATTCAAAGGTGAGCGGATTCTTGCGCTCCGGTCGATTGAGCGTAACGGTGGCGACTTTGCCTTGCACCTCCCACTTGAAATGGCGGGGTTTGAAATCGGCGGCTTTGGTCATAGGGGGATGTTCTTTAAACATTAAATAAAAACAAATACTTAGACGCAGATTAACGCAGATTAACGCAGATTGAAAACCACGCTGTTATCTGCGTCAATCTGCGTCAAATGATTTGGAGCTTCAATCCTGCATCGTCAACCCGCCGCTCACGCTCAACACCTGCCCCGTGAGGTACGAGGATCTATCGCTGGCGAAAAACAAAATCGCGTCGGCCACTTCCGAGGGCTTGCCGAAACGGCGAAACGGTATTGCGCGCATCAGCGCCTCGCGTTGCTTGTCCGGGGTTGATGCCAGCAGCGGCGTATCGGTGGGGCCGGGGCACACGCAGTTGACGTTGAGTTTGTAGCGCGCTGTTTCACGCGCCAGCGATTTGGTAAACGCAATCACCGCACCCTTGCTGCCGGCGTACACCGCTTCGCCACCACTGCCGGCGCGCCCTGCGTCGCTCGCTACATTAACGATTTTTCCGGCAGCGCGCGCTATCATTTTTGGCAGGAAGGCATGGGTTACGCGCAAGGTGCCGGTGTAGTTAAGATTAATCAATTTTTCCCACAACTCGGGCGTGGTGTTCACGAACGGCTCGACCTTGCTCCAGCCCGCGACGTTGACCAGAATGTCCAGTGCGTCGGCGCGTGCATACACCACGTCGCGAAAGCGCGCGATGGCTGCGTCATCGGTGACATCGAGCGGCACGAAGCTGGCGTCGTGGCCTGCTGCCCTGAGCTCGCCGGCGGCCTGTTCGCCGCCTGCGATGTTGATGTCGCCGAGCACCAGCGCTGCACCAGCGGCAGCGAACGCTTGTGCCGTGGCGAGCCCGATGCCGGACGCCGCACCGGTGATAACCGCGGTTTTTCCATTGAGTTTCATGGGGATTTTGTCTCGTTGCCGTTTTAGTTTAGGGATGATGTGAGCCGCTATTTTACGCCACGACTTTTGCTGCGCCTATCGGGGATGTGATAACGTCATGCGGTGATGAACGACAACCTGTTTCTGGAATGGCCTTTCTTCGACGCGTCGCACCGCCGTCTCGCCAGCGAACTCGAGGCGTGGGTGACATTGCATCGCCACACCCTGGAAGCGGAGGGTGTAGCAGCTACACAGGCGGTGCGCGACATCGCGCGTCTGCTGGGCGCGGGCGGTTGGTTGCGTTACCTGCTGCCCGCCGCGCTCGGCGGCCCCAACACAAGTGCGGGGCGCGTGGACGTGCGCAGCCTGTGCCTTGCGCGCGATGTGCTGGCGCGGTGTTCGGGGCTGGCCGATTGCACCTTTGCGATGCAGGGGCTGGGTGCAGTGCCGCTGCTGCTGTTCGGATCGACGGCACAGCAGCGTGGGTATCTGCCGCGTATCGCCGAGGGCTCATGCATTACCGGCTTCTGCCTGTCAGAGTCTGCAGCGGGGTCGGATGTGTCCGCGTTGCAAACCAGCGCGCGGCGCGACGGTGACGCTTACATACTGAACGGGCGCAAGACGTGGATATCCAACGCCGGTGTTGCCCACACCTACATTGTGTTCGCACGCACCGGTGAAGCGCCCGGGGCAAAAGGATTGTCGGCATTTGTGGTGGATGCAAACACGCCGGGCTTAAGCGTGCCCGAATCGATACAGGTGGTGGCGCCCCATGTCATCGGCACGGTGGCCTTTGATGATTGCCGCGTGGCGGCGAGTCAAATGCTGGGCAAACCCGGCGAAGGCTTTAAAGTGGCGATGGCCACACTCGACGTGATGCGTGCCACGGTCGGTGCTGCGGCACTGGGCTTTGCGCGGCGCGCGCTGGCGGAGGCCAGCACGCATGTGCGCGCACGCCATGTGTTCGGTCAGCCGCTGGCACAGTTTCAGGCGACGCAGATGCGCATCGCCGACATGGCGCTTGAGGTCGAAACGTCGGCGTTGCTGGTGTATCGCGCAGCGTGGACCAAAGATACGCTGCGCGATCGCGTGACGCTTGAAGCAGCTATGGCCAAGCTGCACGCCACCGAAGCCGCGCAGCGCGTGATTGACTCCGCGGTGCAACTCTTCGGTGGACTGGGTGTGACCGTGGGCAGCACGGTCGAGCGGCTGTATCGCGAGATTCGTCCGTTGCGGATTTACGAGGGCACCAGCGAGATTCAGAAATTGATTATTGCGGGGCAGGTGTTGGGGAAAGCGAAGACTTGAGGCGAGCGCCGGTGGCGGACCCTCCGTTTATAAATCCGGCGACGTCGTCGATTACCGGCCCGAATCCAGGCCATCTGCGCAAGGGTGTTGCCAGCGCGCCCAACACCATGCGATGCCCCATGCCGGGATAAACGATCACGCGCGCCGGCACGCCGTGCTGCTGCAGGCGCGCCGCCAGACGGGTACTGTTTCCCGGATTGACCACATCGTCGTCTGCGCCCGTCACCAGCAAAGCCGGTGGCGCCGCGGGCGACGCGAAATGGATGGGCTGGGTGGTGATCGGTGTATCGGGAAAACCAAACACCGCCTGGGTGACCGCGCCGGTCAGCGGCAGAAAATCATACGGTCCGGCAAGGCCGATCAGCCCGCGCACGCGGCGCGGGTCTACGCCTGCGGCGCGCAGATAAGCCGGATTCAGCGCCAGCATCGCTGCGTTGTAAGCACCGGCCGAATGACCCATCAGAAACACCCGCTGCGGGTCGCCACCGTATGCTGTGATGTGCTGGTATACCCACTGCACCGCCGTCGCGCAGTCCGCCAGAAAGTCGGGATAGCGCGCCTCGGGATAGAGCCGGTAGTCGGGCACCACGACGACATAGCCTTGGGCGGCGAGTGCTTCGCCGACGAATAAATAATCCGCGCGCGCGCCACTGTCCCAATTGCCGCCGTAGAAAAACACCACCACGGGTACGGCGCCCTGCGCAGCGCCGGGACGGTAGACGTCGAGTTGGTGGCGCGCCAGCGGGCCATAGCTGACATCGGTTTTGACACTGTAGGTGCTGGACGGCACCCAACCGTTAAGCAAGGCCAGTGGCGAGCAGCCTTGTAGCAGCACCGTGCCGCCAGCCAGTGTGAGAGCAAGAATAGTTCTGCGGTTCAAAGCACGCCCCGCGGTTACGCGTTCACCCGCTCACCCGTTCACCCGTTCACCCTTCACGCCTCACCGCCCTCAGTAACTCGTCGGCCAATTGCGCAGCAAATGCTCGCCCACGCCGTTTTTCAGCCGCATGCGATGCACTTCCAGTGTGCGGATCAGGTAGTCGCGGGTGTCGCGCGGGTCGATCACATTTTGCGCTTCGTATAGTTCCGCCAATCCCCAGGCGGAGGTGTCACGTTCGACTTCGGCCTTGAGTTTTTTGAAGCGCTCGGGGTCGTCCTCGAATTTCACGCCATACAGCACGTTGACTGACACTGCCGGGTCCATGAACCCCAGATCTGCCATGGGCCAGCAGGCGATTTCATCGGCGTTTTTGCCGCCCGCCATGTTGATAAACGCCTGACCGTAATTCTTGCGCATCATCACGGTAATTTTCGGCACAGTCACCAGCGTCATCGCGTTCATCCAGTTAATCACCTTGCCGGGCATGCCACGCAGTTCGCCCTCGACGCCGATCAAAAAGCCCGGCACATCGACCAGAAACACCAAGGGTATGTTGTACGAATCGCACAGCACCATGAAGCTGGTGACTTTGTTGCACGCATCGGCGTCGAGTGCGCCACCCTTGTAGAGCGGATTGTTGGCGATGAAGCCCACGCTCTTGCCGTCGAGCCGCGCCAGCACGGTGGCGATGGATTTGCCGTAGCGCTCTTTCAACTCGAATGTCGAATCGGTATCCGCCACCGCTTTGATAATTTTGCGGACGTCGTACACCTGATTGCGCGACTCCGGCATTATGTCCAGTATGGTTTTAGCGGCTTCGTCGGAACCTGGGGGCACTGGCGCTTCAGGTGGCGGCGCCATGTGGTGACTGGGCAGATAAGATAGAAATTTCTTGATCGCGTCGAGACACTGCTCGTCAGTATCCACCGCCATATCGGCAAGGCCGGAAATGCCGGTCAGCAGCTTCCAGCCGCCCAACTCCTCTGCACTGATCGGTTTGTTGATCGCGATCGAGGTGACGTTGGGGCTGGCGATGGCCATGATCGCGCCCTTGCGCATGACCACGAAATCCGACATCGCCGAATACCAGGTCGATGAGCCGTAGCACTGGCCCAGCAGCGCGGAACACCACGGCGCTTCACGCAGGCGCTGATACTCGGTGGGATCCTGCGCGATGATGGCGCGGCCTGCGGCACCCATGCGGTCGGGCATGCGCGCGCCGCTTGATTCGCCCAGCAACACCAGCGGCATGCCACGCCGGGTTGCGGTTTGCTTCACGTGTTTGATTTTTTTCATGTTGATCACCGCGCTGGAGGCGCCCATCACGGTGAAGTCGTTCGACACCAGCCCCACTTCGCGGCCATGGATTTTGCCAAAGCCCGCGATTTTTCCATCCGCCGGCGTCTTGTGCTTGGCCTCGGGCCGGTTGCTGCGCGCGAAACGGCCGGACTCGATGAACGAGTCTTTATCCAGCAAATAGTCGATGCGCTGGCGCGCGTTGAGGTGCCCTTCGGCCTTGCGCTTGGCGAGTTTTTCCGGCCCACCCATGCCTGTGGCCTCAGCGGTTCTTGCCTGGAACTCCTGCATTAGTTTTTCAAATGCCACGCTGCGCCTTAGTCATAAATATAAATAAAAACAGAGGGTTACGCTGAGCGTCAATCGACGCGCGCACCTGTGGCCTTGACTACCTTGGCCCATTTTTCGAGTTCGGAATTCATGAGTTCGGCTGCCAGCGCAGGTGCGCCGTATTTGAGTGTAGCGCCGTGTGACAGCAATCGCGTGCGCACGGTGTTGTCTTCCAGCGACTTGTTTAACTCGGTGTTGAGCCGCGTGGTGATCGCGGCAGGCGTGCGCGCGGGCACCAGTATGCCCCACCATGAACTCGCCTCGAATCCGGGATAACCGGATTCCGCAAACGTCGCCAGTTGCGGTGCGGCATCCGAGCGCTGCGCACTGCCGATGGCGATGCCGCGCAGTCGGCCGGAATCAAGGTGCGGCTTCATCGAGGTGATGGCGTCCACCACCAGCGGGATGAAGCCGGCCATCGCATCGATCATTGCCGGCCCCGCGCCCTTGTACGGTATATGCGTGAGGTCGGCCTTGGACGCGAGCTTGAACAACTCGGCGGCAAAATGGGAGGAAGTGCCGATGCCTGCAGTGCCGAAATTAAGCGTGCCGGCGCGCGCACGTGACAGCGCAGCCAGCTCTTTGGCATTGCGCGCCGGCAGCGACGGATGCGCGCCCAGCACCAGGGGTATCACCCCAATCAAACCCACATGCGCGAAATCCTTGGTGGTATCGTAGGAAAGCTTGGCATAGAGGCTATGATTGATCGCCTGCGTGGTATAGGTTTGAATATAGGCTGTGTAGCCATCGGCGGGCGCGGCTGCCACCAGTCCGGACGCGAGCGTCGTACCGGCGCCACCGCGAAAATCAATGATGAACTGCTGGCCGAGCAACTCGCCCATGCGCGGCGCGATGCTGCGCGACAAAAAATCTCCGGTGCCGCCGGGCGCGAACGGTACCACCATGCGGATGGGCTTGGTGGGGTAGGTCTGTGCGTGCGCCGACACGGCCAGCGCCAATACTACATTGCACACTAAAATCTTCACCGTTTGTAACATGCGCTCCCCTCCTCATTGTCATTCCAGCGCAGGCTGGAATCTAGATCGTAAATTCTTCCGCAGGAACATAATTCAGCTGCTTCGCATGATTGAGCACACTGGATTCCGGGTCAAGCCCGGAATGACGGCTTGTGAATTTACGCATCCCGCAGCATATGCCGTGCGATCACCAATTGCTGGATCTGGCTGGTGCCTTCGAATATGCGGAACAGGCGCACGTCGCGATACAGGCGTTCAACGGCGTAATCCTGCATATAGCCCGCGCCGCCATGTATCTGCACCGCGCGATCGGCAACACGCCCCACCATTTCGGACGCAAACAATTTGCAGCACGACGCTTCCATCGTGATGTTGACGCCGGTGTCGCGCTTGCGCGCGGCTTCCAGCACCATGCTGCGTGCGGCGTAGATTTCGGTCTTGGAATCAGCGAGCATCGCCTGTATTAACTGAAACTCCGCGATCGGTCTGCCGAACTGCTTGCGCTCGCGCGCGTAATTCAATCCTTCATCGAGCAGGCGCTGCGCGATGCCGGTACACACCGAGGCAATGTTGAGCCGTGCGCGATCCAGCACCTTCATCGCGGTTTTGAAGCCCATGCCCTCTTTGCCGCCGATGACATGCTCCGCCGGCACGCGCACGTTGTCGAAAATCACATCGGCGGTATGCGAGCCGCGCTGGCCCATCTTGCGGTCGGGCTTGCCGACAAAGAGACCCGGCGTATCGCGCTCGACGATGAATGCCGATACGCCGCTTGCGTCGTTGGTATGGGGATCGGTGCGCGCCATCAGGGTAAAAATGTGTGACTCGGGCGCGTTGGTGATGTAGCGCTTGGCGCCGTTCACCACATAGTGATTGCCCTCGCGCCGCGCGCTGGTGGTGAGCGACGCCGCATCCGAACCCGAGCCGGGCTCGGTTAGTGCGAACGCACCGATGATCTCGCCGGTAGCGAGCCGCGGCAGATACTTTTGCTTCTGCGCCTCGGTGCCGTCAATGACGATGCCCATGCCGCCAATGCCATTGTTGGTGCCCATGATCGAACGAAACACCGGCGACGCCTCGCACAACGCCATGCTGGTGAGCGCCTCTTCCTCCGTTGTGAGGCCCAGGCCGCCGTATTCTTCGGGAATGGTGAGCCCGAACAAACCCATGCGCCGCATCTCGCCCATGATGTCAGTGGGTATTTCATCAGTCTCGCTGACTTCACGCTCGCGCGGAATCAGTTTCTCGCGCACCAGGCGCGCGATGGTGTCGAGGAGGATTTGGAAGGAAGCGGGGTCGCGAATCATCGGCTATTTCTCACTGCAACTCCACATGCGCATCATGGATCACCTTAGCCCACTTCGCGATTTCGGATTTGATATGCGCCGAGAATTGTTGCGGCCGGTCGCCCACCGGTTCCGCGCCTAGGTTCAATAACCGTTCCTTCATGTCCGGCAGTTGCAGTATGCGCTGCGTCTCACCGGCCAGTTTGTCGATCACCGGCTTGGGCGTGCCCGTGGGTGCAACCAGGCCAAACCACGCACTGGAGTTGTAGCCCGGCAAGCCGGATTCGGCGATGGTGGGCAGGTCGGGCATGGCGGGCGAGCGCCTGGCCGAGCTTACCGCGAGTGCGCGCAACTTGCCGGCCTTCACCTGCGGCAGATAGACCGGCAGGTTGTCGATGGTAGCGATGATCTGCCCGCCGATCACATCCGCCATCACCCCTGCGCTGCCTTTGTAGGGAATGTGCTGAATGGTGGTGCCGGTCGCGGTCTTGAGCATTTCCATCGACAGGTGCGCGGTGCTGCCGTTGCCGGGCGAGCCATAGTTGAGTTTGTTCGGGTTCGCTTTCAGGTGCACGATGAATTCCTTGACGCTTTTCACCGGCACGCTGTTGTTGACCACGAAGATGTTCGGCACCAGCGCCACCAGACTCACCGGTGCGAAATCTTTCGCCGCGTCCCACGGTAGCTTGCGATACAAGCCGGGATTGATGCCGTGCGTGCCCGCGGTCACCATCAGCAGCGTGTGGCCGTCGGGTGTGGCCTTGGCCGCGACATCGGTGCCGATGTTGCCGTTGGCCCCCGGACGGTTGTCGATGATGACGGGCTGTGACCATGCTTCGCTCATCTTCTGCCCGAGCGCGCGCGCAAGAATGTCGGTGGTACCGGCGGGTGTGTAGGCGACGATGATGCGGATGGGTTTGCTTGGGTATGATTGCGCAAAGGCCGTGAGGGGCAGTGCGAAAATCAATGCTAAGTTGATGTTATTAAATGATATTTTCATCGCTGCTCCAACAACTTATATAAAATTTCGGATGAACTCGTAATATGCCCGAGGCCCTGCTGTCGCATGGCGGTTCACCGAGCGTTTTATTTTGTCGACGCGATTGAGGTATTCCTTCAGCGTGAGATCGTTCACTTTGCCGATACGCTCTTCGCCCACAAACACACACCAGGCAATGATGCCTTGCGCCAGCGGGTGGCTGGTAATTTTTTCGTTTTTGGCAAAGCCGCTGCGTTGTTTGAGCGCTGTCTTGCCCGCATCGAGCGCAAACACACACAGCTTATCGGTGAGATCGGGATGAAGTTCGTACTGTTCCTTAAGCCCCGCCTCAATGTTTTGACACACGTCGAGGTGTGCATCATCTTCTAGTGCCACGGTCCGGCCTCCTGTGTATGCCTGTTCAATGGCCTTGATCTTATTCGCCTTTGATCCCTGCCGCTTTAATCACCTGCGCCCACTTGGCGATTTCGTTGTGGATGAACGCGGTGTATTGCTGCGGCGTGTTGCCCACCGGATCAGCGCCCTGATCCTGCAGGCGTGCGCGCAGGTCGGGCAGGTTCACCGCGCGCACGATGCTGGCGTTGAGCTGCTCGATGATAACGCGTGGGGTCTTGGCGGGGGCGGCAATGCCGAACCACGAGGTCACATCAAATCCCGGAAGGCCGCTTTCCGCGAGCGTTGGTATGCCGGGCACCGCGGCAGTGCGCCGCAAACCGGATAACGCGATGGGCCGCAGCTTGGCGTTGCGCACATGCTGAATCGCCGCCGGTATGTTGGCGAAATAAAATGAAATCTCGCCGGAGAGCAGCGCCACCATGCCTGCGCCGCTGCCCCTGTACGGCACGTGCGACCACTGGACGCGGGTCATGTACTGAAATAGTTCCGCCGACAAGTGCGGCGTGCTGCCGACGCCGCTGGAGCCAAAATTGATTTCGCCGGGGCGCTGTTTGGAAAAGGCGATCAGTTCCTTGACGCTGCGCGGCGGAAACGACAAATGCTGCACCAGCAGGTTTTGCGATTCGGCCACCAGTGAAATAAAGGCGAAATCGCGCACCGAATCGTACTGCGGCTTGGCCAGCGCGGGGTTGGTGGCATGCGCGGGCGCATTCAGCAGTAGGGTGTAGCCATCGGGCGCGGCGCGCGCCACGTATTCCGTCGCGATCAGGGTGCTGGCGCCGCCGCGATTTTCCACCACCACCTGCTGACCGAGAAACTCCGCCATCTTCGGCGCCACCATGCGCGCAACGATATCGTTGGTGCCGCTAGGCGGGAAGCCGATGATGAAGCGGATCGGTTTGAGCGGATAGGCCGGTGCCGAGCCTGCCGCACCCGGCGTCTGCGCGTGCGCGCCGCCGCTCAGCAAACCGCAACTGGCCGCAACCCACCAGCACGTGCGGTTCAATCCCCCAACCCTCACCACGGGTCCGTTACTCGCCCTTGATGCCCGCCGCCTTGAGCACTTTCGCCCACTTGGTAATTTCGTTCTGCACGTAAGCGGTGTTTTGTTCCGGCGTGTTGCCGATGGGGTCGGCGCCGAGATCCTTGAAGCGCGCCGCAAGGTCAGGTGATTTCAACGCGCGCAGGATCTCGCTGTTGAGGCGATCAATCAGCGGGCGCGGCGTCTTGGCCGGCGCAGAGACGCCGTACCAAGTCGTCACTTCATAGCCGGGAATGCCGCTTTCCGCCACTGTCGGCATTTCGGGAATCGCACTCGAACGTTTGGCGCCCGTCACCGCAAGGCTGCGCAGCTTGCCCGTGCGCACGTAGCCGATGACCGACGGCACGTTGCCAAAATAAATGGAAAACTGTCCGCCCAGCATTTCGATCAGCGCCGGGCCAGCGCCCTTGTAGGGAATATGCACCCATTTCACCCCGGTCATGTACTCGAACAACGCGGCCGACAAATGCACCGTGGTGCCGACGCCCGAGGAGCCGTAGTTGATCTCACCCGGCCGTGCTTTCGAGAATGCGATCAGTTCCTTCACGCTGCGTGGCGGCAGCGACGGATGCGTCACCAACAGATTCTGCGATTCCGCTGCCACCGTGATAAACGCGAAGTCGCGTAGCGGGTCGAAGTTGAGCTTCATCATCGACGGATTGGTGGCGTGTCCCGGCGCGTTCAACATGATGTTGTAGCCGTCGGGCGCCATACGCACAAACATCTCGCTGGCGATCGCGGTGTTGGCGCCGCCGCGATTCTCGATCACAAACTGCTGCCCCATTTGCTCGGTCAGTTTTTGCCCCAGTGCGCGCGCCACGATGTCGTTGGTGCCGCCGGGGGGGAAACCGACGATGAAGCGGATGGATTTCGTGGGATAGGTCTGTGCGTGGATGGCGCCACTGGACATCACTGCACATGCACCCACGACTGCCGCTACGATTTGCTGCTTGCTCACGGAATTTCCTTCTTGGTTTAGACGCGTTTGACCACACTCACTGACTTACGCTGGGGGTCTACCCGCACAATATCGCCAGTCTTGATTACAGCATAGGGTAATTTTGACCAGCCCTCGGTAATGGTGATGCCGGCGAATACCGCGCCTTGCACCATCACCGGGTTGGTCACGCCAAACACAAACGCGCGCGGCGCGATGCCCTTGGCCTTGATGTCGTAGAACGCCCAACCGGCGGCGATGCCGCCTTTGGCGCTGGGTGTGATGTAGATGGCGTCCCTGATGTTGTGACCTTCGAGCGCGTGGCCTGGTCGTGAGATGACGCCGCTCCAGCGGTCGAGGTCGTAGCGCGGACTGAAGCCTTCAGTGGAAATCAGCGCGACGCCTTCGACCACTTCGCCGAAAGCGCGTTTCACTTTGAACGCAACGCGATTCATGCGGCGTCTTGGCCGGTGCAGGCAATGTCCACGCAAGCTGCGGTACGACGCAAAATGGCGTTGAACTTGTGCGCACCGATGATATTGACCAACTTGGCGGAGTTGGTCACCAGATTGCTCCAGCCGTTTTGCACGCGCATCTGCGCGATGTTTTGCAGAATATAAAAGCACACGCCTTCGAGCACGAGGGCGCCGGACTTTTGTATGGTGTCGAGGTAACCGAGTTTATGGGCGGCGCTTTTCACGCCGTTGCTGGTGGTGATGTAAAGCTGGCTGCCTGGCGCGAGTTTGCGTCCGTCGAGCAATTCGGCGAGCCGCTTCATTTCAAACAGCGATTGTTGCGGCCCCGAGAACACCACCAGATTCAGCGGATTGCCGTGTGTGGCATAGCTGGCGTAAACGCGTTCGAGGTCCCGATTGGTGATAGTCATGACTTCTTTCGGCTTGCGCCCGCCGAAAGCCACTTTGAGCGTGGGCGCTTCGGGGGTGACGCCGACCATGTGAAACATGCCGATCGAGCCGTAGCTCGCGAGCGCACAGGCGAGTTGCTTCAATTCATCGGATGTGGGCGTGCGTTTCACGCCGTTGAATACCGGCACCGCGTAGTAATCCTGATGGCCGGCGCCCACCAGCTTGCCCAGTGCGCCCCAATCGGCAAGATCCTGGAGATCGGCTTTGATATTGACCTGAAACACGCCTTTGCGCCGGGCGTCGAGGTGATAGCCGTACTCCGGCACGCGGCCGGTAAGTGCCGCCGCCAGTGCCGCCGGCCCGGCTTCAAAATTGCTGCGCGCACCAAACACCGAGTTGGCGTAATTCACCGTGCCGGTGTCACCCCACGCGACGTGTTCGCCCAGATGCGGCTGGTAAATCGTCTGGTAATTGATGCAGGTGTCGGCAGTAACGACATTCATGCGCTGCAAATACGCGATGAGCTGTTTTTCCTTGCGCGCCTCGTTGGGATCCTGCTTTAACTGCGCGACATAATCGAAATCGATGCAGCGCGCGTTAGTGGTGGTCGGTGTCACGCAACGCGCGCCGGCGTTCGCGACACGTTCGACAAAGGCTTTGCCCGAATCGCCCATGACTTCGATGTCACCCATCATGTGCACATTGGTGACCGGCACGAAGCGTTTGGCGCCGAAGAATTTGCCGACTTCCAGTTGCAGCGCGAGCGCATCTTTCGCGGCGGCACCCATGTCGCCTTTGAGTATGCGTTTTTCTTCAGCGCTAAGTAGCATAGTAACGTTTTGTTTTAAAAGGATATTTTATGTTTTACTGGGTCGCTGCCATCGCCATGATCTTCGTATTCACATGCAGTGGGCTTTACGTGTTCACCCGTTCACGTTGTTACAAGTAATCAATTTTCTTCCAGTCGCCCGGATTGACGTTTACCACATGCTTGCTGCGGCCGGCACGCCGGTCGGCATAAATGCGGCCTTCCTTCATGACCATCTGAATGTTCTTTTTTTCCTGCAGCAGCGCGATGTTTTTCAGCGGGTCGCCCTTGACCGCGATGATGTCGGCGAGTTTACCGGCCTCCACGGTGCCGAGTTCTTTTTCCATTTTCAGCGCGTGCGCGGCGTTGCGTGTGGCGGTGAGAATCGCATCCATCGGCTTCATGCCGAGGCTGACGTAAATCGCCAACTCGCGCGCGTTGGTGCCCATTTCCGGATCGAACCCCATATCCGTGCCCATCGCAATCTTGACGCCGGCTTTGTGCATTTTTTGAAATGTGTCGAAGCAGTACGGCTGCAAGGCCTTCATTTTATTGATGACAAACTGCGAGGTGCCCTGATCGAGGCGGTTCTGGATGGCGTGATCGGTGCGGTGCAGTAGCGTGGGCGTCATCCACACGTTGGCGTCGGCAATCCTGTCGATGACTTCTGCGTCGTGAAACACCATATGCTCGATCGTGTCGGCGCCCGCCGCCAGCGCCATGCGCTGCCCGCCCGGCGTGAAACAGTGTACTGCCGCCGCTTTGTGAAAGGCATGGGCTTCATCGACGATGGCGTCGATTTCTTCCTGTGTCATATTGCGGATGTCGGGCTCTTCCTTGTCGGTGCCGCCGCCACCGGTGGCGCAGGTCTTCACGATGTCGCAACCCGCCAGCAGATTGGTGCGCGCGAGTTTGCGCAATTCCCAGGGGCCGTCGGCGGTCTGAAAGCCGAGGCGCTGCGCTGCGCGCGGCTGAATCAGATCCAGATGTGAACCGGTGATGGTGGTAAAGCCGCCGATGAACATGCGCGGGCCTTCGATGATGCCGGCGTTGATCGAATCGCGCACCGCGCACAGATGCGCGGTGAGCAGCCCGCGATAGGAATTGAGCCCCAGATCGCGCAGCGTGGTAAAGCCCATATCAAAGCACAACTGCGCATGGAATAAGCCATACATCTGCTGCAATTCAGGCGTGATTTCCCACTGTGCAACGCGATAATTGTGAAAGGTCAGGCAGTTGAACATCATGGTGTGCAGATGCACGTCCATCAGACCGGGCATCAGCGTGAGCCCGGCGCAATCGATGACTTCGGCGCGGGCGGGAATTTTCACCGTGGTCCTGGTGCCCACCTGCTTGATGCGGCGGCCCTGCAGCACGATCACGGGATCTTTCACCGGCGTGCCGCCGTTGCCGTCAATCAGCGTCGCGCCTTGGATGACTTTGAGGGGCCCTTTTTCCGCAGGCACTTTCATTTCAAACATGAGGGGAAATCCCGCTAAAAATGCCATTGCGCAAGGCGCGGATGGCGTCACCCACGGTAGTAAATCGCTGCGGCATTGTCAAGCTGAAGCCGCGACATCAGGCGCATCACGCCAGGCTGACGGCGACTCGTGGCTTAAACCTCACTTCATGCGCTTTTTGAATTCAATGCATGGGTCAGGCTGCCCGGATGCTGCCGTGCGCACAACCTGTGGGTAAGCGAATGCGCAATTCAAACCGCCATCGGGATCTGAAGCCGTGCCAGCCGTAACTGCTCAATTGCGCGACCGCAGGCGCGGCCTCCCCTGCCCGCTCCGCCGGTGTCGAGTCACTCGCGGTGAAAAGGACAGTCGCCCAAAAACACGGACACTTGCGGGTTCTGTTGTCATCCGCTTCGAAAAGCGGACACGGGTTCGGTTCCGTATTCCACCGCCATTTCAAAATACCAACCCATTCTCCGGTTGGTATTTTTTTGCCTACGGCCGAGTGTTCACGGGGGCTGGCGTGGATTCCTGCGGACTTCGCTACAGAGTCTGGCACCGGCATTCGGCCCCGTTTTCTCTCTCTGTTGGCCATTTCTCTCTGATACCCCACCCCGAATTTTTCGGAGAAGTCCGCAAGCAGAAATAAAACTTCCTTATAAATCAATGCCCGCTTGCGGACTTATTCTTTGACAAACTGTAACACTTAGTGTCACAATAAAGTATGAGACGCGTTTTTAAGATCCGCTACTTCGCTCGCTGGATGCGCAAGACTGATCTCAGTGACGAGACGCTCTGCTCTGCAGTTATCGAAATGACTCAAGGGTTGATCGATGCTGATCTGGGCGGCGGGATCGTCAAAAAACGGGTGGGGCTTTCCGGCCGCGGTAAACGGGGTGGAGCCAGAACTCTAGTTGCGACCAACAAGGGAAATCGATGGTTTTTTGTATACGGTTTTGAAAAAAATTACCGTGCAAACATATCGGATGATGAGCTGGAAGCGTTGAAAGACATTGCCGAGCAGCTATTGGCGAGAACTGGTAAACAACTGGACGTAGCCTTGAATGATGGGTCCTTAACGGAGATATGCCATGACCAAAAAATCTAAGGCCAAGAGCCTCATTTTTAAAGCTGTCCATGAAACAGCAAGCGATCTTCATCGTCTCGGCTTTATCGATAAGCGAAAAATGCGCAAATTTAATGTGCTTTGCCTAGATCCCATCCCCGCATATGATTGCGAAAAAATTCGCGCCCTAAGGGACCACCTTCAGTTAAGCCAAGCCGTTTTAGCTTCGGTGTTGAACACCAGTCTATCAACAGTACGCAAGTGGGAAGTGGGCGACAAGCATCCTAGTGGCCCCTCGCTGAAGTTGCTTAACCTGCTGGATCGCAAAGGCCTTGAGGCAGTAATTTAATTGGATTCCCAAGTCCAAGTACGACGCAGCCAGCACAAAGCAACCCACATTCGCCCGCATTAGCAATTCATGCATGGTGTGTCGCCGGTTGCCCACACCGCGGGCGCTTTCATTTCAAACATGAGGGGAAATCCCGGTAAAAATGCCATCGCGCAAGGCGCGGATGGCGTCACCCACGGTAGTAAATCGCTGCTGCATTGTCAAGCTGAAAGCCCCCGCTTGGCGTTGCTTTGGGGTGGTGGGCGCCGTAGTTAAGCGCATGCTGGCGCACACGGGTCATCTCACGCAGCAGGATCAGGCCGTGTTGAGTTTTGCGAGCAATGCCTTCAAGCGCGCGGGGTCGCTCGCTTTTAACAGCCGGCGCGCGGCAGGCTGGGTCGCGCCGGCATCGGTATTGAGCACTTGTTGCTTGACGTCGGGCACGTGCGCCGCGTGCATCGAGAATGCGCGCAGACCGAATCCCAGCAACAGGCGCGTGAATGCAGTATCACCGGCCATTTCGCCACACATGGTGACCGGGACACCGGCCTTGTTGGCGCGTTTGATAATGCTGGCGAGCAGCGTCAGTATCGCCGGATGCAAGGGGTCATACAGATAGGCTACGGCTTCGTCGGTGCGGTCGATGGCCAGCGTGTACTGAATCAGGTCGTTGGTGCCGATGGACAGAAAATCGAGCTTGCGCAGAAACACATCCAGTGCCAGCGCCGCCGCAGGCACTTCGATCATGCCGCCGATTTTGATGTCGCGGTTGTAGGGCAGGCCGTCATCATCTAGGTTCGCTTTGGCGCGCGCGATCAAGTGCAGGGTTTGATCGATTTCACTGGAACTCGCCAGCATCGGGATCAAAATACTGATATGACCAAAGTGCGACGCGCGCAGCAGCGCCCGTAACTGGCTTAAAAAACGCTGGGGTTCGGTCAAACACAGGCGAATCGCGCGTAAGCCCAGCGCGGGATTGGCACCGACGGGCGCGCCTTCGTCGGTTTGTTTGTCCGCGCCGAGGTCATAGGTGCGTATGGTGACCGGCAACCCTTTCATTGCCAGCGCGACATTGCGGTAGGCCTCGAACTGCTCTTCCTCGTCGGGCAGGTCGCTGCGGTTCAGAAACAAAAACTCGCTGCGAAAAAGCCCAATCCCAGTAGCGCCGTTGGCGAGCGCCTGGGCAACGTCCTCGGGCAATTCAATGTTAGCGTGCAGTGCCACAGCGACGCCGTCGCGGGTGACGGCATGCGTATCGCGCAAGCGCGACAGCTTGCGGCGTCCGGCGTCGAATTCGCCTTTGCGCCGCTGATACTCAGCCAGCACGCGCGCATCGGGGGCGACTATCAACACGCCGTTCGAGCCATCGACAATAAGGCGGTCGTTTTCGCGCACCAGTTCGCGCGCGCGGTGCAGCGCCACGATGGAGGGGATATTCAAACTGCGCGCGACCACCGCGGTGTGCGAAGTGGCGCCGCCCACGTCGGTGATGAAACTCGCGAAATGGTGGCGCTTGAACTGCACCACGTCGGCAGGGGAAAGATCATGCGCCACCAGGATCAATTCCTCCTCGGAATCTGTCACCGGAGGCGGCACATAACCCGGCTTTCCGGCTAGCGCTTTTAACACGCGCTCGACCACCTGAATCACATCATTGCGGCGTTCGCGCAAGTAGCTGTCCTCAATCGCGTCAAACTGCGCGAGCAGCACATCGGCCTGCACCTTGAGCGCCCATTCGGCATTGCATTGCTCGGCCGCAATGATGCGGTGCGGTTCCACCGACAGCGTGGCATCGTCAAGGATCATACGATGCAGATCCACAAATGTGGCGAACTCGGCGGGTACGCCAGCAGGCATATCCGTGCGTAGTTCATCCCGCAGTTTGTCAAATTCGGCGCGCACCGCCTGGATCGCCTCATCGAAAAGCAGTGACTCGGCAGCCACCAGCGGCGGCGGTACCAGGTAACGGTTAACCTCCAGCGAGGCATGCGATACCAAATGCGCGCGCCCGATGGCGATGCCGCCGGATACGCCGATGCCGTGGAGGGTGAAACTCATGTGTGCGTGAGGCGTGAGGGGTAAAGCGAGAGGCGCATGGCGACAAGATTACCACGGCGCACGCCTCACCCCTTACGCTTCACGCCTTACGCCTATTCGCCCTCGCCGAACTTGTCCGCAATCAGCGCGGTAACCGCCAGCATCGCGGGGACTTCGTCGGTGCCATGGGTTTCGACGGTGATGCGCGTGCCTTTGGCCGCCGCGAGCATCATCACGCCCATGATGCTCTTGGCGTTGACGCGGCGCCCGTTGCGCGTCACCCACACTTCGGCGGTGAACTGTCCGGCGACTTGTGTCAGTTTTGCCGAAGCCCGCGCGTGCAGCCCGAGCCGGTTAATGATTTCAACTTCCTGTTGCAGCATGATGCAGGGTAGTAACCGCAGGCGCTGCTGCTGGCACGCGCAGTACCCCCTCGCAGCCGCCGCTGATGGCCTTGTTGACCATGACCTCGAGCGCTGTTTCGCGGTAGGTGAGTGCACGCATCAGCATCGGCAGGTTGACGCCTGCCACGGCGTCCACTTTGCCGGGAACGATCAGCGTGGCGGCAATATTCGAGGGCGAACCGCCGTACATATCGGTGAGGACCAACACGCCGTCGCCGTCATTGAGTTCTTGCACTAGCGCCTGCGCCTGCGGCAACAACAACTGGGGGTTATCCTGCGGCGTCAGGCAGAGTTGACGTAATTGCGCCGGGCGTTTGTTGAGCATATGCAGCGCTGTTTGAATCAGGCATTCGCCCAGCGTGCCGTGTGTAATGAGCAGTATGCCGATCATTGCGGTAGAGCTACGGTAATCATGAATCGGTGAAATTCTACGCTATTGCGCTGCAACACAGAATGCGAAAAAGGGGAGAAATCCCAAGATCGCGGTATTGGTGCCGCTTCGGCGCCCGAAAAAATACCGTAACCAATTGTTTTAATTGTCTATTTTATTTCTAATTCCAGGGCGTCCATGAATAATCCAGCCACATTACAGCCCGTTTGCTGGGTGATTTCCTGAAAGCAGGTAGGGCTGGTGACATTAATTTCCGTGAGGCAGGTGCCGATGACATCCAGTCCCACCAGCAGTAGCCCTTGCGCATGCAATAGCGGCGCCAAGGTTTCGGCGATTTCGCGGTCGCGGGCGCTGAGTTCGCGCGCGACACCAGTGCCACCCGCCGCCAGATTGCCGCGCGTCTCGCCCGCCTTGGGGATACGCGCGAGGCAAAACGGCACCGGCTTGCCGCCGATCAGCAACACACGTTTGTCGCCATCGGCAATCTGCGGCAGGTAGCGCTGCGCCATGATGGTGCGTTTGCCGAGTTGCGTGAGCGTTTCAATGATGACACTCACGTTCGGGTCATCGTGGCGCACTCTGAAAATAGACGCGCCGCCCATGCCATCGAGGGGTTTGAAAATCACATCGCCGTGTTCGGCGAGAAAATCCCGTAACACTTTTTCTAGGCGAGTGACCACCGTCGGCGCTATGAATTGCGCATAACGCGCAATCGCCATTTTTTCATTGTGATCACGGATCGCGCGCGGACGGTTGAATACGCGTGCGCCCTGTGCTTCCGCCGCCTCCAGCAGATAGGTGCTGTACACGTACTCCATGTCGAACGGCGGATCCTTGCGCATCACCACCGCGTCAAACTGCGCGAGATCGGTTTCGGCTGCGGCTTCGCTGCGATACCACGCTGCTGTGTCAGCGGTGAGATGCAGTCGCGCGGCCACACCCGCCACGCGGTGCTTGTGCCAGAAAATGTCCTCCTGTTGCAGCGTATACAATTCGCAGCCGCGTGCCGCGGCCTCGCGCATCATCGCAAACGTGGTGTCTTTGTAAATCTTGAATTCGTCGAGTGGATCGACGACGAACGCGAGCTTCATGCTGCGGCTTCGGTAGGGAGCAGCGATGCCGTGCGCTCCAGCTCAATCGAAGCCGCCAGCAAGGCGAGGCGCGCTATCACGCCATAGGCGTAGAAACGATTGGGCGCGCAATCCGGATCATCCGGGTCCGGCGACGAGCACGGCTCGGCGAACGCCAGCGGTTCAAACTGCATGCCCGGTGCGTTGAGATTCTGATCCGTGCCGCGTTGCGTGTTCAGCCGGTAAAAACCGCCCACCACAAAGCGATCCATCATATACACCACCGGCTCGGCCACCGCGTCGCGCACGGTCTCGAAGGTATGCACGCCTTCCTGCACCAGCACCTCCTGCACTTGCATGCCTTCCTTCACCACCGCCATTTTGTTGCGCTGCTTGCGATTCAGCCCGCGCACTTCGGAGGCGTCCTTCACCGTCATGATGCCCATGCCGTAGGTGCCGGCGTCGGCCTTGACGATTACAAACGGATCATCGGTGATGCCGTACTCCTTGTACTTGGCGCGTATGTCGTTGAGAATTTCAGACACATATCCCGCCAGGCATTCCTCACCCTGATGTTCCTGAAAATTAATCTTGCCGCACTTCTCGAAATAAGGATTGATCAGCCACGGATCAATGCCCAGCAATTGCGCGAAGTCTGTCGCCACATCGTCATAGGCCGCGAAATGGATGGATTTGCGGCGCACTGCCCAGCCTGCATGCGGTGGCGGAAACAGCGGTTGTTCAAGATGACGCAACATCTCGGGTATGCCCGCCGACAGGTCGTTATTCAGCAGCACCACGCAGGGGTCGAAACCCTCCAGGCCCAGGCGGTTGCCGGAGCGCCGCAACGGCTCCAGCGTGAGTTTTTTGCCGTCGGGCAAATCCACATCCCGCGGCGCGTCCAATCCCGGCAACAGGCTGCCGATGCGCACGTTCATGCCCGCGTGGCGCAAAATGCGCGCGAGGGTGGCGACGTTTTGCAGATAGAACTGATTGCGGGTGTGATTCTCGGGAATCAGCAGTGCGTCTCGCGCTTCGGGACATATTTTTTCCACCGCCATCATCGTGGCTTGCACGCACAGCGCATGAAAATCCGGATTCAAATTATTAAAGCCGCCAGGAAACAGATTGGTGTCCACCGGCGCTAATTTGACGCCGCTGTTGCGCAAATCCACTGAGCCGTAAAACGGCGGTGTGTGCTCCAGCCACTGGCCGCGTAGCCAATGCTCGATGGCGACCGACTTGGCGAGCAATTGGCGCTCCAAACCCAGCGGCAGTCCGGACAGGGCAGTGGTAAGTCGGGGAACGGCTGTCATGGCTCTCCTCAAACGGCTATTTTAGTGTGGCGCGGTGTGGGTTACAAAACATAACGCGCGAGGTCTTCGCTTTGCGCCAACGCCTGCAGACGAGTGTCCACATACGCGCGGTCGATGGCAATGGTCTGATGCGACTGCCGGGTGGCGTTAAACGAAATATCCTCCAGCAGCTTTTCCATCACTGTATACAGCCGACGTGCGCCGATGTTCTCGGTTTTCTCGTTCACCTGCCACGCGATTTCGGCGAGGCGCTGGATGGCGTCCGCGCCGAATTCGAGTTTCACTTCTTCGGTGGCGAGCAGGGCTTCGTATTGCTTCACCAGACTGGCATGTGTGTTGGTGAGTATCTGCTCGAAATCGGATACCGACAGGCTCTTTAATTCAACCCGTATCGGAAAGCGGCCCTGCAGCTCCGGAATCAAATCCGAGGGCTTGGCCAGATGAAACGCGCCGCTGGCGATAAACAAGATATGATCGGTTTTGATCATGCCGTACTTGGTGCTCACCGTGGTGCCTTCCACCAGCGGCAGCAAATCGCGTTGCACGCCCTGACGTGATACATCGGCGCCGGAGGTTTCCTGGCGCGCGGCGATTTTGTCGATTTCATCCAGAAACACGATGCCGTTTTGCTCGACGTTGTTCACCGCCTGCATCTTTAATTCTTCGTCGTTGACCAGCTTGCCCGCTTCCTCATCGGTGAGCAGGCGCATCGCCTCGTGCACCTTGAGTTTGCGCGTGCGCTTTTTGCTGGTGCCGATATTTTGAAACATACCCTGAATTTGCGCGGTCAAGTCTTCCATGCCCGGCGGCGCGAGGATCTCCATATGTGCCGGCGCAACCGAAACGTCGATCTCGATTTCCTTGTCGTCGAGTTCGCCTTGACGCAGCTTTTTGCGAAATTTCTGGCGCGTGATGCTTTCGCCTGCCTCGGCATTCACGCCCAAATCGCCTGCGGGCGGGGGCAGCAACACATCCAGCACGCGCTCCTCTGCCAGGTCTTCCGCCTGCCGCCGCACTTTGCGCGTGGCCTGGCTGCGCGCGTCCTTGATCGCGGTTTCCACCAGATCGCGAATGATGGTATCAACGTCGCGTCCGACGTAGCCGACCTCGGTGAATTTTGTCGCTTCTATTTTAATGAACGGTGCGTCGGCCAGCCGCGCCAGCCGCCGCGCAATTTCAGTCTTACCCACGCCGGTGGGGCCGATCATTAAAATATTCTTGGGCGTAATTTCCTGACGCAACGGCTCGGCCACCTGCTGCCGCCGCCAGCGGTTGCGCAAGGCAATCGCCACTGCGCGTTTGGCTTCGTCCTGACCGATGATATAGCGGTCAAGCTCGTGAACGATTTCCTGGGGGGTCATGGTTGTCATGGGGTGAGGCGTGAGAGGTGAGGCGTGAGGCGTCAGGGTAGGGTCGCGGTTGCCCCTCACACCTAACGCTTCACTCCAAGACCTCGATCACATGCTGCTGATTGGTATAAATACAAAGGTCACCGGCAATTTCCAGTGATTTCTTCACGATATCGCGCGCTGCAAGATCGGTATTTTCCAGCAACGCGCGCGCGGCTGCCTGTGCAAATGAGCCACCGCTGCCGATGGCGACGATGCCAAGCTCCGGCTCCAGCACGTCGCCCACGCCGGTGATGATCAGCGTATGCTCGCGATCGGCCACGGCGAGCATCGCTTCGAGACGGCGCAGCATGCGATCGGTGCGCCAATCCTTGGCCAGTTCCACTGCCGAGCGCATCAGGTTGCCCTGATGTTTTTCGAGCTTGGCCTCAAACCGTTCGAACAGAGTGAACGCATCCGAGGTGCCGCCGGCAAAACCGGCGAGAATTTTGTCGTGATACAGGCGGCGGATTTTGCGCGCGGTGGATTTCACCACCACGTTGCCGAGCGTGACCTGGCCGTCGCCGCCGAGTGCCACAACGTTGCCGCGCCGCACCGAGAGTATGGTGGTGCCGTGAAAGACTTCGGGATTCATGGAGTTTACGCAGAAAGATTTCGGCTAGATGCGGCCGAATGCAGGCTATTCAAGGAGGGGCTCACCGAGCATTATATCCCCGCTACTCCACCTTGAAGACGATGGGCACGACGTAGGGCGCTGCCACCGGCTGTGCGGCCTGGCGCGCGGGCACAAAGCGCCATGATTTCACCGCGCTGAGCGCAGCCTCATCCAGCGATGGATGGCCGCTGGATTTTTCAAGTCCCACGCTGGCAGCCACACCTTCCACCGTAACCCACACCCGAACCAACACCGTGCCCTGGTCGCCACGCCGCCGTGCCGCCAACGGATAGGGCGGGCGCGGATTGTTGAGGTACGCGGCGTCCGAACGCGGCGGCGTGACGGTTACAGCCGTGGGCGCAGGCGCGGCGGGTTGCGGGCGTAACACATCAGGTGGCGGCGCAGGCTTTTGTTCCGGCACCACGCTTGCGGCAGGCGCCGGTGGTGCCTCAGGTGACGAGGTCAGTATGGCCGCGGTTCGCGGCGGCTCGGCAGGGCGCACTTCGCGCGGCTGTGTCTTTGGATGTGCTGGTGGCGCGGGCCGCGTTGCCATCGGCAAAGGCGTGGGCGGCACGAGTTTCGGTGGCGGTGCTCTAAGTTCAACCATCAGCGGAATCGGCGGCATATCCTTGGGCGCCCGCCCGCCCTGCACTAGCGTGAGCAGCAGCAAGTGCGCAGCCGCACTGCCCGCCAGGCACCACCACAGCAGCAGGGTGTTTCCCGGGTGAATTTTTTGCGTCGCGTCCAGGGCCATCAAATACTATGCATACAGATACCCCAGCGGGGACTACTTGCCGCCGGTGAGCACCGCGTCGGTGAGCCGGTAATACAGCCCCATCGGATCGTCTTTGAGTACCGCGAGCTTTCCTTTGAGCAGTATCGGCTCGAAGCCGTATTTGACCGCTGACTTGGCTTGCACTTCGACCATTTGCTCCGGTCCGCCGGGCAAACAGAACCCGCACGACGGCGGCAGCGCGGTGAGTATGAAGCGCACCTGCTTCTCACCCATGTCCAGCGGCATCATGAAACCCTGAATCTGGACTTCTTTTTTGTCGAGCGCCGCAATCGACTTGGCGAATTCCGGCACGAACTTGTCTTTTTGTTTGACCGGCTTGACTTCGCCCAGCATTTTCCAGGACAGCACGCCCTTCATTTCGGGCAACGGCTTGTCGGCCCACTGCGCCTGGTTTTGTGCATCGGCCAGGGGGTCTTTGGCATAAACGTCTTTGCCCGCAGCAGGGCCTTTTTGCTGCGCCCACGCTGCAGCAGACGCGCCCAGCGTCAGCGTAAAAACTGCGGCCAGGAATTTCATCGTGTTCATTGCTTGCTCCTTCGGGTGAACCGCCTGCTGCGGGAGCATACCCGCAATCACATTTCTGTCAATAACATATTGTTTTTATTGTCTATTTTGCAAGCGCTGGTGCATCAATGCTTATGCCGCATGCCGCACAGCTTGCCCACACCCAGGCCTTTGCAGTCTTTGGTGAGTTGCGCATGGCATTGCTTTTCGCTGTTGCCGCTTTGCAAACACTTGGCGGCGGCGGTATGCGCGTCGGCCATCGCCAGATGATCCTGAACGTCTTTTTGCACTTGCGCTGCGGTATGCGGATTTTCCTGCTTTTTTTCCTGCGCCCACACGGGCGCGCTCATCCACAGGGCCGTCAGCACGATAAAAATTAAACGCACGCTCATGTGGCGCCTCCCATTGTCCGCATTGTCAGAATTGTCCGCTATGACACTAGCCGCGCGCCAAAGTGCCTGCGATGTCCGTGCGATAGGCGCGCCACGCCGGAATCAATGCCGCGACCACACCCACGCCCGCCGCCAGCGCCAGCACCCACCATTCGGCCGCAACCCAGGTCCAGCCGGTGACCGACACCTGTTGTGCCGCTTTTAATGCGTAGCCCAGCAATTCCGCCAGTACATGGCCCAGCACGATGCCGAGCACGCCGCCGATCAGTGCCAGCAGCAAACCTTCGAACAGCAATAACATCATCAACGTCAGCGGACGCGCCCCCAGCGTGCGCATCACCGCCAGATCGTAGCGCCGCTCATTCAGCGCATTGTACAGCGCGATGAATACCGACAACCCGGCGCTGAACACCAGTACCAGCGCAAAGCCGCGCAGCACCTCGACACCCACGCCGATGATGCTGAACAGGCGCGCGGTTTCATAGGCAGGCGAGGCCGCCTGCAGCGCAGAATTATTGTTCACGTAGCGCGGCAGCATCGCGGCGGCGATCGGTGACGCGTATTGCAGCAACAGCGCGGTGTACTCTTTTTCTTCTTCTTTCATCGCGTTGGCGATGTCACTGATATCTTTAATCTCCAGGTGCGAAGCGTGCATCGCCCACACGCTTTCCACGCTACAAATCACCAGCCGGTCGAGCACCGAGCCGCCGCGCGCGAGTATGCCTGCCACCACATACGGATGCTCCTCGTGCGCATCGCCCTTATCGCCCAGCCCATGCGCGCCGTGAAATTTGTCGCCGAGTTTCAGGCCGCTACGTTGCGCCACTTCCGCCCCGATCACCGCTTCCAGCGGTTTTTCCCAGCGCTTGCCGGAAGCAAACTTGGCGTCGTAATGCGCCAGATAATCGTGCGTAGTGCCGACGATGCGCGCACCCTTGTAAGCATCACCCAGCGCCAGCGGAATCGCTTTTTTCACCATGCGGTGCTTGGCGATTTCCAGCGCCTGCTGGTAGGGAATATTGCCCGTCGGCACGTCCAGGTGATAAATGCTCGACAAAATCACCTGCATCGGACTGCCCTTGGCGCCGATCACCAAGTCGATGCCCTGTGCGTCGCGCCGCATGCGCTGATCGAGTTGCGTGGTGGCGAGCAGCAACAACACGATCGTCGCCACCCCCAACGCCAACAGCAGAATATTCAACAGCGTGTTGAGGCTGCGCGCTTTAAGATACGCAAAGCTGATGGTGGCGAGGTTCATGCTGGCGCCGCCACCGCGGCTGAAGCCAGTTCGTAATGATTCGCTACTCGCGCCTTGATGCGCTGGTCGTGGGTGGCAATCACCAGCGTTGCGCCACACGCAAGGGCTTGCGCCTGCAGCAAATCTAGCACCTGTAAACAGCGCGTATCGTCTAGATTCGACGTCGGTTCGTCGGCCAGCAACAGGCGCGGTTTATTCACTACCGCACGCGCTACCGCCACGCGCTGCGCCTGCCCGTGCGACAACTCATGCGGACGTGCGTGGGCTTTGTCGGCCATATCCAGACTGCCCAGCACCTCGCGCACCCGCGCTGCGTCCTGCGCCGCGCCTGCCAGGTATTGCGCCAGCAGTAAATTGTTCATCACCGAGAGGCTGCCGATCAGATGCAGGCGCTGCAACACGATGCCCACCTGTTTGCCGCGAAAACGATCCAGCGCGGAAGGCGTCAGTGCCAGCACATCCTGATCCGCCACCGTCACCTGTCCCGCAGTCGGGCGCAGTATGCCCGCCAGCACATGCAGCAGCGTGGTCTTGCCGCTACCCGAAGGCCCCAGCATCAGCCACTGCGCGCCCTGCTCGGCGTGCCACGACGCGACCTGCAGTGCCGCGGCGCTGTCATAGGCGTGGGTCAGGTTTTGAATGGAAAACATTTTGGGTTACTGCTGAGGGAGGGGCATTCTACCGTGCCATTCCCAATTCCGTCAGCACCGCTTTCATGTCGGCGTAATCTTTGTCGAGGTCTTTTCGAAATTGTGCACTGGTGACGAAATCATCCGACCAGTAGTTGCGCTCCAGCTCGTTTTTCCACTCCGGGCTGTGCGCTGCTTTGCGCAGCGCGTTTTCCCAGTAGGCTACCTGTGCCGCGGTGAGGCCCTTCGATCCCACGATTGAACGCCAGCCGCCGTAGACCAGATTTACCCCTTGTTCTTTCCACGTCGGCACGCTGGCGAACACACCGGGCAGGCGTTTATCCGCCGACACCCCTAGCACACGCAGGCGGCCGCTTTGCATATGCGCGGCTACATTACCGGCTGCGGTGGTGACCAGGTCAAGATGCGCACCCATCAATGCGGTCACCGCTTCGGCCGAGCCTTTGAATGCCACGGGTTTCAAATCGCGTGGGCTGCCGCCGGCCGATTTCATCAGCAGGCCTGCCGCAATATGGTTGTGGCTGCCCAGCGTGGTGGCGAAGCCGAGGGCGATCGATTGCGGGTCCTTCTTCAGGCGCTCAATCAGTTCCTTGCCGGTTTTGAGCGGCGCGTTGGCGTTTACCGCAAACACCACGTAGTCGTTGAACAGCGAGGCAATCGGCGTGAAGTCGCGGTAGCTCAGTTTGCTGGCGCCGACGATATGGCCGCTGAGCAGCCCGGTCGTGCCCACCAGCAGGTAATGTCCGTCGCCCACGTGCTGATTCATGTAGGCGTAACCTATGTTGCCGCCGCCGCCGGGTTTGTTCACCACCGTCAGCGTGGTGGGTACGAGTTTCAGTTCATGCAGTAATTTCTCGATCGAGCGTCCGGTCTTGTCGTTGCTGCCGCCGGGCGCGGAGGTCACCACGATCTCGACATTTTTGGTGGGCACCCACGCCGGTTGCGCCCACGCGCCAGTGCCGTGCAGCAGGCCCGGCAGCAGAAAAAACGTGGTTAAGGTTTTGGAAAAATAGTTCACGACATCTCCCGGTTATTTCGCCAATCCGACATCCACCAGCACTTTTTTTGTATCCGCATAATCTTTTTCCAGTTCTTTTCTGAACTGCGCACCAATGGCAAAATCCTCGAGCCAGTAATTTTTTTCCAGATCGAATTTCCAACCAGGATTTTGCGCCACCTTGCGCATTGCATCTTCCCAGAACGCCAACTGCGCGGCGGGCAGATTGCGCGGGCCGAACACGCCGCCCCAACTGCCCGACACCACGTCGTGGCCGAGCTCCTTCCACGTCGGCACCTGCGCCAGCGCGCCGCCAAAGCGCCGCGGCGTGGCGGCCGCGAGCACGCGCATGCGCCCCCCGCCCAGATGCACCACCGAATTGATGGCGCCGAGGATCGCCACATCGATGTGCCCGCCGAGCAATGCGCTGACGGCTTCGGCGGAACCTTTGAACACCACGGTTTTAAGATCGCGCGGGCTGCCGCCCACAGCCCGGATCAACATGCCGGCGCCGATGTGACGGCTGTTGCCAAACGCGCTGGCGAAGCCGATCGACAGCGACTGCGGCTTGGTTTTCAAGCGCTCCAGCAGATCCTGGCCGGTCTTGAGTGGCGAATCCGCATGCACGGCGAACACGATGTAATCGTTCATCAGCGAAGCGATCGGCGTGAAATCCGTGTAATTCATGTGGGAGGCGCCGATGATGTGATTGCTGATCATGGTCGAGCCGCCCAGCAGCAGATAGTGGCCATCGCCGGGACGCTGATTGGTGTAGGCCATGGCGATGCTGCCGCCGCCGCCCGCCTTGCTGACGACCGTCATCGAGGGGGATATCAGTTTGGTCTCGGCCAACGCCTTTTCGATTTCGCGCGCGCGCTTGTCGTTGCTGCCGCCGGGCGCGGAGCCGTGAACGATCTCGACATTGCGTAGCGGCACCCACGCTTGAGCGTGGCTTGCCGAGGCGTAAACTGCGCTCAGCAGGGCAACCAATAGGTATTTGTTTTTAAACATATTTCCTCTGAGACTACTGGCCGTAGAGGGGTTACGGCCAGTGGCCAGTATCCCGCTAGGCCGCACTCAACAGCGGCCAACACGCATCGGCGCCCGCTTGCTGCACCGCGCGCCCCAAGCGCAGGGCCCAATACACCTCGCTGCCGAATTCCTCGCGCCACGCCAGTGCGCGCAGGGTGAAATGATGCAACGCATATTCGTCGGTGACGCCGATCGCACCATGTACCTGGTGGGTGATCGCCACCGCCTCGCGCGCCGCGTCTGCCGCGCGAATTTTTGCGGCAGCTATTGCCATCAGCACTTGCTGCGCCGCCCCGCTGCTGTGGTCGCGTGCCAGCCGTTCGACCACGCCCGCTGCGGAAAGCGCCGCCGCTACCGCTGCCGCGACTTCGCCGCCGCAACGCGCGAGCTCCTGCTGTAGCGCCTGAAATTGCGCAATCTTGCGCCCGAACTGGGTGCGTTGCCTGGCGTATGCGCAGGCCAGATCGAGCGCGCGTTCGAGCGCACCGCTGATTTGCACGGCACGCAGCAGTGCCCCGCGCGCATGCAGGTGCTCGCGCGTCATGCCGGCGCCGGCAGGCGCGGCTGCAACTGCAGTGACCTGGTCGAGCAATACCTCGTCGCGTGGCTCATACCCCAGATTGCGTCCCGGCGTGATGCGGCATGCAGCGGCATCGACCGCGACCACCATCCACCCGCAGGGTGCATCCGCCAGCAGTACCAGTTGGGTGGCGATGCGCGCGAACGGCACGCGCTTCAAGGTGCCCGACACGCGCCACCTATTACCGTCCTGCGTAGCGGTCACGGTGTCGTCGAGCAGCGCGCCGATGCTCAGCGGCCCTTGCGGTACGCTCAGCCCTGCGCCTGAGAGTAGCCAAGCGGCGAGCGCCGTTTCAGCCAGCGGTACCGGCGCCGCATGACGTGCCGCGATACGCAGCAGTGCAGCGGCATCCGACAGCGTACCGCCCGCGCCACCCGCCTCTTCTGGCACGCCGACCAGTGGCAGTTGCGCGCGTTCCAGTTCTGCCCACAACGCCGCCGACCAGCCGTCTCGTTTGGCAGCGTCGAGCATTTTTTGAGTGACGTGATCGGTGAACAGACGTGTCGCCGCGTCGCACAGCATGGCACGAACGTCAGGCGAGGTATTCATTTCAGCGCTCCCAGCAAGCGACGCGCGATTAGCGTGCGCAACACCTGCGTGGTGCCGCCGCGCAGGGTGGACACCGGCGCACTGAGGATGCACTCCGCGAGATAGCGCTCAAACGTATCCGTCGCATCCAGCGTCGGTTCCACTGCCACCAACAGGCGTGCGGCATCGATAATTTCGCGCTCGTAGAAGGTGCCCATGTCTTTCACCAGCGCCGCTTCGGTCGCCAAATCAACTGTGCCCTGATTACCCGACGCGGGGTCCAGCGCGAGCGCGATCGCCAGTGACATGCGGCGCAGCGTCCACAGTCGCGCGCTGAGGCGGCCCACCATCTCATGCGCGCGCGCATCGTCTGTTGCCCCCAGCCGGCGGATCAGTTCAACCAGCAGCGGCAGGGTGGTCATGTAGCGCTCCGGCCCGCTGCGCTCCAGCGCCAGTTCCGAAGTAATCTGCTTCCAGCCCTGGCCGATGTCGCCCAGCACATGGCTGTCCGGCACGAACACCTGGTCGAGAAACACTTCGTTAAAGTGATGTTCGCCATTCATGAAGCGTATCGGCCGCACCGTGACACCCGGTGATGTTTTGATATCGATGATGAGCTGCGACAAGCCCTGATGGCGATCGTCCGTAAGTGGCGAGGTGCGGCACAACACAAAGAACGCATCCGCCTCATGCGCCCAACTGGTCCACACTTTTTGTCCGCTGACGCTCCAGCCGCCCGCCACTTTTTCCGCGCGCGTACGCACCGATGCGAGATCCGAACCGGCGCCGGGCTCACTCATGCCCAGCGCAAATGCCATTTCGCCGCGCGCGATCGCCGGCAAGTATTTTTGTTTCAGATACTCGCTGCCATGTCGCAACAGACTCGGCCCCGTCTGCCGGTCGCCAAACCAGTGCGCCGCACAGGGCGCCGCCGCCGCGAGCATTTCCTCGGTCACCACAAAGCGTTCGAGAAACGAGCGCGCCTGCCCGCCGTAAGCTTTGGGCCAGGTCAGCCCGATCCAGCCGCGCGCGGCGACTTTCTGGGTGAACGCGCGGTCGAATTCAGCGTGCCCCAAATGCGGCAGGTAGCTGCCCGTGGCGATTTCCGCGCGCAAAAACGCGCGTACTTCCTCCCGTAGCTCGAGCGCTGCAGGGGGAAGTTCGAGTGACGAAAAGTCTATGTTTTCGAAGAACAAAGCGACGCCTGCTGGAGGTGAATTTTGCTGCTGTTGTCCCGCTAGGGGATCACGCCTGCAAACCGCTGTTCAAGCCATCGCGGGTCGATGTGCGCGCAGGAACGAGCGCACCTGGCGCACTGCCACGGGAATCTTGTCCTTGGCGTCCTTCCACGGAAAGAAGGTCACTTCGGAGTGCGGCGCGAGCATCACCGACTCCATGGCGACGGCGTAAGGGTGCGGCGTGGAGTCGTCCGGCATCACCAGTAGCGGCGTCTGGCACGAACGCACGAAATCGCGCGATACGCTGTAAACGAAATCGGCGGCGGCGCCTAGGTACATGCGGGTGAGAAAACGATCGACCATGGCCATCGAGATCTCGGGCCGGCGCTGGGTGAGCTCGGGACCCCAGCCTTGCATGTTGTTGTCGTAGGAGTTGGTCGGCAACTCTTTGCGCCACCCGCTGGGCTGCGACGCCACGGCGGCAACGATGCGATCCGGCGCCCGCTTTAACAGGTTCCATATGAATGGGCCGCCGATACAGAAGCCCAGTACCATGAAGTGCTGGATGCCCAAATGATCCATCAGTCCGAGATGGTCGTCGGTGTAGGAGTCCCACGGCCGGTCAACTTCCAGCGGGCCGGAGGACTGACCGCCCGCGGCGTTGCGCAAGTCAGCCGTGATGCAGCGATATTCGTTCTGGAGTTCCTGCGCTGGATTGAACGGCGCGCCCTTGGCGTTCCAGGCGATCGTCGAGTTCAAGCCGCCGCCGGGAATGAGCAGCAACGGGAAGCCGGTGCCGGCCTCCTGGTAGTGGATGCGGACGTTTCCTCTTTCGTAAAACGGCATGGCTGTTTCCCCTTTTCCGGTCTGTGGTTACGCAAACGCGCGCGGCTCGCAGTGCCGGACTGCCGCGCGGATGTGAGATTGCTACCACACGGGGGCGGAGTCAAGCTCCTGCTCCCGCTTCAGACTCATACCCCATTGGAACATGCTCACCATGCAAGGCAGTTGACTAAGCCGCTTACAATTGCGGCATATTCGCCGCCTTCACTACCCGGGTGTAAAGCGCAATTTCAGAGTGGATGAATTGCGCGAACGCCTCCGACGATCCGCCCTGCGGCTCTAGCCCTTCGACCTGATAGCGGTCGCGTATTTCTTTGCTGGCGAGTACTTTAGCGGTCTCGGCATTGAGCTTCAAAATAATGTCGCGCGGTGTTTTTATCGGCGCCATAAAGCCGAACCAGGTCGAGGCTTGGTAACCCTTGAGGCCTTGCTCGTCGAAGGTCGGCACTTCGGGTATTGCCGCGAAGCGCTTCAGGCTGCCGATCGCCACCGCGCGTATGCGGCCGCTCTTCAGATGCGGTATCAACGCGGGTACGCCGCTGATAATCATCTCGACATGGCCGCCGATAAGATCGGTCAGCGCCGGCGCGTTGCCCTTGTACGGCACGTGATTGAGCTGGATGCCCGCCATCAGCATGAACAATTCGCCGGCCATGTGATTGGAACTGGCAACACCGGAGGTGCCGTAATTCAACTGCCCCGGTTTTGCTTTCGCCAGCGCGATCAGTTGCTTGAGATCTTTCGCGGGCAGCGAGGGATGTAGCGACAGCACGTTGGCGCCTTTCACGCACAGGATGATCGGCGCAAGATCACGCTGCAAATCAAACGGCACTTTGGCCAGCGCAGCCACGTTGATGGCGTTCGCCGCGCCGCCCAGCAGGATGTTGTAGCCGTCAGGCGCGGCCTTGACGATCATGTCGGAGCCTATGTTGGTGGAAGCGCCGGGACGATTGTCTACCAGAAATTGCTGGCCCAGCGACTCGCTGAGTTTGGCCGCGATGGTGCGCGCGGTGAAATCGGTGTTGCCGCCGGCGGCAAACGGCACCACGATGCGCACTGTTTTGGCGGGGTAGGATTGCGCTACGGCCGCGGCGCAAGCGCCCACGGTCGATGCCAATGCAAGGGCTTGTGTTAATTTCATTTTATGCGGTGCGCAGCACTTCATTGGTCAACGGTGTTTGATTCTTCCATTGCTCAAGGATGTGCACAAAGCAATCGAACACGCGCTTTTCGTTGCCGCTGGAGCTGGTTGAATTGTGCGGGGTCACGATCACGTTGGGCAAATCCCACAGCGGCGATGCGGCGGGCAGCGGTTCCTGCTCGAACACATCCAGATACGCGCCGCCGAGGTGCCCGCTTTGGAGCGCAGCGATCATGGCGGCCTCATCGATGACTTCGCCGCGCGCGACATTCAGCACGTAGGCGCCCTGCGGCAGCAGGGACAAACGCTGGGCCGACATCAGCTTGCGTGTTTGCGCGGTCAGCGGGCAGCACAGCATCAGCCAATCGGCGCGCGGCAACAGCGTATCGAGTTGATCCGGCGTATGCATTTCATCCACCGGGTCATCGGCTTTGCGCGGACTGCGGCGCACGCCAATGACGCGCAAGCCCAATGCCTGCGACAGCCGCGCAAACTCCGCGCCGATCTGTCCCATGCCATACACCAGTACCGTCTGCCCTGCCAAATCGCGCGGCGGGTTTTGCAGGCGCACCGGGTCCCAGCGATGTTCGGCCTGCGCTTTCAGCCAGTGCGGAAAACCTCGCGCCAGCATCAACATTGCGGTCAGGGCGGTCTGCGAGATTGGCTGCGCCGTGGTGCCGGCGGAGGTGGTGACGCGCACGCCGCGCTCCAGCATTTCGGTATAGATCGGATGATCGACGCCGATATTGAACACATGCAGCCACTTGCAGTTGGGCGCCTTGCGCACCGCTGAAAAAAACTGCCGTGAATGCGTGGGATTGAGGTCCTGCGAAAAAAAAGCGATTTCGGCGCGTGCCACATCGGCCTCCGACAGCCGGGCATCCTTATCCTCCGGCAGCGCAACGATAGCGTGTGGTAGATGCAGGCGCGTGACGGCGGCGGCGAGTGCCGCGCCGAACTCGGCGTGGCAGCGGTGCGAAATAATCAGGGCGGGTTGGGCAGACATGGCGGACGTGAAAACGCGAGCTGGTGGAAGGAGTGCGGATTTTACCTGCACTTTGATAAAATTCGCCGCTCATCAAGGAGAATTTGCCTGTGGAAATCAATACCCTGGAACTGACCCAACAACTCATCGCGCGCAATTCGGTATCTCCCGCAGACGCAGGCTGCCTCGACATCCTGATTGCGATACTGGAGCCGCTGGGTTTCAAGTGCGAAAAAATCAGCATCGGCGGCGTCGATAACCTGTGGGCGCGTCGCGGCACGGCAAGGCCGTTGCTGTGTTTTGCCGGCCACACCGACGTGGTGCCCACCGGTCCGCTCGAGCAGTGGACGAGCGATCCCTTCACGCCCACCATCCGCGACGGCTGGCTCTATGGGCGCGGCGCGTCCGACATGAAAACGTCGCTCGCCGCCTTCGTGCTGGCGCTGCGTGATTTCGTCAAGGCGCATCCCAATCATCCCGGCTCGCTGGCGGTGATGTTTACCTCGGATGAAGAAGGCCCGGCGATTGACGGCACGGTGCGGGTGGTGGAAGCGCTGGCTGCGCGCGGTGAAAAGCTCGATTACTGCGTGGTGGGCGAACCCACCTCAGTGAAAAAACTCGGCGACATGATCAAAAACGGCCGCCGCGGTTCACTCACCGGCCTGCTCACGGTGAACGGCGTGCAGGGCCACGTCGCCTATCCCGACATGGCGCGTAACCCGATCCACGAAGTGGCTTCCGCCATCGCCGAACTGGCGCAGACCCGCTGGGACAACGGCAACGAATATTTCCCGCCGACCACCTGGCAGATTTCCAATTTTAATTCGGGCACTGGCGCGAACAATGTGATTCCCGGCGCCGCTCACATCAAGTTCAATTTTCGCCATTCCACCGCGAGCACTACCGAGTCGCTGCAAACCCGCGTGGTCAATATTCTGGATCGGCACGGCGTGACTTACGATCTGGAATGGCGCGTCGATGGGCGGCCGTTTCTGACGCAACGCGGCGATCTGGTCGACGCCATCACGCGTGCGATCAAGACCGTCACCGGCGTGGACACCGAACTCTCCACCACCGGCGGCACTTCCGACGGACGTTTTATCGCCGACATCTGTCCGCAGGTGGTGGAGTTCGGCCCCACCAACGCCACCATACACAAGCTCAATGAATGCGTGGGGGTGGATGAAATTGAGCCGCTGCAACAGATTTACCAGCAGTTGCTGGTGAATGTGCTAATAAAGTAAGTATTTGTTTTAACGGGTCTTCGCGTAAGAGTGTGGGCGAATTTGGGGCATTTTAGAGCACTGGCAACATGCAAGTGAGTATTTTCAGTCGCAGATATTCCTCATCGCGTAGTCCGTATGCACGACGTTGGATGACGCGAATTTTGTTGTTCAAGCCTTCAA
>CAMDRT010000004.1 GCA_945906815.1 Bordetella parapertussis
AATGCCCAGTCTTGTTCGCTGCTCGTTTGCGTCAAGAATTAGAGTGTGCGATAGAATTTGGTCGCAAGTTAACATCGCGTCAGCAAAAGTACAAGTGCTCTATGCTTATCTCCATGAAATTCAAAAGAAAAATGTGGGTACTAACCAGCTTCAAGGGGGAGGCCGGGAGGGGGATGGGGTAATGTCGCTCGAATGCCACCCCATCCCCACCCTAGCCCTCCCCTTGAAGGAGGGAATGTCTCATGAATTGCGAAACAGTACATTAGTAAGTAAATCCGATTCAAGATTCAAGATGCTTCGCACTATGGCACGCACTGGATTCCGGCCTGCGCCGGAATGACGGATGTGGGAAATCACTACCTCAGCTCCCCTTCGCCAATCGCGTCTCGACGATGCGTGCGAACACGCTCGCACCCAGCGCAAGCGCGCCATCATTAAAATCGTAGGCGGGGTTGTGTACTTCGCAGGCACCCTCGCCTGCACCGTTGCCGATATTAAAGTAACAGCCGGGCACTTTTTCCAGCATGAATGAGAAATCTTCCGAGGCGGCAATCAGATGCGGATTGCGGTTCACGTTGTTTTCTCCCACCACTTCCGCGCACACTCCCGCGGCGAACGCCGCCTCCTTCACGTCATTGACGGTGGGCGCGAAAGTCACCCGAAAGTCGAGTTCCGCGGTGGCGCCATAGGCTTCGGCCGTTCCCTTGACTACGCGCCCCATGGCGCTTTCGATGAGCGTCATCACCTCCCGCGTGAAGGCACGCACGGTACCCGCGAGCTGTGCGGTTTGCGGAATAACATTGTAGGCGTCGCCGCCGATGATTTTGGTCACCGACAACACTGCCGCATCCAGCGGACGCACGTTGCGCGCAACGATGCTCTGCAGCGCAATCGTAATATGCGAAGCCACCAGCACCGGATCTATGCCCGCTTCAGGTCGCGCGCCATGCGCACCCTTGCCGGTAACGCGGATGTCGAAGAACGCGCCACCCGCCATCATCGGCCCCGCGCGCACCGCGAACTGGCCAAGCGGCAGGCCAGGCCGGTTGTGCATCCCAAAAATAGCGTCGCACGGGAACTTCTCGAATAGTCCGTCCGCGATCATCGCGCGCGCGCCGCCGATGCCTTCCTCCGCCGGCTGAAAAATAAAGTTCACAACACCGTCGAAGCGGCGCGTTTCCGCCAGGTACTTGGCCGCGCCCAGCAGCATGGTGGTATGTCCATCGTGCCCGCAGGCATGCATGCGTCCGTCGTGCGTTGAGCGGTGTGCGAAGGTGTTCGCCTCGTGGATCGGCAAAGCGTCCATATCCGCGCGCAGGCCGATGGCGCGTGTGCCGTCTCCCGCGCGCAGCACACCCACCACGCCGGTCTTGCCGACGCCGCAATGCACCTCCATGCCGAAACTGCGTAATTTTTCGGCGACGATTTCCGCGGTGCGGTTCTCCTCAAAACCGAGTTCCGGATGCGCATGAATATCGCGCCGCCAGCGCGTCATCTCATCCTGCAAGCACGCGATGGATTCGATCTCTGCCATGGCCCCTCTCCCCGGTTGTTCATGCGCCGGCGCGGATACGCCGGCAGCGGGATTAAACCACGAGTATCCACATTAGGGTGCCTGCATAAATCCGCATGCCGTCATTCTGGCGACGACCCTCTGGTGAAGCTACCGCGCCACCGCCACCCCGGCGCGTCATTCAGGCGCTGCATTTCGGCTATGTTTTTCCGCTTCGCTTCGTCGTGCTTTAACGTTTCGACAGTTTTGGTGGCGGATGACTGGGTGGATTTGCGGGCCATGTTTACGCCTGTGGCTTCATAGGCGTTTTGAAGGCGTGATGCATACTCTGCTCTGCTATTGCCCGTCGCCATCCCGCATGGCGTCGCCGGTCAAAATCGCATTCAGCGCGATGTTGATGTAGTAGTTCGAGCGGCCGATTTTCTGCTTGAGCACAAAACCGCCGTCGCTCAAGGCGTTCAGATACTTGGTGGCAGTAAGGCGCGAAACCTTCAGGTCGCGTTCGATGAATTCGATCTTGGTATAGGGATGGGTAAACAGGTTGTTGATGAGGTCCTGGCTGTAGAATTTGTGCTGCGCGCGAATGCGGTGTTTAGTGTCCAGCAGTGCCGCGCTGATCGCGTGTATGGTGGTGATCGCATCGCTGGCGCTGCGTTCGACGGCGGTCAGCATGTACAGCACCCACTCGTCCCACGCATCGCGCTCGCGCACGGCTTGCAACAGCCGGTAGTAATCAGCCTTGGTGCGCACGATGTGGCGGCTCAGGTAGAGCACGGGGATGTCGAGCAAGCCCTGTTTCACCAGATACAGCACGTTGATGATGCGCCCGGTGCGTCCGTTGCCGTCGTAAAACGGATGAATGCTCTCGAATTGATGGTGTATCAGCGCCATCTTGATGAGCGGGTCGGCATCGTATGCCTGATCGTCATTGATGAAACGTTCGAGATCGCGCATCAGGGCAACGATCTCGTCTGGCACCTGTGGCGGTGTGTATACGGTGCGTCCGGCACCATCTTTCAGTGCAGTACCGGGCAATTTGCGCAATCCGGCACCGTTGCGCTCGAGTTCCTGCTGAATATCGATGATGTGCCTTACGGTGAGCAAGCCGCTTTGGCGCACAGCGTCAAAACCGATGCGCAGCGCCTGCCGGTAGCGCAGCACTTCCTTAGCGGCAGGGCTGGCCAAGCTTTCGGGAAAGGCGTCGTCCTTGAACAGCTCGTCGTGCGTGGTGACAATGTTTTCAATGGCCGAACTGTCTTTGGCCTCTTGCATGCCGAGGGTGTTGATGAGTATGCCCTGATTGGGTATGGATGCGGCCACGCCCTTGAGTTCGGCCAGCGCGCGGCTAGCGGCAGCCAGTTTTTTCAGGATGGCAGGCGTTTCAAAACGCCGGACGGGCAGTTGGTCCAGCGGCAGGATCGTGGTCATCACGAACTCCTATTCCCCTTAACGCGCATAGAAAATTGATATTTTCTATACATATCATGTCTCACGTGTATAGAACAACTGAAACTTGTATGCAGGTAGCAGTCTTCCTGGGCATACCTATTTCTCCGTGGCCATCGGTAGCGCATCGTAGAACCGAAGTGGTAGGGCACTTCCCGTCCAGGGTTATGGTTTTTCAAATGGGCGCTAACCTTGGGACCCGTTTCTGCAACACGGCAAAATTCGCCCTCCCAGTCGCTGTCGAGGGTGGGAAGTTTGAGCGGGTCAAGCTCACCCGCAACAT
Organism: Bordetella parapertussis; assembly: GCA_945906815.1. Lineage (GTDB taxonomy): Bacteria > Pseudomonadota > Gammaproteobacteria > Burkholderiales > SG8-41 > UBA5216. The sequence goes on from CAMDRT010000004.1 coordinate 3,243, forward strand.
TGCGGCAGAGCTTGCGATTCACCGCTTCCAGACCGGAAATCCACAGCCGCGCGGCTGCGTTGTTTTTATCGAAAATGAATCCTTCCTGCTTGGCGGATTTTTTTCGCTTCTTGGGTTTGCGGATGGGCGTGATGAACTTGGCGGGCCGGCACGTCTCAAGCGTCTTTTGTGTGGGCTGCCCCTCGTCATCCAGCTCCCAATGCTTCGCCGGGCACTCGTACGGGGAATTCAGGATGGGGTCCACTTTAAGCCGGTGTCCCACAGTATCCGGCCGCCATCGCCAAAGTTCTGCACGGTGTTACGGTGCTGGAAGCGGCCATACCATCCGCGGCAACAGCCCGTCCAGGTCACGCACTGAACAAACCCCGGCACCGTTGATATTTGCTAGACTTGCGCCGACCTTCTCAAGGATATCCCATGGATTTCGCACTCAACGAAGAACAAAGCCGCTGGCAAAACGAAGCCCGCCATTTCGCGCGGGAAGTACTGCTGCCCGCCTCGCTCAAGCGCGACCAGATCGAAGGCGGCCGCGAGCCGTGGGACTGGGAGATCATCAAAGCTGGCTCCAAAATCGGCTTTCGCACTTTTACCGTGCCCAAAGACCTCGGCGGCATCGGCGCGGATTTCGTCACGCAGGCCATCGTGATGGCGGAGCTCGCCAAGGGCGACAGCGCGATGTCCAAAGCCTTCAGCCAGAACTGGAAATGGAGCCACCTGATCGCGGAGTTTTGCACCAAGGATCAGAAGGATCGCTTTCTTAAACCGTTTCTCGCCGACGACACCTATGTCATCGGCTCGGCCAGCACCGAACCGAACTCCGGCTCCGACAACCGCTATCCGCCGGCGGACGTCAGCTCGGGCTTTCACGTCAAGGCCGAGCGCAAGGGGGACGAGTGGATACTCAACGGCGAAAAAACCTTCATCGCCAACGGTTCGGTGGGCAAACTGTTTTTTGTGAATGCGCGCTCTGATACCAGCGTGGTGGCGCGCGAAGGCACCACCGTGTTCATGGTGCCGCTGGGCACACCGGGCTTTCGCATCGGCAAGGTGTTCAATAAGGCCGGCTGGCGCTTTTACCAAAACGCCGAACTCATCTTCGAGAACGCGCGCGTGCCGCACGCCAACCTCGTGGGTGAGCCGCACCAGGGGCAAAAAGTGCGCAGTGGCGTGGCCGCCGAATTCAGCGATTTCGAACTCGCCGCCAACGCCCTCGGCATCTGCGACGCCGCGACTGAATACGCGATGCAGTTCGCCAAAAAAGAAAAGCGCGCCGGCAAAGCACTATGGGATCATCAACTGGTGCAACTGAATGTTCACGAAATGCACATGCTCACCGAAACACTGCGCTCGTACGTGATGCGCACCGCGTGGGACATGGACACCAAGGTTCACGGTTCGTTAAGTCCGGTGCTGGTGATGGCCTATGCCTCGGATGTGCTACAACGGGTGACGCGCCTGAACATGGAAGTACACGGCGCCAGTGGTACGCGGGGCGGCATGATGGATGCGATGACGCAAAAGCTGGTGCGCGACGGCATCATCTGGACCCACCTCGCGGGCGACAACACGCAGCGTCTCAAGGCCGTACGGCGCATGAAATAGTTAGCCCGCTTGCAACCCCCGTTTACACAGCGGGGTGCAACGCGTTGCCTGGTGATGGAGCGCCCGCAATCAGCTAGCGGTCTGGCGCAGCGGCGCTCAATTGCGCGCGTGTTAAGTCCCGCGGCCCCACAGCCCGCAATAACGCCGCAGCACAAACTGCAGGCCGCCTTCGTAGCCGGGCCAGCTTGCGTATTTCGGCAACTTCAATTCTTTCTCAACCGGGTCCCAGCACTTGCCTTGCTGCGCTTCGGCTTTGACCGCGGCCGACGCGTCCTGCATCAGCGTGAGCAGATTCTGCACGTCCTTCTTGGTGCCGAGCCTGCCGCCGACGCCGGGATGTCCGGGGATCAGCCGCTCCCACTCCATCGCGTGCAGCCTTTGCAGGAACTCCTCCCACTCAAGCGGATAGGAGTCGATAAAGCCGCGTCCCGGAAACTGCCCGGCAGGAACGGTATCGACAGTGAAAATAATTTTCTCCTTGGGCAGCCGGATCACCGCCGTGGTGTCGCCGTGATTGAGCCCCATGTAAATCATTTCGACGGTGGTACCGCCAAGCGTAATGGTTTTGGTATTGTCGAAAGTTTCATCGGGTAGCACGGTGTGCGGGTCCTGCAACTGCGCCAGGCGCTCTTTGGTGCGCCGGTGCGCGATGAAGCGCGCACCGGCATCCTTGAACGGCTTGCCGCCGGCGATGTGGTCAAAGTGATGGTGGCTGTAGAGCACATACTTGATCGGCTTGTCGGTGATTTTTTTGATTTCTGCGAGATAGGTGCGCACCGCCTGCGGACGGCCATAGCCGATAGGATCAGTGACAATTACGCCGGCAGGCGTGACGATGAACATCGACAGCGAGTTCTGGTAACGGAAGGTGTAGACGCCGTCAGTACCTGCTATCTTGGCGGTTTCAAACAGGGGCTGTGCGTGGGCTGGTAACGCTTGCAGGATCGCCGCAACTATGATGCCTGCGATGATGGGGAAAACACGTGACATGCTTGCTCCTCTTGGTGATGGCGTGCGCAACAGGAAAACGTCCATAACGGACCCACGATGCAGCGCGCTTAGCATACCTTTTTTCACCGAGGCCGCGCTGCGTTTTTCATACGGCGGCCGATTCACTATTAAAAATAGAAAATAAAAACAAACGCTTACAGTGTAACGATGATGTTAGCCACAGCTTCACACGCATTGCGCCAGGGTGTTTTCGAATTATGATTGACACGCCGGGTCTCTCGTAACACCATTTTCTCCGTGCACTTAACCTGGGAGAACGCCATGCGCCTAGCCAAACAGATTGTGCTGGTCACTTCAGCGGCGCTGTTGTCCGCGGCGCTGTTGCAGGGCTGCGGCAAAAGCCGCGAGCAGGAGGCCGCCGAAGCCGCTGCCTCGAAAATGGCGGACGCGGCAAAAAAAATGGAAGAAGCAATGAAGTCCTCCAAGGCGGGCGCGCCGCAAACGCCGGAACAGGCATTGCAGCAGGGTGCGGACGCGATGGCTGCCGCAGCAGGTGCGATGATGAGCGGCGGCAAGGGCGCTGTGGAGCCGGTGGATTTCCGTGCGCTGCAAACCCTATTGCCGGAAGCGCTGGGCGCACTGAAACGCAGCGAAGTCAAAGGGGAAAAAGCCGGCGCCATGGGCATCAAGATGTCCAATGCCGAGGCCACGTACAGCGCAGGGGGCGAGGCGCGCATCACGCTGAAAATCGTCGACAGCGGCTCCATGAGCGGATTTGCCGGGATGGCCGGCGCGGCATGGATGATGGTCGATATCGATCGTGAAAGCAGTTCGGGTTACGAGAAAACCTCCACTGCGGGCGGGCGCAAAAGCTATGAAAAATGGGAGAAGGAAGGCAAGCACGGCGAAGTCAACATGGTCGTCGCTTCACGCTTTATCATCGAGATACGCGGCGACGGCATCGACATGAAGGACCTCAAACAGGCCGCTGCGGCGCTGGACTACAAGAAACTCGAAGGCTACGCCAGCGCCGCACCGCCGGCAGCGGCGAAATAAACGGCGCCTTATTCCACGCGTATCTTCGCCTCGCGGATCACCCGCGCCCACTTTTCGGTTTCGCTCTTGAGGAAGCCGCGAAACTCGGTCGGCGTGCTGGTCACGGCATCGATGCCGACCCTGGCCAATTGCTTTACCACCTCGGGCGCGTGCATGATCCTGACCAGCTCCCCGTGCAGGCGCTCGGTGATGTCGGCGCGCACGCCGGCGGGGGCGACGATGCCGTACCAGGCATCCATCACCAGTTCCGGATAGCCTGATTCGCCCGATGTCGGCACATGGGGTATGGTGGGTTGCCGTTGGTTTGCCAGTACCGCCAGACCGCGCAGCCGGTTGCTGTTGACGAAGGGTATCGTCGCCGGCACGGTGACGGTAACGACGTCGATTTCGCCGCTCAAAATATGCGTAAGCGCGATGCTGGCGCCCTTGTAAGGCACATGCACGATATCGATTTTCGCAATCGATTTGAACAGCTCGCTGGCCAGATGATTGCTGGAGCCGACGCCGCCCGAGCCGTAGCTCAACTTGCCCGGGCTGGCCAGCGCGAGCGCCACCAGTTGTTTCATGTTCTGCACCGGCACCGAGGGATGTATCACCAGCACATTGGGCATGTTGGCGACCTGGCTGATCGGCTGAAAATCGCGCAGTGGCACGTAGCTGAGTTTCTTGTAGAGCGTAGGCGTGATGGTGGTGGAAGAACTCGCGAGCATCAGGGTATAACCGTCGGGCGCAGCTTTCGCGGTGATCTCGCTACCGATGGTGCCGCCCGCACCGGGACGGAAATCCGCATAAGTGGCCTGGCCCAATGCCGCGCCGAGTTTTTCAGCCACCAGCAGCCCCAGTATCTGCGACGCGCCGGTGGGGAACGGCACCACCAGGCGGATGGTTTTTTCGGGATATTTTTGCGCGGCAGCAGGTAGCGCGCAGGCCAGCGTGAGTGCGGCGATGACGCGGATAATTTTCATCATGGGGTGGCGATTCTCAATGAACACATGGGCAACTTATACTGCTTGCGTAAGCGCTATTTCGCCATGCCGAGCGCGGTAAGCGTGCGCCGGTACGCATCGAGTTCCCGTTCCAGAAACGCCGGCAGTTCGCGGTGGCCGATGATACCGACAGTCCAGAAATTAAAATCGGCGGCTTTTTTCACCTCGTCGCTTTTCATGACGCTGGTCAGCGCCTGGTCCCAGAATGCGAGTTGCGCGGCGTCCATGCCGCGCGCGCCGAAGATGGTGTAGAACACGTTGGCGGTGACATCGACCCCTTGTTCGCGCATGGTGGGCACGTTGGCGAGGATGCCGCCATGACGCCTTGGGCCGGCGACACCGAGAAAGCGCAACTTGCCCGACTGGGTGAGTTGCATCGCGCTGCCCGGGCTTTGCACACCGATATCGAGATGCCCGCCCGCCACTTGTATCGCGGTGTCGGTGCCGGAGTTAAACACCACCACCTTGATTTTGGTGGGATCGGCGCCCGCCAGGCGCGCAACCTCCGCCACGGAAATATGAATCGGGTTGCCGGCCGCAGTCGAGATGCCAAACGACAGCGACGCCGGGTCCTTGCGCAGACGCTCGACCATGTCGCGCGCACTGGTAATCGGCGAATCGGCGCGCACGAAATACATCTGAAACTCGTCGAGCAACTTGATGATGGGCGATAACTCGCGCGGTGTCACTGTGCCGCGTCCGGCGGCAATCGTGGTCAGCCAGCTTGAGGACGCCAGCCCCAGGTAATGGGGATTGCCGCTATGGGTGTTGAGATAAGCGAACGCGACTGACTGGCCGCCGCCGGGCTTGTTGAGCACGTTGACCGGGGTATTCACCCGGCCCTCCTGCAGCAAGCGTTGCAGTGTGCGCCCGATACGGTCGTTGGCGCCACCGGGCGCGGCACCGACGATGAGCTCGACCGCTTTGTCGGGCTTCCACGAGGACGTTTGCGCAGCGCCGAGCAACGGCATCAACAGCAGCAGGGTAATTACAGTTTTCATCGCGTTTCCGGTTAAATGAGGCGCGCCAGTCACGGCATGTCCCTGCGGTAACGGAGGCCGCACGGAGGATTATTTTGCCTGCTCTTTTTCCATCTCCGCAAAAGCGTCCTTCGCCCAACGGAAGGCTTCGATGCCTGCCGGCACGCCCGCATAGCAGGCGATTTGGAGTAATACCTCCTTGATTTCGTCCTGGGTGACACCGTTGCCAAACGAACGCTTCACGTGCAACTTGAATTCATGCTGGCGGTTAAACGCCGCGAGCAGGCCGATGTTGAGCAGACTGCGCGTCTTGCGCGGCAGCCCGGGGCGGCTCCAGATCATGCCCCACGCGGTTTCGGTGGCGTATTCCTGCATCGCCATGCTGAATTCATCGACATTTTGCATCGACTTGTCGACATACTCGGCACCGAGCACTTCGCGGCGGATGGTGATGCCCTTGTTGAATAGTTCGCTTGCCATTATGGTTTCCTTGAAAAGTTGTTGCGCTGGCATTTTACTCTCGACCGTGCTCGCAGGTTGTGCGCTTGCGCCCGCCCATCATGCAGGCGCTGACGCGCCGGGCGGCACACTGGCCTGACGACCTGAAATTTGCGTCAGCCGCCAGTTCGCGATAGCCCAATCCCACACTTCGCTTACCGAAGCGCGTGCCAGTGCCAGCGGTGGCGCTTGTCCTAAAAAGCGCAATACGCTGACCAGTTGCAGCGCGGGAGTGTCAGGATTAAGCGCGAGCGCGCGGGTTTGTTTGGAAAGTTTTTCGCCCGCCGTATTTACCGCCACTGGCAGATGCGCATAGCGCGGCGTAGGCAGTCCAAGCAAACGCTGCAACAGGATTTGCCGTGGTGTTGAATCCAGCAGATCTGCGCCACGCACCACGGCGGTGATGCCTTGCTCAGCGTCGTCCACCACCACCGCCAACTGGTAAGCCATCATGCCATCGGCGCGCGCCACCACGAAGTCACCCGCTTCGGTTTCAACATCCTGCGTCATCGTGCCCTGAATGTCGTCGTTGAAGCTTAGCTGCGCGCCTTGCGTACGCAGGCGCGTAGCGCGCGCGCTGCGACCTGGCGGCAAACCCTCACGGCAGGTGCCGGGGTAAACGGCGCCGTCCATGCCGCGCAGCGATGAATCCGCGATCTCGCGTCGCGTGCAGGCGCAGTCGTAGAGCACGCCGCGTGCGCGCAGTTGTTCAAGCGCCGCGTGATAGGCCTCGGTGCGCGTGCTTTGAAACATGAGCGGGCCATCCCACGCCATGCCGAAGGCTTCCAGGCTGCGCAGAATCCCGTCAGCAGCACCGGCAACCACGCGGGGCGCATCGAGATCTTCGATGCGCAGCAGCCACTCACTGTTGTGTACTGCGCTTTGTGTTTTGGCTTCGAGGTAACTGCCTACTGCCGCCACCAGTGAACCGAAGTGCAGCGGCCCACTGGGTGACGGCGCGAAGCGGCCGCGGTACACCGACGCGCCAGGTTCAATTACTTTGAAATGATGTTGCGCAGCAGGCCTACGCCCTCGACTTCGGTTTCCATGACATCGCCGGGCTGCATAAATTCCGGTGGCGTGCGCGCGTGACCCACACCCGACGGCGTGCCGGTGAGGATGATGTCACCCGCTTCCAGTGTGATGCCCGCCGACAGTTCAGCGATGATGCGTGGCAGCTTGAAATAAAGATGCCGCGTGTTTGAACTTTGCTTCACCACACCGTTCACGCGGCAACTGAGGTTGAGATTATTGGGGTCGCGTATCTCATCTGCGGTAACGATCCACGGCCCCAGCGGCAGATGCCCGTCGAGGCTTTTGCCGCGAAACCATTGCTGGCCATGATGACGCTGCACTTCGCGCGCGGACACGTCGTTGGCGACGGTGTAGCCGAATACGTGTTGCATGGCTCTCGCCTCGGTGATGTTAGTACCGCCGCTGCCTATGATCATGGCGAGTTCCACCTCCCAGTCGAGCTTTGCGGTAACGCCGCTGTGCGCGGGCACCTTGCCGTAGGGACTGTTCACCGTCAGCGGCTGCTTGCTGAAAAACGCCGGATGCGACGGCATTTCCTGCACATGCGGGCGCGCCTGCGCACCTTCGTTGAAATGGTCGAGATAGTTCCAGCCGACGCAAAACACATTCTTGCGCGGTCGCGGTATCGGCGCGTGCAGTTTTACCTTGGCCAGTTTGTGATGGCTGGCTTTGATCCCGGCGACAGCTTTTTTGATCGCGGCCAAGCCTTTTTTACCGCAACCCACCAGCGAAATCATGTCGTCGGCGTCAAACGGCAGCGCTACGCGTGCAGCTTTGGCTGCGCGCGCGATGTCGATGACACCGCCATCGGCGCCTATGACACCGGTTCTGGCGGGCTTGCGTGCGGATTCGGAATAGGTCACCAGCTTCACATTAATCTCCTTGTTTAAACTTGAAACGTTCGCAGGCGGCGACCAGTTGCCGGCAAATGCCCGGCTCCCATGCCGCATGGCCGGCATCGGGCACCACCAGGTATTCGGCTTCGGGCCAGGCGCGATGCAGCGCGTCGGCGCTGACTATCGGGCACACCGCGTCGTAGCGGCCCTGCACGATCACAGCGGGAATATTGCGCATGCAGCTGACGTTGTCGAGCAGTGCATTGAGCGGCAGAAAAATATCGTGTGTGAAGTAATGCGCTTCGATGCGCGCCAGCCCCAGCGCCACCACGTCACCGCCAAAATAGGCCACCGTCTCCGGGCTCGGCAGCAAGGTCGAGCAGGCGCCTTCATAACGCCCCCACGCACGCGCGGCGGGCATGTGTATCGCCGGGTCGGGATCGATCAGGCGTTGGTAATACGCTTGCAGCAAGTCGGCGCGCTCCGGCTCGGGAATGTAGCCGGAAAACATATGCCAGGCCTCAGGAAACAGGTTTTTGAGACCATACAAAAACCACTCGATCTCGCTTTTGCGGCACAGAAAAATGCCGCGCAAAATCAGCCCGCTACAGCGCGCCGGGTGCATCTCGGCATAAGCAATCGCCAGCGTGCTGCCCCACGAGCCGCCAAACACCAGCCAGCGCTCGATGTTCAGGTGCCGGCGCAGCATTTCCATGTCCGCGATCAGATGCGGCGTGGTGTTGTCAGTCAGTGCGCCCAGCGGCGTCGAACGGCCCGCGCCGCGCTGATCAAAAATGATGATGCGGTAATGTCTCGGATCAAAAAAACGCCGGTGCGCCGCAGACGCGCCCGCGCCGGGCCCACCGTGCAAAAACACCACCGGCTTGCCGTTGGGGTTGCCCGACACCTCCCAATACATATGATGCAGCCCGTCGAGCGCCAGCATGCCGGCTTCGCAGGGTTCGATTTCAGGATACAACTCGGTGCGCAGGGCGGGAGCGTGATCGGCCACGGGGAATGTCTCTCGGAAACAGGCGTAAAAATAACACAAGTTGCAGGTGCTGCGCTTAAGCGCCCGTGCGTGCTACGATTGCGTCATGTCAAAATTAAAATTGTTGTCATGCACCTGTGTCATGCGCAGCAGCATCGCCGTCGCCATGCTGGCAGTGTCTGCCGTCCCCAGCGCTCAGACCTACCCCACCAAACCCGTGCGCATACTCGTCGGCTTCGCCCCGGGTGGTGGCACCGACATCATGGCGCGTTCGCTGGGCGCGAAATTAGGCGAATCGTTAAAACAGCAATTCATCATCGAAAACCGTCCCGGCGCCAACGCCAATCTGGCGGCGAAGCTCGTTGCCGACGCGCCGGGCGATGGTCACACACTGCTGTTCATGTCGGTGGCGCACATCATGAGCAAGCCGGTGTACAAAAATCTCGGCTATGACATCGAACGCGATTTTGCGCCGATCACCGTGATATCGGATGTGCCGAATGTGATCGCCGCGAATCCCGCGCTGCCGGCACGCACAGTGAAAGCGTTGCTGGCGCTGGCGCGCGCCAAGCCCGGGGAATTGACCTATGGCACGTCGGGTGTCGCCAGCCCCGAGCATTTCGCCGGCGAAATGTTCAAGACCATGACCAAAACCAATCTGCTGATGGTGCCCTACAAGGGCGGTGCGCCGCTCGCGATTGATCTGGCGGCGGGACAGGTGATGACCAGCTTTAGCACCATGCCGTCGATCATCCCGCATCTGCGGTCGGGGCGCGTGCGCGCACTGGCGGTAACCACCGAGAAACGCGCCGCGGTGTTGCCCGATGTGCCTACCGTCAGCGAGACCGTGCCGGGTTACACCATCACCACCTGGTACGGCGCGGTGGCACCGGCGAAGGTGCCGCGCGAAATCGTGGCGCGGCTCAATCAGGAAATGTTAAAGGCGCTGCAACTACCCGATATCAAGGAACGCATGGCGTCTCTCGGCGCGGATATCGTCGGCAGCAGCGTGGAGGCAACCGCAGCGTTTTTTACTGCGGAAGTGGCGAAATACACCAAAGTCGCGCGCGAAGCAAAAATTCAGACGGAGTGATTTAGGGCATGAACGGTGAAGAGTGAAGGCGTGAAGGGGGTACCCCCTTCACCCCTTCACCCCTTCACCCCTTCACTCCTTCACTCCTTCACCCCTTCACCCCTTCACCCCTTCACCCTTTCACTCCTTTACGTCTTCACAGATTTCAAAACATGGAGAACACAGCATGAGCATCCCCAGACTCAACGGCATTATCAAGGCACTCGAAGCCGGCAAGAATGCGTTCGTGAGTTTCGCGCCGAGCGACCCTGGCAACGCGCAAACGGTCGCCACCGAAAAATACGACGGCGTGGTGTTCGAGATGGAGCATGGCGCGTACGACATCAAGAGCTTGCGCGATTGCTTGCAATACCTGCTGAATCGCCAGCAGATCGTGGCCTCGGCAACGCTCGCGCCGGCGGTGACACCGATGGTGCGCATACCGCCCAACGGCGCGGAAATGAATCAGTGGATCGCCAAGCAGGTACTCGATCAGGGCGTCTACGGCATTGTGTGGCCGCATATCAGCACGGTCGAGGAAGCGCGCAACGCCGTGGCCTCGTGCCGCTATGCGCGTCCTAACGGCGCGCCGCGTTACCAGCCCGCGGGCCAGCGCGGCGATGCGCCTGCCAATGCCGCGCGCTACTGGGGCATTTCGCAGCAGGAATATTACCAGCGCGCCGACGTGTGGCCGCTGGATCCCCAAGGCGAGATTCTCGTCGCCATCATGTGCGAAGACGTGGTGGGCCTGAAAAATCTGCCCGCCATTCTGAAACAAGTGCCGGGCATCGGCGCGGTGATCATCGGCGAAGGTGACTTGTCGCAGAATCTGGGCTTCCCGCGTCAGTACCAGCATCCCACCGTTGCCGGTGCGATTGCGGAAATTCTGGCGATCTGCAAAGCGCACAATGTCGCCTGTGGACACCCACACGTCGAAGCCGATAATGTGGATGAGGTGGTAGCGCAGGGCTTCAAGTGGCTGATGCCAAGGCCGGGGCGCTCGAACGCCGTGCTGGAAAAAGCGATGAAGCTTTCCGGACGATGATCGTTCCGTAAGCTATTGTTTTATTGAGAATTTTAATGAATACCCCCGAGAAACCAAGCACCCTGGTAGCACATCTCAACGCGTTTATCGATGACACGCTGTCGCGCTGCACGCGCTGCGGCAAGTGTTTTGAAGCGTGTCCGATGACGCGTTACGGTGAGGGCCTGGCGGGGGCTGACCCGAAAACCGTGGTGTCGGGCGTGCTCGATTGGTTGCGGCAAACGCCGGGCAATGACCAAAGTGTGCAGTGGCTCAAGGTGTGTACGCAATCGTCGCGCTGCATCGAAGCCTGTCCTGAAGGCATCAACGCGATGAAGATGGTGCGAGTGGCACAGGTCAGCGCACTGGGTGCTCTCGGCGCGCCGGCGGTGCTGAAATCACGCGAGGAAAAAGATTTTTTCCGCAAGATCAATGCGTTTTCGGCGACGCAAATGGACGCCGATGAAATGGCGCGCTGGCAACGGTGACGGTATGGGCGACAAAGTAACCTTCTGGTATGGATGCAACGTGGTGCGCCACGGCGATATCATCCACAGCGCCATTGCGCTGCTGGAAGCGGTCGGTATCGAGGTCACGCCGGCGGGCGGCGCAGGTTACTGCTGCGGCACCGCGAAAGACGCCAACCTGCGCGCGGCCGAAGGCATGGGTAAACGCACGGTTGAGAAGTTCAACGCGCACGGCAGCGGACAGGTGGTCTCGTGGTGCCCCTCGTGTTATCGCCACATGAATGCGTTCATGAGCGAATACACCGACGCGCAGTTTCAGTTGTCGAATTTCGCGCAGATGCTGCATACCCGGCGTGACCTGCTGGCGCCAAAACTGGTGCATCGCGTCGAGCGCAAAGTACTGCTGCACAAGCACTTCGGTTTTCACGAAGTGGATGTCAATCCGCTGGTAGAGGATTTACTGCGGCTGATTCCGGGCGTGGAACTGGTGGCGACGGCGGTTTCCGCCCCGGGCCACATGTGCTCTGCGCTGTCGCGCGTGCCGGCGTCGATGCAGGACGCAACGCGCGCGGTATGCGATGCAGCGGTCAGCGCCAACGCCGACACTGTGGCAACGGTGTTTCACTCCTGCCAGCGGCTGCTGTGCGCGCTGGAAGGCACAGAACCGTTCGCGGTAGTGAACTACGTCAATCTGTTGACCGAAGCCATGGGCCTCACCGCGCACGACGACTATAAAGCATGGAAGCTCGCCGGCACCGAAGCCGCCGTCATCGCCAGCGTTGGCGAACAACGCATTGCAGCGATGGGTGAAAAACTTTTCCACGAATCGATACTGCCTGAGTTGTTGCGCCAGCCGTTGAAATAACCCTTCAGCCGCCAAGCCTTCAACGCAAAGGCGCAGAGGTCAAGTTGATTGGGCGCAGCTCAGCATCCGCGAGATCAGGAAGTCTGGCGTTAGAGCACGCTTGTCCGCAAATCTCCAGACAGCAGTGATCCACTACGTCTAGTGGGTGTCTGTGACAACCGGATAAGCACGGTAAGAACTCACGGAAATCTCCGATTGGATATCGAAGACCAGCCGCTGATGTGCTTGCCGCAGCGCATGCTCAACCGCGTCCGAGGATATGCCGCGGGCGAAGATGAAACCCAGGTAGCTCGCGCCTTCTGGCGGCGGGGCAATGGTTTGACCGGGGTCGGCGGTAATCTGGATGTCGCTGATATCGGCGACTTGCAATGCGTCTTCGAGGTGGCGCACGCCCAGGTAAATGCCGCGCCTGGGGATAGGGATCATCATGACACCGGCAGCTTGGCCATGCTGCGCCTGCGGCAAGGGCAGATGCAGGGCGTGACGTAGAATTAACTCTTCCAGGCTCATGCCCAGTGCATGCCGCAGCATTCTGCCGCACAGACCGCCGATGGAGCGCGCCGCGATTTCCAGCAGCCAAACGCCCTGCTCGTTTAGACGCATTTCCGCATGGATCGGCCCGCTACCAAGCCCGGCCAACGCGCAGACGTGTTGCACGGCTTGCCTGATCTCATCCTGCTTGTCTTGAGCTAGGCGCGATGGCGTGATGTAAAGCGTTTCTTCAAAATAGGGGCCGTCGAGCGGATCGGGTTTGTCGAATAACGCCAGCACGCGCAGCCGGCCTTCTTGCAGCAAGCCTTCCAGTGCGTATTCACGGCCGGGGATGAAGCTTTCCACGATCAATCCCAGCCGCGCGGCATCGCGATCGGCTTTGATCTGTATGTCGTGCACCCATTGCACAGCTTGCCTGAACGCCTGCGGGGTATCGGCGCGAATAACGCCACGGCTGGAAGAAAGCTGGCGCGCTTTGATGACAACCGGGAATTGAAGTGGCGCCTGTAGTGCAGGCGCCTGGCTAGCGTTGCCGAGATGATAAAAATCTGGACAGTTAAGGCCGCCCCTTTGTTGCAAACGGCGAAACGCCAGTTTGTCACGCGTCACGCGCACCGCAGCGGGCAGGTTGCCCGGCAAGTGCAACTGCTCGCGCAGCAGTGCCGCCAGTTCCAGCCCGCTGTCATCCACCGCCAGCACGGCGTCCGGCTGACATCCCAGCGCAGCCAGCACCTGCTTCACCGCGATTTCAGGCTGATCGAAATGCACCGCTTGAATCGGACTCATACCCCAGAGCGGCGCGAGCTGATGGCAATAATTCGCGGCAGTGATGATTTCCACCTCGAGGGTTTTCGCGGCTTCCAGGAAATCGTGGTTGCGGTAACTGGTCGTGGGTAGCAGCAGCAGGACGCGTTTCATGGCATACGTTTAGAAGCTTTGCAGTTGTTGCTCAGTGGGTTCGGCACAGCAGTACCACGGTTCGGATAGACGTGCGATGGGTGCGCCAAAATCCGCCTGCGTGAGTGGCGGCGCAGAACGACCGAGCGCATCGTGCGTGAGGCGCCAGATTTGTTCGAAGATGTCGGTGCGCGCTAACGCTAGTTGATCACCTTGCGCGGCACAGGCCTGCACCAGCTTTTGTAGTGCATCTACACGCGGGTCAAGGTGCCGCCACGGATAGCCGAGCAATTTCGTATCGAACGGCTCAATCATGTCCTGGAAACCGGGCAATTGAAGCAAATAAGAACCTTCCGGCACCAGCAGGCGAATACATAGCTGAATCGAAGGCACAGCCTCCACTAAACGCAAACGCAGCAGCGTGCTTAGTAGGTCGAGGTATTCCTCCAGCGTGGTCCAGGGCGTGAATGACACAAACGTGGGCGCCAGGAATATTTCCGCTTCGCGGCACAGTTGCAAAGCGCGTTCGAAATCGGCACGCGTATGGTTCTTGGCAAAATAGTCCAGCACCTTGTCATCTACCGACTCGACCGCTGATGTCACGAATAAACAACCTGCCGCCCTGAGCGCCGGCAACAGTTCGGCATGGTTGATCAGGTGCTGAATCTTGATGGTGGCGTCGAAGCTCAAGTGGGGAAATTTGGCGTGCATTGCCGTAACCACTTTCATGGCATGTGTCGGCCCGTTGAAAAAATCCGGGTCGCCGAAAGAAATGTGCGCAGCCCCCGCCTGCACCTGCTGCAGGATGTCCGCCATCACCACCGCGATTGGCACAATGCGAAATTTACCTTCATACACTGGCACCACCGGGCAATGGCGGCACAAATGCTTGCAGCCCCGGCTTGCCTCAATGAAGCCCACCATTTTTTTACCGCCGCCTGGCAATATCAAATGGGCGTAGCGCTCCAACTGTGGCAAGCCGGAGCGGTCAGGGGTAATGAATTCTATTTTGGCTAGATTGATAACAGGCTCAGTTTGCACGACGCCCGCGTCGCCGCTGCACAGCCGCTGCGCCAGGCTCACCAGCCCTGGCTCAAATTCCCCACCCAGTATGGTTTGAACGCCGAGGCCGCGTAGCAACTTTTGGTTCATCGGCGCATACAAGCCATACACGCACAAATGCGCCTGCGGCGCGATGTCACGAATGCGCGGGACAGCTTCTATCGCAATGCGGGTGGCGGTATGCATGCCCACATAAATAGCAACCAGGCCCGCATGCTTCAGGATTTCGGGATCGAGCTTCTGCAGCGAAAGATCGAGGCAGGTCACCGCAATGCCCTCGCGCTTGAGCCAAGCGGCAGGCTCGCTCAGCGCAAACGGCTGCCGCCCCAACTCATAGGGATTTATGAGAACGACCTGGAAGGGGCCGGCCGCCTCGGGCGCAGGCCGTGGTCCCACCTGGGGCAACATGGATGGACCAGCTATTTTGATTTAGGCCGCTGACCGAAGGGCGCGGGGCCCGGCTCGCGGCTCGCCCCGGCGTCCTCCATGCGCTTGAGATAGCGCTGCCACATCTCCTCCTGGTGCAGACCGTACTCGTACAGCACCTCCCATGAGTAGATCCCGGTATTGTGGCCGTCAGAAAAGGTAGGCTGGATGGCGTAGGTTCCGACCGGTTCTATCGCAGTGATCTCGATGGTCCTTTTGCCGATCTGGAGCACTTCCTGGCCCGGACCGTGGCCGCTTACTTCGGCGGACGGCGAATAGACGCGCAGGAACTCGCACGGCAGACTGAATGTCTTGCCGTCGTTGAACTCGATTTCGAGCACGCGCGATTTTTGGTGCAGCTTGATTTCAGTGGGTCGTGGCGTATGGGTGTTCATAGTGTCATTCGGGGGCGTGTTAGCGCGGCGCCACGGCCTATTTCTGTGACGGCGGGATATAGCCGGCGGCAACGTCGGCGCCGCTGCCGAAAAAATGTTGATCCAATTGCTGCACGAGGTAGTCGCGCGCCTTCTTGTCGGCGAGGTTAAGCCGGTTCTCGTTCACCAGCATCTTCTGCTGCTCGAGCCACTGCTTCCATGCTTCCTTCGACACATTATCGAAGATGCGCTTGCCGAGCGCGCCCGGATACGGCGCGAAATCGAGCCCCTCGGCCTCGCGCCCGAGCTTGATGCACTTGACCATGCGCGCCATGGACGAACTCCTCAGGACGGCCATCGTCGGCACGACGACCTATCCGGCGAGTATAGCAGTGCGTCAGCCAAAACGGAGTTTGCCGGTGACCGGGCCCCTACGCGCGCGCTCGGCGCAGCTATCGGCGTGTAGCGGTGCCGCTTGAAGTTGCGCGTAGGCCATTACCGCGAGATTGCCCTGAGCAACGGGTGTCATTGCGTATCACGCATCAGGTCTGCGGGCGCAGACTGACGTGCGCGGATACCACGCGCCACCCTTCAGGCGTGCGCATCCAGGTCTGGCTCTGGCGGCCCAGGCGTGCGCCGCGCGCGAACTCGCAGTTGGCCGTGGCGAAATCGCGGCCATAGCTGGTGATCTCGGTGCGCACCAGCGTGCGCTCCATCCCCAGCGGCGAACGGCCGTTGCGAAACGCCTGAATTTCGTCGTGACCGTAGAGGTTCTCGTCCACGCCGTAGCGTATGGTGCGCGGGTCTTGCCAGAATAATTCTCCCAGCACCGCGACATCGTTGGTGACCAGCGCGTGTTCATAACGCGCGAACACCGCGTCGACTTCAGCCACCACTTCGGGGATGTTGATCTGCATGTTTGAGGCTCCTTGGGCGCGGCCGGTACTTAGGTGAAAAGCATTACTGGGCGATCTGTTATATACAACGTTATACTCAGAAAATCCCGTGCCAGCGTTGCTGCCTGCCCAGCACAAAGCGTTACCCACTGATTTTATGGGTTTTTTTATTTACGCGCAGCACTGCATCATGCCTGCTTGCGCCGCTACAGTTACTGACAAATTCAAAGCTTATGGACGACCAACTGCGCAAGGCCGCGCTCGATTACCATCGTTTTCCCACGCCGGGCAAGATAGCCATCGCACCAACCAAAGGGTTGGTGAATCAGCGCGATCTGGCACTGGCGTATACGCCTGGTGTGGCGGCGGCATGCGAGGCCATCGTTGCCGACCCGGCCGAGGCGCGCAACCTGACTTCACGCGGCAATCTGGTGGGGGTGATCACCAACGGCACAGCAGTGCTGGGTCTGGGCGCGATCGGCCCGCTGGCGGCCAAGCCAGTGATGGAAGGCAAAGCGGTGTTGTTCAAGAAGTTCGCTGGCATTGATGTGTTCGACATCGAAGTCAATGAACGCGATCCGTTGAAGCTGATCGAAATTATCGCCGCGCTGGAGCCGACGTTCGGCGGCATCAATCTCGAGGACATCAAGGCGCCGGAGTGTTTTATCGTCGAGCGTGCTTTGCGTTCGCGCATGAAAATTCCGGTGTTCCATGACGATCAGCACGGCACCGCGATTACTGTGGGCGCGGCGATCATGAATGGCCTCAAGGTGGTCGGCAAGGATATCGGCAGTATCAAGCTGGTGGTGTCGGGTGCGGGCGCGGCGGCACTGGCGTGCCTGGGCTTGCTGGTGAAACTGGGCGTGCGCCTTGAAAACATCATCGTCACCGACATCAAAGGCGTGGTGTATCAGGGCCGTACCGAGGAAATGGATCCGGACAAAGCGGTGTATGCGATAGACACCGCTGCGCGCACGCTGGGCGAAGTGATCGAAGGCGCGGACGTATTCCTCGGGGTGTCGGCGGGCGGGGTGTTAAAGCAGGAGATGGTGCGCAGGATGGCGCCGAGGCCGCTGATACTGGCGCTGGCCAATCCCGAGCCGGAAATTTTGCCGGAACTGGTGCGCGAGGTGCGGCCCGACGCGGTGATCGCCACGGGACGCTCCGATTATCCGAATCAAGTAAATAACGTATTGTGTTTTCCGTTCGTGTTTCGCGGTGCGCTGGATGCGGGTGCGACCACGATTACCACCGAGATGGAGCTGGCAGCGGTGCGCGCCATCGCCGAGCTCGCGCAAGCCGTGCAGTCCGACAGGGTGGCGGCGGCCTATGGCGAGCAGCAACAGCCGTTTGGCCCTGAATACATTATTCCGCGCCCGTTCGATCCGCGCCTGATAGCCCAGATTGCGCCCGCCGTTGCCAAGGCCGCCATGGACAGCGGCGTAGCGACACGGCCGATCGCCGATTTTGACGCCTATCGCGATCGACTCAATCAGTTTGTCTATCAGTCGGGCCAGATCATGCGGCCGCTATTCGCAGCGGCGAAACAAGCACCCCGGCGCGTGGTGTATGCCGAGGGTGAGGAAGAGCGTTTCCTGCACGCCGCGCAACTGGTGGTGGACGAAGGCATTGCGCGGCCAGTGCTGATCGGCCGCCCGGATGTCATCGACGCGCGCATCGAGCGGCTGGGCCTGCGTTTGCGGCGCAACCAGCATTTTGATGTAGTCGACCCTGGCAACGACCCGCGTTACCGCGAATATTGGAGTGAGTACTACCGGCTCACGCAACGCCAGGGCGTATCCATCGAACTGGCCAAGCTCGACATGCGGCGATTGCCGACACTGATCGGCGCCATGCTGGTGCATAGGGGTGCGGCGGATGCGATGCTGTGCGGCATCCACGGCCAGTACAGCCGTCACCTGCGTTATATCGATCGCGTCATCGGCAAACGCGCGGGCGTAAACCATTATTCGGCCATGAACGCGCTGCTGCTGCCCAAAGGCACGGTGTTTATTTGCGACACCTACGTCACGTTCGACCCCAGTGCCGCGCAAATCGCCGAATCCACCATCCTCGCGGCAGAGGAAATCCGCCGCTTTGGCATCACCCCCAAAGCGGCGATGCTGTCGCATTCGGCCTTCGGCGGCGGCGATACGCCCACCGCGACTAAAATGCGCGCCGCGCTTGAACTCGTCACTCAGCTCGCGCCCAACCTTGAAATCGATGGCGAGATGCAGGGTGACATGGCGCTGTCGGAAGAAATCCGCAGCCGCGCGCTGCCGGACAATCGGCTCAAGGGACAGGCCAATCTGCTGGTGATGCCCAACCTCGATGCCGCAAATATTTCGTTTAATCTGCTCAAGGCCGCCGCGGGCGATGGCATTACCGTGGGGCCGATACTGCTGGGCGCAGCCAAACCGGTGCATATCATCACGCCCTCATCGACAGTGCGGCGTATCGTCAATATGACGGCGTTGATCGTGGTGGATGCCGGGGCGCAGCGCGGGGAGCAGAGGAGTTTATTGTGAGCGGATGAAATAACCCCACCCCCACCCTAACCCTATGGGAAGAGTTCCTCCCCCTTCAAGGGGGAGGTTAGGAGAGGGATGGGGTCGGTTCACCCGCTCACGCTTGATCTTTACTTAGGAGCGACCATGACCCAAACCAGAACCGAACACGACACCATGGGCGACATTGCTGTCGCCAACGACAAACTGTGGGGCGCGCAGACCGAGCGCAGCCTGCATCATTTTCACTTTCCCGGCGAGACCATGCCGCACGCCGTGGTGATGGCGCAGGTGATGGTGAAAAAAGCCGCAGCGCTGACCAATATGGCACTCGGCGTGCTCGATAAGAAAAAGGGCGCGGCTATCGTCACCGCCGCTGACGAGGCGCTGGCCGGCAAACTCGATGCGCATTTTCCGCTGGTGGTGTGGCAAACCGGCTCCGGCACACAGACCAATATGAACGTCAACGAGGTGTTGGCGAATCGCGCATCGGAAATCCTGGGCGGCAAGCGCGGCATGGCGCGGCTGGTGCACGAGAACGACGACGTGAACAAAGGTCAATCGTCGAACGACACGTTCCCCACGGCGATGCACGTGGCAGCGGTAATCGCGCTGGAGCGACAGCTTAAACCTGCGGTCAAACAACTGCGCGACACGCTGCACAAAAAAGCCAACAAATTCATGCACATCGTGAAAATCGGCCGCACCCACCTGCAGGACGCAACGCCGCTCACCCTGGGGCAGGAATTTTCCGCTTATGTGGCGCAACTCGATCATGGCCTGAAGCATGTGCAGGCGGCGCTGCCGCATCTGTGCGAACTCGCACTGGGCGGCACGGCGGTGGGCACGGGGCTGAATGCGCACCCGAAGTTTGCCAAGGATGTCGCGGCGCAGCTTAAAAAACTCACCGGCTTGCCGTTTGTCACCGCGCCCAATAAGTTTGAAGCGCTGGGTTCGTGCGACGGTGTGGTGCATGCGCATGGCGCGCTCAAAACACTGGCGGCATCGCTGATGAAAATCGCCAACGATATCCGCTGGCTGTCGAGCGGCCCGCGTTGCGGCATTGCCGAAATTATTATTCCTGAAAACGAGCCGGGCAGTTCCATCATGCCGGGCAAGGTGAATCCCACGCAATCCGAATCGATGACCATGGTGTGTTGTCAGGTGTTCGGCAACGACACCGCGATCAATGTCGGTGGTTCGATGGGCAATTTCGAGTTGAACGTGTTCCGTCCGATGGTGATTCGCAACTTCATGCACAGCGCGAGCCTGTTGGCGCACGCCTGCCACAACTTTGATGAACATTGCGCGCAGGGAATCGAGCCTGACCTGGCGCGCATCGATCAACTCATGCGCGAGTCGCTGATGCTGGTGACGGCGCTGAATCCGCACATCGGTTATGCCAATGCGGCTGCCATAGCCAAAAACGCGCACAAAAAAGGCCTCACACTCAAGGCGTCGGCGATCGCGATGGGCCATGTCACGTCCGAGCAATTCGACCAGTGGGTGCGGCCGGAAAATATGGTGGGGATTAAACTGAAAACGAGTAAAGCGAAGAAGTAAAGCGCAAGGGACGCAGTGGTCAATGTCGCTATTTAGCGGGAGCAGGTAGGCGTGAGCCCGCGAACGTCGACAGAAAAACCATTAACCACGGACAACGCGGAACACACGGAAAAACCTCACGCCCCAGTTCTTTCCGCGTATTCCGTATGTTCCGCGGTAAATCGCCCTTAAGACAGTGCCATTGGACTGTAAAGTGACTACGCTGCGTATTGCGGCTATGTACGCTTGTGCGCTGTCAGGTAACGCTGCCCACGCGCAACCCGCCGACCTCTATCCCTCCAAGCCGGTGCGCGTGATCGTCGGCCTTGCCCCCGGCGGTGGCACCGACATCATCGCGCGCCTGCTGACGCAAAAAATGAGCGACAACCTCAAACGCTCATTCATCGTTGAAAACCGCACCGGTGCAGGCGGCACCTTGTCTTATGCGCTGGTGGCGAAGTCTGCGGCAGATGGTTACACGCTGCTGGCAGTGGCCAGCGGCTACGCCATCACGCCGGCGGTGTACCCGAAACTCAGTTATGACCCGATCAAGGATTTCACGCCGATATCGGTGGTGGTACAGGCGCCCATCCTGCTGCTGGTGCACCCGGCGCTGCCGGCGCGTTCGGTGAAGGAATTGCTCGCACTCGCGCGCAGCCCGCGTGCGCGGCTTGATGCGGCGTCCGCGGGGCACGGCACCTCGAACCATCTGGCACTGGAACTTTTCAACAACCTTGCCGGGGTGAAAATCGCGCATGTGCCGTACAAAGGCACCGGACAGGCGCTGGTGGATTTGATGGCGGGGCAGGTGCAGGTGATGTTCGGCAACATTTTGTCGTCGCTGCAATACGTCAGGATCGGCAGGATACGCGCGCTGGCGGTCACCAGCGTCAAACGCTCAGGCGTGATGCCCGATTTGCCTACCGTGATCGAGTCCGGTGTGCCCGGCTATGAAACGACGACCTGGCACGGCTGGCTCGGTCCGGCGGGCTTGTCTGCGGAACTGGTGGTGAAACTCAATGCTGAACTCGCGCGTGCGGTGCGCTCACGCGAGGTGATGGACAAACTCAGTGACGATGGCGGCGAGCCGGTTGCGGGTTCGCCGGAGCATTTCAAGAGTCATCTCGCCGCTGAAATCGCGCGCTGGCGCAAAGTGGTTCTCGACGCGGGGATACGCGCGGAATAGGCGCGGCGCGTATCAGGGAGCCGCCAATTTACGCACCGCATCCGGCAGCGCCAGCGGCCGCTGTGTCGCGGAATCCACCCACACCGAAACGCCGTAACCTTCCGCCACCACGGTGTCGTCGCTGCGCAGCAAATAATGTGTGCGCACGCTGCTTTTGCCCATGCGCCCCAGATAAATTTCAACCGTAACCACACCGGGGTAACGCAACGGCGCGCGATAGGAGCATGCCGACGCGGCCAGCACCGGTACCGGCGCAGGCGGAATCATCGCCAGCCCCAGTGTATGCACCCAGCCCATGCGCGCTTCTTCCATGTAACGGTAGTACTCGGCGTTGTTGACGCGGCCATCGGCGTCCATGTCGGCGAAGCGCAGCGGCAGCTCGCAGCGAAATACCAGCGGCCATGCGGTTTGCACCGCGATCTCGTTCTGCACAATTTCCAGCATCATCACCCTATTAAGATATCAATAAAAACAGTTAGTTACACTACAACTCCGGTTGGCACTTAGCGCGCTGGCACGAAAAAATCCCCCGCCTCGCGGGGGATTCTGAAACGGGCGCAGCGTGCGCCTCAGATGCCCAGGATCTTCATCGCCTTGGCAAGTGTATCGACTGATTCCTGATGCTTGCCTGCCTTGTGCGATGCTTCGCCATCGGCGCGATACTTTTTCACCTCAGCCATCTGCGCTGCGCTTAGCTGCGGATTAGTCGCCAGCGCTGCGTCTATTTTTTTCATATCGGCGGGGCAGTGAAACGCCATCGCCGCGCTACTCACCCATACCAACGCCGCTGCGGTTACGAGTTGCTTCAGTTTCATGGAATTTCCTCCGGTTTAGTTGAGCCGCTACTCACTCACAGACGCACAGACCACAATCAGCGGCGGCAAAGTCAGTGTAATCCAGCTTCATACGCCGCTCAAGCTTCGTCGTGCCTCGTTCTGGTACACTCCGGGCCTTGTTTTTACATACATTCAGGGGAGTGGTGATCATGGCTGCGGCAAAGAAAAAACCAGCAAGTGCGCGCAAATACAGCGATATTCTGTATGAGGTGAAGGATCAGGTGGCCTGGATCACCATCAACCGCCCGCGTGTGCTGAACTGCTTTCGCGAGCAATCGCTGGACGAGATGATCGACGCCCTGAAATCGACACGCGAAGATCCGACCATTGTGTGCGCAGTAGTAACCGGCGCCGGCGACAAGTCGTTTTCGGCGGGCGGCGATTTTTACGCCATGAAGCGGCTCAATTTCAACAACGCCTACATGTGGAACGATCGCATGCTGGGACTGGCCATGACCATCCGCGGCCTGCCGATTCCAGTGATCGCCATGGTGAACGGCTGGTGCATGGGCGGCGGCCACGAGCTCGCGTTATGGTGCGATCTGGTGATTGCATCCGAGAACGCTGTGCTCGGCCAGACCGGCGCCAAAGTGGGTGCATGCCCGACGGTGGGGGCGACACAATATCTGCCGCGCATCATCGGCGAGCGGCTGGCGCGCGAAATGATTTTTTGCGCCCGCCGCTTCGGCGCCAAGGAAGCGGTCGAAGTCGGCCTCATCAACAAGTGCGTACCGCAGAAAGATTTACGTGCTGAAACGCTCAAGTGGTGCGAAACCATGAAAGGCCACAGCGCACTGACCATCCGCATGACCAAAAAATCACTCAACTCCGAATCCGACATGCTGTATGCCTCATGGCAACAGGGCATGGAGTTGCTCGCACATGTGTGGGGCTCGGACGAAGCGAATGAAGGCATGAATGCCTTCCTCGCCGGGCGCAAGCCCGACTTCCAGCAATTCCGCCTGCGCGACAAGAAGATACTGCAGGCGTATATCGACGGTTGCGCGAAGGATATGAATGCGCCGCCGAGTATGCGCAAGAAGAAGTAATTCGTGAACGGGTGAACGGGCAACTTCAACAGCACCCCATCCCCCCAATTGCGGGGGTAACTCGTTCACCCGTTCACCCGTTCACCCGTTCACTCGTTCACCCCTTTACATTTCGCAGCCCCGCGGTTTCGCTAATAAAAATGTCCTCATCAGAACCCCCAGTCACCGAAGGCGCATTAAGCGGCACCAAAGTCCTCGACCTCACCCGCATCCTCGCCGGTCCCTTGTGCGCGCAAATGCTGGGTGACATGGGGGCGGAAGTGATCAAGGTTGAACCGCCCGGCGCGGGCGATGATACCCGCGCGTGGGGGCCGCCGTTTGCGGGCGCGGAGTCGGCGTATTTTCTGGGCATCAACCGCAACAAGCGTTCGATTACGCTGAATATGGCGGCCAAAGCGGGGCAGGAAATTCTCGCCAGGCTCATCAGGCAATGCGATGTGCTGGTTGAAAATTTCAAGGCAGGCACCTTGGAGAAGTGGGGTTTTACCAACGCCTGGCTGGAAGCAAACGCGCCGCGCGTGGTGCGGTGCTCCATCACCGGCTATGGCACGGATGGACCCAAAGGCGGGCTGCCGGGATACGATTTCATACTGCAGGCCGAAACCGGGCTGATGAGCATTTGCGGCGAGACCGATGGCGAGCCGATGAAATACGGCGTTGCCATAGTCGATATCACCACCGGCCTGCTGGCGTGCAATGCCATACTGGCAGCACTCAATGCGCGCCACCGCAACGGACGTGGCCAGCATGTCGAAGTGTCGTTGTATGAATCCGGCTTGTTCATGCTGGCCAACGTGGCGTCCAACCATCTGGTGTCCGGCAATGACGCACGGCGCTTCGGCAACGGCCACCCGAATATCGTGCCCTATACCGCGTATCCGGTGAAAGACGGCATGATAGCGGTGGCGGTCGGCAACGATGGGCAGTTTGCCAAGTTCTCTGCGGCACTGGGTCATGCCGAATGGGCCAATGATGCGCGCTTCATCAAGAACCCGGGT
Source organism: Bordetella parapertussis (assembly GCA_945906815.1). Classification (GTDB taxonomy): domain Bacteria; phylum Pseudomonadota; class Gammaproteobacteria; order Burkholderiales; family SG8-41; genus UBA5216. The sequence continues at coordinate 27,871 of CAMDRT010000004.1, forward strand.
CGCGTGGTCAATCGCGTAGCCATTGACGACCTGATCATCGAGGCATTGCGGCAGGAAGATGCCGACTCCCTGATCGCCAAACTGACCGCGGCAGGCGTGCCCTGCGGGCGCATCAACAGCGTGGCGCAGGCGCTGTCTGCTCCGCATACTGCCGCATGCGACATGGTGCGCACGATCAGGCACCCGACGGCGGGCGATGTCAAAGTTCTGGGCATGCCGTACCGCTTCAGCGATACGCCGCCGAGCATTCGTCGCGCGCCACCCACGCTCGGACAGCATACCGAGCAGGTGCTGGGTGATGAACTGGGATTCTCGGCAGAGCATATTGCCGAGTTGCGTCAGCAGAAAATTGTTTGATGCAACACAGCCCTCTGTGGCCAACGCTTTTGACTTAAGCGGGGTTTGACGTGATCCATAACCTGTCCCACGTTTCGATAGTCGTTCCCAGCCTCGATGCCGCCGCCAGGCAGCTCGCCGAAATTTATGGTTTGCAAATTGGTGAGATCAGCGTCAACGAACAGCAGGGTGTGCGCATGGCCTATGTCGATCTGGGCAATGCCAAGATTGAACTGATGGAGCCCTCGCGCCCCGACTCGCCCGTGGCGAAGTTTCTCGAGCGCAATCCCCGCGGCGGCATGCATCATTTTTGCCTCGGCGTGGAAAACGTGGATGCCATGCGTGCCGACCTCTCAGGCAAGGGCGCGCAGGTGCTGGGCGACAGCAATCCGCAATACAATGTGCATGGCGAGCGCATCGCGTTTGTGCATCCCCGGGATTTTCTGGGGGCGTTGGTGGAGTTGGAAGAACACACTAAAGCATGACAGGTGAAAGGCACGGGCTGCGCATCGTGTAACCTGTACATAGAGAGGCTCTGGTATGCGACAGCTAAAGCATTGGATCGGTGTGGTCGTTGTGACTGCCGCTGGCACCGTCGCAGCGCAACCCTATCCGTCGCGCCCCATACGCATGGTGGTGCCTTTCGCACCCGGCGGCGCCACCGACATCGTTGGCCGCATACTCGCGCCCAAGCTGGGCGAGCGCCTGGGCCAGCAGGTGGTGATCGATAACCGTGCGGGCGCTGCGGGCAACATCGCGGTGGAAATCGCCGCCACCGCGCAGGCCGATGGCCACACCCTACTGGTGGGCAATATCTCCACCAATTCGATCAACCATCTGCTGTTCAAGAAGCTCAAAGTGAATGCGCTGCGCGATCTCGCGCCAGTGACACTGCTGGCGTCGATTCCGAACGTGATTCTCGGCGGGCCGAAGATGCCGAACAATCTGAAGGATGCCTTTGCCTACGCGCGCGAACGTCCAGGGCAATTGAATTATCAGGCGCCGCTGGGTTCGTATTCCCATCTCGACATGCTGGCGCTTACTGCCGCTGCCGGATTGAAGATGGTGCATCTGCCGTCGAAAGGCGGGGGTGAAACGCTGACGGCGCTGATGCGCGGCGATGCGCATATCACCAACTCGAATGTGGCGTCCAATATCGGCCCCATACGCGCGGGGCAGATCAAGGCCTACGCGGTTACCTCGCTCAATCGCATTGCCGAATTGCCCGAGGTGCCGACGCTCACAGAATCCGGATTCGCCGGCATTGGCAGTCTTAACTGGAATGGACTGTTTGTTCCCGTAAACACGCCGCGAGCGATCATCGAGCGCCTATTCAAGGAAACCACCGCGGTGATGGGCGATGGGGACATGAAGGACTTTCTCTCCAAGCGCCTGATCCCGCTGGTGTTGTCCGAGTCGCCGGCAGCGTTCAGTGCTTATGTGCAATCCGAGTCGAGGCGCTGGGACAAAATCATCCGCGACAACCAAGTGGTCATCGAGTAAAAATCATTTAAATGGTATCCACCATGCCCACAACATCCCGCGTGACCGCGGCGCAGCTTGAAACGTTTATCGCTGCGGCATTTGAAACGGTCGGCGTCCCCATAGCGCAAGCGCTATCCATCGCGCAACTGATGGCGCGTGCCGACGTGAATGGTTCCGAAGGCCACGGCGTATTCCGCTTGCCGCAGTACATCCGGCGCATCAAGGGTGGTGCGGTCAACGTGAAACCCCATATCCGCATCGAGCGCGAGGCAGCGGGCATGGCGCTGGTGAACGGCGACAACGGCATGGGCCATCTGGTGATGCGTTTCGCCACTGAAACAGCCATCGCAAAAGCGCGCACCGCAGGCGTGGCGTGGGTGGGTGCACAGTGGAGCAACCACGCCGGTCCCGCGTCGCTCTACGCCAGCATGCCGGTCGAACACAACATGATTGGCCTCTATCTCGCGGTGGGCAACGCCAACCATCTGCCGGCGTGGGGCGGACTCGACATGCTGCTTTCCACCAATCCGATTGCCATCGCCATGCCCGGTGAATCCGCAGCGCCGGTCATACTCGACATGGCCACCACGGTGGCAGCCTATGGCAAAGTCAAAACCAAAGCGCAGCGCGGCGAAAAGATGCCCGAGGGTTGGATGATGGATCGGCAGGGCCAGCCGCTCACCGACCCTGCGCGCGCAAACGAAGGATTTTTGCTGCCCATCGGCGGCTACAAGGGCTACGGCCTGGCGCTGATGTTCGGCTTGCTGGCTGGCACCCTGAACGGCGCGGCGATGGGTCGCGATGTGGTTGACTTTAACGCTGACGACGTCACGCCCACCAACACCGGGCATTGCATTGTGGCTATCAACATTGAGGCGTTTCAGCCCGTTGCCGATTTCAAGAAGAATGTCGATATGCTGGTGCGTGACCTGCGCAAGTCCGAGCGGCTGCCTGGTGTGGCGCGCATCCATATCCCCGGCGATGGTGCGCATGCCGCGCGCGCGGATCGCGTGCAGCACGGTGTGCCGATGCCCCTGGCGCTGATGGCGGCGCTGGATACGCTGGCGACAGAGTTGGGCATTGCGCCGTTGGGGGCGCAATGAATTTTATAAGCATTTGATATTAAACAGAAAATAATATTTTCATGGACTATTAATGCGCCTATAATGACCAAAGTGATTACTTTTGATGATGCTTATGAAAACTATTTCAGCACGTGAGGCCAAGACCCGTTTCGGCGAGCTACTCGATACCATGCAGCGCGAACCAGTCATGGTGACCAAGAACAATCGTCCAGTCGGCATCATGATTTCCATTAAAGACGCATCGGATACCCTCATTCCAGAACTCTTCATGGAAAAAGAGGAAGGCTACGACGAGTGGTTCGTAGCTAAGGTAACCAGCAGCATTGAAGCCGTGAAATCGGGGACAACAACACTGACTGAACATGATTTGGCGATGGATCGCGTGTGGCGCCGGGTGCAGGCGCGCGCGAAAAAATCCGCGTCCGCCTGATTTTTTAATGAGCCTTGGTCCATGGCTGTAGTTCACTGGACGGCTAGGGCGGAGCAAGACTTAGAAGATATTCTCGCCTACTACCACAATGAAGCCGGCGCTCATGTTGCGCAAAGTATCTACGTCCGTATCCGGTCATCGGTGCAAAGCCTGCAACAATTCCCCGAACGCGCCCGTATGGGGCGTGTCGCAGGAACGCGCGAATGCGTCATAGCGCGCCTGCCGTTTATAGTGGTGCTACAAGCGCATGACCATACCGTCCATGTGCTTAACGTGATCCATACTGCACGAAAGTATCCAGCGTAATCAGCGCTGATGGGTGAAAAGTGCCCAGGGATGGATGACACGCTATCCAAACACCGCGCCGCATGGCTCACCGCGATTGTGCTTGCGCCTTTGCTGTATCTGCTGCTCCTGCATGCACCGATACCGCAAGACCCCACCTACCACTTTTTCGCCGACGTGCGCACCTGTCTGGGCATACCCAATTTTGGTAACGTAGCATCCAACCTTGCATTTCTGCTGATCGGTGTCGGCGGCTGGGCGTGGTGTTACCGCAAGCTTAAAACCGGCGCGCGGCTGTCGTGGCTGATTTTTTTCGCCGGCGTGGCACTGGTGTTCGCCGGCTCCAGCTACTACCACGCCACGCCGAACGACGCTACGCTGGTGTGGGACCGGCTGCCGATGACGTTGGCGTTCATGGCTCTGTTCGCTGCGTTGATCAGCGAGCATCTAGGCGCGCAATTCGAGCGGCCACTGTTGATCCCCGCACTGGTGATCGGCGTCGCCAGCGTATTCTGGTGGCGCCTTACCGACGATCTGCGCATCTACATCTGGGTGCAGGCGGCACCCTTGTTGGCCATCCCATTTATGCTGGCGCTGTTTCCGGGCCGCTACACGCAGCGCATTTATTTGCTGTATGGCCTTGCCGTTTATGTGCTCGCAAAAGTCGCTGAGTATTACGACCGTGAAACCTATGCGCTGACGGCGCAAATCGTGAGCGGGCATGCGGTGAAGCATCTGCTGGCCGCGATGGCGCCGCTGTTTTTGTATCTCATGCTGTTGCGGCGCCGGGCTGTGACATGACGCTTACTCAGGGAGAGAGTTGACTTCACTATGAGCGGAGCATAGGCTGACGGAATATTCAGTGTCTCCGGAGAAATCAGATGAGCGCGCATCGTACACCCGAAGAGATCCGCAAAAACCTCAAGCACCCGGTAGTCGACGGCGACGGACACTGGGTCGAGTACGCGCCGGTATTCGCCGACAGAATGCGTAAGGCAGTCGGCAACCTCGGCGCGGACGGGTTCCTGCAAGCGCAGCGCCGCATTCCCGATTCGCTCAAGCTTAGACCGGGTGAGCGCGCAGCGCGCCACATGGGCATGGAAGCCTTCTGGGGCCGGCAATCCACCAACACCCTCGACCGCGCCACCGCGATGATGCCGCGTATGCTGTACCAGCGCATGGACGAACTGGGCCTCGATTACGGCGTCATTTACCCGACCGCCGGTTTGAGCATCCCGCGTATTGCCGACGATGCGACGCGGCACGCGGTCATTCGCGGCTTTAACCTCGTGACCTTCGATTTTTTCAAGGGACTCGAAGACCGGCTGACGCCGGTTGCCGTCATTCCGGTACACACACCGGACGAGGCGATCGAGGAGCTCGATTTCGTGGTGAAGCAGCTTGGCGCAAAAGTCTGCATGTTCGGCAGCGGCGTGCGCCGCTCGCTCAAGCAGGCCAAGGGCGCCGACCCCGATGTCGCCCGCCTCACCCAGGGCTTCGACCAACTGGGGCTCGACAGCCAGTACGACTATGACCCGCTGTGGCAGAAATGCCGTGAACTGGGCATCGCGCCGACCTTCCACACTGGCGGGCGCAGCTACGGCGAGCGCAACAGCCCGACCAACTTCACCTTCAACCATATCGGCCACTTCGCTGCAGCCCAGCACGCTGTGGCGAAGGCGTTGTTCCTGGGCGGCGTCACGCGGCGCTTCCCCGACGTGCGCTTCGCATTTCTGGAAGGCGGCGTGGGCTGGGGCTGCCAGCTCTTCTGCGATCTGATCGAGCATTGGGAACGGCGCGGTGCCAAGGGCCTCGCGAACATGGATCCGGCGAAGCTCAACAGGAAGCTGCTGCGCGAGCTGGTCGGGAAGTACGGCTACGGCGACATCGCCGCGGAACTCGAGCGGCGCGACGGCTGGCCACTGCAGGAAGAAGATGCGCTGACGGGCGGCGTGCCACTCGATGATTACCACTTCTGCAAGATCAGCCAGAAGCAGGACTGGATCGATCTCTTTGCGACGCCGTACTACTTCGGGTGTGAAGCCGACGACCGCATGAATGCAGTGGCTTTCGGCAAGACCATGCCGCTCGGTGCGCGGATCAATGCGATATTCAGCTCCGATATCGGACACTTCGATGTTGTCGACATGCGCGACCCGCTGCCGGAAGCCTACGAGCTGGTCGAGGACAGCCACATCACCGAAGGCGATTTCTGCGACTTCGTCTTCGGCAATGCGGTGCGCCTGTGGGGGACGCAGAATCCGCGCTTCTTCGAGGGCACGCGCGTGGCAAGGGAAGCGGCAGCGTTGCTCAAAGACAACGCGCCGGCGCGCGCCGCAGCGTGAGCTGGCTCGATTCTTCTCGCGTATCGCGACGGCGGGCATACACAAACTGCGATCGCCGCAGCCACAGAGCTTTCCGTATCACGGGTGCGCAGGTGGATCGCAAAGCTATAGGCAAAAGGCAAGGCCTGACCCCCTTCAAAAGCAATGCCTGAGGTCGGCGACGCGCTCGATCGCGCGCTCGACGAGCAGCGCATCGTCGGGGCGGTTGTGCTGGTCGCGCGGGATGGCGAGATCATCTACCGCCGCGCCGCCGGACTCGCCGACCGCGAGCGCGGCATTCCCATGCGCGAGAACGCCGTGTTCCGGCTTGCCTCGCTGACCAAGCCGCTGGTCACGGCGGCTGCGCTGCGCATGATGGAATTGGGCAAGATCGCGCAACACGATCCAGTTACCCGCTATTTGCCTCATTTCCGGCCCGCCCTGCCGAACGGCGAGGTTCCGACCCTCTCGCTGCGCCAGCTGCTGACGCACACGGCTGGCCTCTCCTATGGCTTCATGCAGCCGCGCGATGGGCCGTATCACCGCGCCCACGTGTCCGACGGGCTCGACCAGCCGGGGCTCGCGATGGCCGACGAACTTGAGCGTATTTCGCGCGCCGGTCTCGCCTATCGTCCGGGCGAGCGCTGGGCCTATTCGGTTTCGATGGACGTGCTGGGCGCGGTCCTCGAAGCCGCTGACGGCCAGGGGCTCGACGCCGTGATGGCGAAATACGTGACCGGGCCGCTGCAATTGTCGTCCATCCGCTTCGACCTGACCGCACAGCAGCGCGACCTGCTCGCCACGCCCTACGCCGACGGCAAGCCGGCGCCACTGCGCATTGCGGACGAAGGCCAGCGTGTGCATTTTCCCGAAGGCATCCCGATCTACACGGGACTTGCGGGCATCAGCCTTTCGCCGGCACGCGTGTTCGACAGCGCGTCGTTCCGTTCCAGTGGCGCCGGAATGGTCGGCAACGCCGCCGACATGCTGGCCTTCATCGAGGCGATCCGCACCGGTGGCGCCCCGATCGTTTCGCGCGCGACCGCGGCCGCGATGATGACGGTGCAAACCGGCAGTTTGCCGCTCCCGAACCGCGGGCCCGGCTGGGCCTTCGGCTTCGGCGGCTCGCTGCTGATCGATCCGCAAGCGGCGGCGAGCCCGCAGTCGCCCGGGACGTTTGGCTGGGGCGGCGTATGGGGCCACACCTGGTTCACCGATCCGGTGCAGCGCCTGAGCGTGGTATCGCTGACGAATACAGCGCTCGAAGGCATGATGGGCCGCTACACCCGCGATTTACGCGACGCGATCTATGCCGACCTTGGCTGAAACCACAGCGGCCTCAGTGCAGGCCCGCGCCAGCGCCGCCGACTTCGACGTCATCGTGGTCGGCGCAGGCTTTGCCGGCCTCTATATGCTGCACCGGCTGCGCGGCATGGGATTTTCCGTCCGCGTGCTCGAAGCAGCGGGCAGCGTCGGCGGCACGTGGTACTGGAACCGCTATCCGGGTGCGCGCTGCGACGTCGAAAGCGTCGAGTATTCCTACCAGTTTTCGCCCGAACTGCAGCAGGAATGGGCGTGGAGCGAGCGCTACGCCGCGCAGCCCGAACTCCTGCGCTACGCCAATCATGTGGCCGATCGCTTCGACCTGCGCCGCGACATCCAGTTCGATACGCGCGTTGCCGCCGCGACGTTCAACGAAGCCGCGAACCGCTGGATGATCGAGACCGAAACTGGCGCGCGCCACACGGCGGTGTTCTGCGTGATGGCGACCGGCTGTCTTTCAGTGCCCAACAAGCCGAAATTCAAGGGCACCGCAACGTTCGCCGGAGCGGCCTATCACACCGGCACCTGGCCGCACCAAGGCGTCGATTTCACCGGGCAACGCGTCGGCATCATCGGCACCGGCTCGTCGGCGGTGCAATCGATCCCGCTGATCGCACGGCAGGCGCAGCATCTTTATGTCTTCCAGCGTACGCCGAGCTTCGCCGTGCCGGCGCGCAACGCACCGCTCAGCGAGCGCGAGCAGGCGGCGGTCAAAGCCGAGTACCCGGCACTGCGCGCGCTCGCCAAGACGCGCCGCAACGGACTGTTCTGCGCGACCACGGCTATCTCGGCGCTGGCGGTCAGCGACGCGGAGCGCGAGCGCGCCTTTCGCGAGCGATGGGAGCGTGGCGGACTGTGCTACACCGGCACCTTCAACGATTTGCTGATCGACAAGCGCGCGAACGAAACGGCCGCGGATTTCCTGCGCGCGCGCATCCGCGAGGTGATGAAGGATCCGCAAACCGCTGAGGCGCTCTGCCCGCGCACGGTGGTCGGCGGCAAGCGGCTCTGCATCGACATCGGTTACTACGAGACCTTCAATCGGGAAAACGTCACGCTGATCGACCTGAACAAGGCGCCGCTCGAGGCCATCACGCGCGATGGCCTGATCGCGGGCGGCGAGGCCTACAAGCTCGACGCCATCATCTACGCGATCGGTTTCGATGCGATGACCGGCGCGCTCACGCGCATCGACATCCGCGGCAAGACAGGTGCGCGGCTCGCCGACACATGGGCCGAAGGCCCGTGTACCTATCTGGGCCTCTGCGTAGCGGGCTTTCCGAACCTGTTCATCGTCACCGGCCCGGGCAGCCCGTCGGTGCTGACCAACATGCTGCCGACCATTGAGCAGCACGTGGAATGGATTGCCGATTGCATCAACTATCTGCGCGGCAAGGGCCTCTGCCGCATCGACGCCACGCCGCAAGCGCAGGCCGCATGGGTCGCCGAGGTGAACAGGATCGCGGACGGCACGCTCTTCCCGACCTGCAATTCCTGGTACCTCGGCGCCAACGTTCCGGGAAAGCCGCGGGTGTTCATGCCCTATATTGGCTTTCCGCCCTACGTCGAGAAATGCAACGCGGTTGCGGCCAACGGCTATGCGGGTTTTGCTCTCAGCTAAGCACTCAGCCCTGCGTGAATGGGGAAGGCCGCAGCGTGAGCTGGCTCAATTCTTCACGCGTATCGCGACGGCGGGCATACACAAATTGTGATCTCCGTAGTCGCAGCCGCAGAGCTTTCCGTATCACGGGTGATGGTTGATCGCAAAGCTGGAGGCAAAAGGCAAGACCTGACCCCGCCAATGCATCAAGAGCGAAGAGGGTCAGGTCTTGCCTTTTGCCTGTCAACTTATAGCCGCTAAAGAAAGAAGAACTTCCCGCCCGACGCCCGCGCTTGCGGGCGTTGCGCTTTTAGCCGCGAGGCGGCGTGAGTCCGGCGTTCAGCGCTGGTTGGTGAAGATGATGGTGCCTGAGGCTGCGAACATGCCGCCGACCCCATGGCACACCGAGATCTTTGCATTCGGGATCTGTGCAGGGGCGATGCCGCGCATTTGCCGCACGCTTTCCTGCAGTGCGTACATACCGTACATGCCCGAGTGCATATAGGAGAGGCCCCCGCCGTTCGTATTCAGTGGCAGCTTGCCGCCGGGACGCGTGTTGCCGTCAGCGATGAATTTGCCGGTTTCCTCGTGCGGCATGAAGCCGAGGTCGCCCAAGCCATACAGCGGCAGATGCGCGAAGGCGTCGTAGATCATCAAATGATCGACATCCTGGTGGGTGATACCCGCCTCCCGGAATGCCAGCGGTCCTGCCACCTTGAATGCACGTGAGGAATTGAAGGTCTCCATCTGGCTCACCATCGGCGTCTCCACGCTCTCGCCCGTGCCGAGGATGTAGACCGGCTTGGTGGGGAAATCCTTGGCGCGATCAGCGCTGGTCAGAATCAGCGCGCCGCCGCCGTCGGTCACCAGACAGCACTGCAGGATACGCAAAGGATAGGCGATCATGCGCGAGTTGAGCACGTCGGCAACCGTGAGCGGATCCTTCATGGTTGCGCGCGGGTTTTTCGCCGCCCACTCGCGCTGCACCACGGCCACACTCGCCAACTGCTCGTGCGTGATGCCGTAAGTCTTCATATAGCGCAGCACGGGAATCGGGAACATGCTGGCCGGCGTGGTGACGCCGTACGGCACCTCGAACTGACCGTTAAGGCTATCGGGTGCGATCGGGCGCGGCGTACGTCCGATGCCCGACTTGCCGCTTTCCGCATGTGTGATCAGCGCGGTCGTGCATAGGCCCGCCTCGATGGCCGCTGCCGCATGCCGCACGTGAATCATGAACGAGCAGCCGCCGACCGATGTATTGTCGACCCAGGTCGGCTTAATCCCGAGATAGTGACAGACCTGCTGCGGCTGCTCGACCGCCGTTGCAAATCCGTCGATATCCTTGAGGGTCAAACCCGCATCCGCGATCGCGTTCAATGCCGCGTCCGCATGCAACTGCATTTGCGACATGTCGGGGATGACGCCGAGCTTGGTGGTTTCGGCCGCGCCGACAACGGCAACCTGGTTTCTGCGCATGATGGTTAGCCTTCCGTCCGCACGAACAGGGGGAGTGTGGTCTGGTCGTCGATCTTCTCGAACTTGACCTGCACTTTCATGTCGAGCTGCAGCGCTTCGGGCGTCTGCGGGCAATCGACGATATTGGTCATCATGCGCGGGCCCTCTTCGAGCTCGACCACCGCGATCGAGTAGGGCGGCGTGAAGCCCGGCGCCGGGCGATGATGGATGATGTAGCTGTAGAGGAAACCCTTGCCGCTTGCCTTGAACGCGCTCACCTCGCGGTGACCGCAGTCTGGACAGAAGGGCCGCGGCGGGAAGTAGACCTTGGCGCACTTGTTGCAGCGCTGCAGACGCAGCTCCCCGGCGTTAGCCCCATCCCAGAAATGCTTGGTCTCCGGCGTCGCTTTAGGACGCGCGCGTTGCGGTTCTGCCATCGGCAACCTCCTTGGATTCACTATGACTTGCGTCGCGCACTTTATCTCTACGCTTGAGAGTTCATATACTTAGAGTGCACGAGGTGTTCTGGAGCGGGCATGATAGCAACACACTGCGACCGTTGCCAAGTTTCTGTACGGTTGCGCAAATGCGGCTGATAACTGCGGTAGACTTCGATCTGATCGACCGGGCATGCAGCCAGGCAATGTGGACTCGCTGCGCGCCCGCGGGGGCTAGTGTACTGCTTCGCAATTCATGGGATATTCCCTCCCCTTCAAGGAGGGCTGGGGTGGGGATGGAGTGGCATTCGCGCGACATTACCCCATCCCCCTCCCAGCCTCCCCCTTGAAAGGGGAGGAGTTTCTCTGGTGCCGTTGCATAAGTGCCGCAGAGTGTGAAGCACTACACTAGTTGTTAGCGGCGAAAAGATCACGAAACTATGGGGAGATCATGCGATGACCAACACAGTTTATGTCGGCGTCACCAACCGGACGGGCGGATCGGTCAGCGGCGTGTATCGCCGCCCCGAAGACCGCGACACGTGGGAATTCTGCGATGCGATCAAGGACACGCATGTGCATGCGATCGCGGTGCATCCCGGGGATCCGGCGGTAGTCTATGCCGCCACCAGCAGGGGTCTGCTGCGCAGCGACGATCGCGGCACCACCTGGACCTGTGCCGTGGCGCCCGATGGAGACGAGCAGATGTGGTCCGTGCTGTTCCACCCGAAGAATCCGCAGACCATCCTTACCGGCACCGCGCCCTTGGGCCTGCACCGCAGCGACGATGGCGGCCGAACCTGGAAGCGCATGCCGCGCCCCCAGATCGCGGAACGCATGGTGGGCGCCTTTGCGTCGCGGATCATGCGCATGGGCATCGCGCCGCAATACCCCGATGTCATCTGGGCGGGTATGGAAGTAAACGGCGCGATGCGCAGCGACGATGGCGGGGAGTCCTGGACTGATCTTAGCGACAACCTCGTGACCCAGTCGCGCCAGCCGCATCTGGAAAGCGCCCTGCTCACCAAGGACAAGGCCGAAGGCATGCTGGACGTGCATGCGATATGCGTCTCCCCGGCGGCGCCCGAGACGCCGTTCCTCGCGCTGCGCCTGGGCCTGTTTCGCGGCGAGGATCGTGGCATGCATTGGCGTGATCTGAATATCGGTCAGCATGCAGCGCACCTGCGCTATGGTCGCGATATCGTCGTCGCACCCTGGGATCCGCACACGCTGTTTGCCTGTGTTGCCGATTCCTCCCGTGGCCACGCGGGACGCCTCTACCGGAGCGCGGATACCGGCGCGACGTGGACGCAGATCGACCGCGGGGTGGAGGTGAAAAGCACGATGACGGGCGTTGCCCCCAATCCTGACCATCCCTCCCACATCCATTGCGTCACGCGTCAGGGGCAGACCTTCAGCACTGATGATGATGGTGCAACCTGGCGGGGGCTACCGTTGCCGGAAGGCTCGGGCGCGGCCGTCACCATCGCCTGTGGCTGAAGCGGGCTCTGCTAAGCCCCGATAACAAGGAGGATCGCACTATGCCACTGCCAGCCGACACGGACGTTTCCACTCCGAAGTACCTCAGAGACAAGTACGCCATCGTGGGGGTGGGTGAGACCACCTACACGCGCGGCTCCGGCATGACCACCCGCGCGCTCGGCAGCTGGGCGGTGCGCAACGCCATCCTCGACGCCGGGCTTATGGCCGCCGACGTCGACGGCATGCTGTCCTACCAATCGGGCGACTCTACCTTCGCGCCCTTCATCGCCGGCGATCTCGGCATCCGCCTCAACTTCTACATGGATGTGTTCGGCGGCGGCTCGTCGACGGAAGCGCTGATCGGCATCGCCATGGGCGTGATCGAGGCCGGCATGTGCAAGACCGTGGTTATCTTCCGTGCCATGAACGGCTACTCCCAGGTACGCATCGGCGGCACCGGGGCCCGCTCGGCCGCGCCGGTCACCGGCGACATGCTGCATTCCCGCGCCTACGGCTGGCAAAGCGCCGGGCAGAGTTTCAGCTTCACCTTCATGCGTCACATGTACGATTACGGCACCACGCCGGCGCAGGTGGCGGCAGTGCGCGCCGCGCACTCCGAACACGCCTCCAACAACCCCAAAGCGTTCTACAAGGAGCGCGTGACGGTGGAGGACGTACTGGCGAGCCGCATCATCTGCAAGCCGCTGCACCTGCTCGACTGCTGCGTGGAGACCGACAACGCCACGGCCATCATCGTCACCAGCGCCGACCGCGCCCGGGACGCCCGCCACCCCCGAGCGCTTATCCGCGCCGTTGCGGGCCGCGTGTGCAAGCCACGCGCCGATATGCACTATCAGGCGGGACCGATTTCGACGGTGGCCGGCAAGTACGCACGCGAGATCCTGTGGCCCAATGCCGGCGTCGGCCCGCAGGATATCGACGTCACCGGCTCCTACGACGCCTTTACTTTCACCACCCTGCTGCAGCTCGAGGACTACGGCTTTTGCAAGAAGGGCGAAGGCGGCCAGTACGTCAGCGACGGCACCATTCGGCTGGGCGGCAAGCGCCCCAACAACACCAGCGGCGGCCATCAGTGCGAGGGCTACACGCACGGCATGAGTATGGTGATCGAAAACGTGCGCCAACTGCGCCACGACGTCGACGACAGTTGCCCGGTCGGCCCTGACGGCAAGCGCAAGCACACCTACGACTATCAGGAAGGGGGCTGCCGGCAAGTGAAGAATTGCGAGGTGACCGCCAACCTCGGCTGGGCCATGCCGGGTACCGGATCGGCCATGGTCATGCGGCGCGATTGAGAGGAGACCAGACTATGTCCATCACAGCCGATTATCTCGGAATGGGTCTCAAGCTCGATGCGCTCGACGGCGAGAACGTCGCGTACTTCAAGCACTGCGCCGAGCACAATTTCCACCTGCAGCAGTGCAACGACTGCAAGCTCACGCGCTATCCGCCCACCACCGCCTGCCCCTGGTGCATGTGCCGCGAGGCCACATGGGCGCCCGTCGAGGGCAAGGGCGCGGTGCACGCCTACACGGAGGTGCATCACGCCATCCAGCCGGCATTCAAGGCCCACACGCCCTACTTGATCCTGCTGGTCGATCTCGACACTCAGAAGGGCAAGCCTACCGCCGACGAAGCCCTGCGCGTGGTCGGCAACCTCGTCACGCCCGACGGCAAGCTGGCACCACCCGAACTCGTCAAGACAGTCGGCATCGGCACCCGCGTGCGCATGGTGTTCTCCGACGCAGGCCCGGGCCTCTCGCTGCCGCAATGGGCCATCGACGAGAGCGCCACGCAACCCGACAAGCCGTGGCGCTATCCGCAGGAGTGAGAGGGTTCGCCCGTATTTTCCGTTCATACCAACGACATCCCGCAATGGACTTGTGACTCGAAAGGAACGATCGCGTGCATATCAATCCCATGAAGGCCGCTGTCGAACGCGGCGAGCTACAAATCGGCACCTGGGTCAACCTCGTGCGCAATCCGGCAATCCTGACATTGTTGAAAAACGCCGGCCTGGATTTTGCCCGCATCGACATGGAACATTCAGCCCTGTCGATCGAAAGTCTCGCCGACATGGCGATCCTCGCGCGTGCACTCGAGTTTCCCATCGCCGTGCGCCCACCCCATGCCAACCGCGAATGGATCACGCGGCTGCTCGATTGCGGCGTGTGGAACCTGCACTGCCCGCAAGTGGAAAACCTGGCTCACGCTCGCGAGATCGCGGACGCAGCGCACTATGCGCCACGCGGCAATCGCGGCATGTCCGGCACCAGCCCATCGAGCGAGTACGAATTCAAACCTGCAGTCGAGCGCAACAAGTTCGCCAACGACCAGGTGCACGTTACGGTAATGTTCGAAACCGACGAAGCGTTCAACGATCTTGACGCGATCGCCGCCACTGACGGCATCGATGCGCTGACCCTCGGCCCGACCGATCTGGCGCAAAACCTTGGCGTCTTTGGCAAGCCGGAAATGGGCAAGGTTCTCGATGAACGGCGCGACCTGATTCTTGCCGCCGCGAAGAAGCACGGGAAGACCTGCGCCATGCTGGTCGGCAGCCAGGAACAGGCGCAGCAGTGGAAGGAAGCCGGCGTGTTGCTGCTGGTGTACAAGAGCGAAGTCGAAATTCTTGCCAACGGTTTTCGCGATGCGATGAAGGCGATCCGCGGCTAGCTGGGCTCCGACGTGAGCCCCGAACTCGCACTACCGCAGTGGACCCTCTCCACACGACGCTGGACTTCCTTACACGCCGGTGCAAGAATTGATACCCCATTCAGAGGTAGGAGATTTCGATGCAACGTCGTACCGTACTTGCCGCGGCGGCAATCGTGCTCGCCGTATCCGCTTGTTCGCAGATGGGCGGCCAATCCGAAACCAGCTGGACCACGCTCATAGACGGTGAGCAGGGTCTCGAGAATTTCACGCGTGTAGGCGGTGCGAACTGGCGCGCGGAGGGTGGTGCCATCGTCGCCGACAAGATAACCAACACGGGTTACCTTCTTACGAAGCAGTCGTACCGCGATTTCGTCATTCGCGCCGAATTCTGGGCCGAGACCAACACGAACAGCGGCATCTTCATCCGCATCACAACACCGCCGAAGATCACGGCGACGGAGTCCTACGAAGCCAACATCTACGACCAGCGGGCGGCGGGCCTCGATTACGGGACCGGCGGGGTTCCGAATTTCGCCAAGGTTGAGACGCCCTATCCGAAGACGGCCAGCCAGTGGAACACGTACGTCATCACCGCGAAAGGTTCCGTCATCACGATTGAGTTGAACGGTCGCCAGACCGCGGTCATCAAAGATGCGAAGTTCCTGAGCGGTCCCTTTGCGCTCCAAGGCGGCGCCCATGGCAAGGAGGCGGGCGGCGCCATCAAGTGGCGTAAGGTGCAGGTCCGCGAGCTCTAGACCCAGTCGCTGCGTCATAGCGGCATGCGCGAAGGGCCGCTGTTCGATCCGGGGGATTTCATCATCGCCGATGGCATCGCCCATCTTTGCGCCGGCGGGGAGAGCGCCTGTCTGCATCGCCATGCCACCGCGTTTTCCCGCTATCTCCGTGACAAGAGCAGCGGCATGGCCGGCCGGGTCACGCAGGAAGCGCAGATTGCCCGGGCCCGCGCCAGTCTCTCTTACTGCTGGGGAGTGGACGCAGCATCGATCGGATTTGTCGGCAACGTCGCCGAGGGCGTGTCTATCGTCGCAGAAAGTCTCGACTGGCATGACGGAGACAATCTCGTTGTCGATGCCAACGAGTATCCGTCCGTCGTCGGACCGTTTCTGGCGCGCCGCAATCCGGGCGTGACCTTGCGGCAGGCAAGGGGAGTCGGGCCAGACCGCTACGCCGAATGCATCGACGCGCGCACACGCGTTATCGGTGTCAGTTACGTTTCGTACTTGACCGGAGAACGGCATGATCTTGCCGCGCTGCGCGCGCTCGCGGACAGCGTCGGCGCGCTGCTCGTCGTGGACTTCACCCAGGCGGCCGGTTATCTGCCAATCGAGGCTTCGGTCGCGGACTTCGCGTTCTCGGCCTGCTACAAATGGCTGCTTGGCGTCACCGGCGTTGCTGTCGCGTACTGGAACCGGGCGCGCCAGCCGGGGTGGTCGCCCGCTTCCGCGGGCTGGTACTCCTTCGAGCCTGGATCCCGTAGCTACGACAAGCCGCCATCGCTCCGGGACGATGCGCTGCGCTTCACCCGCGGCAATCCCGCGCACGCTTCGATCTACGTGCTGGCGGATGCGCTGGACTATCTCGCCGCCTGCGACGTGCGCGACGTTCAGGCGCACGTCCAGGGCATGACGACGGCGATGCTGGAGCAACTGAAAGCGCTGCGGATTCCAACGCTCACACCGGCCGATCCGGCACGGCATGGTGCGAGCGTTTGCGTTTCATCGCCGCGCGCGCAAGCGATCGTCGAGCGAATCGCGCGGCGCGGGGTGCTGGCATGGAACGGCCAGGGACGCATCCGTTTCAGCTTCCACGGCTACAACTCGCGCCGGGACGTCGATCAGGCGATAGACGCGTTGAACGCGGAATGGGGTTGATCTGCTGGCGCGCTCGCCGTAGTCCGCTTTATACCGGCCGGTCGCCGCACATCTGCACGCGGTGCATGACCACGAACGTTGGGCTTCGCTGCGCTCAGCGCCAACCTACAAGATCGGTTCCGGTCATACAAGGACATCAAATGTAGGTTGGCGCTGAGGAACGAAGCCCAACACCGCTAACTTCCTCAACCCCCGTAGCAGGCAACCACGCCTGAAGCGGTAAGCTTTTCGACGTCGGCGGCACCGTAGCCCATCTCGCCCAAAATCTCGCGGGTATGCTCGCCCAGGTGCGGCGCGTGAGCAAGACGATCGCCTGTCGCCGGCGGTCGCTGCCCGCAGAGGGTTGCCATGGGCACGCGGCCGAGCGTGTCGTTTTCGACCCAGCGCACCGCGTCGACCGCTTGCACTTGCGGGTCGGCGAAAAGGTCGTTGTAGGTATTGACCTTGGCTTTCAGGATGTCGATGCTCGAAAGCAGTTCCATCCATTCTTCGGAGGTCTTGGTCTCGAAGAGGGGCCGCAGCACGGCCATCAGTTCGTCGCGATGCTTGACGCGTGCACGCGCATCGGCATAGCGCGGATCCTCGAGCCACTCGTTCTTGCCGATCAGTTTGGCGAGGCGCCGAAAATGCTCGTCGCGCCGCGCATTGACGCTCATGAAACCGTCGCGGGTCTTGAACATGCCGACCGGCGCGCCGATGGGTTCGGCAGTCCCGCCCTGCAGATACGCTTCCATCATCGCCCCCTCCTGCAGGGCGAGCGCGGACTCCAGCAGGCTGGTTTCGAGGTAGGCGCCTCGGCCCTTCGTCGCCTTCTTGTAGAGCGCGGCCGCAACCGCCTGGAATGCGTAGAGGCCGGTCGAGAAGTCGATCGCCAGCATCTCGATGCGCTGCGGTACGCCCGTCGGGCCGCGATTGATCGACATCATCCCCGTATAGGCCTGCATCACCGAGTCCGTCGCCGGGTTATCGGCACGCGGCCCCTTCGGGCCGAAGCCCGTAACGTGGAGATAGATGAGCTCCGGGTTGGACTTCTTCACGCTCTCGTAGTCGAGCCCGAACTTGTCGATCTTGCCGACGCGATAGTTCTGGATGAGGACGTCGCATTCCCTGGCGAGCCGCTGGACGATCACGACGCCTTCAGCGGTCTTGAGATCCACAGAGAGCGAGCGCTTGGCGCGGTTGACGACGACCGAATGCGCCGTGTGATCGCCCTTGGGCCTGCCGAGTTGCCGGCTCCAGCAGCCTGAACCGGTCGGCTCGACCTTGATCACATCGGCACCGTTGCGCGCCAGGTGCATGCCGCAATAGGGGCCCGCCACACCCTGCGACAGATCGAGAACCTTTACGCCTTCGAAGGGCAGATCGTCCTGCGTCATCGGTACGCTCCTTTTGCAAATGTTCGCCTCAGATCAGCGAATATTACATCGTTGCGCTGACCCTGCTATTGCTGGAAAATGCCCTGGAGTCTGCCAATGCTGATTCCACCATTCAGAGTAGAGACCATGACCACGCAGACACGACCCGACTATGATCGCCCCCTCTTCACGCTTCACAACGTATCCAGCACGCCCGTGATCATTGAAAGCATCGACCTCGTGCGCTGGAGAGACATCTATTTCCTTCGTGCGCGGTCCAGGGACGGTGCGCAGGGACTGGTCTTGATCCACGAGGGGAGTCATTTCCTCACTGCAATGTTGAAGGAAAGGGTCCTGCCTTTTTTCGTGGGCCGCGATGCCCGCGACCTGGAAACGATGATCGATGAGATCTACGTTTACAAGTGGAACTACAAGTACGCCGGTTCAGCGTTCTGGACAACAGTCGCCTGGGCCGAGGCAGCGCTCCTCGACCTCCTCGGCAAAGCCACCGGCAAACCCATCGGCGATCTGCTCGGTGGACGCAAGCGCGACCAGGTGCCGGTCTACGTCTCTAGCCTCATTCGCGAAACAACAGCGGAGGAAGAGGTCGAGTGGGTCGGACGGCGCATCGAGCAGACGAAGGCGAAGGCAGTGAAGCTGAAGATTGGCGGACGCCTCAGCAGGAACGCCGATGCTGCGCCCGGCCGTACCGAACGCCTGATAGCGCTTGCCCGGCAAGCGTGGGGCGGCGAAATGAAGATCTACGTGGACGCCAACGGCTCCTACGACGCACGTTACGCCCTCGAAATCGCGAAGATACTGAAGGAGCACGACGTCTTGTTCTTCGAGGAGCCATGCCCGTTCGAAGACCTGGGCGAAACCAAAGCGGTCGCCGACGCTCTGGACATGCCTGTCGCCGGCGGCGAACAGGATGCCAGTCTGCCTCGCTTCGAGTACATGGCGCGCAACCGCGTCGTGGATATCCTGCAGCCCGACATGCTCTACAACGGCGGCTTCATCCGCAACCACCGCACCAACGTCATCGCCAGGCACTACGGACTGCCACTAACGCCGCACAGTCCTTACCTGGGTCCACGCCAGGCACTGACGACACACTTCTGCGCCACGCTGCCAGAGTTGCCCATCGAGATGGAGTATGCAGCCGCGCTGCCGAAGCATTCGATGGATTGGTACGGCCCGCAGATCGAGGTGAAGGATGGACTGGTTACGGTGCCTACGGGCCCAGGCCTAGGCATCGAGTTTGTACCCGAAGTCGTGACCGGGCTGCGGATTGTCGACTAGGGAAACTTCGTCAGATCGCGCCCGCAGTGCAGTACTCCCCGAACTGTGGCCGGGTGACGCCGTGGTCCGCTCTATACCGGCCGGTCGCCGCACATCTGCACGCGGTGCATGAGGCGCGGAAACTTCCACACGTCATTGACCGCGATATGCAGGATGCAGCGGTTGTCCCAAACCGCGACCGAGCCGGTTTCCCAACGGAAGCGGCAGGTGAACTCGGGGCGCGTCGCGTGCTGCCAGAGGAACTCGAGCAGCGGCGCGCTCTCCTCGGCCGTCATCCCCGAAAAATGCTGTGTATAGGATCGGTTGACGAATAACGCCTTGCGGCCGGTTTCGGGATGCGTGCGCACGACCGGATGCTCGGATACGGTCTCGCGCCAATCCGCATCCTCGCGCACCTTGCTCGTGCGGTGCTTGTTGCGGGCGGCCTGCGGCCCCGCAACAGTGATGTCGCTATGCACGGCGGTCAAGCGCGATACCAGCGCCTTCATGCCATCGGACAGCGTCTCATACGCGAGATACTGGTTGGCGAACAACGTATCGCCGCCGTAGGGCGGCACGTCCACGCCATAGAGCACGGCGCCGCAGGGCGGTTCAGCCATGCATGTGGTGTCGGTGTGCCAGTCCTCGCCGACGATCTGCTTGTCGCCCGGCATGCGGCGGATACGCACGATGTCGGGATAAGGTCCTGCCGTCAGCAGATTGGGATGGCGGAACAACGGCGCGAAGCGGCGGCCGAAGGCAATCAGGGCGTCGTCATCGAGCGCTTGGCCGCGAAAGAAGATGACCAGGTTCTCGGTCCAGGCACGTCGAATTTCGGCGCAGGTCGCGCCGTCGATAGGGCGGCTGATGTCGACGCCACTGATCTCGGCACCCAGCGCGCCGGCGATCGGCGAGACGCAGATGCGCTCATAGTCGTTAGCAGAGGTCAGTGCGTGTGACAGCGTGCTGGACATGGCTTGAGCCCTCGAATAGCGTGGCGACATTGCGGGCACCTCTAAAAATCCCCGCTTCGTCATTCCGGCGAAAGCCGGAATCCAGCAAAATCAACAACCTGGACACCGGCCCCCGGATCGGGGTCCGGGGCGTGCTTCGCCGGTGTGACGGATTTTTAGAGGTGCCCTTGCTTCTATGATACGGCAACTTCGATTTATTGCAGACCTCGGCAGCGAGCGGGATTGCGCTAGACGCCAGCGGCAGCGGCCGGTTGCCAGCCGAGCGCGGGCGCCACGACCTGGGCCATCAGCTCGATCGAGCGCAGGATGTAAGCATGCGGCGGATCGATCGAATGCACTTGCACGCTCCAGTCGGTCGCGCGCGCTAAAGCGCTGTCGGCCTGCAGCGAGGCGATGACCTCCTCGGGAACGCCGGTGTGGATGTCGAGCGCGGCGATGGCTTCCTCGACCGAGGCGCCCGCCGGCATGCGCCTGAGGCCGGCCCGCCTCGCGCCGTAGACGCGAAAGCCGGCTTCGCAGAAGCGCAGCGCCTCCTTGCGATCGTCGGCCACGAACACCGTGCGCGACGCCAGGATGCGCGGCTCCCGGCCTGGCGGCAACGCTTCCAGATAGGCGTCTATCAGCGGGTTCTGAATCTGGTCCAGCGTCAGTCGCCCCGGGCCCTGCTCGCGCGGCTGGTTGCGCGACAGCATCAGGCCATCGCCGGCGCGCCCGGCGCGCTGCGCGCCGTCCAGGTTGAAGGTCGCCTGCCAGATTCGGTCGGCCAGCCCGGGGTTCACCGGGTACAGACTATCCCCACCGGGCAGCGCGCGGCCGGCCCACGCATCGCGCATGAGATCGAGGTGATGGGCCATCAGGCTGTGACGCTCGTTGCTGTCCAGACCGAAGGCGGTGTACATGCTCAGGTTGCCACCGGGCGCCACGCCGACCTCCAGGCGCCCCCCCGACATGATATCGAGCACCGACGCATCTTCGGCCACCCGGATCGGCAGCTCCAGCGGCAGGGTGATGATGGCGGTCCCCAAGCGGATGCGCGAGGTTCGCGCGGCGACCTGCGCCAGGAAGATGAGGGGCGCCGGCAGGCCACCCTCGGGTTCATGGAAATGGTGCTGGGCAACCCAAGCTGCATCGAAGCCCAACGCTTCCGCATGGACAATCTGCTCGGTGCCCAGGCGATAGCGCTCGGCCGGGGTCGCCTGATCGAGTAAGCGCGTGAAAAATCCCAGGCGCTGTCGTGGTTTTGCTGGCGGCATGCGCTTATTTTCGCATACATGGTCAGCCGGCCGGGAAATGGCAAACCTGGATCGCGATTTTCAACGCGCCGGCGCGTTTCTGTAATTCTCTATGCCACCGGCGCACCCTTTTGCGCTCATGCTGCGTCAATCGATCTTCGTCCCCGAATCCTTGATCGCCTTGGCCCACTTGGCGGTCTCGGCAACCATGTGGCGCCTGAACTCCTCGCGCGATTCGCTGGCCGGCACAAAGGCGAGCTGATTGAAATGTTCTTTGATCTCCGCTCTCTTGAGCACGGCAATCAATTCACGGTCGATTTTATCCAGCACCGCATCGGGCGTCTTCGCCGGCGCAAACACGCCGGACCAGCCGGCCACCGCGAACCCCGCATAGCCTGACTCGGCTATCGTCGGCAGTGCGGGCAGGAACGGCGAGCGCGCAGCACTCGACACCGCCAGGCCGCGCAGCCTGCCGGATTTGACGTGCGGCAGCACCGAGGTCATCGAATCGAACATCGCCGGCAGTTCGCCGCTCATCACCTGAATATTCGCATCGGCGCTACCGCGAAACGCCACATTGTTGCCGAGCCGGATGCCTGCTGCGCTCTGCAGCATTTCCGTGGTCAGGTGGTTGACCGTGCCGTTGCCGAACGACGCATAGTTGAGCTGCCCCGGCCGCGCTTTTGCGATAGCGATGAATTCCTGCACCGATTTTGCCGGCAAAGAGGGATGCACCACCAGCGTCTGTGTCACGATCACCAGCTTGGTGATCGGCGCGAAATCGCGCACCGGATCATACGGCAGTTTCGCATACAGCCCCGGGTTGATGGCGAGGGCGCCGGTGCCGTTCATCATCAGTGTGTAGCCATCCGGCGCGGCCTTCGCGGCAAGTTCGGTACCCAGGATCGCAGCAGCACCGGGCCGGTTTTCGATGATCACCTGCTGCCCCCATGCCTCGGTGAGCTTCTGCCCGATGAGCCGGGCCAGTACATCGGTTTGCGTGCCGGCGCCGAACGGCACGATCATGCGTATGGGCTTGGCCGGGTAGCTCTGCGCAGCAGCAGGCCCGGCTGCCACAGGGCTGCACGCTAAAATTAAAGATGCCAACGTAGTTTTGATAGCCGTGTTCATGTTCACCACCTTTCGATCAGAGTTTTCTGTGGGCCTGACATGCGCAACCTGGATTGCACACACTCAATTTCGCGATGAGCATCGATCAACACGATAGTTGAATGGCCAAAAAATAAATAAAAACAAACACTTATACTACCTTCTGCTCTGCTATGATTTATTGATCTGCTGAACCCGCACAGGAATCCACATGACCAACGCCATACCCAAAGCCTACAGCAATGCAGCGTTTCTCAACAGCCGCGATGGACGCGCGTTGCGCATACTCGCCGAATACCTCGAACCGAAAAGCCGCTTTGACCGTGAGCATGTCGAGGACACCATCGTGTTCATGGGTTCCGCGCGTACACTGTCACGCGAGAACGCCGAAGCCGCGCTCAAAAAGGCGGAGGCTGATGGTAAATCAGGCGGCGACCTCACCACCGCGCAAATGGCACTCAAAATGTCGGTGTATTACGAGGCCGCGCACAGCCTCGCGTTGCGCCTGACGCAATGGTCCAAGGCGCTCGACAGCATCAAAAAACGCTTCGTGGTGTGTACCGGCGGTGGCCCCGGCATCATGGAGGCCGCGAACCGCGGCGCCTCCGCAGCGCGCGGCGTGAATGTGGGCCTTACCATCTCGCTGCCGATGGAGGAATTCGACAACCCCTACATCACACGCGGGCTGGCGTTTCGCTTCCATTATTTTTTCATGCGCAAATTCTGGTTCTACTACCTCGCCAAAGCCGTGATCGTGTTCCCCGGCGGCTTTGGCACGCTCGACGAATTGTTTGAGCTACTCACGCTGGTGCAAACGCGCAAGCTGAAAAAGCCCATGCCCATAGTATTGTTCGGCACCGAGTATTGGAGCCAGGTCGTCGATTTCGACGCGCTGGTGCGCCACGGCATGATCAACGCCGCCGATGTGTCGCTGGTGCATCGCACCGACTCGGTGGATGACGCCTATGACTACGTCGTCAAGCATCTCACCCAGGATGCGCTCGCCATCCCGGGCCTGACGTTGTAATGCGCCCCCTGCTCAACCGCGCCCCACCCAGCCGCCATGCACCGGATGATGCGAGCAGATGAACTCGAGAAAGGCCGGGCGGCCTTTCGCGTTTTCCGCGAGCGCACGCTGTAACGCGGGGATGACTTCCGACGGCTCGGTGACATCCTCACCGTGAAAGCCGACAGCGCGCGCCATCGCCGCCATGCAGGCGGTGCCGTGATCGGACACTTTCCAGGTGTGGGGATCGTGCCCTCCTCCCCAAAATCCAGGCCCGTAGCCGGAATAACCGCCGTTGTTGATGTGGATGACGGTGATGCCTATTTTGTAACGCGTCAGCGCCTCGAAGTTGCCCATCATGTAGCACACGCCCGCGTCACCGGTGATGCACACGCACTGCCGGTCGGGATAAGCGAGCTTGGCGCCGATGGCGCCCGCCAGACTGAAGCCCAGCGTCGACACATTGCCCCAGCCGAGGTGGCCACGCGGGATCTGCGTCTCGTACACGGTGCTGGTTTGATCGCGCGTACTGCCCGAGTCTGCGGTGACAAACGACGCCTTGGGGTCGAGCACCTGCATCAGGCCGCCGATAACGCGGTAGGGATTCATCGGCTTTTCATCCGACGCCATAAAGGGACGGAACTGGTCGAGGAACACCTGCTTCGCTGCACGCACCTCTTCGACCAGCGCCGCGTTCTTGCGCGCGCCGCCGGCCTGCTTCGAAAACTCGTCGATCAGCGCGCGCAGCGTGAGCTTGGCATCGCCGATCACCGCGTGACGCGTCTCGTAGCTGCGGTTGATGTCGAGCATGTCCACCGTACACTGCACAATCACCTTCTTCTCCGGCTCGGGAATCGCGTGACTGAAACGATTGGGAAACAGACTGGACCCAATCGAGAACACGAGATCGCATTTGTTCAGAAAATGCGCGGCATGCGAGCCACGCACACCCACCGACAGCGCATGATTCTCGGGGAAAGTGCCCTTGGCCTTGAGCGTGGTGAGCACCGGCGCCTGCACCATCTCAGCAAACTGCAGCAACTCGGCAGTGGCATCGGCGTAGTAGACCCCTTCACCGACATAAAACAGCGGGTCCTTTGCGGCCAGCAATGCTTTGACCGCCGACTTGACGTCGTCCGGATCGGGACCAGCGCGCCAGCCTTTCACCGGCACATAAGGGTGTTGCGTTTCCTCGTATTCGCCCAGGTCGCGCGGGACAATGAGCAGTACCGGGCCGGGCCGGCCCGAGCGCAGATGGGTAAAGGCGCGGCGCATATAGTCCGGCACCAGTTCGGCGCGATCGATGGTGCCGACCCATTTGGTCACCGGCTTTAACGCCTCGGCCATGTTGTAATGCGTGTGCCGGCTCGCGCCCTGACTCACGCCCTCGGTAATGACCAGCAACGGAGAAGAATCCTCCCACGCCTGCGCGATGGCGCCATACGCCATCTGGATACCCGCCGCATTGAGGTTGGCCATCACCGTGCATACGCCGATGCGCTTGCCGCAGGTCACGCGCGAAAACGCATCGGCAACCGCCACCGCGAAGCGTTCCTCGCCCATCATCAGGATCGGCATGCCCTCCTCGCCGAGCGCATTGTTCACGTGATTGGTGGGAAAGCAACTTACCCATGGCACGCCCTCCGCCTTCAGTATCCGCGCAATGCCATTCGCCGCTTTGATTTTCATGACGTATCTCCCGGGAAGGTTGAGGCCCACATTGACCGCAGTGTAGAAGAGAATCGGTAGTTCAGCCAGAGCATACCCAAGGTTAGATCGACGGATTGAATCGCGCTATAGTGCGCGCATAATCCAAGCACCGCTGCCGAACCCAGAAAGAAAAGCCATGAGTAAACCAGAGCCGTTGTTCCCGTCCGCCGCCAACTGCCCCGAGTGCGGCAAAAAAATTCGTATCAAGTGGGCTTTGCCGCGCGAAGTGTCTGCGGGGCTCAGTGGCCTGGGACGCATGAAATGCCTGCATTGCGGCGCCAACCACGTGCGTGCGGTCGGCCCTGAGGACGCCATTGCGGAGACATCCCGCATGTTCGCCCTGCAATACCATCAGGCCTGCGGCCACGATCATGGCCACGAGAGCCACGATCACGGCGTTGCTATCGTTCCCGGCAGCGACAACTTCGCTTACATCAAACTGCCAGGGTAACTATTGTTGATTTAAAGTTCACCTATCGCAGGCGCCTGCCAGCGGGTATCGGGATCCAGCGGCCATACCGGGCGCGGCATGCGCTTCCACCTATACCGTTCGAGCACGGGGGAGGTCAGACCCGCGGCATCGACCTCGATGATGCGCTGGTCGGGGTACCAGGTGTCGATACCGGCGCGAAAGTGACCGCGCGATTTCACCACCAACGAAGAAAAGTCGCCGATGTCCAGGCCGAAAGTCTCGAAGAACACCGGGTCGGCGCACTGGATGCGGCGTGTACACACGACCATGGTGAGGCCGCCGACGCGGATGGCCGCGGACGGCCCGAGGTGCACGGTGCGGCCCGCATAGACGCCGCGCCGCCCGACCACCACACCATCGGAGAGCGCGAGCACAGTTGCTACGATGGGGACAGCACGCCCGTAGACATCCGCGCGCCCTGCATTGAGTGTCAGTTGCACGCTGGCACCTGCCCCCGCCGCATGGCAGTGCGCCGCAGCCGCGGCATCGACGAAGTTACCGAGCAGCACGCGTTCGACGCGTTCGGCCAGGAGCTGCTCCACAATATCCGTGGTGTTGCCGCGACCGCCGCCGCCCGGATTGTCGGCGACATCGGCGAGGCACACCGCCGTACGCTCGCCCGCGCGGCCCGCCTGCGCGGCGCGCGCGATGGCCTCGTTCAGCGGCGTGAGCTGCACGCGAAAACGCTCGCGCTCGGCCCACGCGAATGCGGCGAGCTGCTGCGCCAGCGCCTTCGGCTGGTCGCCGCGGCCGTAGACCAGAATTGTGATACCGCCCTCGCGCACGTCGCTAAATACAAAACCGCCAAGTATCGATACCACCGGCAGATCAGGGCTGATGTGCCGCTGGCCCTCGGCGATCATGTCGGCATAGGCGCCGCGCGCGGTGAGCAGTGTCACCGACGGCGGCATGATCGGCATGCGGATGAAGGTCTTCTGCCAGCGCTCGCCGGCAAGCAGACGACGCATCAGCATAGCCGCCTCCTCACCACGCTCGCGCCGGTCGACATGCGGGTTGGTACGGTAGGAGAGGATGCAGTCAGCGCAATCAAACATGCGGCGCGAAATGTTGGCGTGCAGATCTACGGTAGTCAGCACCGGCACCCGGGGGCCTGCCGCCTCGCGTGCCAACGCGTACAGCGCACCGTCGGGGTCTTCGACGGCGGATGCCGTCATCGCGCCGTGGTTGCAGATGTAGATGGCATCGAGAGGCCCCGCCGCCGCGAGCAGCGCACGCATGCGGGCGAGCGTGGCATCGATGAAGCGCTGATCAGCCGGGCCGCCGGGTTCGGTGCCGGTGATGAGTATCGGCACCGCCTCCCACGGGCCGCTGGCGTTCATGACTTCGACAAAGCCGGGAATCTCGCCCGGCATCGCGGGCGCGGGCTTGGCGGCTTCAGCCAGCATCGCTGCGCCCTCGAAGTAACAGGAATTGCGGAAATCTTCCTCGGTGGATAGCGGAGCAAACGCATTGCTCTCGAGATGCATGCCGAGCAGGGCAACGCGTGGGCAGGATGTGCTCATAGTGTTACTCCGTCTATCTTGGAAACAGGCGCGGTCTCTATTCCGCGTCAACGGGTCCTAGTGCCCTTCCAGCGTGCCCGCCAACGCCGGATCAAACTTGCCGTCGATGAGGATAAACGCAATATCGCAGGGCGCATGGGAGCGGTTGCTCCAGGCGTGATTGGTGCCGCACTGAATCATCATGTCGCCGGTTTTCAGCAGCACTTCGCTGTCATCAAGCACGCAGTAAATTTCACCCGCGAGGATGAGCACGTAGTCTATGGTCTCGGTGCGATGCATCAGCGGATGGCGCCCGTTCCTGCCGAAGGTCGATGCCTGCTCGTTGCCGAGCGCAGCGAACAGTTTTTTCGATTGCTCCGGGCTCATGTCACGGATTTCGCTGGTCTCCGGCAGGATGCGATTGATACGGAGCACGGTGCCGTTTTTCTCCGGCATCTGCCGCCGCGGCCCCAGCGTGGGTTCTGCGTGTTGCGCCACAATCGGCGTGGGCGTCGCCTGGGTACGCCAGATGTCGGTGGAAACGTAACCGGGGCGCGCCGGATTGGTTATCACAAACGGCGCCGGCCCGTCTGAAACTACGATGGCCTTGCCGTTTTCATCGTGGCCGGTGACTACGCGTCGAACCATGAGATGCTCCTTCTTGCCGTTAGCAGTGAGAATTGCACATTATCGTCTATCTTTTGCGCATATCGGCAAGGTTTGGCCCCGCTACTCAATACCCAATCACTGGCAAACCTTCCCTCTAGTTGTGTGTGATATACTTTTGATATCATTTTATTGAACGCCTAATTCAGTAAATCGCCATGCCTGCAAAACCCACCGCCATCCGCCACAAAAAGCAATCCACTGCCGGCATTCTGTTGCGCTATCGCGAAAAAGATTCGGCGCTGGGCGTCTCGCGCGAGACCGCGATCAGCCTCGCCGAAACGCTAGGCGTTTCCGAGACTCAGGTGATTCACGTGGCACTGGCGCAACTGGCGCGGCAAACGCTGCCACGTTATGAGATGGACAACGGTCCGCTGACTGACGACCAATATCGCGCCATCGAGAAACAAGCGCCGCAGCAAGGCTTTACCCGCTCGCGCCAGCGTCTCTACTAATGGCAGTTCGACGTTTCGCGCTGCCGGATATTGGCGATATCGTATGGTGCTGGTTTCCGTATGAAGGATTTGTCCAGCCCGGCCCGAAGTCACGTCCGGCGTTGGTGATTGATGTGGGCGTGTTGCGTGGCGAGCCTGCGGTTGAAGTTATTTATGGCATCAGCCAAAAGCTCAACCCACTGTATCCCGGCGAATTTACGATTACACCCCATGACGGCGGCGCATACGCTTTGTCGGGGTTGAGTTACCCCACCAAGTTCAACACGCAGCGCTCGGTATTCTTGCCCTACAACGACGCATGGTTCGCGCCCGCGCCCGGTGCAATTTACGGACAAACGCCCAAACTCGGCGTGTTGCACCCCAGCCTGTTGCCGCGGGTGGCTGCGGCTGCACGCAAGAGACGGAGCTGAATTTTTGCTACTGCTTAAACACCACCGGCGCCAGCGTATTCTGGTCAATCATCACGTCGATTAGTGCAGGTTTTCCGCTCGCCAGCGCACGCTGGATTGCGCCTTCGAGATCACCGGGTTTGGTCACTCTTTCGCCGTAGGCACCGAACACTTTTGCCAGGGCACCGAAGTCGGGGTTTTTGTAATCCACCGCGAAAAAACGCCCGCCGAAGTGTTCGTTCTGGAACGCACGCTCGTTGCCGAGACCCTCGTCGTTGAAGATCACATGCACCACCGGGATGTTTTCGCGCACCGCGGTTTCCAGTTCGCCGATGTTGCACATGATGCCCATGTCGCCCGAGGCGGAAATCACCGGCCGCTCAGGGCATGCGAGCTTGGCGCCGAGTGCTATCGGGAACGATCCGCCGACTGACGCCCAGTCGTCGATACACATAAACGTAAACGGCTCGTAGCTCTTGAAGTAGCTGCGCACATGTTTGCCGCCGTTGCCGGCATCCACCACGCAGATGCCGTTTTCCGGCAACACTTTACGTATCACATGCGCAACCCACTGTGATTGGATCGGCACTGCGTCGGGTTTCAACACGGCGTTCAACTCGGCATCGAAATCGGCACGTGCTTTGGCAACATCGACCCACGATTTACGTAAACCCGGCGCGCGCGACGCGCCCACGCGCTCGGCGAGGCCTTTGATGAAGCTCGTGGCAGAGCCTGCTACGCCCATTTCCACCGGGAATATGATGCCGATTTGTCCGGGCGCGGCGGTGTGGTGAATGATTTTCGCGTTGGCGTTGAACACGCCGTACTTGTACATGGTCGAGAACACATCGAAGTGCGAGCCGATGGCGACAATCACATCGGCTTTCGGCGCATTTTTATTGGCGCTCGAAAACCCATTGCGCCCCAGCGGCCCCAGCGCCAGCGCATGCGTGGAGGGAAATCCATCGGGTGCATACTGCAATACCGCCACCGGAATGCCGCTCGCGGTGGCGAGTTTTTCCATCTCACCAATAACCTTTTCTTTCATCACGCCGCGGCCGATCACGAACAGCGGGCGCTCGGCCTTGGCGATGAGTGCCCACGCCGCATCGAGTTGCGCGGGGTCGCACACCGCTGGCACGGTGGCGCGATAAGCGGCGGGCGCAATGGCTTCGACCTTTACTTTTTGCAACATCACTTCGTTAGGCGCTTCGAGATGTGTCGGGCCTTGCGGCTCGGTCAGCGCCACGCGAAACGCTTTGCGCACCATCTCCTGTATCCGCTGCGGATAGGGAATGCTGTACGCCCACTTGGTGATCGGACGCATGAACGGTATCTGGTCTAGATCCTGCGTCGCGTCGCGCTCGCGCATCTCACTTTCCTGCACACCGCAGATGCTGATCAGCGGCACGTTGCCTTTGTTCGCCGCGGCAATCGCGGTCACCAGGTTGGTGAGGCCCGGACCTTCAGTCGCAGTGACTACGGCAGGCGCGTTGCGCGCACGCGCGAAACCGAGCGCCATGAACGCCGCACCCTGCTCGTGGCGCGTGAGGATGAAGCGTATCTCCGGCGTGTCGCGCAGCGCGTCGAGGAACGCCAGGTTTTGCGTGCCCGGGATGCCGAAGACGTGATCGATGCCTTCGCGCAGCAGCGCATCCACCATCGCGCGGGAGCCGGTGACGCTTGTGTTGTGCTCGGTGCTATCCATTGCAACCATCCTTATCGCAAATGCTTGTTGAAAAACTCCACCGTACGCTGCCACGACAGTTTGGCCGCAGCTTCGTCGTAGCGCGGCGTGGTATCGTTGTGAAAACCGTGCTGCGTATTGGGATAACTAAAATGCTCGTAGCGCACCTTGTGGGATTGCAAAGCGGCTTCATACGGCGGCCAGCCATCATTGATGCGCGGGTCGTCCGACGCATTCTGGATCATCAGCGCCGCCTTGATCTTCGGCACATCGCTGGCCGCGGCTTGCACGCCGTAGTAGGCCACGCCGGCCGCGAGATCAGGCAGGCGCGTCGCCAGCAGATTGACGATGCCACCACCGAAGCAAAATCCCACCGCGCCGATTTTACCGGTGCATTCCGCTCGCGCCTTCAACACGCTGGCACCCGTCACCAGATCTTCGATGCGCTTTTTCGTATCCTGCTTGGCAAAGAGCGCACGGCCTTGGTCTTCATCACCGGGATAGCCGCCCACCGGAAACAAGGTGTCGGGTGCAAACGCGACGAAATTCAGCAGTGCGAGTCGACGCGTCACATCTTCAATGTACGGATTAAGGCCGCGATTCTCGTGCACCACATACACCCCAGGCAGCTTGCCGCTGGCCTTCGCGGGCGTGACTAAATAGCCGCGCATTTTGCCGTGGCCCTGCGGCGAGTCGTATTCGAGATACTCGGTTTTGATGCGCGGATCATCCTGTTTGACCTGCTGCGCCCACGCAAAATTGGGTTGCAGACTTTGCAGCATAGCCGCAGCTGTCACACCGCCCACGGCGAACTTTGCCGCCTCATCCAGAAACTCACGGCGGCTCTTGCTGCCATGCACGTAGCCGTCAAACAGTCTGAGTACTTGCGGTGGAAAATCACTGGCTTTCTTGCGTTCCATGGTCAATATTCGCTCGGTGAGTGGTTACATCAGGAGGCGGAAGCTTCCGTCAGCGCCAGGGTATAGTCAAGCCTGAATTGACAATCACCGTACTGTGGCGTTTGATTGCGGATGATAGGGCGCGTCGAGATGAGCGCTGATTGACAGGAGTCGACGGATGGCAAAGCTGCGCGTGGCTAAAAGTTTTATCGAGCATCAATTGTTCGGCGGCGCGTTAAGCCCCGTCAGCATCAATGCCATTCAACTGTCTGTCGACGGCTATATCATTTTCGACATTTCCGGCGGCTGTGTTCCCGACGTGGAATGGGTGAGCAGCATCATCTCGGAGCCGGACCAACAACTGGCCTTCATGCCGGATTAGCGCTGCAGCTTAAAAACGCTTTGCCGGCGACAGATTTTTGGTGTGCAACGTCTTGCCGGCATCCCACGGATGCGCGCGCGCGACGGCTTCGTTCACCGCCGTGCCCCAGCCCGGCCCCTGGGGAATCGTCATGTGGCCGGCGATAATCTCCGGCGCGTGGGTCACCAGTTCGTCTTTCCACGGCACGTCGTCGATGTCGATTTCCATGATGCGCACATTGCCCAGCGTCGCGCACAGAGCAGCGCTCATGTGCGTGGAAAGATGGCTGTAGTGATTGTGGGGGGCTACGTTGTGCTGAAACGTCGCCGCCAGATCGCCGACCTTTTTGCTCTGAGCTATGCCGTTCCACGGCACATCGATCATGAACACATCGGCGGCGTGGCGTTGAAAAAATGGCAGATACCCGTTCATGTGGATCAGCGTCTCACCCGTGCAAATGCGCGTGCTGGTCGATTGCTTGATCTGCGCCAGCGCGTCCGCATCGATGGTGTCGATCTCCAGCCAGTGCAGGTTGAATGGCTCCAGCGCCTTGGCAATGCGCATGCACGCTTCGGGCTTGAAATGCCAATTGAGATCGAGGTTGATGTCAACATCCGGGCCCACCGCATCGCGCAGAGTGCCGATGTGTTTTTCGATATGCGCGATCAGTCCATTCGGCGCCCAATCATCGGTCGGCCCCATGGTGACGCCATAGCCGCCAAAGCCGCTGAACCAGGTGCCGTTCTGGCCCGGCATCACAATATTGGTTTTGAGCGCGGTAAAGCCGCGCGCGACGACTTCTTTGCCCAGCGCAGTGACGTCGGCCCAACTGTTGATCGGCGGCGCGCCCACCAGCTCGTGATGGCGCACGCGCGTGGTGCCGCAGTGCGACCAGTAGAGGCGCACCTTGTCGCGCGTCGGCCCGCCGAGGAGCTCAACCACCGACATATTGCGCGCTCGCGCCGCAATGTCCACCAGCGCACATTCAATGCCCGCCATCGCCCGCGCCACGATGCCGCCGGAGCTGGAGCGCGTCATGCGCGCCATGTCGATAAAGCGCGCCTCGTACGCGCGCGGGTCCTGTCCTATGAGTAGGGTTGAGAAATCGCGCACCGCGCCACACACCGCATGGGGCACACGCGTATCCGAGCATTCACCCCAGCCGGTGATGCCCTCGTCGGTTTCGACTTTGACGTAAGTCCATGCGCGCCAGCCGCCATCGACGACGAAGGTTTCGAGTTTGGTGATTTTCATTTTACTATCCGTTAATTGATCCTGGAAAAGTTACCACTCAACGATGAACAGAGGCAGGGCGCGCATTACTCCCGTCATTCCGGCGCAGGCCGGAATCCAGTACGTAATCCGATCCGTAGGATCATGATTCGAGATGCTTCGCATGGATGCACCCACTGGATTCCGGCCTGCGCCGGAATGATGGTCTTTGAATTGCGCGAATAGGCGTTACAGCACCGAGCGCACCAGCCCGCCATCGACACGTATGGTGGTGCCGGTGATGTAGCTCGATTTGCCCGATGCCAGAAACGCCACCAGATTCGCCAACTCGCGTGGATCGCCAATGCGGCCAACAGCCGTTTCCTTGGCGCGCTCTTCCAGCGCTTTCTCCAATGAGATGCCCAGCTCCTTGGCGCGTGCGGTGACGTTGCCAAGCATGCGTTCGCTCAGCAATGAGCCGGGACACACGTTGTTCACCAATATGCCATCGCGCCCGACTTCATCGGCGAGACTTTTCGCAAACGCCACCACGCCCATGCGCGTGGCGCCCGACAGCGCCAGATTCGGTATCGGCTGATACACCGTGCTGGCGAGGATGTTGATGATGCGTCCGCCTTTTTGCGCACGCATATGCGGCAGCGCCTCGCGCGACATGCGCGCGAAAAAAAACAGCGAGCGCTGCACTGCGGTGGCCCATTGTTCCTCGGTCGCATCTATGGATTTCGCCAATGGCGGGCCACCCGAGTTACTCACCAGCACATCGATGCGGCCGTATTTTTCGGCGGTAGCGGCAAACAATTGTTGAATGGTTTCGTTTTTTTCCAGGTCGCCCGCAAACGCGAATACGTCAGCGCGGGTTTTGGCGCGGATATCCTGCGCCGCCTGTTCAAGATCGGCCTGACTACGGCTGCACATCACCACTTTCATGCCTTCTTCCGCCAGCACTTGCGCACACGCGCGGCCGAGGCCCTTGCTCGCGCCGCCCACAATGGCAACTTTGTTTTTGAGTTCCAGATCCATGATTGAAGTCCTTAAGTAGGTATTTGTTTTTATTGATGTTTTTGTTTGACGACTAAGAGGCGAAAGCGATGCACGAGGGCGAGCCGGTAGTAATAATCAAACCCGTGGGCACGGGCTTGCCACTCGCCGCGTCCAGTTTGAACGCCACTATGGTATCGCTGTCTTCATTCGCCACGTACAAGTTTTCGCCGGCGGGGTCGAGCGCGAAAAAGCGCGGCTTCCTGCCCTGTGTCGACTCCCATCCAACGGGGGCAAGCGTGGCGTCTTGGGCATCCACAGCAAACGCCGCAATGCTGTTGTGTCCACGGTTCGACACATAAACAAATTTACCGGATGGCGCAACCGCGATCTCCGCGCCGGTGTTGTCGCCCACAAACGTAGCCGGTGTAGTGGTGATGATATGCACCGGCGTCAAAGTGCCGCGCACCGCGTCCCACTGATAGGTGGTGACCGTAGAATCGAGCTCGTTAACCATATACGCAAACGGCCGCGAAGGATGAAACGACAAATGTCGCGGCCCTGCACCGTAGCGCGATTTTACAAACGGCGGATCATTCGCCACCAGCTTGCCACTCGCCAGATCAAGCCGGTAAATGTGTGTCGCATCCACGCCCTTGTCGGGAGACAGCAGAAAGCGCCCGCCGGGATCGAACACCACTTGATGCGGATGCGCGCCGAGACCCTGCTCCCGTTTGTATGGCCCCTCTTTACCCGGTGGCACGACCGCATCGGTGGCCGGCGCAAGCGAGCCATCCTGGCTAATCGGCAGCACCGCAATGCCCGGCCCGTTCGCCACCACCACATAACGATCCCCCGGATCCACCATGAGGTGCGGCCCGTTGTCACCGCTGCTCGGCTGTTGATTCAAATATTTGAGCCGACGCGTCTGCGCATCAATCGCGTAGGCGCTCACCGTATCGCCATCGCCGTGCGAAGCGTAAAGAAAGCGCTGTTGGCTATCGAGCGCGACATAGCCAGGATTGGCTAGGGTCTCGAATACTTCAACCAGCGACCAGGTGCTCGATGAGCCGGGCGGTGCATCGATGCGGTAAACGCTGATGCCTTTGCCGCGCGCCTTGCGATGCGCGGTGGTAAATGAGCCTACGTAGGCAAACATGCTGTGGATTTCTCCTGTTCACTACAGCCCCAGCCCGCCATCCAGCAGCAGGGTCTGGCCGGTCATGTAGTCGGATGCATCCGAGGCGAGGTAGAGCGCCAGCAAGCCGACTTCCCTGAGCCGTCCGGGGCGCTTGAGCGGCACCGTCTGCTCCGCGCGCTGCGCGCTCTGCCGCACGCGTTCTTCGCCGGAAGTCACCACGTCTGGAAATATGCCGGGCGCAATGGCATTGACGTGTACGTGATAGGGTGCCCACTCTAGCGCCTGCGCCCGCGTAAATCCGGCAAGCGCGGTCTTGGCCGTGGTGTAGAGCACCATGTCGCGGCCGCCCTGATGCGCGGTCCACGACGCAATATTGATGACCTTGCCGGAGCCGCGCGCCAGCATATGCGGGCCAACGGCGCGCGTGCACAGCAGCGCCTCGGTCAGGTTGATGTCCATGATGAAGCGCAGTTCGTCGTCGGTAGCGCCTTCGCCTTCCTTGCCCGGCAGTGCCACCAGCGGTTTGCGTATGGAGTCTCCCAGCGCATTCACCAGCACATCGATGCGCCCGAAGGTGGCGAGCACCGAATCCACCGCGCGCTGGACGTCGTCCGCCTTGGTCACGTCGGCGATGACCGGAACCACGCGTCTTCCGGATGCCGCAGCGATCTGCGCCGCGACGCCTTCTACGTACTTCGGCGTCAGCGCGTTGAGCGCAATATCCGCGCCCGCCTCGGCCAGCACCTGCGCGATGCCCTTGCCGATGCCGCGTCCGGCGCCAGTGATTAAAACAACTTTTCCCGTCACATCAAATTCAGCAGGCATCATGCGGTGTTCTCCGGTGGTATGGCCCTGTGGCCGTCAAGGTGCATTATCCTGGAAAAGCTGTCAGGCCATGACTTTCAAACGCTTGAGTTCAAAATAACATTTGGCGCAGGCGCGCACATCGGCCAGCGCACGGTGCGCGCCGCTGAATTCTTCGTGAAATAGTTTGCGGTAGAGTTCCTGCAGCGTAGGCCACTTGTTTCCGTACGGGCCGGGTAGGCGGCAGTAATTCGTAGCCGATTGCATGGTGCATTTTCGTGGCCTGGCCTCGACGTGATTGGGGTAACCGGCACGCAGCAGTTCAGCGCCAAGAATTTTTTCGTCAAACTGCATATTGTGCGCGATCAGCACCAATGCATTACCGATGTCCGCCACCAGCGGATCAAGAATGGCCTTGATTGCAACCCCGTTTTGCAGTGCCAATGCGGTGCTAATGCCATGAATCTTCGCCGCAGCGGGTGGTATGCTGTAGCCGTCCGGTTTGACGATGTGCTCGGCGCTGGCGATTTCGTTGCCTTGCTCGTCGGCGACCAGCCACGCTATTTGCACCAGCCGGGGCCAGTTTTCAAAATCGGACGCCGGCGCCTTGTAGTTCTTCGGAATGCCGGTCGTTTCTGTGTCAAAGAACAGGTACATGGGGCTTCGGATCAGACTCACGAGCTCAGTGGCGGTGCGCGGGTTATGCCGCGCTCTTAAGTGGAACCTCCCAGCCGGGAAACACGAGCACGGCAGGATGGCACTTCAGAGCGCGGGCAAAGACCTTTGCGCGTTCAACACCCAAATTCACTCTACCGTTTTCAATAGCAGAAATGGTGGCTTGAGGAATGCCCGTAAGTTCGGAAAGTTGGCTTTGGCTCAATTCCTGGAGTTCACGCAAAATACGAACAGACTCTCCCACTGAGACTTCAACTCGCTTTTTTGCAGGCCTAAACTCTTTCATGTCATGGCCTCCGGTAATCATGCGCGGTTACTGGAATGACTTGAATCAGCAGCAGATTGGCGGCACCTCGGTAAATCACCCGCCACTGCAGCCCGAGCCTGGAGGAGCGATGGTCTT
Source organism: Bordetella parapertussis (assembly GCA_945906815.1). Taxonomy (GTDB): domain Bacteria; phylum Pseudomonadota; class Gammaproteobacteria; order Burkholderiales; family SG8-41; genus UBA5216. The sequence goes on from CAMDRT010000004.1 coordinate 65,020, forward strand.
TCCACTCCCCAGACAGCGCTTCGTCGTGAAACCCCTTGATGGCACGCAATCCCGGCGGCCCGGATAATCTGGCGATGTCTTTCCATTTTTCGTAACGTTTCATAACCTCAATGGGAACAAAGCCCGACAACTGCTTATCCACGCGACGGTGCTCTACGATTTGCCACATACTGCATTATGTATATACCAATAATGGTATGTCAAGTACAAGTCTTGTAATTTCTAATTTTGCCGTGCAGTATAGGCATGTGCAGCGCAGGCTACCCGTGCCCAACCGGAGTAAGCACTATGTTCAAACTGCAAGTGCAGGACGACGAAAACGATGCGCGCGTTTGGCACGATGTCAAAGGGCCAAACGGCGAACTGCTCAAGTTCGAGAAGGAAGCCGACGCACGCGCGAGGCTCGAAGAATTGTTCCCGGTACTGGTAAAAATGGAACGCTACGCCGGCCCCAAACGCACGCGGGTGCTTAACATCATTAGCGACGATGACGATTGGCCCAAGAAAAAATCGTAGGGCGGACTAATCTATCCGCAATCCCGCAGTCTTGACCACGTTCGCATACTTGTCGTACTCACGTTTTAAAAACGCCGCGAATTCCTCCGGACTGTTGCCCACCGGATCAGCGCCCTGCGCTTCGAACTGGCTTGCGGTTTCCGGCGCACGCAACGCTTTGAGCAAGGTTTCGTGAATGCGCTGCAAGTGCGGCCTCGGCGTTTTGGCCGGCGCGAGCAGCCCGAACCACGCATGGAATTCGTAACCCGGAACGCCGGCTTCGCTGATAGTGGGAAGCTCCGGCATTTGCGTTAGGCGTTTGCTATGCGACACCCCCAACGCGCGCAGGCGCCCAGCTTTGACGTGGGGAGCCAGCGGGGGTATTGATCCGAAAATCACCCGCACATGTCCACCCAGCACATCGGTCACGCTCTGCGGCGCACCTTTGTAGGGCACATGCAGCAGGTTAATACCCGCCATGTTTTTGAACAGTTCACTCGCCAGATGATTCGGTGCGCCGTTGCCCGCCGAGGCATAGTTGATTTTGCCCGGTTCGGCCCTGGCCGCCGCGATCAATTCCTTCACGGTTTTGAACGGCACACCCGGGTGCGTCGTCAACAAGTATGGCCCCGCCGAGATCAAACTCACCGCGGTGAAATCGCGCAGGGCGTCGTAAGGCACGTTCTTTTGCAGGTGCGGCAGAATGGTGATCGGCCCCTGACTGCACATCAGCAGGGTGTAACCATCGGGCGCTGCACGTGCCGCGAGCTCAGTGCCGATCAGTCCGCCTGCGCCGCCGCGATTGTCGATCACCATTTGTTGGCCGAGCAGGTTCGACATCGCGGGTGTGAGCATGCGCGCGAGGATATCGACAGTGCCGCCAGCGGGTACCGGCACCAGTATGCGCACCGGCTTGGTGGGATAGTTTTGTGCGTGAGCGGCGCCTGCAACCGCAAGCGCCGCCACGCAGATAACGCCCCTCACGCTAAATTAGCTTGCAGAAACGCACGCCGATACAGCCCTGCGTCTTTCACGGCGATCTCCCTGTAAAGTCAGACTTTCCCATTATAATCGCCCGCGTCGCAAAACACTGTGGGCTTCAGGAGCGTGCATGTCACTGATCTTCAAAGCGTTGACGGTCTGCATCGTATTGGCACTGGACTGCGCACCGGCACTCGCGCAGCAGTATCCGAGCAAACCGATACGATTCGTCGTCCCCTTCGGTCCCGGTGGCGTCGGCGACATCACTGCGCGCACCGTGGCGCAGAAGATGGGCGAGGCCATGGGGCAACAAATCGTCATCGACAATCGCCCCGGTGCCGGTGGCATCGTCGCTGCGGAAATGGTCGCCCGGGCCGAGCCCGACGGCTATACGCTGATGCTGCTCAACAACGCCAACGCGGTGAGCATGGCGATGTTCAAAGCGCTGCCATACGACACGCTCAAAGACTATGCGATGGTCAGCACCATCGCCGCGTTCAGTCTTGCTGTGCTGGTGGCGCCGGATTCTCCGGTGAAAACCACCCGGGAATTGGTCGCGCAGGCGCGCGCGGCGGGTGGCAAATTTAACGCCGGCAGTATTCAGATCGGCAGTGCGCAGTATTTGGCGGCGGAGTTGTTCAAATCGCTGGCAGCGCTCAATCACACCACCGTGCCGTTCAACAACACGGGCGCTGTGATCGGCGCGCTGCGCGGCAATGAAGTGCAGGTGGCGTTCGAGTTTTTGCCGCCGGTGCTCGGGCAGATTCGCGCTGGCAGCCTGCGCGCAGTGGCGGTGTCGTCGAAAACACGTTTCACGCTGCTGCCCCACGTGCCGACGCTCGATGAATCCGGGCTGCCGGGCTACGATGTGATCTCCTGGAATGGCATCGGCGCACCAGCGAAAACACCGCGCGCCACGGTAGATCGCCTACACCAGGAAGTTCACGCCGCGGTGAATTCGCCGGCGGTGAAGCAGCGCTTTGCCGAACTGGGCATCGAACAAAATCTCAACACGCCCGACGGCATGCGCACCTTTGTCATCAGCGAAATTGCCAAATGGAATGCGCTGATTGATAAGGCGAAGATCCCGCGACTGTGACGGCCTGAAGACGTGAGGACGTGATTCTGGTGAAAGGAAGTTCCATGTTACTCAAAGATAAAATTGCGGTCATCGTGGGCGACGCCTACGGCATTGGACAGGCGGCGGCTGCACTGTTTGCCAGTGCAGGTGCACAGGCAGTCTGCATCGATGACAAGGCCGGCATGGAAGAGGCTCGCACACTACGCGTAGGTGATCTGGAGGTGCCGTATTTTCACGCCGATGTCACCGATTCGGTGCAGGTTCAGGCTGCGGTGCGCGCGTGTGCAAAGACCCTCGCCAGGGTGGACATACTTTTCAACGTCGCCGGGCGCGGCGCGATCAAGCAGTCGTTTGAGGAAACCAGCGAGGACACCTGGGCAACCATGATCGGCCGCAACCTCACCTCGGGATTTTTATGCGCGAAGTATTTTTTGCCGCTGATGAAGCAGGCAGGATCGGGCTCGATTATCAACCACGCTTCGATAGACGGTTTTCTCGGCAACCCTTCGCTGGTTGCTTATTCGGTGGCAAAAGGCGGTGTGCTGCCGCTGACCCATGTGATGGCGCACAATTTGGCCCCATACAATATCCGCGTCAACAGTATTTCCACCGGTGGCATACGGGCATCCACCGCGCCCACTAGTCCCCGCGACCAGGCGCGCGTCGCGGTGACGCCTGCACAACGCATGGGCACCGCGGAGGATGTGGCGAAAGTCGCGCTGTTTCTCGCGTCGGACATGTCCTCGTACGTGAATGGCGCGAATATCGTCGTCGATGGCGGGCGCACCGCCACCACGCATGGTTGCTACGACGATTAACTTTACCGCTTAATCTTTCGCCGGCGTGAGCGCTGCGCGCTGCTCGATTATCGTAAAAATCACGCTGGTGTCTTTTTCGCCCAGTCCGGCGGCGAGCGCAGCCTGCTGATAGTGTTGCGCCATATTCGAGAAGCTCACCGGGACGTGCATTTCCTTCGCGATCGCATGAAAGGTGTCGAGGTCCTTGTTCATCAGCGCTACTTTGAAGCCGGGCTCGAAGTCGCGCGGAATCAATGCGCGATCGACGCGCGCCAGCGCATTGCTGTTGCCGCTACTCGCCTTGACGATGTCGGACATGGTCTTCAGATCAAGCCCCGCCTTCAGGCCGACCGCAAATCCCTCCATCATGGCGCAGGCGTTCACTGTCGACATCATGTTATTGATAGCCTTGATGGTGTTGGCGGCGCCCGCCGGCCCCACATGGTAAACATTCTTCCCGATGGCGTTGAGGAGCGGCTGCACACGCTCCAGCACCGTCGCATCCCCGCCCGTCATGACCGCGAGCGTTGCAGCCGCGGCTCCTGTAACGCCACCGCTGACCGGCGCTTCCAGAAAGAACAGGCCGCGGGCCTTGGCGCCGGCTTCGATTTTGCGCGGTGTCGAAGGCAATACACTGCTAAGGTCTATCAGTATCGTGCCCTTTTTCGCCAACTCGATGGCCCCGCCTGCGCCAAGATAAAAGGGTTCGACTTCCGGTGAACCCGGCAGGCTGGTGAAAAGCACGTCAACATTTTCGATCACACCCGCAGCCGAAGATGCGCCCTTGGCGCCGGCCGCGACCACGTTTTGCATGGCCTCGGGATTCATGTCGAACACCGTCAACGCATAGCCATTCTTGAGCACATTCAACGCCATCGGATTGCCCATGTTTCCGAGACCGATAAAGCCTACCGAGAGTGTCATGATGTCCTTTGCAAGTGAGATGAGGGAAACGACTATTACAGCACAATTTTTTGCGCGCGTATCACCTGTCCCCAACGTTCGATCTCGGTTTTGATCCACTGCTCGAACTGCGCGGGCGTGCTGCCCACCGTTTCCAGCCCTAATTCAGAGAAGCGTGATTTAACCTCCGCTTGCGCCAGCACTTTGGCGCTTTCAGCATGCAGGCGCGCGACGATTTCCGAGGGTAACTTCGCAGGCGCCAACAGACCCACCCACGATTCCGCGCGGAAATTCGGATACACGCTCATCATCAGCGGCACGCCGGGCAACGCGGCAGAGGGCTTTTCAGAAGTGACTGCTATCGCACGCAAACGTTTGCTGCGCACATGCGGCGCCGCAGTCGACACCGTGGGAAACATCGCGTCGACGTGGCCGGCGATCAAATCGGTAATCGCACCGCCTGCGCCCTTGTACGGCACGTTAAGGATATCGACACGCGCTTCCAGCTGCAGCAGCTCCAGCAACAGCCGTGCCGGCGAACCGGGGCCGACACTGGCGAAATTAAGCGCGCCGGGCCGGGCTTTGGCGAGCGCAATCAGATCCGCTACCGTTTTCGCCGGCACCCCCGGATTCACCGCCAGCACCAGCGGGCCGCGCACCAGCAGCGAAATCGGCGCCAGATCATTGACCGTGTTGTAGTCAAGGCTCTTGAACAGGTGCAGATTGGTGGCATGGCTGTCGAACACCACCAGCAGCGTGTAGCCATCGGGCGCTGCGCGTACCGCCGCTGCCGTGCCCAGCGTGCTGCCGGCACCGACGCGGTTTTCAACTATGAACTGCTGCGCGAAGGCTTCGGAAAGTTTCGCCGCCACGATGCGCGCACTCACGTCGGCCAGACCGCTGGGTGCATTGGGCACGATGATGCGCACGGGTTTGACAGGATAGCTTTGTGCGGCGGCGCACCCGGCCACCCACACGCTTGCACTCAGTAACCCGTTTTTCAGTATGTGACGCATAAGGCTGCCATCGGGATTAAAACCACTACTGTAAAGGAACTTTGGCACTTCACTCATCCGCTTTTGTTGCGCGGCATTATACGGTGGCCCTGCTGACATCATGTTAAAGTTTCGCTTTAAATAGAAGGTCATACCACATGTCGAGCTTCAAACTGCTGAACTACGCGGACGCCGATGGCGCACCGCGCGCGGGAATATTGGCCGGTGGCAATACGGTGATTGATCTGCGCGAAGCGCTGCCCCATAGCGCGTGGTCGACCTCCACGCTCGCGGTGTTGGGTGCGTGGGATGAAGCCCTGCCCGCGCTGCACGCGCTCGCCGCTGCGCCGCGCGGCAGGCAACTGCCGCTGGCGTCGCTGCGTTTGCTGGCACCGATTTATTATCCGCCGGCTATTTATTGCACCGGCGCCAACTACATGGCGCACGCCGAAGAGATGTCCGCCGAGGGCGCAGGCGTGAACAAGGCGACCACGCAGCCTTATCTGTTTCTGAAATCCGCACATCATTGCATGATCGGCCCCGGTGATGCCATTCATCTGCCGAACACCTCGAAGAAAGTTGATTGGGAAGCCGAATGCGCCGTGGTCATCGGCAAAAAGGGCCGCAACATCAGCGTGGCCGATGCGATGAAGCATGTCGCCGGCTACACCATCATGAACGACGTGTCCGCGCGTGATTTGTCACGCCGCCCCGACTGGCCGCGCTGGGGCATCGACTGGTTCGGCCACAAGAATTTCGAGACCGCAGCACCCATGGGCCCGTGGATCACGCCCGCTGATGAAGTGCCCGACATATACCAGTGCCGGTTACAACTGTGGGTGAATCAGGAAAAAATGCAGGACACGCTGGTCGCTCAACTGATTTTCAATATCGCGGAATTGATCGAATACCTGAGCCGCCGCATGACACTACTGCCCGGCGACGTAATCGCCACCGGCACGCCGTCGGGTGTAGGCCGCCCGCGTGGGATTTTTTTGAAACCCGGCGACACCGTGCGCATCGAGCTGGATGGCGTGGGCACGCTGGAAAATCCGGTGGTACAAGGCATCTGATACAAAGCCTGTAATGTCTGGCGCCATCGACGAATTCGAATTCTTCCTCGAGAAGGCATGGTCTGACGGATTGCCGGTGGTCACGCCGACCGAGGCGCGTGTGGCGCGCCTGTTAACCGGCACCACACGCGACCCGGATGAAATCATCGGTCGCATACCCCCGGCGCTGGAAGAAGTCACGGTGCGCGGCGTGGCCATTCATGCCTTGATGGCCGGCTGCAAACCCGAGTATCTGCCGGTGGTGCTGGGCGCGCTAGCGCTGATGCTGCGCGAAGAATTCAATCTCAACGGCGTGCAGGGCACCATGCACGGCGTGGCACCCTTGATGATCGTCAGCGGTCCTTACGCGCAAAAAATCGGCATCCACGGCGGCAACGGCTGTTTCGGCCCCGGCTTTCGCGCCAACGCAGCCATAGGCCGCGCCATACGCTTGATGTTGATGAATCTTGGCGGCGGCATTGCCGGGCTGGCTTCGGCCACCATCTTCGCCACACCCATGCGCTACACCGCGTGCCTCGGCGAAAACATCGAAAGCAGTCCGTGGGAATCGCTGGCGGTATCCCAAGGTTACCAGCCCACGGATAACGTGATCACCTGCGCCATGGTGGAAAGCCCGCGCCTCACCTTCGATGATGTGAGCGATGAACCGCAGCAGCTGCTCACCGGCATTGCCGATGCCATGACCGCAATGGGTTCATGGAACATGCACGCACGCTCCGACATGGTGGTGGCAATGGGGCCGCAGCACGCGGCGCTTTGCGCCAGGGCCGGCATGAGCCGCGCCGCTGTGCATGCGTGGCTCACGCAACACGCAGGACGCAAGGTGCGCGATCTCAAAGGTGGGGGCAACTGGCGGCGCGAGCGCGCCTTGGCGTTTCCGCTCAAGGTCGATCCTGATGACGATGATTGCTTTATTCCGGCCATCAAAGACCCCGTTGATTTGCAACTGATCGTGGCCGGCGGGTGGGGTCCCTGCACCGCTGTTTGTCACGGTTGGAGCGGCGGCAGCCGCGCCGTGCATGGCGCCTATGCCATAGCATGATTCACGACACGGCAGCGCCTTCTTGCTTGCGGTGTGGCCGCAATTTCCTGCCGGCGATTTCTTGCGCCTGTGCTTTCAGCATTTCAATCAGCCGCCGGGCTGCAGGAGAGAGGTAGCCGTCCTTGCGATAGATGATCGACATGCGGCGGACGTGGGTTATTTCCTTCATCGGCAGCTCGACCAGCGGGAACTTACGCGCTTCCTGGCGCACGAATTGCCCGGAGCTGATCCCGAGGTAATCGGAGAACGCGATGGCACGAATCCGCAACGCCTGCGAATTCGTTTCCAGCGCAATGACGGGCGCTGGCAGACCCTTGTTGGTCAACGCCCGCAACAACTGCTGCCAGTGTGGACGCAACGTCGTAGTCGTCGACGCCCAGCGCTCGCCGGCAAGATCTGCAAGCGTAATCCGCTTGCGTCCGGCGAGCCGGTGACTGGCGGACGCAAAGATCACATACTGATCGTCGTACAGATGTTCCTGCACGATATCCGTAGCAGACGTCGCGCGCGTGCCAGCGACGAAAAAATCGATCTCCCCTTTGCGCAGCGCATCCATGAGTACGTCCCCATGGAGTATAGAAACTTTGAGCGTAATCCTCGAGGCTTCGCGGGACAGTGCTATGCATGCCTCCATCAGGAAGCCTTCCGGCCCGCCGGTGCCAGCGCCCACATGCACAAGTCCGGCGCGGCCCTCAGCCAGGTCCGCCGCTTCGTGCCTCACATCGTTCAGCATCCCCTGCAGCGGTCCGATCCGGGCCAACAGCGCGGCGCCGACAGTGGTGAGGGCTATCCCGTTCGACGCACGCTTGACCAGTTTAGCCCCCACGGACTTTTCCAGCCGGCGCAGGCTCTTGCTGAGCGCCGTCGCACTCAGACCCAGCTTCTCCGCGGCGTGGGCGACGTTCTGGTTTTCGGCCACCACCGCGAAATACCTGATGTCGCGAAGCTCCATGTCCGTAACCAGAATTCAGCACATACTGAAAGTTGGATCATTGCGGATGTGATTGGGCAGTGTCAAGCTATTTGCAGTTTCAAGCAGAGCAACACCAGGAGGCGCCATGCATGCCTTGTACAGAAGCCTGTTCACAACGGCCATCGCGGCTGGAGTCATCGCAGCGGCGCCGGGTCTTGCGCAAACGGAACTGAATTTCCCCAGCAGGCCGATCCGTCTGGTAGTGCCCTTCTCGGCCGGCAGTGGCGTTGACATCAACGCCCGCCTGGTGGCCCTGAAACTGCAGGAGGGCTGGGGACAGTCGGTCGTCATTGAAAACCGCACGGGCGGCGGTGGCAGGCTCGGCGCAGCGACTGTCGCCAAGGCCACGCCTGACGGCTACACACTGCTGTGGACCAGCGGCGCCTTTACCATTTCTGCAGCGCTTTATTCAGACCTGCCGTACGACCCGATCAAGGATTTTGCCGGCGTTACCCGCATCGGCCTCGGCACCGGCGTATTGGTGGTGTCACAGGCGCTGGGAGTCAAGTCGGTGCAAGACTTCATCGCGTACGCCCAGGCACGGCCCGGGAAGATGCTCATGGGTTCCGCCGGTGCCGGCAGCAATACCCACATGACCGGGGAACGATTCCGGTTTGCCGCCGGCATCAAGTCGGTGCATGTGGGATTCAAGGGCGTGCCGGAGTTCCTGGTGGAAATCATGGCGGACCGCATCCATTTCGCATTCGGGGGCTTGGCGTCGGCACTGCCCTTGATCAGAGACGGAAAGTTGCTGGCGCTGGCGGTCACCACGCCGGAGCGCTCCACGCTGCTGCCGGACGTGCCGGCGCTACCGGAGGTGATACCGGGCTGGACCAGGGAAGGCGCATCTGGGCTGCTGGCGCCCGCCGGGACGCCGCGCCCCATCCTGAAGAAGATCAGCAAGGAGGTAGGACGGATACTTCGCCTCCCCGACATCACGGAACGGATGCTGGGGTTTGGTTTTGTACCGGATCCCTGCACCCCGGAGGAGCACGACCGCTTCCTGCGCGCCCAGATCGAGAACTTTGCGGGGATCGTCAGGCTGGCGGGCCTGCGCGCCCCGTAGAGGGCATCCGGTAACTGTTACGGCGTAACAGTCCCTGCAGTCCTACACTTTCCGTGTGCGCTCCCGCGCGCCGCTGATCGGCGGCACCCACGGCTGCTCCGCCCACGCCACGCCCACCCGTGCCAACTGCGCGTCTATCAGGTAAGGCTTGCCCTCGACCGTCGCACGGCGCGCGCGCGCCAGCGCCGCCTTGAGCTCACCCGGTGACGACACCACCTCGCCGTCGACACCAAAGCCCTTGGCAATGTGCGCCATGTTCATGTCCGGCTTGCCGAGGTAGTCGTGAACGAACTGGCCGGTTTGCACCATGCGTCCTCCGGGCACTTTATCGATGACGCGCCCGTGCGGTCCGCTGTAGGCGTGATTGTTGTAGACCACGGTGATCACCGGCAATTCGAGGCGCGCCATGTTCCATAGCGCGGTGGGGCCAAAAATGAACGAGCCGTCGCCGACCAGACAAATCACCTGCTGGTTCGGACGCGCGAGCTTCACTCCCGCCGCGGTGCCCACACCCGAGCCGAGGTGCGCGCCGTAGTAGAAAAACAGTTCGCGCCCGCCGAGCGGATTGAAGCCGAAACTGTGCGCGCTCACCGAACCTGCCTCGTGCACGATGATCGCGTCCTGGTCGGCAAACTGGGCAATCTCCCAGGTGAGGCGGTCGGCGAGCATCGGGCTGCGGTTCCAGTCGGGGTTCTTGGTGACCAGCGCCCGCATTCCCTTCGCTTGGTCGGTGAAGCGGCGCACTTCGTCCGCCCGCTCCTGCGCCTTTTGCTTGAGTGACGGCGTCATCAGGCCCTCGACAGCCGCAATGAGGTCGTCCAGTCCGTAGGCGACATCCGCGACCAGTGGCACATCGGTGGCGATCACGTTGCCCATACTCCAGCTATCGATTCTCAAGTCGATGAATTTCACGTTGCGCCCGACCATCAACGCCGGCGACTGGTGCTGAAGCTTGTTGCCGACGTTGATGACGACGTCGGGTTCCTTCGGGTAGCTCAGCGAGTTGATGCGCGCCACCGGCAGGTTACCCACCCACAGCGGATGTGCACTCGGAAAATTCGCGTACATCTGCCGCGCCTGCGCCACCGGCATGCCGAGCAACTCGGCTAGCTTGACCGCCTTGGCCACCGACTTGGTATGGTACAGCTCATCGCCGACGATCAGCAGCGGCAGTTTGGCCTCGACCAGCAGCTTCGCTGCCCGCTCTACCTCTACAGGGTTGGGCCGCACGCGCATGCGCGGGTCCACCTTGTCCTGTGAAATGATTTCGGTGCGCACTTTCTCGTCGATCAAATCCGAATGCCACGACGCATAGGTTGGGCCATAGGGCGGCGTCCACGCCGCCTTGAAAGCGCGGCGCAGGGTTTCGGGAATCATGTCGGCGCGGCGCGCCATCCAGCTGTACTTGGTAAGCGGCGCAACGATCTGCTCCTGATTCGCCACCTCCTCAAAACCGTCGCGCCCGGAGCGCCGTGTCTGGTCAGTGCGGTAGCTGTAGAACACCAGCGGCGTCTGCTCCTTGAACGCGTTATACATCTGCCCCATCGCATTCATCAGACCGACCACCGCCGCCTGCATCACCAGCGTGGGCTCGCCAGAGGCCTTGACGTAGCCCGCGGCCATCGCTGCGCCCGGCCCCTCGTGCGGCGTCAGGATGTACTTGAGCTGCGGCCGGTCGACCAGCGCCTCGTAGAACTGCGCGTCCTCGCTCGACGAATTGCCGAAAACGTATTTAACGCCCGAGGCGATTAGCTGCTCGGCCATGCACGCGCCGCCGCTGCCTTCGAATACCTTGATCCCGCGCGCCGCCGCACCGCCCGCCTCTTGTGCATGCACCACCGGCACCAACGTGCTCAGGACAGACTCCGCCGCGGCGAGCGACACGCCGGTGGCGGTTAGACTCTTCAGGAAATCACGCCGTGAAATCGAATGCCGAAGGTAGCGCGCGACCAGTTCTCTCATGTGTGACTCCCTGGATATTGTGCGATCACTTGGCGGGCGAGCTGGCCGCTGTCGAGTAGACCGCGCCGAGATAACCCGCCATGGCGTTGACCTCGTCCTCGGTCCACAGTGCCCCCCGCCCCACCATGCGGTAGATCACGCCTTCCCATCCTCTGCGGTCCTGGCGATGGTCCCGCCACATGGCGTCGGAATGACACTGAAAACAAAGCTTCAGCGTCGTTTCTCTGCCTGGCGCGTCGGGAAATCCCAGCGGTTTCGCCTGTTGCGCCTGCGCTGCGAGGGACGCAAGCAGCAATGCTGCGCCCAACAGGACCGTCATGCTATTTTTTTGCGAACCGAACATCACCCCTCCCGAAAAACCAGACAGTGCGCCTGGTGCGCAATTCTAGCCACCCGGCAACGTCCCCTGCGGCAGACTGTAGCAATAGTCGGCAACGTCGGCCGGCTTGCACTTCCACACGCGATCCATGAATTTATTTGAAAAACAGTGTCTGAGCGCGTTGCGCAGCGGACGCAGCCGGAACGGCTGGCCGAATACGAAGGGGTGGATCGAAATGTTGCACACCAGCGGATGCTGCGCGCTCTGCTCGACCATCTCTTCGAACTGGTCCACTAGCATGTCACAAAACTCGCGCGCCGTATGCTGGCGGTGAATGATCTGCGGCGAATCGTTGAGCTCCACCGGGTACGGCACCAGCAGCAGCGGCCCCGAGCGCGTGCGCATCCAGATCGGCTGATCGTCGCATGGCCAGTCCATAGCGTAGGTGTATCCCGCCTCTTTCAGCAGATCGGGGGTCCACGCATTTTCGTAGGCGCCGGCCCCCATCCAGCCCTTGGGCGGTTTGCCCTCGTGGCGGGCGAAAGTAGCGGTCACCTCGCGAATCACGCGCGCCTCGTCGTCTTCCCAGCGAAAGTCGTGCAGGTTCTCGGAATTGGTGCGGCCGTGGCCGACGATTTCATCATTGCGGCTGCGGATACGCTGCATGATCTGCGGCGCATGCTCATACAGCAGACTGTTGGCGTTGTGCGCGAGCGGCATCTGCAATTCCTCGGCAAGGTCAAACAGCCGCCAGATGCCGATGCGGTTGCCGTAGTCGCGCCATGAATAGTTGCGCTGCGTCTGCGGCTCGCCGTGCTTGGCGTTGTCGTGACCGCGCCCTTTGCCGTAGGCGTAGACCTCGACATTGGTGGTAACGCAAAAAGCCAGCCGCTTGCCGCCGGGCCAGGCGTAATCCTTGCGCTCGGTCAGCGGTACGTAGTCGTAGCGCGTGTGCCGGGGAACCAGATACGACGGGGATGACATGGGCGGCCTCTCAGGAAAGCGGTCAACTGCCGTTTCTAGTTCAATCAATGCGTGCACCGGAAAGCTGCACCAGCTTGCCCAGCTTGACCATTTCCGACTGGATATGCGCGGCAAACTCTTCCGGCGTGTTGGTGACCGGCAGCGCCCCGACCTTGCTGTAGATAGTCTGCACTTCGGGCAGCCGCACCGCCTTGCCGAACTCCGCGTTGAGCTTGTCGACGACGGCACGCGGCACGCCGCGCGGCGCGAGTATGCCGCTGTAGAGCACCAGTTCGAAATCTTTCAGCCCCGACTCTTTCATCGTCGGCACCTCCGGCGCGGCGGCAGTGCGCTGCGGCGTGGTGACGCCCAGCGCACGCAGCTTGCCCGCCGCCACCATCGGCATCGCCGGTGGCATAGTAGAAAACAGCAGCCCAATCTCGCCACCCAGCAATCCGCTAATCGCCTGCGGGCTGCCCTTGTACGGCACGTGTACCATGCGAATATCCGCCATCGTTTTCAGCATCTCGCCGGCGAGATGCACGATGGTGCCGTTGCCCGATGAGCCGAAGGCAATGTCGTTGGGACGCTTTCTGGCCAGCGCCGTGAGCGCCTGCACCGATGTCACCGGCAGCGAAGGATGCACCACCAGCATCAGCGGCGTGGCGGCAATCAGCGTGACCGGAGTGAAATCACGCACCGCGTCATACGGCAGCCGCCGGTAGAGGCTGGCGTTGATCGCATGCGTGGTGATGTCCTGTAGAAATAAGGTGTAGCCGTCGGCGGGCGCCTTGGCGATCTGCTCCGAGGCGATGGTGGTCCCGGCGCCGGGACGCGGATCAACCACCACCTGCTGGCCAAGGTTCGCCGTGAGCCGGGCGCCTATCGAGCGCGCCAGCACGTCGGATATCCCGCCGGCAGTAAAACCATGTACCAAACGCACGCTCTTGGCAGGAAAGTCCGTTTGCGCCACAGCGTGCGGCATAAGCAGCGCGAGGCCGCCCACAACGGCCGTCACGAAACAGGTTATGCGCAAACCGTGTGCGACTTGCGGAGGGAAAAAATAGGAAATTCAAACACCCCTTTTTACTGATTGGACTATATCGCCACACCAACATACGGTCAAACAGGATAATCAAGATCAAAAGCGGTGTAAATTACGACGGATAAAATAGAGGCTTTCATGACCAACCCCACGAGCGAAGAACTGGGTTTCATCGACCCCACCGCTGGCACTGGCCGCAAAAAAGTGCCGCTTGCGCCGCGTCCCGCCGATCTCGCGGGCAAAGTGGTAGGGCTGCTCGACAACACCAAGGAACAGGGCAATCTGATCCTTGAAACCATCGGCGCCACACTGATGGAGAAATACGGCGTCGCGCGCGTGGTCACGCGGCGCAAAGAACACTACTCCAAGCCGGCTGCCGATGTGCTGATCGACGAGATGGCCAAGGAGGTTGATGTCGCCATTGCGGCGCTGGGCGGATGAGGCTCCTGCACGTTGTGCAGTGTGCACGACGCCATCGAATTTGAAAAACGCGGCATTCCAGCGGCGGTGATCATCACGCAGGCCTTTCGCAATGCCGCAATATTTCAGTTCAGGAGCAAAGGCATGGAAGGCCACGCTTACGTCGAAATGCCGCACCCGGTGAGCAATCTTTCCGCCGACGAGATGCGCGCGTTGACGCTGACGTTCGTGAGTGACGTCGCGCGCCAGTTGCAAGAATAGCGCGGCCATGGTTGTGCAAACGCCGCCGCACTAACTGCGTTAACATAGTGATTCCCACGAACGGAGAAATCATCATGACCACCCACAATAAAGTCGCCGTCATCACCGGCGGCGGCACCGGCATCGGCAAGGCCACCGCGCTCGCCTTCATCAAGGACGGCTATCGCGTGGTGATTACGGGGCGGCGCCCCGAACCCCTCGACGAAACCATCAAAGAAGCGGGTGTGGACAGCTCGCGCATGATCGGGGTACCCACCGATGTGGGAGACCCCGCCGCGGTGGCAGCGCTGTTCGCCAAAACCATGACGGCGTTCGGCCGCGTCGACGTGCTATTCAACAATGCTGGCACCAACGCGCCCGGCGTGCTGTTTGAAGATCTGCCATGGGAAAAATGGAAAGCCGTGGTGGATGCCAACCTCAACGGCATGTTTTTGTGCTCGCAGGAAGCCTACAAGATCATGAAGGATCAGACGCCGCGTGGCGGCCGCATCATCAACAACGGCTCCATCTCCGCGCATATTCCGCGCCCTGATTCCGCGCCCTACACCTCGACCAAACACGCGGTATCGGGCCTCACGCGCACCATCGCACTCGATGGCCGCAAATACGACATCGCCTGCTGTCAGGTGGATGTGGGCAACGCCATGTCGTCGCTCGCGTCACGCATGGCCAAGGGCGTCAAACAAGCGAATGGCACCGTCGCGCCGGAACCGATGATCACCTGCGATGACGTGGCGCGTTCCGTGCTGTTCATGGCCAGCCAGCCGCCGGAAGTGAATATCTATCACCTGATGGTGATGGCTACCACGATGCCCTACGCAGGACGGGGTTAGTCCTGCGTCGTAATCTTCCAGGACGCGGTTAGTCCTGCGTCGTAATCTTCCAGGACGCGGTTAGTCCTGCGTCGTAATTTTCCGGGACGGGGTTAGTCCTGCGTCGTAATTTTCCGGGACGGGGTTAGTCCTGCGTCATCAAGAACCGTAGCGTGCGCTGTGCGCGCGATGAACCACCCGTCGCGCACCACGCCTGCTGCGGTTGATCGTGCGCACAGCGCACGCTACCGGGTACTGCCTATAGGATCTCCTGCGCTCTACGGCTTGGTCCTGCCCGGCGCTGTTTTCGACTGCGGGATATTGGAAGTATCCCTATCCAGCCCCACGGGTATAAACACACCCTGCAGGTCTTTCATCACCAAACCCGCCAGCCCCAGGAGACGGTCAAAATCTCCGACCGGCGAGAACATATTCATACGTATCGCCATGCGCGGATTTTCGGGGTGCTGGCGGAACAGAATCACCGATGAATACGGATCTTCCTCGCCCTCGTAAATATTGGCTTCACGCATACCGAAAGTGCCATCGGCAAGCCGGATCAAACGCGCCTGATAACGCGGGTCTTTCTTGGCGCGCGTGGCCGCCGTCTGGCGTGCGTGCTTCCATACTTCTTCACGCGTCTCGTCCCAGGATTCAAAGCTATCCAGCGGCATGGCGTTGAGCACGATGCCGATATTGCCCGCCGGCGTGAATAGCCGCGTGCGTTTGCCATCGTCAAAACCGCGCCACCCCATCGGCACCGGCACCAGCAGGCGCGAAGAGGGTGCCAGCGCTAATACATAACCCTCCGATACCCGCCGCACAGCCACCGGAAAGCCGAACCCCTTGTCGAGCAAACCTTTGTTTTCCGGGCTATCCGGCGAAAAACTTGAGCTGTCCTGGGCCAGCGCAAAGGTCGTATAGATCGCGCTGGGCAAAGTGGTTTCAAGCAACAGCAACTGCGTCTGTGCGCGCACCAGCCCTGCCATCAGCAGCGCCGCCACCAGCAACCCTCGTAACCAATTTCGCTGCGCTCGCATCGCGGCTCCGATTTACGACAGCTTGAGCTTAGCTGCCGCACGGGAGCCGTGCAAGTTATCCGTTAAAATGCCAGGCCATTCAACGTCGCAAGGAAATGCCTCATGAAGGTCTGTGTTTTTGGCGCGGGTGCGCTCGGCGGACATCTCGCCGCACGCTTGATCGCCGCAAAAAATTGCGAACTGTCGCTGGTCACGCGCGGCGCGCACCTCGCCGCCATCCGCGAACGAGGCATCACGCTTAAAGCCGACGGACGCGAAGTCGGCGGCAAAGCGGCGGCAGCCACCGACAATCCCGCCACCCTGCCAGCGCAGGACATCGTGTTCGTGGCGTTAAAAGCGCAAACGCTGTCGGTCGCCGCTGCGGCCATCGGCAAACTGATAAAACCCGACGGTTGCGCGGTGTTCCTGATGAATGGCATTCCGTGGTGGTTCAATAGTGGCCTGCCCGGCAACCAGGGCACGTTGCCGCTGCTCGACCCGGATGGCGCGCTATGGCGCGAGGTGCGTCCCGAGCGCACAGTCGGCTCAGTGATCTCTTCGCCCAACGAAGTCGTCGCGCCCGGCGTGATCGTGACTTCAGCTCAAAGCCGCTGGATGTTCGGCGAACCCGATTTATCCTCTAGCGCGCGGCTTAAAACCATCGTCGATCTGGTCAGCGCCACCGGTGTCGATAGCGTGGCTGTCGCGGACATCCGCCGCGAGATTTTCCGCAAGCTCGCCAACAACGCGTCGAACAACACGCTGTGTTCCTTGACGCGCCTTGATTCGACGGGTGTCGCCAACGATGACGCGCTGGTCGGACTTTCCGCGGGCATCATCAGAGAAACCCTGGCAGTGGCTGCCAGACTCGGCTGGGATATGAGCAGCGAAATCAACGTGCAGCAAGTCGCCTTGCGCTCACGCGGCAAACCCGGCATGCGCCCCTCTACGTTTCAGGACGTGCTCGCGGGCAAGTCACTCGAAATCGATGGCCTGCTGGGGCAAACGCAGGCGTTTGCGCGCGAGCATGGCATTGCCACGCCGGTGATTGATGTTTGTTTGCCGCTGTTGCGGGGACTGGATGCATCGCTGCGCACGCAATAAGTAGCCGTGCACGGGTGCAGGCTGGGCTAAGCGTGCGTAGCCCAACACCGCACCACTGCTCACCCATTCGCAATCGACTTCCAGGACTCCGTCAGGTACTCGGCAGTCCGCCACCCCAGCGCCTGCGCGGTCAGCGTCGGATTGTGCGAACCGCTGGTGCCCATCACTGATGCGCCGATGATGCCGAGATTGGGTACTTCGTGCGCGAAACCCCAACGGTTGACGACGTTGGTTTGCTTGTTGTCGCCCATGCGCGTGCCACCATAGGCGTGGGTGGATGGCCCCATGGTGCCGGCCGGACCACGCTGGACGGCAATCGCACCCGCCTCGTTGAACCACTGCGTCATGCGATCCTGCATGTAGGCACCGAGGCGTTTGTCGTTGTCCTTGAAGTCGGCAGTGATGCGCGTGACCGGAAACCCCAGCGGGTCTTTTACCGTGGGATCGAGGTCGAGATAATTATCTTCATAGGGCAGTGTACTTTTCTGGATGTAAGCGAGGTTCCAGCGGTCGGCGTTCTGGCGAATGAACGATTTCCATCCGGCACCCCAGGTGGGCGCTTTGCCGAAGGTACTCATGCTGGCCGCGACGATGGGCCGGCGGTCGGAGTACACCCACATATTGCCGCCGCCGATAAAATCGAGATTCGAGTGATCGAAGTTATCGTCGGCATAGTTGTCAACCGCCACGCCCTGCGCCGGTAGGCCATACCAGGCGTTGATGTCGAACGGAAACAGCGCCGTGAGCGTCGAACCCGTGTTGTGCGTGAAATAATGTCGCCCTACTTGACCATTGTTGTTCGCAAGGCCGTTTGGAAACGGCTTTGATTTCGACAGCAGCATCAGACGCACGTTTTCGTAGGTGTAGCCCCCCAGCAGCACCACCTCAGCCGGCTGAAAATATT
Organism: Bordetella parapertussis; assembly: GCA_945906815.1. GTDB lineage: Bacteria > Pseudomonadota > Gammaproteobacteria > Burkholderiales > SG8-41 > UBA5216. The sequence goes on from CAMDRT010000004.1 coordinate 83,235, forward strand.
CCTGTCCACCTTTGAGGTAGTTCACGCCGCTGACGCGCCCCGTGCGCTCATCGACCGCGATGGTGGTGACATGCGCCTGATCGACAACCTTGAACCGCCCGGTCTTCTGCGCCTTCGGTATGGTGCTGACCGCAGTCGAATTCTTGGCATGAATGTGACAGCCGCCACGATTGCAGTAGCCGTGGTAGACGCAGCCGGGCCGGTCATCGTAGGCCTGCGAATTGATCGCTGCCGGCCCCGGAAACGGATGCCAGCCCAAGCGCCTGGCCGCTGCGCCCATGCGTTCGGTGAACTCGGTGCCACGCAACGGCGGCATGGGAAACTCGCGCCTGCGCGGGCCTTCGAATATGTTGCCCGCCGGATCAATCTTGCCATTGATGTTGCCCGCTTTGCCGGAGATGCCGACTTCGAATTCCACTTTATCGTAATAAGGCTCAAGTTCGTCCAGACCAAACGGCCAGTCCTCCACCGTCGAGCCTTTGGGTATGCGCGCAGCACCATAGCGCCGGATGGTCTCGCTCGCCGTTTTGAAGTCCCACGGATTCAGCCGCCAGCTCTGCGCCCAATAGTGCAGCGAGGTGCCACCCACGGCATTCATCATCGGGTGCAGCGGAAAACGCGGCGAATAGGGCGCCTTGTCATGCGGACGATGGGTGGGAATCTCGCGATTCGCCTTCTGCACCGACCTGGGCCAGCCACGAAAGTTATTGCTGATCTCGTCGGGTGCAAAATCTTTTGCAGACAGCCACGCACCCGCCTCCAGCCCGATTACCTCGCACCCGGCGCGCGCAAGCGGCAGCACAGCAACGCCGCCCACTGCACCTAGCCCGACTACCACCACATCGGTCTTCTTCAGATTAATGGCCATGGCCGCCTCCCTTCGCGAACATCGGATCCGCATAGGCCGACTGGCGATGCGGCTTCACTTTCACGCCGAGACGCTGCTCCTCCGGCGCCACCGCCATACGTATGCCGGGGTATCCGATCATGTCCCAGCCGACAAAATTGGCATTGCCGCCATAAAAAGGATCGCAGAACGTGCCCTGTATGGTGTGGTTGCGCACCAGATTAAAAAACGCCGCCGAGTTTGGGGTAAATCCTTGGGCTGCGTTTTTTTGCATCGCCGTCAACAACTCATCCTGAGCGGCAGGCGCCAGCGTGGCGAACGCAGCACCTTGGCTCGACTGCGCGTACGCATCCAATGCCGCCAGCCCGGCAGCGTAGGCTTTGCGCGAACCGGCAAGCGCACCCGCAAGCGAACGATCGATGTAATCGGCAGCACGCGCTTCCTTCGCCCCCGGCCCGCTTTCGTCGCTGGGAATAAGTCGCGCGACCATGGCTTCGAGAATAGCGGATTCGGCGGCAGTGAGCGCCTGCAGTGCGCCGCGTTGCAGCACCACGTCCGCCGCGATAGCGGTCGCGGGCGTCAACACAGCCGCAGGCAATGTTGCCACGGCGCCGGCTGCGGCTACGTGTTTTAGCGCTTTGCGCCGGCCGTTGTTTTCGTAGTCTGCCATGCTCGCTCTCCTTTTTGATGAATCGCCACGTTTAGCACTTGTAGACTTTTTTGCGCAAGCGCAGGAAATTACATCAGTATATGTATTATTTTATCTATTACACAATGCGCGCGCGGTTCTGTGGTGCCTTACCTGCGCGACGGCACCGCGGTCGCCACGAATGACGCTCGCGTGGCAATCCGCTCAAACCAGGCGCTAAGCTTCGGATGCCCCGGCCGCCATTGCAGATCGGGATTGCGGACTTCCATGCCGAGGGCGCAGCCGAGCGTGATCTGCGCCATGTTGAGCGTGCCACACATCCACGGCTGATCGATTTGCGCCTCCCACAGGTTAATCATGCGCACGCTGCGCGCGCTTTCGTGCCGGAGGGTTGTCGGCGAACGCTCATTCTCGGGCCGCGCATTCTCGCGGCTCCACACCGCGAGCCCATCCGCCAGGCTGCGCGCCAAGGCTTCGAGACGGCGCGCTTCCCAGTCTGCTTCGCCCGCCGCCACATTGAAGACCGGCTTGCCGTCCAGTTGATCGAGGTAGGCGCAGATCAGCGCGGATTCCTCCAGCCCGACGCCGTCATCACGCATAAGATAAGGCACGCGACCGGACGGATTGATGTGATAGTAGGGGCTGTTTCCACTACGCGTTTGCGCGAGGATGATGTCGACGCGGCTTTCCAGCCCTTTTTCGATAATCACCACGCGCACCATGCGTGCGTAGGGGGAACCTTCAGTGATGTAGAGTTTCATGGCAGTGGATACTCCGTTCTCAGTAACGCCACCAGATGCATAAGGCGCTTGTGGTTATTGTGGGGTGCAGATGCCGCTGATGCGCAGGGTAGCCCGGGCCATTAGCCTTACTTTCCCGCCACTTGCTCCTCTACCGTCCACCCGCCGCCCAGCGCGCGCACCAGTAGTGCGGCTGCATTCAGCCGGCGGCCGAGCAGCGACAGTGCAGTGCGTTCATTGCTCAGCAACGTGGTCTGCACACTCACCACATTGAGATAGCTGACGAGGCCCGCTTTGTATTGATTGAGGGTGAGTGCTACCGACTGCCGCGCGGCGCGCACCGCTTCTTCCTGCACTTTTGCTTCCTGTTCGAGTATGCGCAGTGTGGCGAGGTTATCCTCGACATCCTGAAACGCGGCGAGCACGGTCTGCCGGTAGCTGGCAGCGCTGGCGTCATACGACGCCAGCGCCTGCGCGCTCAATGCGCGGCGCAAACCACCGTCAAACAGGGAGAGCGCCAGCTCCGGGCCCAGCGACCACACGCGGCTGGGTGCGCTAAACCAGGGCGCGAAGCTGCTGTTGTGGAAACCGGCGCTGCCGGATAACGTCAACGACGGATAAAGCGCCGCCTGAGCTACGCCGATTTGTGCGTTGGCGGCCGCCACCCGCCGTTCCGCCGCGGCAATGTCGGGCCTACGCTCCAAGAGCTCGGAGGGTAAGCCGGCCGGGATCGACGGCATGGCCACCTTGACGGGCGCAACCGGCAGCGCAAACTCCGCCGGCGCCGCGCCCAGCAACACCGCGATGGCGTGCTCCAGTTGCGCGCGCTGCACGCCGGTGTCGATGGCTTGCGCCTGTGTGCTCTTCAGTTGCGCTTCGGCTTGTGCCACGTCCACGCGCCCGGCGAGGCCGGCCTTGTAACGGTTTAGCGTGAGCTGCAATGATCGGGCGTAGGCTGCTGCGGTTTCGTCGAGCAGTTTCTTCTGCGTATCGAGCACACGTATTTGCAGGTAATGGATCACCAATTCCGACTGCACCAACAAGCGCACTGATTCCACATCCGCGGCGCTGGCCGCAGCCGATGCCTCGCTCGTTTCCACGTTGCGGCGCACACGCCCCCACAAGTCCGCATCCCATCCGGCGCTGGCGCCCAGGTCATAGTTAGTCGCCGCGCCGCGTGTGGCCGCACCGCTGCGGGAAACGCCGAGCGCAGCCGTCAGCGACGGGAATAACGGCGCGCGCGCGGACAGCACCAGCGCCTGCGCATGCCGATACTGCGCCTCGGCCAGGCGCAAACTCTGGTTGGATACGCTCACTCTGTCCGCCAGCGCGTTCAACTGCGTGTCCGCAAATATCTCCCACCACTTGCCGCGCGCTACATTATCGCGCGGCTCGGCGATCTTCCAGTCTTGGGATGCTTTGTAGGCCGGCGGCGTCACCTGTTGCGGACGGCGGTAATCCGGCCCACTGACACAGGCCGTGAGCAACAGAGCGCCTAGCATCAAAAAAACTTTTGCCACAGAGGACACAGAGAACACAGAAACAATCGACCTCAAAAACTCGCTCTGTGCTTGCTGTGTCCTCTGTGGTTTGCCTTTGACCTTCATAGTCTACCTTCCGTGACTTGCACACCCATCATCGCCGGCTTGCCGCGCAAACGCAAACACCACAAGCGGAAACGGTCGAGATAAAGATAAACCACCGGCGTGGTGTAGAGCGTCAGCAACTGGCTCATCACCAACCCGCCGACGATGGCGATGCCCAGCGGCTGGCGCAGTTCCGCGCCGTCGCCGGTGCCGATGGCGAGCGGTATCGCGCCCAGCAACGCCGCCATCGTGGTCATCATGATCGGGCGGAAACGCAACACACACGCCTGATAAATCGCCTCACGCGGACCGATCTTATTATCACGCTCGGCGGCAATGGCAAAATCGATCATCATAATCGCGTTCTTTTTGACGATACCGATCAACAGAATCACGCCGATCATGGCGATAATACTGAACTCGGTATTGAACAGCCACAAGGCCAGCAGCGCGCCCACGCCTGCCGAGGGCAGCGTGGAAAGTATCGTGAGCGGATGGATGTAACTCTCATACAGTATGCCGAGCACGATATACACCGTAATCAGCGCCGCCAGTATCAGCCACGGCTGGCTGTCGAGTGACGCCTGGAAGGTGCGCGCGGTGCCCTGAAAACTGCCGTGGATGGTGCTCGGCACGCCTATCTGCGCCATCGTCGCATTGACCACAGTCACCGCATCGGACAGTGACACCCCCACCGGCAGATTGAACGATATCGTCGCTGCCGCGAACTGCCCCTGATGATTCACCGACAGTGCGGTGTTGGTGAGTTCGTAACGCGCCACTGCCGACAGCGGCACCTGCCCGCGCGTGGGTGACAGCACATACAGCTTGTCGAGCGCTTCGGGTCCCTGCCAGTACTGCGGGGCGACTTCCATCACCACGCGATACTGATTGACTGAGGTATAGATGGTCGCCACCTGCGCCTGTCCGTAGGCGAGGTTGAGCGCGGTATCAATAGCGCGCGTGGTAATGCCCATACGTGCCGCAGTTGCACGATCGATGGTGAGCGTGGTTTGCAGGCCGCGCACCTGCTGGTCGGAATTCACATCCGCCAGTTGCGGCAGGTCCTGCAACGCGCGCTGCAGCAGCGGCGTCCATCGTCGCAGATCTTCCAGGTTTTCGGAGCGCAGTGTGTACTGATACGCCGTGTTGCTTTGGCGCCCGCCGATACGGATATCCTGCACCGGGTTCAAAAACAGATTCGCACCCGCCACCGCAGCGAGTTTAGGCCGCAGCCGCGCGATGACCTTATCTGCCGAAATGCCGCGCTCCTTCAGCGGCTTTAACGAAATAAACATGAAACCGCCGTTGCGCGCGCCGCCGCCGGTGAAGCCGGTAACGCTGGCCACCGCCGGATCGCTTTGCACGATGTCGATGAATTGCGCCAGTTTCACACGCACCGCCTGAAACGAGCTGGCCTGATCCGCCTGTATCGATCCGGTCAAACGGCCTGTGTCCTGCTGCGGGAAAAACCCCTTGGGAACAATGATATACATATAAACGTTGAGTGCGATGGTGGCTGTCAGCACCAGCATCACCAGCAGCGGATGGCGCAGCGACCAGCCCAAGCTGCGTTCATAGGCACGCAGCACCCATGCGAACACCGCCTCGCTCCACAGCACCAGCCGGCCCGGTTTGCCGTCGCGTTTTTTGAGCAGGCGCGCGCACATCATCGGCGTGGTGGTCAGCGATATCACCATGGAAATCAAAATCGCCACCGACAAGGTAACGGCGAATTCACGGAACAAGCGCCCGATAATTCCGCCCATCATCAAGATCGGTATGAACACCGCAATCAGCGAAATGCTGATCGAGATGACCGTGAACGCAACCTCCTGCACGCCCTGCAAAGCGGCATCGAAAGGGGTGGCGCCTTTTTCGATGTGCCGCGACACGTTTTCCAGCACCACGATGGCGTCGTCCACCACAAAGCCGGCGGCGATGGTCAGCGCCATCAACGACAGATTATTCAGACTGAAGCCACACAGGTACATCACACTGAAAGTGCCGATCAGCGACACCGGCACCGCGATGCTGGGGATCAGCGTGGCACGCCAGTTACGCAAGAAAATAAACACCACCATAATCACCAGCGCCATCGAAATCATCAGCGTGCGCTCGATCTCATTCAACGAGGCACGGATGGTGGTGGTGCGCTCCATCACCACATTCATGTCGATGGCCCCCGGCAGCGCTGCCGCCAATTGCGGCATCACCGCGCGCACGCGGTCGGCGGTTTCGATGATGTTGGCCCCGGGCTGCCGGTAGAGCAGCACCAGCACCGCCGGTTTGCCGTTGGAAATGCCGGCGTTGCGTAAATCCTGCACCGAATCCACCACCTCGGCTACCTCACCCAGACGCACTGCCGCACCACCGCGATAAGCCACGATCAGCGGGATGTATTCAGCGGCGGTGCGCGCCTGATCGTTGGCGTAAATCTGCCACTGTTTATCGCCCTCTTCGACCACGCCCTTGGGCCGATTGGCGTTGGTGGCATTGATGGCGGCGCGCACTTCCTCGAAGCCGATGGCGTACTTGTTCAGCGCGGTGGGATTGAGTTCCACACGCACCGCCGGCAGCGCGCTGCCGGCGACTGTCACCTGTCCCACGCCTTTTACCTGCGATAGCTTCTCCGCGACCAGGGTCGAAGCTGCGTCGTACATCTGGCCGCGGTCGTAGGTATCGGAGGTGAGCGCCAGTATCATGATCGGCGCATCCGCCGGATTCACCTTGCGATAGACCGGGTTGCGCGGCAGGCTGGTGGGCAGCTCGGAGCGTGAAGCGTTGATTGCCGCCTGCACGTCGCGTGCAGCGCCATCGATGCTGCGGCTCAACTCGAATTGCAGCGTGACGCGCGTATTGCCCAGCGAACTGGTTGAGGTAATCTCGGTGACGCCCGCGATCTTACCCAGCGCGCGCTCCAGCGGAGTAGCCACCGTGGCCGCCATCGTCTCCGGGCTGGCACCGGGTAGCGATGCCTGCACCGAAATGGTCGGAAAATCCACCTGCGGCAGCGGCGACACCGGCAACAGATTAAACGACAGCGCACCCGCCAGCGCGAGACCGAGGGTCAGCAGGGTGGTGGCTACCGGTCGGCGGATGAACGGTTCAGCGAAGCTCATGAGGGCGTGCGCTCCGCTACTGCTGCTACGGATTCAACCGCCTCACCCCGCGCGCGCCGCGACAGGCGGTCAAATGCAAGATAAATCACCGGCGTGGTAAACAAGGTGAGTATCTGGCTCACGATCAAGCCGCCCACCATGGTAACGCCCAGCGGATGGCGCAACTCGGAACCGACACCAGTGCCTATCATCAGCGGCAGCGCGCCGAGCAGGGCGCACAGGGTCGTCATCATGATCGGCCTGAAGCGCAGCAGACACGCCTGATAAATCGCCTCGCGTGGCGTTTTTCCTTCATAACGCTCGGCATCGAGCGCGAAGTCGATCATCATGATCGCGTTCTTTTTAACGATGCCGATCAGCAGAATAATACCGATGATGCCGATGATGCCCAGATCCATGCGCGCCATCAGCAGCGCCAGCAGCGCGCCCACGCCCGCCGAGGGCAGCGTGGAGAGTATCGTCACCGGATGAATATAACTCTCGTAGAGCACGCCCAGCACTATGTACATGGTGACAATCGCGGCGAGTATCAGTAGCAAGGTATCGGTGAGTGAGGCGCGAAACGCCAGTGCCGCACCCTGAAAACTGGTGCGTATGCTGGCGGGCAGCGCCAGTTCGCGCTCGGCAGACTCGATCGCTTTCACCGCGTCGCCCAACGCCACGCCGGGCGCCAAATTAAATGACACCGTGGCCGACGGAAACTGCGCCATTTGATTGATCGCCAGCATCGCTGGTTTTTCGACCAGCCGCGTCACTTCGCTCAGACGTATTTGCGTGCCATTGGATGTCGGCACATAAATCTCGGTAAGCGCCGCCGGCCCCACGCGATACTCGGGTTTTACTTCGAGCACTACGCGATACTGGCTGGTCTGCGTGAAGATGGTGGAAATCAGCCGCTGGCCGAAGGCGTTGTAGAGTGCGGTATTGATCGACGCCGGTGTGACGCCCAAGCGCCCTGCAGTATCGCGGTCAATCTCCAGAAACGCCTGCAAGCCCTCATTCTGCAAGTCACTCGCCACGTCGCTTAACTGCGGCAGTCGCGACAAGCGCTCCACCACGCGCGGCGTCCACAGCGTGAGGTCTTCCAGCTTCGCGGTATCGAGCGTAAATTGATACTGCGTGCGGCTGACACGATCTTCGATGGTGAGATCCTGCACCGGCTGCATATAGAGTGTGATGCCGGAGAGGTGCGAGGCGCGCTCTTGCAGGCGGCGCATCACCACGCCGGCCGCCGGACGCTGCGCGTGCGGTTTGAGGTTAATCAGCATGCGCCCGCTGTTGAGCGTGGTGTTCTGGCCGTCAACGCCGATGAACGACGAGACGCTTTCCACCGCCGGGTCGGTGAGCAACACTTTCGCCAACGACTCCTGCCGTTCCGACATCGCGGCGAATGACACCGACTGCGGCGCTTCGGAAATACCCTGAATGACTCCCGTATCTTGGTGCGGGAAAAATCCTTTAGAAACAAATACATACAACACAACCGCCAAGCCTAGCGTGGCGACGGCCACGAGCAAGGTCAAGCCCTGACGATCCAGCACCCAGGTCAGCATGCGGCCATACTGCGCGATGATGGCATCGAACCACTGCCCGGTCACACGATAAAACGTGGTTTGCTCGGCGACCGGCGTGTGATGCAACAGCCGCGCGCACATCATCGGCGTCAGCGTCAGCGACACCACCGCGGAGATCAAAATCGCCACTGCCAGCGTGATCGCGAATTCACGGAACAGGCGGCCCACCACGTCGCCCATGAATAACAGCGGTATCAGCACGGCGATCAAGGAAATCGTCAACGAGATGATGGTAAAGCCGATCTGCTGTGAACCTTTTAACGCCGCCGCCATCGGCGAGTCGCCTTTTTCGATATAGCGATTGATGTTTTCGATCATCACAATCGCGTCGTCGACCACGAAGCCAGTGGCGATGGTGAGCGCCATCAGCGTCAGGTTGTTGATCGAAAACCCCGCGAGGTACATGACGCCGAAGGTGCCCACCAGCGACAGCGGCACCGCCACGCTGGGAATAACCGTTGCCGCCACGTTGCGCAGAAACAGAAAAATCACCATCACCACCAGCGCCACCGCCAGCAACAGATCAAACTGCACATCCTTCACCGATGCGCGTATGGTCACGGTGCGATCGGTGAGCACCTGAATATCCACTGACGCCGGCAATGCGCCCTGCAGTTGCGGCAACAGCGCCTTGATGCGGTCCACCACTTCAATCACGTTGGCGCCCGGCTGGCGCTGGATGTTCATGATGATCGCGGGTGCATCGTTCATCCACGCCGCCAGCCGCGTGTTCTCGGCATCTTCAATCACATCAGCGACATCCGACAGATGCAGCGGCGCGCCGTTGCGAAAGGCGACCACCACCTTTTTGTATTCCAACGCCGATTGCAACTGATCATTGGCGTCGATGGTGTAAGCGCGCTCGGGGCCGTCAAAACTGCCCTTGGCCGCATTGACGTTGGCGGCGGCGATCGCCGTGCGCACATCCTCCATACTCAGATTGTTCGACGCCAGCGCGCGCGGGTTGGCCTGCACGCGCACCGCCGGACGCTGCCCGCCCGACAGCGTGACCAGCCCCACGCCGGACATTTGCGAAATTTTTTGTGCCACGCGCGTGTCGGCGAGATTCTGCACCTGCGTCATCGGCAGCGATTTTGACGAAATGCCGAGCGTCAGTATCGGCGCGTCCGCCGGATTGACTTTGCTGTAGATCGGCGGCGCCGGCAGATCCGCAGGCAGCAGATTGGCGCCGGCGTTGATCGCCGCCTGCACACTCTGCACCGCCACGTCGAGCTCCAGCTCAAGATTGAATTGCAGCGTCACCACCGAAGCGCCACCGGAACTGGTGGAGGACATCTGCTTTAAGCCCGGCATCTGCCCAAACTGGCGCTGCAGGGGCGCTGTGATCGACGAGGCGGTAACCTCGGGACTCGCCCCCGGATAAAACGTCACCACCTGTATCGTCGGGTAGTCCACCTGCGGCAATGCCGACAGCGCCAGCAGGCGGTAGGCGATGATGCCGGACAGCAATATCGCCACCATCATGAGCGAGGTCGCCACCGGCCGCGCGATGAACAGGCGTGAGGGGTTCATGCGAAAACCCTCAATGCATTAGCGCAAAGGCGCAGGTCGCATGGCACTCAAATTTACTCATTCGCCTGTTCCTTCTTGCCCCAGTTGCCTTTACCTTTTTTGCGCGGCTCGCCGTCGCTAGCGGGCGCGTCCGTGGCAGCCTTTGCCGCTGCACCTGGCGCGCCCTCGACCCCACCTTTGTCACGCTTGGGTCTATCGCCGCGTGGCGCATCTTGCTTCGGCGCATCGCTGCTGGCGGCTGCGTCTTTTTCACTCTTTTCAACTTTAGCCGGTTCACCCTTGGCGGCATCCGCTTTCGCACCACCGCCTTTGCCCTCGTCGCCCTTGGTTGCTGCTGCTGCCTCGGCTTCGGCCGCAGCCCGCCGCCCGCCTTTTTTGCCGCCGCCCTTGCCTTTGCCGTCGCCTGTGCCTGCGCTTTCACGATTGGCGAGCTCCACTTTCATGCCATCGCGCAACCGGTCCATGCCGTCCGTCACCACGCGCTCACCGGACTTGACGCCGGTTTCAATGACGATGCGGTTGCCTTCAACCGCGCCGGTTTTCACCGCACGCATGGACACCGTCAAATCCTCGCTCACCACGTAGACAAAAATACCCTGCGCGCCGCGCTGGATGGCGGCGCTCGGCACGGTGATGGCGTCTGCGCGCGTATCGACCAGCATGCGCACGTTGACGAATTGATTCGGGAACAACAAGCCTTCGTCATTCGACACCTGCGCCTTTAGACGCACGGTGCCGGTGGTGGTATCGATTTGATTATCGATGGTCAGCAGCACGCCGCGGGCCAGCCGCGTTTTTTGTTCGCGGTCATAAATCTCAACCGGAATTTTTTCGCCGGTGCGCCGGCGCGCCAGCACCGCCTGCAGATTGTCCTGTGGAATCGTGAACAGCACCGTGATCGGTTTTAACTGCGTAATCACCACGATGCCGGTGGCGTCGCCCGCGCGCACGATATTGCCCTGATCCACCAGGCGCAAGCCCAATTCACCGGGAATCGGCGCGGTAATGCGCGCATAGCTCAGTTGCAGGCGTGCGTTATCCACCTGTCCCTGATCGATCTTGACCGTGCCCTCGAGTTGGCGCACCAGCGCCTCCTGACTACTCACCTGTTGCTCGGCAATCGAATCCTGCTTGAGCAGCGTGCGATAACGTTCAAGATCAACCCGCGCATGGGCCAGTAGCGCCTGGTCGCGCTGCATCTGCCCTTGCGCCTGCAACAGTTGCGCCTGGTACGCACGCGGATCAATTTCGGCAAGCAAATCGCCTTGCTTGACGGATTGCCCTTCCTTGAACAACACGCGCATCAACTGCCCTTCAACGCGGCTGCGCACCGTCACCGTACGCAGCGGCGTCACCGTGCCGAGGCCGTTAAGGAAAATATTGACGTTGCCGGAGCGCGCAAACGCGGTAGCCACCGGCGCGGGCGTTCCCCTGCCGCCCTTGCCCCCGCCTTTGCCACCTTTGCCGCCTTTGCCATCCTTGCCATCTTTGCCGGCCGCGACGGGGTCTGCCTTGGCGTCGCCCTTGGCAACTGCCGCCGGTGCAGTCGATGCCTGCCATGTCAGGTAGCCCCAATAACCGCCGCCGCCCAGCGCCGCCACGCCCGCCAGCCCGCACAGCCACTTTGATAATTTAGACATCGGATTCTGAATAGTTGGTCAAAGACATCGCCTTTCGATTTGCCGCCGCTACGATCCGCCCGCCACTTCCTTGAAGCGGCGCAGAGTCTCAATCTGATCCTCGAACTTCGGTATGCGATACATCGGATAAAGCATCACCAGGTTGGCGCCGAGCCGGCGCCAGCCGTCAGCCGCTGCGGCCCACTGTTGCGGGTCTGCATCATGCATGCGCAGCCAGCCCTCAAGGCCGAACTTCGCCGGGTCGCGGCCATGACTGCTGAGTTCCGCGCGCAATAGGGCGAGCTTCTGCTCGGCCTGTGCATCCGGCGCGAGGATCGGCATCCAGCCATCGGCGAACCGGGCCGCGCGTTTCACCACGGCATCGGACGAGCCGCCCAGCCAAATCGGTATCGGCCGCTGCAGCGGTGGCGGCACGATGTTGACTCCGTTTAGATGATGGAAGCGGCCGTCATAGTTGACCACCTCCCCGGACCACAGCCGGCGCAACACCTCGATCTGCTCTGCCTGCCGTGCGCCGCGCGTGTTCCAGTCAGTGCCGAGCGCCTCATATTCGACAGGGTTCCAGCCCACACCGATGCCTAGCCTAAGGCGGCCACCGCTGAGCAGATCCACCTCGGCCGCCTGCTTGGCGATGAGCCCGGTTTGCCGCTGCGGTGAAATGAGAATACCGCTCGACAGCCGGATGCGCCGGGTAACCGCGGCAAGAAAGCCCAGTATCACGAAGGTTTCGTGAAAGGGATCACGTTCGTTGTAAACCGGCGTCCAACCCTCCCTGGCGGCGGCCCCGAACACGTGATCGGGCACTTCGATATAGGCATAGCCGAGATCCTCCGCCGCCTGCGCCCAGTCGCGGATTTTGGCGGGATCGGTGCCGATATCGCGCGTCGGAAATATTGCGTTGAGTTGCATGATGCTGCTCCGTATGGTCAATAAGGTTCCGGCTAAGCGGCGCGTTTTTGCGTCCGCCTTGTAGCGGCGGCGAGTTGTCGTGAATGATGCTCGGCGTAGGCGTCGAGCAACCGCCGAATCATCCGCTGATACTGCGTGTTGTTCTTTTGCGCCTCGGTTTTGAAAAAGTCAACGCTACGCTTGCTCAGAGCGATGGTGACCTTGACGCCTTCGTCCTGAAACACAAGATCTTCAGGCCGTGGCAGAAAGTCAGCCACGACCTTAGGGCTTCCGAGGGGTTCGTTGCTGTACTTTATTTTCGCGCTCATAGATTTGTTTGCCCTTCCGCCAATAGCCTGCGCCAAATATACGTATTACATTGTCACGGTAGGTGAAGCGTACCGTGAGGATGCCTACTCCAACCCAGCCAAAACAGTAGTGCCGTACTTCAATGGAACTGTGGGCATGGTCTTCCGCGATGACACGACGAGGATCTGCAAAGGCGAACTGCGCTTCCGAGAAGGACACGCCATGCTTGGTCTGGTTCTCGCTATCTTTCCTGGCATCCCATTCAAACCGCGACTTGGCCATGTAAAAGTCTATCACGAGTTAGGACAGCTAGCCATACGATCATATGGCTTTCCGCACCAGATGCCCCGGGCAGCTTAGGCCGTATAATCAAAACAAAACCAACTTTGGGAGATGCGTGTGAATAATGTCGATCGTGGCATCTGGATGACCTGGTACAACCTGCCACAACAGGGGCGCGAAGATTATCTGCAGTGGCTGCACGGCCATTACATTCCCAACATGCTGAAGCAGCCGGGCTATTTGTGGGGCGCGCATTATGCGTCGGAAAGCAACGTCCTAATGACCGGGGCGCCGAACCGCCTGGGTCATGTTAGCGACCCCTCCATCCCTACCGGCGACCGCTACATTCTGCTGTTCGGCGCGAAAGACGCGCATGTGTTCGCGAACCCCACGCCAGCGCAACTGCGCGAACGGCTGTCCGACGCTGACAAGAAAATGCTCGCCCTGCGCATCGGCGAGCGTTCGAATATCGCCACCGAAGAAGCGCGCATACACGGTCCGGCTGCACAATCGCCGCCGGAACTGGGCCTCGCGCCCGGCATACAACTGGGCAGCTTCAACGCCGGCCCTGGTCAGGATGAAGACGAGCTCGCGGCGTGGTACGCGCAGTGGCGCATGCCCTCGATGCAAAAGCTGCCGGGCTGCGTGCGCGTGCGCAAATACGCCTCGGTGTCGGGGTGGGCCAAGCACATGATTCTGTATGAATTCACCTCGACCCGCGCGCGCGACGGCAGTTTTGTCGAGCACGAAAAAGCAAACCCGAAGATGGAGCAGTGGACCGACGATGTGGTGCGCAAGCTGGTGCATGCGCCGGGGTCGCCTAATCTGGCAGCGCGGATTTGGCCGGCACTGGGGTGATTTCGATCTTGTAAGTCAACTTCCACCGCAAAGACGCAAAGAAGAACCGCAAAGGAGACACTTACTCTAGCTTTTCTCTGCGTGTCCTTTGCGTCTTTGCGCCTTTGCGGTAAAGCCGTTTTTGACGCCCGAATCAATCCGCCTTGGCTGCACTCTTCACCCGGATCGGCAAACACATCTGCGTCTGCGTCACGATCGCCACACGGCTGCGATCGCCACTATTGGTGATGGTGGTCTGCCACACCGACGTGGTGCGTCCTATGTGCAGCGGTATCGACACCGCGCGTATCACCGGCCCCACCCCGGCGGAGAAGAAATTGGTTTTGGATTCCAGCGTACCGCCGCCGTGATCCGGCGGCATACTGAGGCGCGCACCCGCAGCACCTGCGGCATCGGCCAGCGCCATGATGGCGCCACCGTTGACACGGCCATTCCAGTTGCGGTGCATATCGGTGACCGGCATTTCGGCGACGACTTTTTTCTTGGTAAGGGAAACCAGCTGCATGCCGAGCGTGGTGGGCATGCCTCCCCTAAACACGCGATTGCTATCGGGTTGCTGTGGTTGCGCGGCAGTCCTGGGTTTTTTAGCCACGCTGGGTTTTTGGGTTGCCATTGCTGCGGTTGCTCCGATTGATCTAGTGTTGTTTGCGAAACGCACGACGTTCAGCATAAGGAATTGCCGTAACCCCCGCTAGCACGAACTCGTGCACGGATAGGCGGAGGAATTCGTGGGCCGCATTGTAAATGGGATTGGCGGATTTTGCGTTGTTGTTGCTGATGCAATCTGACGCAATGGCGGCCAATGCTTTGGGGATGGCGGCAGAGCGGCCAAAATTAGGGGGTAACCGCCATACCCGCTACGCCAGCGACGCCACCATTCCCCCATCCACCTGTATCGCAGCGCCGGTGGTAAATCCCGCAAGGTCGGAACAAAGAAACGCCACCATCGCCCCCAACTCTTCCGGGCGGCCGATGCGGCGCATCGGCACTTGCTGCGCACGCAGCTTGAGGTCGTAGCTTTTTTCCATCGCTTCGGTGCCGACTGACGCCGGGCACACCGTATTGACCGTCACGCCCGTGGTGGCGATTTCATTGGCGAGGTGACGCAAATAGCCAGTAAGCCCTGCGCGAAACACCGTGGACAGGCCGTGTTTGGTCATGGGCTGTTTGACCGAGGCGGAGGTGATGCCGACGATGCGGCCCCAGCCACGCGCGACCAGCAGCGGCGCGACTTTGCCCACCACGCGTATCGCGCCGCGCAACTGCGTTTCGTAGGCATCCTGCCAGCGTTCGTCATCAGTTTCGTCGAGCACTTCGCGCATCGGCACCGGCGGGCGTCCGGTGTTGAGCACAAGAATATCCGCGCCACCGCATTCGCGCCGGGTTTCGTTGAGCAGCCGCTCGACGTCGGCCGCGATACGCATGTCCCCGGCTACCGGCAGCACGCGCACGCCATATTGTTTGGCCATGTCCACGGCCTTGGCGCGCAAGGTATCGGCCGAGCGCGCAAACAGCACCAGATTGACCCCTTCAGCCGCCAGTGCGCGCGCGGCGAATTCACCGAGGCCGCCGCTGGCGGCGGTGACGATGGCGGTTTTTCCTGTGATGCCAAGATTCATGGTTGATCCCCGGGGAAATCAATTAGAGACAAAGGAAGAGCAAGACCATTAACCGCGGAATACACGGAACACGCGGACAAACTCAGCGCGGTTCGTTCCGTGTGTTCCGTGTATTCCGCGGTTAATTGACTTGATATTTCGGGCCCAACTCAAAACGGCAGTCCATTTTTCAACAAATCACGCGCCACCACCCAGCGATGCACCTCGCTCGGCCCCTCGACGATGCGGTAGATGCGCACCACGCGCGAAATGAATTCGAGTGGCAGCTCTTTCGACATCCCCATGCCGCCGAACAACTGCATCGCCCTGTCCACCACCGCTGCGACCATTTCGGTGGCCTGCACCTTCACCATCGAAGCGTCGCGCCGCACGTCGTGCTGGTGATCGAGGTCCCATGCGAGCTTGTAGAGAGCCAGCCGCGTCAGTTCGATTTCGCGATAGCTGTCGGCTATCCACCACTGCACCGCCTGCCTATCTGCGAGCGGCGCACCAAAGGTGCTGCGTTGCTTGGCGTGCTCGATCATCATTTTGAGGCAGCGTGTGGCGAGGCCCACGCAGGTGGCGGCGATTTCCATACGCCGCAGGCCGAGGCGGCCTTGCAGCGGCGCGAACGCCCCGCCGACTTCCCCCAGCACCTGGCTGTCGTCCGCCTCCACGTCATCGAAATGCACGGCATAAGGCACATAATCACCGATCATCGGATAGGCGGTGGGCACCGTGATGCCGCGCTGCTTGGCGTCCAGCAGAAAAGTGGTCATGCCGCCGCGCGCGCCCTTGGCCGGATCAGTCACAGTGACCACAATCATGAAATCCGCGTAGCGTGCATGGGTAATGAAAATTTTGCTGCCGTTGAGCACCCATTTGCCATTTTTACGCTCGGCGCGCATTTTGATGCCGGAGGCGTCCGCCCCCGCGCCTGGTTCGGTAATGGCGATGCAGGATTGCGTTTCGCCGCGCAGAAACGGCTTCAGATACTTGTCGATCTGGGCACCCTTGCACGATTCGAGCAGCATGAACACATCCGGAAAGTTCGGCGCAAAACCGAAAGGAAACAGGATGCTGTGCTTCAATTGCTCCACTACCACGCACTTGGCGAGGATGCTCGCACCGGCGCCGCCGTACGCCTCGGGCACTTCCAGGCCCACCAGCCCGGCGGCTTGCGCCTTGTCCATGATCTGTTTTTCGAGTTCTGGCGGCAGCAGCGGCGTGTCGGTGTAACCGCGCTCGGCCTCGCGGCGGATCACCAACGGCTCGTGTGGTATGAGTTCACGCGCGGTGAAGCGCGCGGCGCTCGCGCGCAACATGCGCAGCTCTTCGGGAAGTTCAAAATTCATGGCGGCTCGATTGGGCTTAAGCGATGTGCAGGTCCGGTTGCATCTTGTTCCACTGGGCGAACCTTGTTATTGTCGGCGTCCGCCACGGCAGATTCTGCCACAGCCACTCCACCGCATCGAGATTAAACATGGAAATGATTTCCCCCGACCGCGTACGCCTGACCGCCCCTGAAGCGCACGCGCTTGCCGTCGCCGCACTGCAAAAAACCGGCTACGACGACGAACAAGCCGGCGTGATTGCCGAGCACGTGATGGACGCCGCGCTGTGCGGCTACGAGTATTCGGGGCTGCCCAAGCTGCTGAATGTATTCGAGCACAGAAATCTGCGCCAGCCGCGCCAGCGGCTTAAAACAGTTTATGAGACGCCGGTGTCCGCGATGATCGATGGCGGCAACAACTGCGGCATGTATACGCTGATGCGCGCCGCGCACATGGCCATTGAACGCGCGCAACAACACGGCTTTGGCGTCATTGGCATGAACAACAGCTGGATGAGCGGGCGCGGCGCGATTTACGTCGAGACCATTGCGCGCGCCGGATTGATCGGCATCCATACCGTGAGTTCGACGCAGCAGGTGGCGCCACCGGGCGCGGCCAAGGCAGCGTATGGCACCAATCCGCTGTCGTTTGGGTTCCCCACGGCGAGCGAGCCGTTTGTGATCGACCTCGGTACCTCAGCCTTTATGGCCACCGACTTGCAGTTTCGCGAGCGGCGCAGCGAAGTGTTGCCCGAAGGGGTGGCCATCGACGCGCAGGGCAGGCCCACGCGCAACGCCACAGACGCGCGCGCGGGCGCACTGCTTGCGTTCGGCGGCTACAAGGGTTTCGCACTGGCGATGGCGGCACAGGCGCTGGGCGTGTTCGGCGGTTCCGGCAGCGATGCGGAAAAAAATTCCGGCTATGTGATGATAGCGATGAAGCCCGATCTGCTGATGCCGCTAGCGGATTATCGTCAGCAGCTCAGCGACAACCTCGCGCGCATCAAGGCTACGCCACGTCAGCCGGGAGTGGATGAAATCCGTCTGCCCGGAGAACGCTCCTTCAAACAGCGCACGAACAATCTGCAAGCAGGCATCGTGATTGACCGTTTCATTTACGATGCGCTGCAGGCCGTGCCGCAAGCGACGCTTGCGCCGTACACCTGATGAAACAAGCCCTGAGTGGCTGGCGGCACGCCGTCAGGGCTGCGCAGGCGACCGCGCACTGATGGCGCCGCATCGCAGTGCGATGGACTGGATGTTGCTCGCCGCACTGGTGGCGATGTGGGGTTCGTCGTTCATGTTCATCAAGCTCGGCGTGGCAACGGTGCCGACGTCCACCCTGGTGGCTACGCGTCTGATACTCGGCGCGTTCATTTTACTGGTGGTGGTGTATGGGCGTGGCGCGCGTCTGCCGCCGTGGGGCAAGGTATGGGGCAACTACCTGATACTCGCCTTGCTCGGCAACTGCATTCCATTCACCGCCATTACCTGGGGCCAGCAACGCACCGACAGCGCGCTTGCAGGCATTCTGATGGCGGTAATGCCGCTCGCCACCATGCTACTGGCGCATTTTTTCGTCAAAGGCGAACACATGACGCGCGCCCGTGTGAGCGGATTCATCCTGGGCTTTGCGGGCATCGCTGTGCTGATGGGGCCGCCGGCGCTGGATCCGCTAGCCGGGCAGTCGGCGGCAACGCTTTCACAATCCGCGATCCTGCTCGGTGCCCTGTGTTATGCGGCCAACAGCGTGCTCACACGCATCCTCGCGCGCGGTGACAACGTGCTGGTGGCGTCGGCAGCGATGTTATTGATCGCCAGCGTGATCGCGTTGCCGGTGGCGCTGGTGCTGGACCAGCCGTGGCGCATAGACCCGAGCATGGCATCGTTATGGGCGATACTGTGGCTGGGCGTGGGACCCACCGCGATAGCCACGGTGGTGTACTTCAAGCTCATCGCCTCGGCCGGGCCGACGTTTATGTCGCTGGTCAATTATATGAGCCCGGCAGTGGCGGTGTTTCTGGGCGTAGCGCTGCTGGGTGAGACGCCGGGCCTGCACGCCTACCTGGCTTTGGTGCTGATTTTGACCGGTATTGCCGTGTCGCAGTGGCGGCGCAGGTCTTGAAATCACCGGTTTCATCCTCAAATCAACACTATAGCGCCGCGCGCCGCGTATGCCCCCAGCTGCAGTGTGGGATATAGCAAACGCCGAACGGCAGCGTGTAGGCGACCGGCGGGCTCGCGCGTTATAGGCAGTAGGCGTTAAATGGTTTCAGCGCAGGTAACAGGAGGTGGCCCATGAACGTGGTCTACAACAGCGAAAACTATTACGTGGTCGAGTACGCCGACCAGCGCGGTTTTGAACTGGTGGACAAGTGCAGCCGCCGCAGCACCTTCTTTCACGGCGACGTGGCGCAGCGTTTCGCGCAATCCATCAATGGCGTGATCGCCGAAGACGCCTCACCTGAAAACATCGACGAGTTTCTGGGCAACTTCGATGCGCTAATGGGACAGCCGCTGGTACTGCACTAGCCGGGGTGAGGTCGAGCGTTTGCAGCAAACGCGGTTGCTAAGGGGTAAGCAGCGCCTTATCGTGCAACACCGGTTGTTGTCCCGCTGGCGGATTAGCGAGCGCTTCTTCGAGTGATTTTGCCCCGCGCCATTGTGCGCTGGGGCGCGCGCCGCCCTCGCTGCCGATCTGATCGAGTCCCCAATAGATTTCGAGGTTATGGCCGTCGGGGTCGAGAAACTCCACCGCAATTTGCACACCGGCACGGCGGCGTCCTTCAAACAGGATGGTGGCGCCACTCTCACGCAGGTGCTTGCGCGCGCGAAAAACCTCGTCGAGTGTAGCAACCTCGAACGCCATATGATGCAGCTCACGCTTTTGTGACGGCGCCGACGCGCCGCCGATCAGCGCGACGCCGTGATGATCCGGGTTGCAACGCATGAACACCATGCCTCCGGGCATCATGTCGTCGCCGTAGATGTCCGACACCTTAAAGCCCAGCACACCGGTGTAAAACGCAATCGAGCGTTGCAGGTCAGTCACCATCAGCACCACATGGCCGATTTTGCGCAGCTCAAACGGCGGCGGTGCACTGCTGATGGCGGCACGCAGTGCTGCGGTATCGACGGTCATCTAGGTCTCCTTGGTTTAAGCTGGAGCGCGAGGCGCATCACGTTGCACTGCATCTACTCCAGCCGTGACCACCCCGGTTCATCACGGTCCAGCATGCGCTTGAGCGCCTCCAGATGCAATTCTGCCTGCTGACTTTCTTCATTCATCTGGCGGCCCGTTTTAGCCGCGATGGCGTCCGGCACGATGCGCAGCGGTTTGCCGGTGCCCATCGCCAGCACTTGCAGCTGGCACGCGCGTTCAAGGTAATACAAGTCATCAAACGTTGCCTGCACCGTAGGCCCGCACACGATGATGCCATGATT
Organism: Bordetella parapertussis; assembly: GCA_945906815.1. Lineage (GTDB taxonomy): Bacteria > Pseudomonadota > Gammaproteobacteria > Burkholderiales > SG8-41 > UBA5216. Next base: position 103,638 of record CAMDRT010000004.1, read on the forward strand.
GCCGAGGAACAGCACATCGGCGCTGCCCATCGCTTTACACATACGTTCGCCTTCGGCGTCGTCGAGCGCCAGACCGTTGTAGTTTTCGTCATACGCCACACGCTGGTAAAACTTCAGCGCAACCTGGCTCGCCCACTGCAGCCGTCCGCCTTGCAGCACGCTGAGCGTCGTCGCATACGGCATATGCGTATGCATCACGCACGCGGCGTTGGCGTTGCCGCGATGAATTGCGCTGTGTATGAAAAACGCCGTCGGCTCCACGCTGTGCTTGCCGGCAACCTTGCGCCCCTGTGCATCCACCACCACCAGATCGGCGGGCGTGATTTCCGACCAGTGAAAGCCTTGCGGGTTGATCAAAAAATTTCCCGGCTGGCCGGGCATGGCGAGGCTGAAATGATTGCAGATGCCTTCGCCGAGATGCAGGCGCGAAGCGCTGCGCAGCGCTGCAGCAAGGTCGATACGCGCCTGGGTTTGCTCTGGAATATTATTCATAACTTTTTGTTTTAAAAACGTTATTATCCATCTGTAGCGCACTGCAAATCAAGCTATGCAGTTCGCTCATGAGTGCCTGTCCGAGCAGGTCTTCGGCGACCACCACGTCCTTGCCGCCTGCGCTGCCATGTTTCGCGACTAAGGCGTAGCGCGGCGTTGCACTGAACACATTCTGATAACGCGCGCCGATGCGCGGCTCGATATCCACGATATCCGCGCGCGCGATGGCACACCGTTTCGTCATCCGTCCCAACACCCGCCGTTCACTGCGCACACCCTGTGCGTCGATTTCAACATGCAGTGAGTTCGCGATCAAGTATAGCGCCAGCAGCGCGAACACCACGCTCGCCAGCATGAACGGCGCGGCGAATCCGCCGATCAACACCAACGACAGCAGCGCCGCGGCGTTGGCACTTTCCAGCGGCAGCAGCGCGGACAACCCCAACGCCGGCATCACGCCGCACAACAGCGCGAACCCGCCCAAGCCGAGCGCCACGCCGGGTACCCGCAACACCGGGAATTCCAACGTGATGCCAGTGGCGGTGCGCCGCGCGACAAACACCGCGCCTTGCGCCAGCACTGCGCACTCAGTCGAGCTGGATGTTGGCAAACTTCGCAACCTTCGCCCACTTTTCCATTTCGAGCCTGGCGAACGCAACGAACTGATCCGGCGGCATGCCCGAGGCAAGCGCGCCCTGTGCCAGAAAACGCGCCCGCACTTCCGGCGATTTGAGCATGCCGGCAAGCTCCTGATAGACTTTGCCGACGATCTCGCGCGGCGTGTTCGCCGGCATCACTACCGATTGCCATGAGCTGCCGTCGAAACCCTTGATGCCACCCTCCTCCACCGTCGGCAAATTCGGCAGCGGCGGAAACCGTTCACGGGTCGAGATCGCAATCGGTTTCAACTTGCCCGCCTGCACATGCTGCAGCACGGTAGCCGCGGTGTTAAACGCGAGTTGTATTTGCCCTGCGATCTGATCGACTACCGCGGGCGCCTGGCCTTTGTAGGGCACATGCACCATTTTCACGCCAGCCATCGCGTTGAACATTTCCATCAGCATGTGCGGGCTGGTGCCGTTGCCGGTGGAGGCGTAGGTCAACTGGCCGGGACTCGTTTTGGCGAGGGCAATCACCTCTTTCACCGTTTTCACCGGCAGCGCCGGATGCACCGTCAGCATGCTGGGCAGCATCGCCATCAGCGTGACATGGCTGAAATCGCGGATCGGATCAAAGCCGAGTTTTTTGTAGACCGCCGGTGAGATGGTTTGCGCCACCGTCATCATGCACAGGGTGTAACCATCCGGCAGCGCTTTGGCGCACAGCTCAGTGCCGATGTTGCCGCCCGCGCCCGCGCGATTATCCGCAATCACCTGAACGTTCCACGCCCTGGCTATGCGGTCAGCCGCCGCACGGCCCATCAAATCGGTGGGCCCACCCGGCGGAAACGGAATGATGAAACGTATCGGCTTGGACGGGTAGCCCTGCGCAAGCGTGGCTGGCGCCCACGCCAGCAGCGCCAGCAGCGTCAACGAAACTCGTGCGAACATGAATGCCTCCTGGTGGGTATGGCAGCGAGTTTACCGCTACCGGCAGGATGCGCAACAGGGACAGTCGTGCGGCAGCGTCATTGCGCGTGGCCCGCGCGCCCGCATCAGCGGTATTATCAGCGGATGCAAAACACCTTTGGCGATGTTTTTGCCGGCCTTCCCCTGGCGTGCGCCACGGTGTGTATGGCGCTGGCGAGTGCCGCTGCGGCGCTGGCGCAGGTGGGCATCGTGCGCACGATCGAAGGTCGGGTCAGTGTGTTTTCTGGCAGGCCTGAATGCGCACCGCGCCATGGCCTTGATGTCGATGAAGGCGATGTGGTGCGCACCGGTGAAAAATCGTGGGCGCTGCTCACCATGATGGATGGCGCGCGCATCATCGTGCGGCCCGACACCGAAGTACGCCTCGACACCTATCGCTATACCGAGGCCGGCGAATCCGCGCAGAATCGCGCCGCATTCACACTCACGCACGGGGCAGTGCGCGTAACGTCAGGGCGCATCTCGGGCGCGCGCAACAGCGGCGTCATTTTCAACACCCCCGATGCCAGCATGGACATGCGCGGCACCGACAGCGATGTCGCTTACATCACCCCGAAATTTTCACTATCGCCCGCTGCACAAGCCGGCACCTACGGCAGATCGTTCGCGGGTAATGCGGCACTCAAAAACCCCCACGGGGAAGTGACGCTGCGCGCCGGCCAAACCGCCTACACCGAACCACGCGACAAAAAACCGCCGCGAGTACTGCCATCAGACCCTTATTTTTATCATTGGTACAGCCACATCGACCACCGTGTGGTGACAGTGCTGGATCAGTTGGAGGCGGGGACTGCGCGGTAACTGCAACACCACTGCTTGCGGACTGCACACCCCTCGTCAGTCGGTCATCGGAATCTTCGCGCGCGTCACCACATCCTTCCACAGCGCGAGGTCCGCCAGATACAAGCGCGTGTAGGCTTCAACCGTTTTGTTGGCCGGCTCCAGTCCAATCGTAAGAAAACTTTTTGTCATCTCGGGTGTTGCGGTGATACGGTTGATTTCGGCATTCAGCCTGCGCACCACGTTCGCGGGCGTGCCGCCGGTGGTGTAGACGCCAAACTGCGCGCCGCTGATAAAGTCGGGCAGGCCTGCCTCCTGCGTGGTAGGTACCCCTGGCAGGATGGCGATACGCTTCGCCCCCATCACCGCCAGCGCGCGCACGCGTGTCGCTGGGATAAACGGCAGCCACGCGGAGGCATCCATGATTGCAAAATCCGCTTCGCCGGTGGCGACCGCGAGCGCGGCGTGGCCGGTGCCTTTGTAGGAAATGATTTCCATGCGCGTCCCGGTTTTGATGCGGAACAACGCAATCGCCATTTCCGAAGAATTGCCGCCTGCAGAGCCGTTCAGCTTCCCCGGATGCGCGGCGGCGAGCTTGATCAGCGCGGCGAGGCTGTGCGCGGGGACATTGGGATTGACCGCAATGACGTACGGGATCGTTCCCAGCTCGGCGACAGGCTGGATCTGGCGCAGAGGGTCCCAGGCTACGTTTTTGCGCAGCGCCGGAATCAAAGTTACCGCCCCGCCACTAAACAGGATCGTATAACCATCCGGCGTAGCTTTGGCCACCACCTCGATGCCAATGCGGCCGTCGGCGCCCGGCCGATTCTCGATAATGACCTGCTGCCCCAGCGCCTTCGCCAAATACGGCGCGACGCGGCGCGCGATGACATCATTGGAAGCGCCGGCGGCGAACGGCACGATGGCGGCGAGATGACGCTCCGGGTACTGCGCCCACGCTGCGCGGCTAAGCAGCAGCGCCGCCAGCATTACAGTTACGGTGCTGTCGCGGGTTGCTCGCATCATTTTTAGAGACCTTTCTCTAATGGTCGTCACCCTCTTCAGAAACTAGCATGCGCCGTGCGCACAGCGCACGCTACACACTGGCGACGGGCGCGCGCTGGCAGGCCATTTGGATGTTTGCGCGAACGCTCTCTTAAGCGCAAAAAAAACCCCTCGGATGTTTTCGAGGGGTTTGGTATAGCTAAACGCTTTTATACATCTTCGCCGTAGTGAACGCGGCGATACGGCAGCGTCACCACCGAGCGTGACACGCGCACGTCGATGATCATCGGGCCCGGCTTGGCCACCCATTCCGCGGTCGCCTTCTTCACTTCGTCCACCGTGCGGCACAGTGCGCCGCGGCCGCCGAACGCGCGTGCTACCGCGCCCAGGTCCGCGGTCGGGATGCATGACGACTCCACTTCCATTTTATGCGCGTCGAGTTTGTAGTACTCGGCGCCCAGACACTGGTTGTTCATGCACAGAATCAGCAGCGGCACGTTGTAACGCACCATGGTGTCAAAGTCGCCGATGTGCATCATGGTACTGGCGTCGCCATCCATCAGAATCGCCGGTTTCATGCCGGTACCGATGACCGCACCCACCGCGGTGGGCATCATCTGCCCGATACAGCCAAAGAAGTGACCGGGCATCACGATCGGCCGGCTCTTTCTGAACAAGATGTTGGTAAAGCCCGCGGTGCAGCCGCTGCCCGCGAACAGGCTGATGTCGGTGGGAACCAGGTCGTCCAGCGCCACGCACAGCGGGCGCGGATCGAGCGTGCCCTCTTCCAGCTCGTACTCCGTACGGTCTTCCCACGCGTTGGCGAGTTTTTCCTTGACCTCGCCGGTGCGGTAACCCAGTTGCTTGAAGTTGCGCTTGGCAAGCTCGCCCTCGAGCGCGGCCACGCCGGCCTTGCCGTCGGACTGCACATAGTGATCTGCGCCTTTGCCGCGCGACAGCAGCACATGCGCCTTGGGGTCGATGTGGATGAACTGGGCATCCGGATAGAGCAGCCCTTCGTGCGTGGTGTAACGGTTAAGGCTGGCGCCGACGGCGACCACCACGTCCGAGCCACTCAGCAACTGGATCGCCGTCTTGGTGGCATAGGTGCCGGAGATGCCGATGTGGTACTCGTCGTCGCTTAGCCAGTTCTTGGCCTGCAGCGTGGTCGCAATCAGCGCGCCGGTACGCGCAGCCAGCTTGCGCACCTCGTCGCCCGCGCCTGACCACATGGCACCGCGCCCAACCACGATCACCGGCCGCTTAGCCTTGGCAAGCATATCGGCAGCCTGTTCGATCGCGGATTGATGCGGGGCAACACTGCGTTTGGGAATGATCGCGGTCGACGGCACGTACGGTTCGTCATCGTCCCAATTTTTCTGCTGCAAATCCATCGGCACGCTCAACAGCACCGGACGCGATTGCGTGCGCGCAATGTAGAACGCCTTGCGCACCGCCTCGTCGGCGTCGTCGGCGGTGCCCATGCGCACAAACGCAGCTTCGACGCCGTGGGCAAACGCCGATTGGTCGAGCGCCTGGGTATATTCGTCGTCGCTGGTCGGATATTCGCCGCAGAACGCAACCAGCGGCGACGAGGCGCGCGCCGCCGTCACAAACGCGGTGGCGAGCTGGGTGGTGCCCGGGCCGCAGGTTGCAGTGCAAACACCGGGCGTGCGGGTTGCACGTGCCCAGCCATCCGCCATGCCGAGGCCGACGCCTTCGTGGCGCACCTCGTGCATTTTGATACCGTTACTGTTGTTGGCGTACTGCCAGTACATATTGCCATCGCCCATCATGCCGAATACGTTGGTGGTGCCTTCGGCCTTGAAGGCCAGCGAAAGTCTTTCATACACCTTCATCGTCTACTCCCCTTGGAAAGTCCTGCCAGTAAAAAACAAAATGACATCCACTGCAAACGGGTGCGGCTATCACGGTGCCTTGCTGCCGCCGGCACCACCGCAGCGTTCGGCCAGCTTCTCCGCAAAACTCGTCGTCATGCGGTTGATGACGAGGTTTGCGCCGGATTCGATCAAATGGGCGAGCCGCCCCGTGAGTTCGCACTCCGCTTTGATCGGCAATGCGCTTTGTGGCGGTTCGTTCTGGCCTTCCACCTTGAATTGCATGGTGGTGCGGAACTTGGTGCCGCTGATGGAATCCTTGCCACGCGCGGTGACACTGCCAGACTTGTTCGCTTCATCGTACTCGACCAGCACGTTGGCGCCAAACGCGACTTTGGCCGGGCCGAATTTCACCGTCAACTTGGCATTGAACGAACCGTCCTCCTGTTTATCACCCAAAACCGCGCCTTCCACGCAGTCCACCACCGCTGCAGGATCAGACAAAATGGCCCACACCGCTTGCGGCGTTGATGCGACTTCAATGCGTTGGTTAACTTCTATCATGAGGAGGGCAGTCGATGTCGGAAAGCGTTATCTGGAATAGCTGGAGTTGCCGGGGGGTTGGTGCAGCGCGTGATTAGGTACTGTGGCACGCTCGCGCCTGATTCGTGCAGGGCACGATGATAGCAATACCTGGGCGTCCACAGGAATAGCCCTGTGTCAAAATAAAAATATAAGCAAAAACAATTACTTAATAGCGTAGCGCAGTGCTGCGCAAAGAAATATGTCGCAATGCGAACTTTGCAAAACATCGGCCGCGTGTAGCCGGGCAAGTTGATCAAGGGCACCCTAGCCGTGGCAAACGGATTACGATAGCGAAAATCACTAAAGGAGGCGCGATGTTTTTATGGTATTCACGGCTGCGGTCCACACTGTTCATCGCAGTCACAACGGTCGCTGCGACCACGCCCGTGCTGGGTTTCGCGCAGAAAAGCCAGCACTACCCCAACAAGCCGATTCGAATAGTGACCGCATCGGCAGCCAGCCAAAGCGACATCGTGACGCGCTTGATCGGCGACAAAATGAGCGTAGGTTTTGGACAGCCGGTGGTGATAGAGAATCGCGCGGGGGCGGGTGGCGCGATCGGCGCGAACGTTGTTGCCAAGGCGACAGCGGACGGCTACACCCTCTTATTGCAATCGAGCCAATTCGCGATCCGTGCGGCGATCCATCCCAACCTGCCTTACGATTCGCACCGAGATTTCACCGGCGTTACTCAGATCGGGTATTCCACCCAGGTATTGATAGTAGCGCCGTCCCTTGCCGCGAGATCGGCCAAGGCGTTCATCGCATGGGCACAGGCGCGGCCAGACCAAACGCTGTTTAGCACCAGCGGCGCCGGTACCGGTACCCACATGGACGTGGAGCGATTCCGCTTTGCCGCCGGTATCAAGGCGCGACACGTAGCGTTTAAGACCACGTCGGAATCCATGATAGAGGTTGTGGCTGGCCGCACACACTTTGCCGCTGCCCCGCTGGGACCGGCTTTGCCCTTGATCAAGGACGGGAAATTAATGGCATTGGCGGTGTTTACGCCACAGCGCTCGCCGCTATTGCCGGATACGCCGGCTATGGCAGAAGTTTTGCCCGGCTATCAGCGGGATGGCTCGTACGGTCTGCTGGCACCGGCAAAAACGCCGCGCCCGCTTCTGCATCAGCTCGCGCAAGAAGTGGCGCGCATTGTTGGGTTACCCGACATCCAGGAACGCATGCGCATCATGGGCTTTGTTCCCGCCACCAGCACGCCGGAGGAATACGACAAGATACGGCGCGCCGAGATCGAGACCTTTACCCAAGTGGCCAAGCTGGTTGGACTGCGCACGCAGTGAGTGGGGATGAGTAGTGCCCCCATCCCCACCCTGGTGCTCCGCTGTCAGCGCTGCTGCTCCGTCAAGAGAAGCGGCCAGCGAAAATTAAAGCTTGCCCAACTCCGCCAGCAACTCTTTACTCTCCGGAATCGTGCCCGGCTCGTACACCTTGGCGAACCGCACGACGCCTTGTTCGTCAAGCACATACGCCGCGCGCTTATCAAAACCTTTTTCTTCGTTCAATACGCCATAGGCCGTGCCCACCGCTGCATGCGGCCAGTAATCCGACAGCAGGGGGAACGGCAGTCCGCCTAATTGTTCGGCCCATGCTTTAAGGCTGGGGATAGTGTCTGCGCTGATTTGCAAGATCTCAACGTTCAATGCTTTGAATGCCTCGTAGTTCTCACGGAACCCGGATACTTGATTCTTTCAGCCACCGGTAAAGGCAAACGGCAGAAACGACACCACGGTCTTGCGACCTTTGAAACTCGCGAGCGACACCGAGGCTCCGGTGTGTGCGGCGAGCGTGAAATCCGGCGCGGCTGCGCCTACTTGCACGGACATGGGGTTCTCCTGATTGTGAAAGTTGTTGGGGGGGCGTCAAGGTTACCCGTATGCGCAGAAGCAGGCAACATCTATACGCGCCGTTGGCTATGTGATTGTTTTTTTGTGCAATGTGCAGCCATAATGCTCAGTAGATAAACCATCCCCATCGTGCCGTCTATGTTGACCCACATCCAAGCCGGCGTGCTGGATATCGCCTACGAAGAAAACGGCCCCGCCAACGGCAATCCGGTCGTATTACTACACGGCTTTCCGTATGATATTCACGCCTACCACGAGGCGACGCCGCTCTTGGTCGCGCAGGGTTGTCGCGTGCTTACGCCTTACCTGCGTGGGTACGGTCCGACACGTTTTCTAGCGGCCGCCACGCCGCGCTCGGGCCAGCAGGCAGTGCTCGCGCATGATCTGCTCGCATTCATGGATGCGCTCGCGATTCCGAACGCAGTACTGGCTGGTTACGACTGGGGTGGCCGCGCGGCGTGCATCGTCGCCGCTTTGTGGCCCGAACGTGCGCGCGGACTGGTGACGGTGAACGGTTACAACGTCCAGGACATCGCGAACTCGGGCAAGCCGCATGCGCCGGAAAACGAGCACCGGCACTGGTACCAGTATTATTTTCACAGCGAGCGCGGACGCGCCGGCCTCGCAAAATACCGCCGCGAATTCTGCAAGCTGCTGTGGCAATTGTGGTCTCCCAACTGGCGTTTCGATGATGCAACCTACGAGCGTACCGCACCCGCATTCGACAATCCGGATTTTGTGGACGTCGTCATCCATTCCTACCGGCACCGCTACGCGCTGGTCCCCGGTGATCCCGCTGTCGAGGACACCGAGCGCCGCCTCATCGCACAGCCGCCGATCACCGTCCCGACTATCGTGCTTGAGGGCGATGGCGACGGCGTCGCGGGTGTCGGCGGCAGCGCGCACCATCGCCGGCATTTCACTGCCGCCTACGAACGCCGCGAAATTCCGCTAGTCGGCCACAATCTGCCGCAGGAAGCGCCGCAGGATTTCGCATTGGCAGTGCTCGCGTTGGTCTGAACATGCACTGGTACGCGAAGCCGTCAGCCGCCACCGGGCGAGCACTTACCTGGATGCGGTTACTTCGCCGGTCGCAGGGGCCAAGCAACTGATGTCCACGGCCGTCTGATGGTCAGCCAAAGTCGCGATGCCCTTCTGCACTGTTTGCCGCGATCCCTCTCAGCATGCTGGCTGATCGCTCTTGCTTTAATCCACACCCCGGCCGCATTGTCAGCGGAGTTCAGTGGATTCGTGATCGGCATCAAGGATGGAGACAGCATCGCCGTAGTGACGCAGGATCAGATCAAACATGAAGTCAGGCTTGCGGGCATTGATGCGCCGGAAAAGCGACAGCCTTATGGCGACGCTGCGCAGGCCCACCTTGCAAAACTGATCGCCAGACGGTTGGTCAGAGTCATTGGAAACAAAAGGGATCGTTACGGCCGGACCGTTGCCAAAATCATGCTCGGCGACCAAGATATTTCACTCGCCCAACTCGAAGCAGGTTTTGCATGGCATTACAAACAATACCAACGTGAACAATCCGCGCATGACGTTGTTGCGTATGCGCTGGCGGAGCGGCGTGCGCAGCAAACCAATGCAGGGCTGTGGCAAAACCCTGATGCAGTAGCGCCATGGGTGTGGCGAACACAGAAGCGCATCTCGCTGGCGGACTGAGTCGGACTCGGCTCGGCACTGCCGCTGATCAAAAACGGGCTGTTGTTGCCGCTGGCCGTGCGCATGGCGCACGCTACTGTGCGGCGGGTTAATTACTTTCCGTCATCCCTGACGCCTTCACAATGGCGGCGGCTTTTTTCATCTCGATTAGCAAAAACGCGGCGAACTGATCAGGCGTGCTGGCCACCAGCGTTGCGCCCTCGTTGGTGAGGCGCTTTTCGACATCCGGCTGCTTGAGTATGCGCGCCATTTGCACTTGCAGCTTGTTGACCGAAGCCTGCGGCGTGCCGCCTCGCACAAACAAACCATACCAGTGCGTCAGCTCGTAGCCTGGCACGCCGGCTTCGGCAATGGGCGGCACGCCGGGCAGTGCGGCGGAGCGCGTGGTGTTCGACAGGCCCAGCGCGCGCACCTGGCCGGAGCGCACGTAGGGCACGACTTGCAGCGCGTTCATGAAATACAGCGCGATCTGTCCGGAAATCAGATCGATCACCGCCGGTCCCGCGCCCTTGTAGGGAATATGCGTCATGCGCGTGCCGGAAAGATGCTTGAACAACTCGGCGGCCATGTGCGGCGGCGACCCGTTGCCCGAGGTGCCAAAATTGATTTCGTTGGGACGCGCTTTCGCAAATGCGACCAGTTCCTTGACCGAGCGCGGTGGAAATGACGGATGCACCGCGAGCACCAGCGGACTCGACGCCAACTGCGTCACCGGCGCGAGGTCCTTGAGCGTGTCGTACGGCAGTGTCTTGCGTATCGCGGGATTGACCGCGATACCGCCCGGCACGATCAGCAGGGTGTGCCCGTCGGGCGCGGCGCGCGCAACCTGCGCGGTGCCGATCACGCCATTCGCGCCGCTGCGGTTATCGACGACTACCGGCTGGCCCCAGGCCTCGCTCAGTTTTTGCGCGATGGCGCGAGCGAGAATATCCGTGCCGCCGCCGGGAGGGAACGGCACCACCATAGTCATCGGGCCGGATGGGTACACTTGCGCGCCTGCTGTGGCGGCGAGTATCAATGCCATCCAGGGCGCGAGTTTAATTGCATTACCAAGTAGCGCCATAAGATTTTTAATTTACAAAAAGTACAACAAAAACAATGGGTTAAACATCGCCACACGAGATGTGTCAACCGCGTTCGCACGGTTCGCCAATCAAGTTTACGCTTTGCAGCGCCCGCTAGCGACAGGTATACGCTGGTCGTGATTCGGGTTACTTGCAGCCTTGACAAGCGGAATCACACCTTGCATAGTCTAGTCCGTTAAACAGACTAGTTCAGGCGGAACCATCCGTGCGCCAAACTCAATGGCAATTGCAAACAGCCAAGGCGCAACTCAGCGAAGTGGTTGAGGCGGCGTTGCGTGGTAATCCGCAGCGCATAACGCGGCGCGGCAAGGATGCGGTGATGGTGCTTTCCGAGAAGGCTTATGTCGCGCTGAAAAACAGCGCCAAAAAGGATGCGCCGAATTTTGTTGCGCATTTGCTCGCGATGCCACGCCGCGCGGCGCAATCCGCGCCGGTCACGTCTGCGTCGAAGCTCGTGCTGCGCGACATAGCATTGTGAAATGAGTGGTGAGTTTTTTGCTCGACACGGTGCTGCTGTCGGAACTGCGCAAAACCAAGCCATCGCGCAAGGTCATACGTTGGGTGCAAGGGCAAAAGCCGGAGACCTTGTTTATCAGCGTCGTCAGTATCGGCGAAATCGAGCGCGGCATTGAAATGGCGCGCAAGACAGATGCGGCATTCGCGACTGAGTTGGAGCTTTGGCTGGAGGCCCTGCTGAGACTTTACGATGACCAGGTGCTGCCAGTGTCCGCCCACGCCGCACGGCTGTGGGGACGGCTCTCGGCCAAGCTGGGTCATGATGGTGTTGATCTATTGATCGCAGCCACAGCGTTGACGAACGGGTTAACCGTGGCGACACGAAACGTGAAGCATTTTGCACCGACGGGTGTTGCTGTTATCAACCCGTTTGATGACATTAAATAGCTTACTCGTGATGACAACTGTGCGTGCAGCTACCGCGGCTGTGACGCTGCTCATGGCGCTCGGGTCGCCGGCATTCGCACAACCGTATCCCTCAAAACCCATACGCCTAATCCTGCCGTACCCGCCCGGCGGCGGCACTGACATCGTCGCGCGAACACTGGCGCAACGGGTCAGCACCAGCATGGGGCAGCAGATGGTGGTTGAAAATCGCGGCGGCGCGGGCGGCAACATCGGCATGGAGTTGGCCGCGAAAGCGCCGCCAGATGGCTACACGCTGGTGTTTGCGCTCACCGCGCAGTTGGCGGTGAATCCGAGTTTGTATCCGAAGCTGCCGTATGACGTGCTGCGTGACTTTGCACCGATATCGCTGCTGGGCAAGGCGCCTTTTCTGCTGGTGGTGCATCCGGCGCTACCGGTGCGGTCGGTGAAGGAACTGGTGGCGCTGGCGCGCGCCCAACCCGATGCACTACGCTACGGCTCGGCGGGCAACGGCAGCGGCTCGCATCTTGCCGGCGAAATGCTCAATGCGCTGGCGCGCGTGAAGTCGCTGCACATACCGTACAAGGGTGGCGCGCCGGCGCTGACCGATCTGGTGGCGGGGCAATTGCAATTGAGTTACCTCACTTACACCTCGACCAGCGGTTTCATCCGCGCCGGCCGTTTGCGCGCACTGGGCGTGACCACCAGCAAACGTTCGCCGGCCCTGCCCGATCTGCCGACGATAGCGGAGAGCGTGCCGGGTTATGATTCCGCAGTGTGGTACGGCGTGCTGGCCCCGGCCGGCACGCCCGCTGATATCATTGCGCGCTTGAATCGCGAATTTCTCGCCGCGCTAAAGCACAGCGAACTGCGCCAGCGATTGATTCCCGAAGCATTTGAACCGCTAGGCACCACGCCGGAATATCTCGGCGAGTACATGAAAAGCGAAATCGCGCGCTGGGGGAAGCTGGTGCAAGCGATCGGCGCCAAGATTGACTGATAATTTTATTGGAGCACCTCATAGACCACCACCACAGCGCAAGCAAAGCCTTGACGCCTGCGCCCTACACCGATCACTACCTCGAAGTCGCCGGCCTCAAACTGCACGTGCAGGATTACGGCACCGCCGGTAAGCCACCGATGCTTTGCATGCACGGCAGTGCGGCGCACGCACACTGGTTTGACTTTGTCGCAGCGGGATTAACCAGCGACTATCACGTGCTGGCGGCGGATCAGCGCGGACACGGCGACAGTCAGTGGGATCGTTCGGCGGAGCCTGAATATACGTATGACCGCTATGCAGCGGATATACACGCCTTGACCGAAAAACTGGATTTGCGCGATTTCATCCTGGTCGGCCATTCGATGGGCGGTCTGGTATCGATCGTGTATGCGGCAACCTACCCGGGCCGCGCCAAGGCGTTCATCATGATTGATTCCTCGGTCAACATGCCGGCAGAACGTATCGCGGCGATGAACGAGATTGGCGGCCGCGAAGGCAGCAGCTACGCCGACCAGAGCGAATTTGTGGCGAAGTACAAGGTGCGTCCTACTGGCAGCAGCAGCGCCACGCCCGGCATGGTGCGGCATCTTGCGCTGCACAGCGGCCGGCAATTCGAGGACGGCCGCTGGCGCAGCAAGGTCGATCGTAATGTCTATGCCAGGCGCGTCGGCAACAACCTCACACCGTACTGGGCCCACATCAAAATTCCGGCGCTGCTGATGAAAGGCGACCGCAGCGGGCGCGTGTCGCCCGAGATCATCGCCGGCATCCAAGCACTCGCGCCGCAGGTGGCAGTAGCTGAAGTAGCGGGCTGCGATCATCATGTGACGCTCGACAATCCCTTGGGATTTGTTCAGACCGCAAAAGAATTTCTGAATAAAATAAAATAGAACGCCCTGACGACGCCACGCAAAGGCCAGCATGTCTGCACCACTACACAACCCCAACACCCACAACACAAATAGCGCATTGCGGCCTGCCCCGTACACCGAGCACTACGTCGAAATCGCAGGTCTGCGGCTGCGCATGCAGGACTACGGCAGCGCCGGCAAGCCCGCCATGCTGTGCCTGCACGGCGGCGCCGCCAACGCGCACTGGTACGATTTTGTCGCGCACGGATTCACTGCGGATTACCACATGCGCGCGATAGACCTGCGCGGTCATGGCGATAGCCAATGGGATACCTTAGCTACGCCCGACTACGATTACCCGCGCCATGCAGCCGATATACATGAACTGGCGGAAAAACTCGACCTGCGCGACTTTATTCTGGTCGGGCATTCGATGGGCGGCATGATATCCAGCATTTACACCGCAACCTACCCCGGCCGCGTCAAAGCGCTGATGGTGGTGGACACCACGATCACCATGACGCCCGCGCGCATTGCCGGTTTTAGCGCGATCGGCAATCGCGAAGGCCGCCACTACGCCACCCAGGATGAATTCATTGCCCACTACAAAGTGCACCCCGGCGGCAGCACGGCCGCACCGGAAGTGCTGCGCCATATTGCACAACACAGTGGACGCCAGTTCGAAGATGGCCGCTGGCGTCACAAAGTGGATCGCAGGGTGTACGCCAACCGCGAACTGGTGGATAGTTTTCCGCTGTGGAACAAAATCAAGATTCCGGCCTTGCTGATGAAAGGTGAACGCAGCCAGCGCATCAACCCGGAAACGATAAGCGACGTCAAATCACGCGCACCGCAAGTGCAGGTGGCAGAGGTCGCCGACAGCGATCACCACATCACTTTGGATAATCCTGCTGGCTTTATTCGGGCAGCAAACGAATTTCTTAATAATATCAATTCGTTATAACTATTTGACATACTGGCGAGCCCGGCATAACGTTCACTCCGGTGAACTTTAGATGCCACTATCCAAGGAGCGTGCGATGAACGATATCACCACCATAGGTCTGACCGAACGCGAATTCAAGATAGTGGGCACGCGGCCGCCGCGTCCCGACGGCGTGGACAAAGTCACCGGTCGCGCCAAGTTCGGCGCTGATCTCTACATGGCGAATATGCTGATGGGCAGGGTGCTGCGCAGCCCGCACGCGCATGCACGCATCAAATCGATCGACACCTCGAAGGCTCTCGCCTTGCGCGGCGTGAAGGCCGTGGTCACCGCCGCCGACTTCAGCGATCTACCGTCGGAATTCATACCGGCGGGCGAGATGATGGTGAACTACCGCGATATGACACGCAATGTCATGGCGCGCGAGAAAGCGCTATATGCCGGGCACGCGGTGGCGGCGGTGGCGGCCACCAGCGAGGCCATTGCGGTGCAGGCGCTCGCACTGATCAAGGTCGACTACGAAGTGCTGCCGCATGTGATCGACGTGGAGGAAGCGATGGCGCCCGGCGCGCCCTTGCTGCACGACAATATGTATCCCATCGGAGTCGATCCCAGGCCGGCGCAACCGTCCAACATTGCCAAGCGTGTCGAGTTCAATCTCGGGGACATCGCCGCCGGCTTTGCGCAGGCGGACGTCGTCGTCGAGCGCGAGTTCACCACCGCGCCCGTGCATCAGGGTTACATCGAGCCGCACGCCTGCCTCGCCAGCGTATCCGAGGATGGCCAGGCGGAACTGTGGTGCACCACGCAAGGACAATTCATCGTGCGCAGCTTTTGCGCCAGGCTGCTCGGCATGGAGCACGCCAAGCTGCGTGTGACTGCTTCCGAGATCGGCGGCGGCTTCGGCGGCAAGACCGTGGTCTACCTCGAGCCGTTGGCACTTGCGCTGTCGCGCAAGGCAGGGCAGCCGGTAAAGATGGTGATGTCGCGCAGCGAAGTGTTCCAGGCCACCGGCCCCACTTCCGGCTCGAAACTGTGGGTCAAGGTCGGCGCCACCCGCGACGGGCGCATCACCGCGGGCGATGCGCTGCTTAAGTATCAGGCGGGCGCGTTCCAGGGGTCTCCCGTACAGCCCGGCGCGATGTGCGCTTTTGCGCCATACGATCTGGACAACGTGCGCGTGATCGGATTCGACGTGGTGTCGAACCGGCCCAAGGTTGCCGCGTACCGGGCGCCGGGCGGGCCCATTTCCGAGTACGCCGTGGAGAGCGTGATTGACGAACTCGCCAAGCGGCTCAATATCGACCCCATCGAATTTCGCCTGAAGAATGCGGCCAAGGAAGGCACCAAGGCAGCGTATGGACCGAAATTCGGTCCGATCGGCATGGTGCAGACGCTGGAAGCGGCGCGTGCCCACGCACACTATAGTGCGCCACTCAAAGCCAACCAGGGCCGCGGCGTTGCCTCGGGGTTCTGGTTCAACATCGGCGGCGAGACTTGCGCCACGTTGAATCTCGGCGAGGACGGCAGTGTAACGCTGGTCGCCGGCACGCCGGATGTCGGCGGCTCGCGCGCCTCGCTCGCCATGATGGCAGCCGAGGCGCTGGGCATTGCGCTCGACAAGGTGCGCCCGCTGATCGGCGACACCAGCTCCCTGGGCTTCACCTTCCTCACCGGTGGCAGCCGAGCTACCTTCTCCAGCGGTATGGCGGTAATCGAGGCGGCGCGCGATTTGGTGCGCCAGGCGCGCGAACGGGCGGCGAAGATGTGGGAGATTCCGCTCGACCAGGTGATCTGGGAAGATGGCTGTGCGCGCTCGGCCAGCGGCAGTGCGTCCGCAACGAAAAAAATGTCGCTCGCCGAGATCGCTGCAAGTGCGGGCAAGACCGGCGGCCCCATCGTAGCCGCCGCAGCCATCAACGCGCAGGGTGCGGGGCCCAGCCTCGCCACACACCTCGTCGATGTCGAAGTCGACCGCGAGACCGGCCGGGTCACCATACTGCGCTATACCGCCATTCAGGACGCCGGTAAGGCCGTGCATCCGTCCTATGTCGAAGGACAGATGCAAGGCGGCGCGGTACAGGGCATCGGCTGGGCGCTTAACGAAGAGTACGTCTACGATGCCAAGGGACAGCTCGAAAACCCGGGGTTCCTCGACTATCGCATCCCGGTGGCCTCCGACGTACCCATGATCGACACCGTGATTGTCGAAGTGCCGAATCCGCGCCACCCCTACGGCGTGCGCGGCATAGGCGAGACCCCGATCGTGCCACCGATGGCCGCGATCGCGAATGCGGTGGCGAATGCGCTCGGCATACGCTTCACGCACCTGCCGATGTCGCCGCCACGCGTGCTCGATGCGATCGACAGAACTGCCGCCACAGCCGGAGCGTAACGTTTGGCGCGTGTCTTTCTCAGCGGCACCCTCAGACAGTTAGCCGGCGGCGCAGCGGAGATCGAGATCGATGCGCGCGATGTGCGCCAGTTACTGCGCGCACTCGGCGAGCGCTGCCCGCAGCTCGCCCCTCATCTCGAAAGCGGTTACGCCATCGCCATCGATGGTGAAATCTTCCAGGACGCATGGTTCGCGCCGATTCGTACGGACAGCGAGGTGCACCTGGTGCCGGCGATACGCGGGGGATAACTGCTGCAATACCTCATGGGCTTAAGGACGATCGTTCCGCTTGCCGCGGTTTGCTGTCTCAGCAGCAGTGCAGCGCTTTGCGCATCTTCCTCTGATTCCGCGGCGACCTTTCCGTCGCGGCCCATACGCCTCGTCAGCGGTTTCACAACAGGCGGGCCGCCCGACACCATCGGGCGCATACTTGCGGCCAAGCTGAGCGAACGACTCGGCCAGCACGGCATCGTCGACAATCGACCGGGCGCGGGCGGAACGATGGGCACCAAGATTGTCACGGAAGCGACACCCGACGGACACACGCTGCTTGTAGTGTCGGCCTCTTATGCAGTGGTCCCGGCGCTCTACGCAAAGCTCCCGTTCGATCCGCGCAAGGACCTCGCGGGAATCACGGCGATATACAGCGCGTCATACGTGGTGGTGGTGCCGAGTTCGCTGGGCGCCAAAAGCGTTCAGGAGCTGATTGCCCTCGCCAAATCAAAACCCGGTCAGCTCAACTTCGGCTCGGCGGGTGTCGGCAGCGCTACCCATTTCGCAGCAGAACTTTTCAAGGCGACCGCGCAGATCGACATCGTACACGTCCCTTACAAAGGCATCGCCGAGGCAGTTACCGACACCATGACCGGCCGCGTGCAGTTGCTGATGGCGGCGCCTTCGACCATGGGAACACCGGTGCAGGAAGGCAGACTGCGCGCGCTAGCCACCACTGGCAGACAGCGCACGCCGGTTTATCCCGATACACCAACGGTCGCGGAAGCGGGCCTACCCGGTTACTTCTGGGAATCGTGGGGTGGGATGTTCGCACCGGCTCGCACGCCGCGCCTCATCATCGACAAGCTTAACCGCGCCATTCTGACGGCGCTCAAGATGCCCGATGTTCGGAGCCGCTATGCAATGCTCGGTGTGGAAGCGTTTCCCACCACGCCGGCAGATTTCGACAGGTTCGTCGACGCGGAGATCACGCGCATTGCCGAGCTTGCACGCAGGGCGGGGATCAAGCCGCAGTAGTACCCTTCACGGACACTTAGGCGCCTTGCCATCCGGCGGCCACGGCGCGGCGCCTTCTTCGATCTCGACCTCCAGTGACTGGAGCAACTGCGCAAACATCGTCCAGTTCCCGATCGCGACGACCATTTCCACGAGCACGGCGGGCTCCTTGAACTCCCGCGCACATTCCGCCCATACGACGTCGGAAATCTTCCCCCGCTCGCAAGTGTCGTCGGCGGCCGCGAGTACCGCGCGCTCTGCGGAGCCGAAGAGATCCGATTTCCTCCAATCGCGAACCGCAACGATTTCCCCGGGGGTAATCCCGGCCTGCGTCGCGATGCGGTAATGCTGGAACCAGGCATACTCGCTGCCCGCCCTCCACGCGAGACGCATAATGATGAGCTCGCGCAGCCGCGTCGGAAGCTGGTTGCGGCTGGAAAGCATCGTCAGCAATCCATAGACGTGCTTTACGAGGTCGGGATGGTTCGCAAGCATGCGAAAAGCGCTGCGACCCGCCTGCGCTTCGCTGATACCGAATTCGCGCCCCAGACGCCGGGCTTCTTCCACGGGAACGTATTCCACACGTCTTGCCATGTTCACTCTCCTCCGTTATTCGATCTTGATGCCCGTGAACGCCTCCCGCTTGTCGGCTCAAGCGGATGAAGGCGAGCACGTGAAAAATGGTTTTTCTATAGGCTCAACGTTCGGGTTCAGCGGCGGCCCGAGCGCGTAGCGCGAGGGACGTCGGCTGGAACCTGTTGTTGGGCCACAACGCGCCAAGGGCGAATCTTGGACAATACCTTGGATAGAACATCCTTTGTATGCGCAGCCTCGTAGTCCACCTGTAGCCCGATCCAAAAGCCCTCGGACATTCCAAAGAAGCGCGCAAGCCGCAGACCCGTATCGGCCGTGACGCCACGAGCGCCGACAACGATCTCGCCGATGCGGCGCTGCGAGACACCAATTTCCTTGGCCAGCCGGCACTGCGTGATGCCCATGGGCTTCAGAAACTCTTCGAGGAGAATCTCGCCAGGGTGGGGATACGGAACTTTGCGCATGGCAGTACTCGGTTAGTGGCAGTCCACAATATCAACGTCCTCTGGACCTTCGGGTGCCCACCGAAAGCACACGCGAAACTGGTCATTGACGCGAATGCTGTGCAGTCCGGCGAGATTACCTTTC
The DNA here is from genome assembly GCA_945906815.1 of Bordetella parapertussis. Lineage (GTDB taxonomy): Bacteria > Pseudomonadota > Gammaproteobacteria > Burkholderiales > SG8-41 > UBA5216. The sequence continues at coordinate 123,046 of CAMDRT010000004.1, forward strand.
AGGGCCTCTAATCTGTTTGCAGGCGGCACTCGGAGGTCATCAAGCCTTCCTGCACGGTTAAGCATGGCTAATTTTCGCATCGCCACAGCTTCGCTATTCACGCAGCGCTTCACGCGCGCGCCATCGAACAAGCTTTCGCTGTTCGCGCATTTGAACGACCTGATCGCCATAACCAATACTAACGGATATCGTTAGCACTGCAAACGGTCGGTCAGCCTGGGCTGGCAACTATCACCGACTGCCCGCGACGCCGGCCGCATGTGCCGCGCGCCTGCACGCCGAGGCCCACAAGTGGTCAAAGTTGATGAAGGATGCGAATATACGGCCAGCGCTGTAGCGGGTACACGGGTGCACGAGTCAGGTCGTTGAGAAACACCATCTGTACCATCTTTATAATCGAGAGGGAGAACATGAAGCAGTTACTGGCCGCGGCACCGTACTGTCCGGGGCGGGCGGCAGCTCCGCTGCGCGCTACACCAGGAATAAAGTGTCCGCCGGCGGTTCGATGTGGACTTTCACGGTGATGCAGGATTGATTTTACGTTGAAGAAAATTTATGGCTTTAGTCTTGTGCTAGCGTGCGCGGGCGCCGTGGCGCAGAACGCACCGGTCACAGGGGAGCAAATCAAGGCCGGCGCGGAAATCTACGCTGCCAACTGCGCGAGTTGCCACGGCAACCGCATGAAAAATCCCGAGTGGGCGATCGATCTGGCGACGATACCGAAGGACGACCGGATGCGGTTTATGCAGTCGGTGACGCTCGGCAAGAACAGCATGCCGCCGTGGGGCGATGTGTTAAAGCCCGCGCAGATCGAGGCGTTGTGGGCGTATTTTGTGGCTGGGGAAAAATAAATCAGGTTTACCCAAGGGAGAACGATGGTGAAAAAACTATTGGCAGGATTGCTGTTAAGCGCGTGCTGTGGATTCAGTGGGGCCCAAACTACGGAGGAACTGCTCACCGACGGCAGGAACACGGACAACGTGCTGTCCCACGGCATGGGTTATGACGCGAGAAGCTGGAGCACGTTAAAGCAAATCAACAAGTCGAACGTCCGACGGCTGGTGCCGGTGTGGAACTTCAGCCTCGCCAACGACATGGGCGAGCTGTCACAGCCGACGGTGTACAACGGCGTGATGTATGTGGTGAACGGCAACTGGACCTTCGCCATCGACGTTGCGACTGGCCGGCAAATCTGGCGCACGCCGGTGAACTATGACCGTGCAGCACTGCGCGTGACCACGGGCGGCGCCTATCTGCGCGGTCACGCCACCCTCTACAACGGCAAACTGTTCCGGCAAAACATCGATGGCCATGTCGCTGCGCTCGACATGAAAACCGGCAAGGAGTTGTGGAAAACAAAATTCGGGGAATGGAAAGAAAGTTACGGCGGCATCGTGCAACCCATGATCGCCAACGGTGTGCTGATTTCGGGCATGGCGGGCGGCGATCGTACCGCACGTGGTTTTATTGAGGGCTATGATCCGGATACCGGCAAGCAACTGTGGCGACGCTGGACCATCCCCGCGCCGGGCGAGCCCGGATCCGAGACCTGGCCGAACGACACACAGCCCGACGCATGGAAGTATGGCGGCGGCGCAACCTGGCAGCCGGTCACCTATGATCCGGGACTAGACCTCGTTTTTGTCGGCACCGGCAACGCCGAGCCGTACAACCCGAAATACCGCGCGGGCATGGACAGCCTGTTTGCGGCGAGCGTGATCGCGATCAGGCCCAAAACCGGCGAAATGGTGTGGCATTATCAATTTCTGCCCAATGACAGTTTCGACTTTGATGCCACCGCAGAAAACATCGTTGCGGATATTCAGGTTGAGGGCAAGCCGCGCAAGGTGCTGATCAATGTCAACAAGAATGGCTTCGTTTACGTGCTCGATCGCACCAACGGCAAGGTAATCGCCGCGCATGCGTTCACCAATCAAAACTGGGCCAAATACATTGATCTGAAAACCGGCAAGCCGGTGTTGACCGATCTGCTGGAGCGCGCGATCAAGGGCGAAACCATCGATTTGAATCCACGGCTCGGCACCAATGCGTCGCTGTCGGCGTACAACCAGAGAAGCGGCATGCTTTATCTGAATTCGTGGGAAATTTTGCGCGTGATGAAATTCGTGGATGTGAAGCTGCAGGTGGGCCAGGGTTACACCGGCATCGAGACCAGCTCCAAGATCCCTGAAATTACGGGCTATCACGTCGCGATGAATCCGCTGACCGGCAAGGTGGCGTGGAAAATACCGTTGCGCGACTTTGCTGTATCTGCGGGCACGCTGGGCACCGATGGCGGTTTGTTGTTTACCGGCAAACTCACCGGCGAAGTCATTGCGCTCGATCAGGACAGCGGCAAACAGTTATGGCAATTTAAAACGGGTTCGAGCGTCAACGCGCCTCCGATCACTTACACGCACAAAGGTGTGCAGTATGTAACGGTATTGTCCGGGCGCGGCGGCAGCAACCCCAGCCGCTCGGCGGGCGCTTTCGTCCCCACCGGCGGCTCGGCGTGGACGTTTGCGTTGATGCCGGATTAGTTACTGCGCCCGCTTTCGCATGCGCGAGGGCGGGCGCATGGGTAGTGGCGTAACGATCAGCGGTAGCGGTGCAGCTCTTCGTAGAACTCGTGCATCATGAATTCTTCAAGACCCGAATTGTCGCGCGCGCGCGCTGACAGGGTCATGTTTTTTCCGCTGCGTTTCGAATTCCAGGTGAAGTCGCCGTGTTCGTAGTCGCGGATGATTGCAATGATTTTGCGAATGACCGCTATGTCGATGTCGCTGTTGTCGCCCTTGCGCACTTCGATCAACTGCGGGACTGCGCGGCCAAAATTCTGGTTCCAGCCGTAAAACATGAACTCCGCGTAGTCGTAACCCCGGCGCCGAATCTGAAACACGCCACCGCTGGGGGGGGGTGGCTTGTCTCCAAACCGGATCGGCGGTGCTTGCCTGAGTGCGCTGCTGCTCAAGGCGCCGCGGTTGGCGCTTTCGACTGCCGCTGACGGGGTGCCTTCGGCAGGTTCGCCGCGGGCGCGTTTTTGTGCCGCGATATAGGCCGACAAATCTGCCTGTGGCGGCGGCGCGGTCGTGAGTTGCGGTGTGGGCTTGGGCGGCGCGGGTTCCGCTGTGGGCACGGCGAACGCGGGCGGCTCTGGTTTCGACCGCGCTATGGCGGGAGCGGGCGTTTTTACTTTTGGCGCTTGCGGCAGCACCGGCGCCGCGCGTGGCGGGAGCGCGGCAGGCGGCATCACCACTTGCGGCAACTGGCGCAGATACGCCGTCAGCGGTGGCACTACCGGCTCCTCGGTGCTGGGTTTTTTTATTTGTGGCATCCCCAGCAGCAGCGCCACATGTGCGAGCAGCGACAGCGCGAGCCAAATCACGATAGCGGGAATGTTGACGCCGTCTCGCCCTGGGCGATAGCCGTCAAAAATGGCGCTCATGCTCTACCCAAACCTGTATCCACCACAGTGGAATCGAAAACTATACAATTAAAACAATAGTTTACACGGTTTATATGCATTTAAAACTAGTGTAATTCCGGCCCCAGCCGCAGCCCGACATTGAGCAGCGTCACGCGTTGACCCAGCATCACCACGCTGCCCCGCAAACGGTTGTTTCCGCTATCACTGAATTCAAAATCGTACGCGCGTTGCAACTGCAGGTGGCCTTCGCTGTCGCGCGCAAGTTTGAGGCCGACAATGCCGACAGTGTCGTCGAGAAACAACAGGTCTTCTGCCCGGCACGCCTCGCGCGCGACACGCACCGCGATTTCACGCACGCTAAGGCTGTCGTACCAGAGCCAGCCCAATGCTGTGAGTAGGGCGAGGACGACGAGTTCCATTCACCCTTTGCTGTTCACTCTTTACGCACCACGTTCCATCAACTCGATCCCCACCTGCACGGTGTCTTGCGCATCGGCCACCCACACCTGGCCTTCTTGCACGGTGTAGCTCAGGTCCATGCTGCGTTGCGCGAGCCGGGCCATCGCCAGACTGGCTGCGGCAGGGATTTGTCGTATGGCGAGATTGCGCGTGCGTGCCAGCGTCGGTGCGATTTGTTCACGCCACATCGCGGCGCCCGCTCGGCCAAAGTTGTAAACCACCACCTGTGACGCGCGTCCACAGGCTTTGCGCAAACGCTTTTCATCGGGCTGGCCGACGTCGATCCAAAGTTCGATGGCACCGGTTAAATCCTTGCGCCACAGATCGGGTTCGTCGTCGGTGCTCAAACCCTTGCCGAACAGCAGCGCTTCATGCGCATGCAGCGCAAACGCCAGCAGCCGCACCATCATGCGCTCGTCGGTTTCGGACGGATGCCGCGCCAGCGTCAGCGCGTGACTTTGGTAATAGTGGCGGTCCGTGTCGGAGATCTGCACGCTCGCCTTGAAGATGGTTGCCTTGAGGGCCATGCGTTATCAGCCTGCAAGTGGCGGGCAAACGCGCCGCAGTTTAGTTAACCGCAAAACAGTAAATCAAGCCCGCGCCACCTGAGCTCACCAGGTTTTCCTGACTACAACCACGTGACGGATGCGAGGAATTCCAGGAGCGTGAAGGTTCGTCATCGCGCAGGCCTGCGCGATCGTGATGTCCGACCAGCGCCGCGCCCGCGCCGCTCTGGGTCCAGTTGCCGCAGGTGGTGTCGTCCTTGGCGGTGGAGGCTCTGCCGTCCGGCGTGGCGCCGGTGAGGATGTCATGGACATTGGGGCGGTCGCCGCGGCCATTGACGGTTTTACCCTTTTCGTCTTTCGCCACCAGCCGGTTGATATTATTGACGCTGTGCAATTCATCAACGTTGCGCGCGATAAGCCGACCTTCATAACTGTACCACGGGCCTGTGCCGATGCGGTCACGCGCGTTGACTGCGGGCGTGCCGCCGCTCCCACTGGTGCTCAAATACGCGCGCCAGGTGCGCTTGCCCACGCCGGCCGCCGTCGCCAGCGACTGGCAATGCCGGTCGGCCCCCGCGAGGCCGCCGAGATCCGCACCCTTGCCGGAACCCACGCTGCTGATGAAAAATGACATTTCAGGCGCGGCTGACTGCGCCGCTTGTTGTGCGTAAACACCACCGCCTGCGCCCAGCGCCAGCGCCAGCGCGCCAATAGTCATTGCCACACGCTTGACAACAGTCAGATTTTTCATTGCATCCCCCAGGATTTTTATGCTGCATAAAATGATGCGGGCTGGATCGCGGTTAATCCGCCATCCGCCCGCTGACATGCGGCCGTACTATAACGCGCTTCGTCCGCGGCAGGAAACAGTAACCCCCGCGAGCACTATTTGCGCGTAGCGTGGCGCAACTGCTACACTAAAATCCCGCAACGTTGAAAGGAGGTGATCCCGTGAGAGACCGAATAGGCACGACCCTGCTGGATGGTGCACCGAACTCGAACTGCGGATCAACCCGCACAAAAGGACAGTTCGTCATCCTATAGGCTGGCGTGTCTGGTAGTGACAAATGCCCTGTGGCGTCGTCCACGGGGCATTTGTTTTCCGGGCGCGCGTTATACGCCCCTCATTGCGCGCCGATACCGGCCGCCTTGGTGACGCGGGCCCATTTTGCGATTTCAGTCGCGATGAACTTTTCAAATTCACTGGGCGCAGTGCCTTGCGGTAACAACCCTTCGGCGGACAAGCGTTTTTGCATATCGGCGGATTGCGCAATCGTGCTGATTTCGCGATGCAGCAGATGCACCATCGCCAGCGGTATCCTGGCCGGGCCGAACAGTCCCTGCCAGCTTGCGCTTTCGTAGCCAGGCACGCCCGACTCCGCGACGGTGGGCACTTCCGGCAGCGTTGGCCAACGCTGCGGCGACGACACGCCGAGCGCGCGCAGCCTGCCGCCACGCACCAGCGGCAGCGTGCTGGCCATGCTGCTGAAACTGAAGTCGATTTCGCCACCCACCAGCGCGGTAAGCGAAGCCGGTGCGCCCTTGTACGGCACATGTAACACATCGATGCCTGCCATGACTCTGAACAACTCGCCGGTGAGATGCGTAGCGCCGGCGGTTCCTGATGAGGCGTAAGTGACTTTACCCGGCCGCGCCTTGGCGGCGTTAATCAGATCACGCGTCGTACGCGCAGCATGATTCTGACTGACCACCAGAATGTTGTAACCGATGCCCAGCAGCGAGATCGCTTTGACGTCGCGTAGCGTGTCGTACGGCAACTTCGCATGCAGACTGGGGTTGATGGCATGTGCAGTCGGCGACAGCAGCAGCGTGTAACCGTCGGGCTGCGCGTTAACCACCAGTTCGGTTGCGATAATGCCGGATGCGCCGCCGCGATTATCCACCACGATCTGCTGGCCCAGACGTTCGCCCAGACGCACACCGTAGGCACGCGCCACCATATCCGAATTACCGCCGGCGGTTTGCGCCACGATCAGGCGGATAGGTTTGGTGGGGTAATGGGGTTGTGCTTGTGCCTGATGAACGCTCGCAAATACCAGTGGCAAGAGCCGCGTCGCGAGGCTCACAACGCTCGCGCCGCGCGGGCGCGAGAGGGGAACACTGGCAGCGCTACCAGGGGCAGGCCGGTTGTCAGTTAGCGTCACGGTCAAACCTCAAAATGATAGAAAAAATGGATCCGCATTATTGCGCACGCCACGCGGAATCAGAACGGTTTCCTGCATCACGGTGACCACATAGTGAGTTGTGTTTGAAAACAACGCGTGAGTTAGCTACCAAAAAACACCCGGAATCTACTATCATGCGCACTGGCCGCGCGCAGGATTCAGCGTGTGGCGTCCAGTGACCCTCATCCATGCCTTCACAAGGAACACCACCATGCTGTGGATCGTAGCTTGCACAGATCAACCGAACACGGCCGCCATTCGCGACTCCGTGCTGCAACCGCATCGCGATTATTTAGGCAGCCAGAAAAAAATTCTGGTGCTCGCGGGCGCCACGCAAAACGACGACGGCACCGCGGCCATCGGCAGCCTTTTCGTATTGAACGTCAACAGCCGCGCCGAAGCCAAAGCATTTTCCGATGGCGATCCGTTCACGCAAAAAGGCGTATTCGCCAATATCACCATCACGCGCATGCGCCGCGGGCAGTGGAATCCTGATGCGGCTGAAGGCGCATAAGCGGCGCCACCTGCTGTCGCGGTAGCGTCATATTTAGAACACAGGCCCCTTAAACGAGACCCCAAAGATGAGTGATTGGAGCAAAGTTACCCGGCCGATACCGGTCCCCAACGAATGGACCAAGCCCTTCTGGGAATCGGCCAAAAAAAACGTGTTGTCACTGCAACGCTGTCAGGAATGCAAGCATTTCCAGCATCCGCCGTACGCGAGCTGCGTCAACTGCATGAGCGTCGATATGAAGTTCGAGCCGGTCGCCGGCAAGGGTGCCATTTACGCCTACACCATCATGTATCACACCGGTGACAAGCGCTTCGTTGCAGCGGTCCCGTACGCCAGCATCATCGTCGAACTCGACGCTGCGCCCGGCGCGCTGATGGCCGGCAACTTGCTGGAGGCGCCGTATACCGAGGCCAAAGTCGGGCGTCGCGTGGAGGTGGTGTTCCAGCCGCTGAACGACGACATCACGCTGCCCCAATTCAGGCTGGCGCGCTGATCATGATCAGCGCCTACGCAACAGGAGCAATAAAGCATGTGGGATAACCGGTGCAAAATAGCCATCAGCGGTGTGGGATTCTCCAAGGCCACCCGCACGGCCGAAACCCCGCTCGCCGCGCACGCACTGCAGGCGGTCCAGGCGGCAGTCGCGGACTCCGGTCTAACGCTGCCGGACATCGACGGCCTGGCGACCTACCCGGAGTTGCCCGCAACCGGCCACACCGAGGTGGACGGCATCTCCATCGTCTCCGTTAACTGCATGATGGCGATGCTCAAACTGCCGAGCCTCACCTGGCATATACAGACGGGGTCGGTGAATATCGGCGGCGCGGTACAGCAAGCCACCAATGCGCTGCTCGCCGGCGTGTGCAAATACGCCGTGGTGTGGCGCGCCATGCACAACCCGAAGGGTACCTATCAGAACCTGCCCGGCGCCACGGCCAGCGGGCCGTTGCAGTTCACCGGCCCCTACGGCTTTGGCGGTCCGGGACAAGGCATGGCGGTCGCCTATACCCGCTGGCTGGAAACGCACAATCAAAATCGCGAAAAAATGGCGACCCTCGCGGTGACCCAGCGCCGTCACACGCAGCATAATCCACACGCTTACTTCTATGGCACGCCGCTCACGCGCGAGGACTACCTGAATTCGCGCATGGTCGCGCATCCGTTCTGTCTCTACGACTGCGACATCCCGGTGCAGGGTGCTTGCGCCATTGTGCTCACCACCGCCGAGCGCGCACGCGATCTCAAACCGCAGCCCGCCTACCTCGCAGGTTACGGCCAGCGCCTGCACTTTGAGGTCGCGGGCCGCATCGGCAGCCTCAGCAGTTACATGGCGGGCGGCAGCAGTTCGGCGAAACTCACCTGGGAGCGTTCGGGCTTCACGCCGAAGGATGTGGATGTGGCACAGATCTACGACGGCTTCTCGGCATCGGTGATTTACGGCCTGGAGTCCTACGGCTTTTGCAAAGAGGGCGAGGCGCTCGATTTCATTCAGGACGGGCGCATGGAACTCGATGGTGAGTTGCCGCTGAACACCTTCGGCGGCAGCCTCGGTACCGGACGCATCCACGGTCTGTGGCATATCATCGAGGGCGCGCTGCAGGCATCGGGGCGCGCGGGGACGCGTCAGGTCAAGGATGTCAACGTCTCCTTCGTCGGCGCGAGCGCGCCTATCGTGCAGGGCACCACGTTCATCTTTGTCAAGGAACCGTATTAGGCAGACCGCGGCAGCCTGACGGCACGCTCTGCTTGCCGCTAACCGGCGGCTAGGATCACCCTGGCCCGCGCGGCGAATTCGCTTTGAATGAGAGGGAAAAATGGCCTGGAAATTTGAACTGCTGATGAAGCCGGACACGGAACAGTTCATCACTGAAGGTCCGGTATGGGACGGTGAGCACATCTATCTCACCCAAATCCGCAACAACCGTATCCTGCGCTACGACCCTAAAACCAATGTCACCGACGAGTGGCGCACGGGCACCAACCGCACCAACGGTCTTGCGTTCGACGCACAGGGGCGGCTGTTCGGCTGCTGTTCGGGCGGCCGGTCAATTGTGCGCTTTGATGCCGATGGCAAAAATGTCGTCATCGTCGACCGTCTCGACGGCAAGAAGCTCAACACACCGAACGATCTGGCCATCGATCGCAAAGGCCGCATCTGGTTTACCAACCCCATCAATGACGGCAACTGGGATCACACCGAGGTCGCCGAGCTCGACCACCGCTCGGTGCTGCGCGCCGACCCGCAGAAAGACGGCGCCTACAGCGTGACGCGCGTGACCTTCGACACCACCCAGCCCAACGGCATACTGGTATCACAGGATCAGAAAACGCTGTATGTCGCCGAGAGCGGCTCTGCCCCCGGCATACCCCGGCAGTTGCGCGCCTACCCGATCAAGGATGACGGCAGCCTCGGTGCCTATGACGCATTGTTCACCTGGGGTGAAGATGCACGCGGCGTTCATCGCGGCATCGATGGCATGTGTCTTGACGCCGAAGGCAACATCGTCGCCACCGCCGGTTACTACGTGAGCGGATCAGGGCCGATGATCTACGTGTTCTCGCCCAGCGGGCGCGTGCTGGAAACACACCCGCTGCCGGCGAATCGCCCCACCAACTGTTGCTTCGGCGGCGCTGATCTCAGCACGCTGTTTGTGACCAGCACCAACGGCCACTTCTACAAAGCACAGACCGGGCGCGTGGGTTGGGCGATGTATCCGTAAACGGCGGATAAAACTTTGTTGAGCACCAGAGAATAATGTCTGTAACCCACACGAAAGGATGCTGCAATGCCCACGCTTGAACACCACGGTGCGTCAATCTATTACGAGGAATACGGTGCGGGGTTCCCTCTGCTCATGTTCGCGCCGGCTGGCCTCGCATCGACTATAGCCGTGTGGAGCCAGCCGATGGCGCCGCTGAAGCCCGCCACCGACTTCCCGGGCTACCGCGTGATCGTGATGGATCAGCGCAATGCCGGCGGCCGCTCCCACGCACCGCTCACCGCGCAGGACGGCTGGCACTCTTACGCTGCCGACCACATCGCCGTGCTTGACCATCTGCATATCGACCGCTGCCATTTATTCGGCCAGTGCATCGGCGGGTCCTTCATCATGAGCCTGCTGCAGGCTCAGCCTCAGCGCTTCGCCAGCGCCGTGATCGCGCAGGCGATCGGGCGCGTAGGCCCATTAAAGCCCCGCCCTCCCCGCTTCGACGCCTGGGCCCAGGCCCTGGTCGATCATCCGGAGATCACCGAGCAGGTGCTTGATGGGTTCTACCAAAACCTGTACGGGCCCGGCTTCGTCTACAGCGCCGATCGCGCGTTCGTGTCGAGTTGCCAGACGCCGTGCCTGGTGCTGGCCGGCAACGATGAGGCGCATCCGTTGCCGATCTCCGAAGAGTTAGCAAAGCTGCTTCCCAACAGGGAATACGTTCTGGAGTGGAAAGCAGGCGCAGCGCTGGCGGAAGCGAAGGTTCGCATCAACGCATTCCTGGCCAAGCATACGCCCGCCGCTTAGCGCACTCTGGCCTATTCACGATACCCCACAGAAAAGGAATATCAGCATGGCACTGATTGAGCAAAATGTACTGATCACCACCAAGCACGGCAAATGTCCTTCATTCGCGGTTTGTCCCGATGCACCGGGGTCATTCCCCGGCATCATTTTGTACATGGATGCACCGGGCTATCGCGAGGAGCTTTGCAACATGGCGCGGCGCATCGCCAAGCGCGGTTATTTCTGTGTGCTGCCCGACATGTACTACCGGCTTGGCACCTGCCGTTTCGACATTCCGCGCCGCAACGATCCCATGTCGGCGGTGATCAAAGCCTCGATGAACAGCATCACCAACGCCGACGTGACCGATGACACCGCGGCATTGATTGCGTGGCTGGATGCGCAGGACAAAGTGAAGGCCGGCCCCGTCGGCTGCGTCGGCCACTGTATGAGCGGCTGTTACATCACGACAGTGTCAGCGCGCTTCCCGACGCGCATGATGGCTGCCGCCTCCCTTTACGGCGTCAACATCGTCACCGATAAACCGGATTCTTCACATTTGCTGATCGAAAAAATCAAGGGTGAGCTCTACTACGGCTTTGCCGAGACCGATGCTTCGGTGCCCGCCAACGTGATTCCCGAACTTACCGCGGCGCTGAAAAAAGCCGGCACGCGGCATACGCTGGAAGTCCTGCCAGGGACGCTGCACGGCTACTGTTTCGCCGAGCGCGCGTCCTATAACCCCGTTGCCTCCGAGCATTCGTGGGAGAAAATATTCGATCTGTGGGCGCGCAATCTCAAGTAGGCCGCAGGCGGCAAAGGAGCGTCACGTGGTAGACATCAAGGCATTTCCTTATCTGTGCTTCGTCAGGTTTGATCTGGTCAACAAGGCGTTCGACCGCCAGTTCAACCTCCACTTCGATGCGCATATCCAGGAACTGGCGGATAAGCCGGGTTACTCCACGGCCTGGCGCACGCAGGAGCTGCGTGGCGGCGATAACTATAACGAAGGCGTGATGGAGCAGGAGTATCAGCAGATTTACGCCATCAGCGATCCGGGCCTGTTCAAGTCCTTCCCGCAAGACCCGCCACCGCCGGTGATGGAAAAGGAACCCTGGCGCCGCGATCTGGGCAATTGGGGCCGGGTGTTTTACCGCGTGCTGTCGCTGCTCGAAAAAGACACCCGCGGCGGCCGCTGCTGGGCGCGCTGCGAAAGCAATTTTCGCGGCCCCGGAGCAGAAGACTCCCGCTTCCAGTCCGCCAACGCACAGCACCTGAAGCGGGTGCTGGAACTGCCTGGCATCCATCGCGCCTGGCAACTGCAGCATGCGCCTCACCCCGCCCAGATCGGCCCCGACCCGGCGGGCAATTACATGAATATGCTCGAGGCCGATGCCCCGGAAAATTTGTTCGATCCCAGCCTGGGTGAGGATCGGCTGCCGCTTTGCGCCGGACAGGAATTCGCCGGCCGGCATTTTGCGCGGCTGCTGCTGAAGGCGGAGCCGCAGCGCTAAGGCGCCCTAAGCGGGCTAAGCGGGCTAAGCGGGCTATACCGTGCGGTTGGCGTGCAACTGCGCGATCTCGTCCGCTGAGAACCCGTATTCGGCCAGCACTGCGTCGGTGTGCTGCCCCAGGCGCGGCGGCAGGGAATGGATAGTCGCCGGGCTTGCAGACAGGCGGTAGGGCGCGGTGGGTACCGCGAACGGCGGCAAGCCGCTGGCGCCGGTGTCGTCGAACGCATGAAAGAACTTGCGGTATGCGAGCTGCGGATGGTGGACGGCGCGCGCGAGCGGTAGGACTTCCATCGCCGCCACGCCGGCCTTGTTCAGTAGCGGTTCCCATTGTGCTGCGGTTTTGGTTGACAGCTTGCGCTCGATGATTTCATTCATTGCCGGCATGTTCTGCGCCACCGCAACATCCGTGGCAAAGCGCGGGTCCAGGGGAATCTCGGCGCCATCGATAGCCATCCACAGCTTGTCGCGGCGGGCGGGTGCACCGGCAGCAATGGCAAGGTGGCCTTCCTTGCAGCGGTAGGTATCACTCACGTAGCCGCCTTTGCCCGAGGCATTGCCCACCAGTGGCGGAGTTTCATTGGCGGTGATGGCACGCAGGACTTCACCCCCCATCATAGTCATCGCCGTTTCCAGCATGGCCACATCAATGACCTGGCCCACGCCGGTGCGGGTGCGCTGAAACAAGGCGATGACCAGCGCAAGTGCAGCGGCATAACCCGTGGTGTAGTCCACGATCGTAGAGCCGGATTTCAGCGGGCCGGTTTGCGGCGTACCGGTGATGCTCATCATGCCGCTGACCGCCTGGATGACGGTGTCGATGGCGGGGTCGCTTTGCTTCGGGCCGGTCTGGCCGTAGCCGGTAACGGAACAAAATATGATGCGCGGATTAATCTGCTTTAAGTCCTCGTAGCCGAGACCATAACGCGCCATGGTGCCGCCCTTGAGGTTTTCGATGACCACGTCAGCGGTGCTCGCCATGCGGCGGAACACCGCCTGGCCCGCCGGCGTATTGATGGCGAGCGTGAGCGAACGCTTGTTGGCATTGTAGGCGAGAAAGTTGTGCGCCATCTCGGCCTTGTGAAAGGGCGTTTGCAGATTACCGGAAGTGCGCGCGGAATCGCCGCCATCGGGATGCTCGACGTGAATCACCTCCGCACCATGCATCGCCAGTTGATAGGCCGCGAACGGCGCAGCAACTATGCGCGCCACCGCCAGTACCTTGATACCGCTAAATGCCTGCTGCAAATCCATACCGCCCCTTTAACAGGTAGCACACGACTTTGGAAAACGGTGCCTTACGCGACGGGCATCCCCTTCGTGACCACTTATACCTGCATTTCCCGAATGCTGCCATCAACGCTTGGCAATGGCGTAGGCCTGATCGACCAGCCGTGCTGCGCGGTAGCAGTCCGCAACGCCCACCGCTGGCGGCTCGCCACGTTGCCAACGCGCCAGCATCTCGCGCAGAGCCAGCGTCGCCAGTGGTTCCGTCGCTAGTGCCGTAAGTTCCTGCGCGTCCGCAGCGGTAGTGCAACGCAAGCACCCTTCGCGCAGTGTCAGCAGCGCGTCGCGCCCTGAAAGTCTCCATGCCGCGTCTCCGTCCTTGCCGGGGAAGGTATTGCCCACTTCAATGGTGCCGAGCACCCCGCTCGCTGTGCGCAAAAGCAGCGTTGCATAATCCTCAACGCCATGGCCGTGCACGCGCGCACTCAGTTGCACGCCTGTCACCTCGGCGTCCTCGCCGGTGATGTGGAGAAACGCATCAATGCCGTGCATACCGACATTGCGCAAACAGCCGCCGCCCGCCACCGCCGGATCGAGCATCCACGGCGCACCCCATGCGACATAACGCGCCGAGGTCGGACGATTCGAACGAAAATAGAAATGCGACAGCGGGCCGAAGGCGCCTGCGGCGAGCAGGCGCCGCGCGTGGGTCACAAAAGGCTGCAAGCGATGGAACAGCGGCACTGCGGCAAACGCACCCTTCGCTGCCGCCTTGTCGGCGACACTGCGCACTTCATCGGCGTTCACACCCACCGGCTTTTCGATTAGGAACGGATAACCTTCATCGAGCAGGAAATGGGCAACCCCGGCCATTGCGTTATGACGTCCCAGCACCAGGACAAAGTCCGGCCGGGTGTGGCCGAGCATGTCGCGGTAGTCGGTGAAGACCGCGGGCCCGCCCACCTCTGCAGCGCGCTGTGCCGCCAGCGCGGCATCGGCATCCTGAACGCCCACCAGCCGCACCTCAGGCATGCGCGCCAGCGCCTTCAGATAGGCAGCATCGTAGAGGGAATGCCAGTGGCCGACCCCGATCGCTGCCATACGGACAGGCCGTTTATGCGCCATCATCGTGGCGCCATAACATAATGGGGTCAGACTCAATATTATGCATATCCGTTTGTTTTTAAACCGTTTATTTTAATCTCTCTGCGACTTAACCGCACAGACGTCCTGCGCCCACCACGGCATTACCCCGGACGGATGCGCGCCTCGCGCACCACCTTCGTCCATTTTGCAGTCTCGCTGCGCAGATAGGCGGCGAACTGCTCGGGCGTGCCGCCAGCGCTCTCGAAACCCTGCTGCAGCAGACGCTCGCGGGTTTCGGCCACCCGCAGCACGGCGTTGAGCTCGGCATTGAGCCGGGTAACCGAGGCGGCGGGCGTAGCCGCAGGCGCGACCAGCGCAAACCAGTTGGCTACCTCGAACCCGGGCAAACCCGACTCGGCAAGCGTCGGCAGGTCCATGGCGGCAGGGTAGCGCTGCAGGCTGGCGATACCGAGCGCCGTGAGCTTGCCAGCGCGCACGTGCGGCAGCGATGCCGGCACGCCGATCAGCATCACGCTCAGGTGGCCGCCCAGCAGATCGGTGACCGCCGGTGCTGCGCCCTTGTACGGCACGTGCGCGATGTCCACGCGCGCGGCGATTTTGAACAGCTCGGTGGCGAGGTGGCTGGCCGAGCCGTTGCCCGAAGAGCCGTAGGTGAGCTGCTGCGGGCGCGCACGCGCGTAGTCGATGAATTCCTGCAGCGTGCGTGCCGGAACCGATGGATGCAGCACCATGATGCTGGTCATGTTGGCGGCCAGCGTCACCGGCGCAAAATCGCGCAGCGTGTCGAACGGCACCTTGCCCATGGCCGGGTTGGCGATCAGGATGCCGGGTGTGGCGAGAAAAATCGTGTGGCCGTCGGGCACGGCGCGCGCCGCGATCTCGGCGCCGATGTTACCCCCGGCGCCGCCGCGGTTGTCGATCACCACTTGCTGCCCGACACGCTCGGCAAGGCGCTGACCCATGACGCGACCGAGAATATCCGCGGGGCCGCCCGGCGTGAACGGCACGATCAGCCTGATGGGTTTGCTGGGATACTGCGCGGCAGCAGGGGCTATCGTCGGCCACACCGCCCAAACCACGCCACACCACATTGACCAGCCGCATCGCCGATGATGGCGGCGCGCCAATCGAAGCCGCTTAAGGGTTGCGCGGAAGAACCCCGACAAATTATCTTGGCTAGCGGTCGCCATATCCGTCACCTTTCAACAGCGGCATGGACAGTGCGTAGATTGTCGCCCAAAATGTCACTGACGTCAGTTATTGTGTAGTGCATCGCAAAACAATCACCGAAAAAAGGCGGAGAACATCATGAAAGTTTATCTCGTGCATCACGTCGACGCGCTATCGGCCGCGCAGGACCCGCAGCGCCATATCAGCCCGCTGGGGCGCGATCAGGCTGACCGTTTGGGGGCGCGCTTTAGCGCACTGGGCGTAGCACCGGTGCGCATCCTGCACAGCGACAAGCAATGGACCATCGACACCGCCGAGCGCATTGCCGCGAAGTTGGGCGCTACGGACAAAACCGCAAAGACCGCCTACCCGATCAATACCGGCGATCCACTCGCGCCGTTCATGGCGGATATCGCCGCCGCCGGGGGCGACATCATGATGTGCGGCCATGTCGACTACCTGCTGCGCTCGGCGTCGCAGCTGGTGTGCGGCGACGAAAGCCGCAAGGTGGTCGAGTTCAAGCCCGGCAACGGCGCTGCGGTGTGTCTCGAGGGCAAGGGCAACGACTGGGTCATCACCTACGCCTGGCGCCAGGATCACGCGCCAGGGTAAGTCGCCCAGTGCGTTATGTAGTTACACCCACTCAGCGCCACAGCGCCAGAATCAGCGCCGCCGCGAGCAACGCCACGAGGTGATAGCCCGCATTAATGCCGAACCATTTCCACGAGCGGCTTTCCCACGCCACACTGCCCAGCAGCATGGGCAGGTAAAAGCCCACCCACGCGAAAAACGCCACCCACAAGCCGAAGATCGCGGACGACGCATCGCTGCCGGCTTTCCAGAATTGCCAAGCTTGCGACAACACGGGCTGGCAGAGCTCGATACCGCACGCCAGTACCACGACGGTGAGAATCGCGCCGGCCATCATCAGCAGCATCGAGCGCTTCAACAGTGCGGGGTCGGGCTTGAAATCGGGCGCTACACCCATTTCCTTCAGCCACGCGTTGCCGAATAGCGGGCCGTACCACACCAAGCCAATGACGATGGTGGACGCAGCAGCAGCCGCAAGCGCCAGGCCGTTCAGATAAATCATGGGCGGTGGAATGCGCTGCGCGGCTATGCGCTATCGGGTGGAATACAACTCGGTGGTGTGCCGCGCGTACATGGTTTCCTGCGGCTCGGCGGGCTCGGTCTGGCCAATTTGATCGCGCAGCATTTCATTCATGGTGGGTAACGTTTTGCGTTCGATTTTCGCCTCGGGCGCCCACAGTTGACCGCGCATGATCGCTTTCGCACAATGCAGGTACGCCTCTTTCACAGTGATATGCACCACCAGCTTGGGCAAGCGTGCGTTGACTTCGCACAGCGAAGTAAACGCCTCGTCGTTGCTAAGTTGCGCACTACCGTTGACGCGCAAAGCCTCATCCACGCCGGGCACCAGAAAAATGGCGCCGATGCGTCCGCTTTCCAGAATATTGGTGAAGGTATCGAGACGGTTGTTACCCGTCCAATCGGGAATGATCACGGTGTTATCGTCAATCACCTTGATGAAACCGGCTTCGCCCCCGCGCGGCGATGCATCCATGTTGCCCTGTGCGTCGCAGGTTGAGAGCACCGCAAAGCGCACTCGCGCCAGAAAATTCCGGCAATGCTGATCAAGACGCGGCAATTGTTTTTTGACCGCGCGTTCTTTCGCCGGCAAATACAAGGCGCGCAGTTGTTGCATGGTGTCAATGGCCGACATGCATCACCTCACAAATTGAGTTAAACAGCCAGTACGTGCAATAGCTAGTACCACACATTCAAGTGCGCTCGATCTCAATGTTATCGATCAACCGCGTGCGGCCCAGTCGCGCCGCCGCCAGCACCACCAGTTTGCGTTCGCCATTGGTGGGCGGCACCAGATCGGCGTGACGCCGCACGGCGATGTAGTCGGGCTTCCAGCCGTGATGCGCCAGTTCAGCCATCACGTCCAGTTCGACACGCTGGTAATCGTGCGCGCCGGCTTGCAGCTCCGCGCGCGCCTTGCACAGCAACTGATAGAGCCGCGGCGCTTCCTTGCGCTCGGCCGGCGTGAGGTAAGTATTGCGCGACGACAACGCCAGGCCGTCTTCCGCGCGCACCGTCTCCGCCAGAATAATCTCTATCGGCAGCGCCAGTTGCCGCACCATGTTGTTCAACACCAGGCACTGCTGGTAATCTTTCTTGCCGAAAATCGCCGCGTGCGGATTCACCATGTTGAACAATTTCAGCACCACGGTCGCGACACCACGAAAATGTCCAGGCCGCACCGCGCCGTCGAGCATGTGTTGAATATCGGGCGGTTCAACGATGTAGGTCTGCGGCTCCGGGTATATTTCACCTTCGTCGGGCGCGAACACCACATCGACACCCGCGGCTTCGAGTTTTGCGCAATCCGCAGTGAGCGTGCGCGGATAACGATCGAAATCCTCGCGCGGGCCAAATTGCAGGCGGTTCACAAAAATGCTCACCACCGTGCAAGCCGCGCGCGGCTTGGCGATGTTAATCAATTGAATGTGCCCCGCATGCAGGTTGCCCATGGTGGGCACGAACACGTTGTTGGGCACGCGCTGCAGGCGCTCGCGCAGAGCGGCGACGGAATGAATGATGTCCATTTTTTGCGTGAGGCGTGAGGCGTTAGGGGTGAGGCGTGGTGGGTGCGGGGCGCAAATTGTAATGGAGGTCCGGCAACGGTGTTACACAGCACCATACGGCGTCACTTCCGCCGTGGCCCGCGCCTCACGCCTCACCAACAGCGCCTCACACAAATGAATGTTCGCGGTCGGGAAATGTTTGGGCCTTGACTTCTTTTACGTAACGTTCAACCGCGACCTGTATGGAACCAGCTCCCTGCATGAAATTTTTCACAAACTTGGCTTTCTTGCCCGGGAACACATCGAGCATGTCATGCAGCACCAGCACCTGGCCTGCGCAATCCACTCCCGCGCCGATGCCGATGGTGGGAATGGAAAGTGCATCGGTGACCTCTTTTGCCAGCGGCGATGGAATGGCTTCCAGTACCAGCATGCCCGCACCCGCTGCCTCGAGTAACTTGGCGTCTTCGAGCAAACGCTCGGCGTCGCTTTGCTGGCGGCCCTGTACTTTGTAACCGCCGAGTTGATGCACCGACTGCGGCGTGAGGCCGAGATGCCCGCACACGGGTATGCCGCGCTGCACCAGATAGGCGACGGTTTCAGCCATAGGTGCCCCTCCTTCCAGCTTTACCATCTGTGCGCCTGCGGCCATGATTTCAGCGGCGTTGCGAAAGGTTTCCGCCGGGCTCACCTGAAACGTGCCGAACGGCATGTCGCCGATAATGAACGCACGCTTGGCGCCCCGCGCCACGCACGCCGTGTGATACACGATGTCACGCAAGGTGACGGGCAAGGTAGTTTCGTGCCCCTGCAAAACGTTGCCCAGAGAATCGCCAATCAGCAGCGTTTCCACACCTGCAGCTTCGAGCAGCGCGGCAAAACTCGCGTCGTAGCAGGTCAGCATGGTGATTTTGTCACCGTCCTGGGTCATTTTGTGTAGTGCGGAAAGGGTGATTCTCATATATTTTTATCAATAAAAACAATTAGTTACAATAAAAAACTGCAGTCATATTCCAGAACTGAAGAATTCGCGCGGACCACGCATGGCGACAATGCGCTGCAACAATAAATCAAAATCGGGGGCCGAATCAACAAAGTTTAAATTGTCCGAGTTCACGATCAGCAGCGGCGCCGCATCGTATTGATGAAAGTAGCGCGTGTAAGTATCGTTCAAACGCAACAGATATTCGTCGCTGATGCTGCGTTCGTAACTTGCCGCGCGCTTTTGCACGCGCTCGATCAGCGTCTGCGGCGTGGCTTGCAGATAAATGACCAGGTCGGGCACCGGCAGTTGCAAACTCAGGTGCGCGTAAATTTGCTGGTAGAGTTTCAGTTCATCATCACGCAGCGTCAGGCCGGCGAAGAGCGGGTCTTTCTCGAACATGAAATCGGCAAAAGTTGCCTTACGGAATAGATCCGACTGCGCCAGATCGCGCACCTGTTGCGCACGCTGAAACAAAAAGAACAACTGCGCCGGCAGGGCATGGCGCCGCGGATCGCGATAAAAGCCCTCAAGAAATGGGTTTGCGCCGGGGTCTTCTAGCAATGCGGTGCCGTCGCAGCGTTCCGCCAGCAGGCGCGTGAGACTGGTTTTGCCGGCACCGATGGGGCCTTCCACCACCACGTAACGCAAACGATCGGGTAACGCTTGCCGTTTCATGCAACGCTATCTTTCCAGACCCTGACACTGGCGGTATCCAGGTTTTGCAGCAGATCACACACCCGCCCGCTGCCCGGCACCCACACGCTGGGTGCGATCTGCGCCAGCGGCACCAGCACGAACGCCCGCTCCTGCATACGCGGATGCGGCACCGTCAACCCCGGCTCGCCTATGACGCGCTCGCCGTAAAGCAGCATATCCAGATCCAGCGTGCGCGGCGCATTCGCAAACGCGCGCACACGCCCGTGCTCACGCTCAATGGCAAGCAGTGCGTCGAGTAAGGCGCGCGGCGTAAGCGCGGTGCGGATCGCGGCCACCGCGTTGACAAAATCCGGTTGATTCAAATAACCCACTGGCGCGCTGCGATAGAGCGATGACTGCGCGATGAGTTGTGTATCAGGCAAACGCGCCAGCGCCGCCAACGCCGTCTGCAACTGGCGCTGCGGTTGCTGTAGATTGCTGCCGAGCGCGATATACGCAACGTCCACGGTAACACTCACGCTTCCGGCACCGCCACGCTATCGCCGTGCGCTCGCGGCTTTCTGCGGCGGCGGCGCTTCTTCGGCCCGCTGTCGGGCATCAGCATGTGCTCGCGCTCAGGGGCATCGGCATCCTGAAACTGCGTCCACCACTCACCGATTTCCTTGTCGATCTCACCGCTCTCACAACGCAACAACAGAAAATCGTAGCCCGCGCGAAAGCGCGGCAATTCCAGCAAACGATACGGACGCCGCCCGGAGCGCTGCTCAAAGCGCGGCTGCAGCGCCCAGATATCCTTCATGTCGCCGCCGTAGCGCCGCGGTATCGCCAGCTTTTCCGCCTGCATCAATAGCACCTGATCCATCGCCTGGTACAAAGCCGGAATCTCGGGTACGCCATTCGCTTCGACCGCTTTCCAGGCGGCCAGCACTTCGTGCCAGAGCAGCGTCGCAAACAAAAACGCCGGTGAAACGCCTTTTTCACCGCGGATACGCGCATCGGTGTTCTTCAGTGCAAGCATCACGAAACGTTCACCCAGCGGCTGCTCGAGTATCACGTCCAGCATCGGCAGCAGGCCATGATGCAGGCCGTCCTTGCGCAAGTGCTTCACCGTCTCGAGCGCATGCCCCGACAGCAACAACTTCAGCATTTCGTCGAACAAGCGCGCGGGCGGCACGCTGGATAGCAGAGCGGCGAGCTCGCGTATCGGCTTACGCGTCGCGGCATCGATCTCGAAATCCAGTGCTGCCGCAAAGCGCACCACGCGCAGCATGCGCACCGGGTCCTCGCGGTAGCGCTGCAGCGGATCGCCGATCATGCACAGGCGTCGCTTGCGCAGATCCGCCACGCCGCCGTAGAAATCGTACACCTGCTGCGCGGCTGGATCGTAGAACAGCGCATTGATGGTGAGATCGCGGCGCAGCGCGTCCTGCGCCTGATTCCCGAACACGTTGTCGCGCAGAATGCGTCCGTGTTCGTCGGAACTGCCTTTGCCGCTGGCGCCTGCAGCGTCACTGCTATCGTGACCCGCACGAAACGTGGATACCTCCACCGTCTCGCGTCCACACATCACATGCACGATCTGAAACCGCCGGCCTATGATGCGCGAACGCCGAAAGTGCGCGCGCACCTGCTCCGGCGTAGCATCGGTCGCCACATCAAAATCTTTGGGCCCGCGTTTGAGCAGTAAATCGCGTACCGCACCGCCCACCACGAACGCGGCAAAACCTTGCGCTTGCAGGGTACTGGTGACGCTCAACGCACAGGCGCTGATCTGCTCGCGCGCAATGCCGTGATCCTTGAATGCGATCACCTGTGCGCCGGATTTATGCCTCCGGCCAAACAGGTTGCCAGATAAAACCCGGCCAATAAACTTTTTAATCATGACC
Source organism: Bordetella parapertussis (assembly GCA_945906815.1). Classification (GTDB taxonomy): domain Bacteria; phylum Pseudomonadota; class Gammaproteobacteria; order Burkholderiales; family SG8-41; genus UBA5216. The sequence goes on from CAMDRT010000004.1 coordinate 144,790, forward strand.
TGTCGATTATATCGCGGGCACAAAGCCCGCTTGCGGATTATCACCTGCAGCCTGCAAGGCGCAGCCGAAAAGCGCTTCGAGGTTAGGCTGAGTCAACACCTCATGCGCCACGCCCGCGCGTGCGCCGCCCGCGCCGTCGAGCAGCAGCGCATGGGTGCATACCCGCGTGGGCCACAGTACATCATGCAGCACCATGACTACGCCGTGCTGTTTCCTGTTATCGCGCGCCAATGCCGCCACCCCTTCCAGCATCAGCATCTGGTAGCGCACATCGAGATGCTGCAAAGGCTCGTCCAACAACAGGTAGCGCGGGGCCTGTGCCAACAGTTGTGCGATGCGCGCGCGCTGACGCTCACCGCCCGACAGCGTGGCGTAACGGCGCGCGGCAAAATCTGTCAACCCCACCTGATTCAAGGCGGCCTGTGCAGCGGCTGCATCGTCACGCTGCCAGTCCAGCCACGCCGGCGCATGGGGAAAACAACCGAGGCTCACGTATTCCAGTGCGGTGCCCCAGAATTCACCATCCTCATGCTGCGGCAACACCCCAACGGCGCGCGCACGCGCGATGGCCTTTAGCGCCGCCAGCGGCTGCGCATCCAGCGTGACGCCGCCGCTCGCCGGCGCAGCAAGTCCTGCGAGGACATGGAGCAAGGTGCTCTTGCCGCTGCCGTTGGGGCCGAGCACGCCCCACACTTCGCCCGGCTGCACCGTGAATTCAAGGTCCCCGCACAGGGTTCGCCCGGCGACCGCCAACGTGACCTGTTTGCAGGCGAGGGTCACGCGCGCCGCGCCAGCAAAAAAAGCATGCACGGCACGCCTATCAGCGCGGTGAATATACCCACCGGCAATTGCTGCGGCGCCCATAACGTGCGTGCACAGGTATCCGCCAGCGTGAGAAAACTACCGCCCGCCAGCACCGATACTGGCAGCAGCAAACGATGGCGCACCACACCCAACAAGCGCACCGCATGCGGCATCATCAGCCCGACAAAACCGATGGCGCCGCCCAGCATCACCGCCGTCACCGTCGCCAGCGCCGCGCCGAAAAAAACCATCCCTTGCAGCGCAACTACGCTCACGCCCAACGACCGCGCCTTGGCGTCACCCAAACCGAGTATATCCAGACGCGCCGCCAAGGCTGCCGCGCCCAGCGTCAACGCCAGCAGCAACACCGCAGCAGCGAGTGAATTCTCGGCATAGGATAAATCCCCCATCAACCAGAACAACATGCCTTTGAGCTGCGCGCCGGGCGCGAGCACCAGGATCAAACTCGTCAGCGCCGCGAATCCCGCCGACAACACCACGCCCGACAACAGCAAGCGATAGATATTCCACAGCCCGCCGCGAAACGTAACGCCGAACACCAGGGCTATCGCAGCGAGCGCGCCGATCAGCGCCGCGGCATTCACCATGGCCAATCCCGCACCCAGTGTGATGGCCCCCAACGCGCCCAGTGATGCGCCACCGGAAACACCCAGTATGTACGAATCCGCCAGCGCGTTTCGCAGCAGCGCCTGCAGCAGCACGCCCGCCAGCGCGAGCAATCCGCCACACGCGAATGCCGCCAGCGCCCGCGGCGCACGCAGCCGCCAGATGATGTCGTGCTCGATGCCTGGCGTGGCGGTGAAAATGCTGTACAGGACCTGAGTGGGGGTGAGCGACACTGAGCCGAATAGCAGGGCGATGAAATAACTGGCGATCGCGACAGCAGCGGCCCAGGCGAGCGGGGGGACGGGGCGCATCATATGTAGGTGGAAGTTCGGTCTGCGGCAGGCTTCACTTTTCTTGGTGGAGCAAGAAACGTGACCCGCCGCTGGGCTGCCTCGACGACGTTGACGCACGTTCTTCCATTAACATCCATCTCACCACTCACCCCAGCGACATCACCGGCCACCCGTGCGCTTCGGCATGCGCCCGCAACCGGTCATCCGGATCCACCGCCACCGGATGACTCACCAACGCCAGTAACGGCAAATCGTTATGCGAATCGCTGTAGAACCAGACCTTCTCATACGAACGCAAGGTCTCGCCGCGCGCCGCCAGCCACGCTTGCAGCCGCTGGGGTTTGCCCTCCTTGAAGCACGGCAAGCCGACCACACCGCCAGTGAATTCACCCTCACGCTGCTCCGGCTCGGTCGCAATCAAATGCTCAATGCCAAACACACGCGCGATCGGCGCGGTGACAAAACTGTTGGTGGCGGTAACCACCACCCGCACATCCCACATGTGCTTGTTCACCAGGGCGCGCGCGGATGCGCGCAGCATCGGATAGATTTTTTTTATCATGTATTCGGCGTGCCAGCGATCGAGTAGCGCACGCGGATGGCGCGACAGCGGCTTTAACTGAAAATCGAGGAACGCATGAATGTCGAGCGTGCCCGCTTTGTATTGGTCAAAGAATTCCTGGTTCTGCGCTTCATACAGTTCGCGGTCGAGCACGCCCTGCTCAATCAAAAACTGCGCCCACTCGAAATCGGAATCGCCTGCGAGCAGGGTGTTATCAAGATCAAATAGCGCAAGGTTCATGGTGTTGTTTTAGTGTGTTTATGTATCACGCTGCAGCACTGCCCGCAGCAGCGGCACCGTCACCGCACGTTTGTTTTCGAGCGCATGGCGATCGAGCGCCTCCAGCGTCGCGAACAATGCGTCCATGTCGCGTGGCGCGTGGGTGAGCAGGTACGCGATCACTTCGTTGGTCAATGTGAAACCGCGCGCCTGCGCATGCTGCGCCAGCGCCTGCGCTTTTTCTTCATCGTTCAGTGCATGCACTTGCACCACCAGTCCCCAACCCAGGCGCGTCAGCAAATCGGCGCGCAGCTTGAGTTGCACCGGCGGCACGCACCCGCTGGCGATCAGGCTGCCGCCCTGTTCACGCAGCACATTGTAGCGGTGGAACAGCGCCACTTGTGCGTCGCTGCCGAGGCGCTCGACATCGTCGGCGGCGAGTCGCGGCGCATCATCATCAAACCTACTGCCGGCTGCGCACGCGATGTACGTGGCGCACGCATCCGCCGTTGCCGCTTTCAACAAATGCGTGCGCCCGCAACCTACCGCACCCCACAAATAAACAAAGCGCTCGCCGCTGTCGGCAAGCGCCGCGCGCAAATGCGCCAGCACCTCGGCGTTGCGGCCCACCACAAAATTATCGAACGTTGGCGCAGGCGACGCCGTAATGTCGAGCGCGAGCTGCTTCATGGGGCAAACCCCAAGTCCTGTTTGAAGTTTGTCCCAATCATGGCGTGTTGTTATACATCCCGCTCGCCAGATATTTATCGCGCACATGACGCAGCCACACCAGCAGCGCGGCACTCGCGGGCAGTGCCAGCAAGATGCCGGTGAAGCCGAACAACTGGCCGAACGCCAGCAGCGCGAAGATCACCGCTACCGGGTGCAAACCTATGCGGTCGCCCACCAACCACGGCACGAACACCGAGCCTTCGAGCACGTTGCCGATGACGAACACCACCCAGATCCACGCCAGATGCGTAAGGTCGCCGAACTGCAACACACCGGTCAGCGTGGCCAGCAGTGCGCCGCTGATCACACCCAGGTACGGCACGAAGGTCAGGCAGCCCGCCAACAGCCCTACCGACAGCGCGTAATCCAGTCCGACCAGCCACAGCGCGAGGGTGTAATACACCGCCATTAGTAGCATCACCAGCAACTGGCCGCGCAGAAACTCGCCCAGCACGGCATCGATTTCTCCGAGCAGGCCAGACACCCTGTCCTTCCAGTGGCGCGGAACCAGCGTCGCTGCTTGTGACACCATGTCATCCCAATCGCGCATAAAAAAGAACAGCACCAGCGGCGTCAGCACCAGGGTGCCGATAAGCCCCAACAGCGCCAGCCCGCCACTTCTCAGTGTGGGCAGCAGTTGCACCGCGAAACCCTGCACTTCCTTGGCATGTTCGGTGAGCCAATCCTTGAGCAACGCAGTGTCGAGCTCAACGCCAAAATGCTGCTGTACCAGCGGCCCCAGATTAAGTTTGATCCAGTCCACGAATTGGGGAAACTGGGTGACGATGGTTTTCACCTGCTTGGTTACCAGCGGCATCAGCACCAGCAGCAGTAGCAGAATCACACCGGCGATCAGCGCCAGTGCAATGCTCACCGCCAGTGTGCGCGGCAGCCGCCGCGACATGCGCCCGACCAGCGGGTTAAAGATGTAGGCCAACACTGCTGCCGCCAGAAACGGCGCCAGTATCGGACCCAGAAAATAGAGCAGCGCGCAAACGATGGCGGCGACCGCCAGCCACCAGCCATGCCGTGCCTGGCGCGCTGTGCCGGAGTCGAGAGTATCCATGTCAGCCCTTCAGATGCGGTGTATCGCCGCCGTCTGCACCTTAGCGCGTAGCCGCCCGCAACTCAAGGCGCCGCAGCGGATGCGGGCGGCTCTGCCGGCGGCGGGCGCTTGCGACAGCGGTCCCAAATCCAATGCGCGTAGCCCGACAGCAAATACAGCAGAAACACTGCAAATAACAATTCGGGCAAGGTGCTGGCGGAGACGAACAAGAACACAAATCCCATCGCGATAGCCACCAGTGCCGAAAACGGGACACTCTTGCGCAAATTGATGTCTTTGCCGCTGTAGAACTTCAGGTTGCTCACCATCGTCAAGCCGGTAAACACGGTCAGGCCCCAAGCGAGCCATTTCACATCCACGCCCTTGATTTGATACTCGTTAATCGCCCATACCAGCCCCGCCAGCACGCACGCGGCGGCAGGACTCGGCAGTCCCTGAAAATAACGCTTATCAATGACCTCATGATTGGTATTAAAGCGCGCCAGGCGCAGCGCAGCGCACGCGCAATAGATAAATGCAGCGATCCAGCCGAGTTTGGTGGAGAGCCACGGCCCCAGCACCGGCACGGTTTTGGAAAAAGCGAAATCCCGCAGCGCCCAGGTGTAAACCACCAGCGCGGGCGCCACACCAAACGACACCATATCGGACAGGCTGTCGAGTTCCGCGCCGAAATCGCTTTGCGTGCGCGTGAGCCGTGCAATGCGCCCATCGAGTCCGTCCAACACCATGGCGGCAAAAATGCCTATTGCGGCATATTCAAAGCGCTCGTTCATCGCCTGCACGATGGCGTAAAAGCCGGAGAACAACGCCGCCAGGGTAAACAGGTTCGGCAGCCAGTATATGCCGCGCCGGCTGAAACGGTTTTTGCTAAACGGGCCCCCGCCGGGTGGAAAGTTCATGGCAGCACCGCAATAACGGACTGCGTCGCATACACCTTATCGCCCACCACCGCGCGCGGCGTGGCATCGAGCGGCAGATACAGATCGACCCGCGAACCGAAACGGATGAACCCAAAACGCTCGCCGCGCGCGAGGGGTTGTCCGGTCTTCGCGTAGCAAAGTATGCGCCGTGCCACCAAACCCGCCACCTGCACACAGGTGACATCCGCGCCCGCGGGTGTTTTGATCCACAGCACGGCGCGTTCATTTTCAAGCGAGGCCTTGGCCAGCGCTGCATTGAAAAAGCGGCCCGCGAAATACCAGGTATTGCGCACCTCGCCATCCACCGGGCTGCGATTCGAGTGGACATTGAATACGTTCATGAACACGCTGATTTTCAGCGCCTCGCGATTCAGGTAGGGGTCCCGCGCACGCTCCACCACCGTCACGCGCCCATCTGCCGGCGACAGCACCGCGCACGGGTCGGCGGGCATCTGGCGCGGCGGATCGCGAAAAAACTGGATCATGAACAGCAGCAGCATCCAGAAAAACACCGCAGCAGCCCACCCCGCAAAAGCATGCACAACAATTGCCACCACCAACGCCAGCGCGATAAACGGCCAGCCTTCGCGGGCGATGATGGGGTGGGGATAGGGCATGGGTGAACGAGTGAACGAGTGAACTAGTGAACTAGTGAACGGGCGCTGGGGAACTCACCCGTTCACTAGTTCACCCGTTCACTTATTCACGCCTTTCAATTCTTGGACTGATCCACCAGGCGATTGCGTTTGATCCACGGCATCATGTCGCGCAGCTTTTCACCGACAACCTCAATCGCGTGCTGTTTGCCGATGCGGCGCATAGCATTCAACTTGGTGGCACCGGTCTGGTTTTCGAGCAGGAATTCCTGCGCGTAGGCGCCGGTCTGGATTTCCTTCAGTATTTTGCGCATTTCGTTCTTGGTTTCTTCGGTGATGATACGCGGGCCGCGAGTGAAATCACCGTACTCGGCGTTGTTCGAAATCGAGTAACGCATGTTGGCGATGCCGCCCTCGTACATCAAATCGACGATCAGCTTCAGCTCGTGCAGGCATTCAAAATACGCCATCTCGGGCGCGTAGCCGGCTTCCACCAACGTTTCAAATCCCGCCTGCACCAGCGCGGTGCAGCCACCGCACAGCACGGCTTGTTCACCGAACAAATCGGTCTCGGTTTCTTCCTTGAAGGTGGTTTCGATAATGCCGGCCTTGCCGCCGCCGATGGCCGCCGCGTACGACATCGCCATATCGCGCGCTCTCTGCGACTTATCCTGATGAATCGCAATCAGCATCGGCACGCCGCCGCCCTGGGCATAGGTGCTGCGCACGGTGTGGCCCGGCGCCTTGGGCGCCACCATCACCACGTCGAGGTCGGCGCGCGGCACCACCTGGTCATAATGAATGTTAAAGCCATGGGCAAACGCCAGCGTGCCACCTTTCTTGATGTGGGGCGCGACGTCTTCGCGGTAAACCTTGGCGATATGCTCGTCGGGCATTAGCATCATCACAAAGTCAGCGCCTTTGACGGCTTCGCCAACATCTTTCACGGACAATCCGGCGTTGCGGGCTTTGTCCCAGGAGGCGCCGCCTTTGCGCAGGCCCACGGTCACTTCACCACCCGATTCTTTAAGATTCAGCGCATGCGCATGACCTTGCGATCCGTAGCCGATGATGGTTACTTTTTTGCCTTTGATCAGTGAAAGATCGGCATCCTTGTCGTAATAGACGTTCATGATATTTCCCTTCGTTGGTATGATGAAGCACGAGGCACGGCACAGGCCTCGCTAAAAATCGGTAGACTCGCCAAACGCTAAACCTTCAGCACCCGGTCGCCTCGTCCTATGCCGGAAGCGCCGGTGCGCACCGTCTCGAGTATCGCAGCGCTGTCGATGGCCTTGAGGAACGCATCGAGCTTGGATCCGGTGCCGGTCAATTCGATGGTGTAATCCTTGTCAGTGACATCGATGATACGGCCACGGAAAATGTCACACATGCGTTTCATTTCCTCGCGATCCTTGCTCACGGCGCGCACTTTGACCAGCATCAACTCACGTTCAATGTGTTCGCCGTCGGACAGGTCAACCACTTTGACCACATCGATCAACTTGTTTAGTTGTTTGGTTATTTGCTCGATCACCTCGTCAGAACCGCTGGTGACCACGGTCATACGCGACAGCGTCGCGTCTTCGGTCGGCGCCACGGTTAACGATTCGATATTGTAGCCGCGCGCGGAAAACAGTCCCGCCACCCGCGATAACGCGCCGGCTTCGTTCTCCAGCAATACTGAAATGATATGTCGCATCGTGTTGGGCTTATACCAGAGTCATTTCCGACAAGCCCTTGCCGGCGGGCACCATCGGAAACACGTTTTCGGTCTGATCGGTGATGAAATCCATGAACACCAGGTCCTTCTTGCGCGCGAAGGCTTCTTTTAGCGCCGCCTCCACATCGGATGGCTTGTCGATGCGCATGCCGACGTGTCCGTACGACTCCGCCAGCTTCACAAAATCCGGCAGCGCATCCATGTACGATTCCGCGTAACGATTGCCGTGGAAAAACTCCTGCCACTGCCGCACCATGCCCATGTAACGGTTGTTCAGATTCACCAGCTTGAGCGGCAATTTGTACTGCTTGCAGGTGGAAAGCTCCTGTATGCACATCTGGATGCTGGCCTCGCCGGTAACGCAGGCCACCGTCGCCTTCGGGTTACCGAGCTGCGCACCCATCGCGGCGGGCAAGCCAAAGCCCATGGTACCGAGACCGCCGGAGTTGATCCAGCGCCGGGGCTTGGTGAATTTGTAAAACTGCGCGGCCCACATTTGATGCTGCCCCACGTCCGAGGTGATGATGGCATCGCCTTTGGTGATTTCGTAGAGCTTTTGCACCACGAACTGCGGTTTGATCAGCGCGCTGGCGCGATCATACTTCAGACAATCGCGGCCCCGCCATTCTCCAATCTGCGCCCACCAGCTTTTGAGTGCCGGAGCGTCCGCCACAACCTTGGCGGCGTCCAGTTGCTTGTTGAATTCCTTGAGCACATCACGCACATTGCCAACGATGGGCACATCGACTTTGACACGCTTGGAAATGGACGAGGGATCCACGTCTATATGAATGATGCTGCGTTGCGAATCAGTAAAATGCTTCGGATTACCTATCACCCGGTCATCGAAACGCGCGCCTATCGCGAACAGCACGTCGCAATTTTGCATCGCAAGATTGGCTTCGTAAGTACCATGCATGCCAAGCATGCCGACAAACTGACGGTCGGTCGCCGGGTAGCCGCCGAGCCCCATCAAGGTGTTGGTGCAGGGAAAACCCAGGGTTCTCACCAACTGCGTTAATTCCGCCGACGCATCGCCAAGAATCACGCCACCGCCGGCATAGATCATCGGGCGCTTGGCGGTGGCCAACAACTGAATGGCTTTTTTGATTTGCCCCGGATGGCCCTTGCTCACCGGGTTATAGGAACGCATGTTTACTTTATCCGGGTATAAAAACTCGGCTTTGGCGGCAGTGACATCCTTGGGAATATCCACCACCACCGGCCCCGGACGCCCCGTAGCGGCGATGTAGAACGCTTTCTTGATGGTGCTGGCAATATCCTTCGCTTCGCGCACCAGGAAATTGTGTTTGACGCACGGCCGGGTAATACCCACCGTGTCGCACTCCTGGAACGCATCTTCGCCGATGGCGTAGGTGGGCACCTGGCCGGTGATCACGACCAGCGGTATGGAATCCGTGTACGCAGTGGCGATACCGGTAACGGCATTCGTTACACCAGGCCCCGAGGTGACCAGCGCTACGCCCACCTTGTTGGTCGAACGCGCATAGCCGTCTGCAGCGTGTAAAGCGCCCTGTTCATGGCGCACCAGTATGTGCTTGACCTTGTTTTGCTTGAACAACTCGTCGTAAATATAGAGGACGGCGCCGCCTGGATAGCCAAACACATGCTCGACGCCCTCAGCCTGAAGGCAACGAATTACAATCTCGGCACCGGTCAATTGCATGACAACCCTAATTTAGGAACAGCCTAGAATAAGCGCATGAAAGAGAGAGCGGCCGCAAGCCACCGCCCAAATTTCAACGCGCGGGAACTTTGTAGGTTACCTTTTACACCGCGCCCGGTCAAGGGAAATTAAGTAAAAATGTTTTGGAAACAGCATGATAGCTTCATTTCGGGACGCGGATTCGCAATCCTTTTCACGCTCTTTGCGCGCATTTGCTAAGATGCGCGAGAACGATCGGGGCGCGCTGCGAGTGACCCTTGCGGACTACGGCGCGGCTGCGCAGCGAATCGCAACAGCGTAAATAGCACATAGAGGCAGCCGAACTGGCTACATATAAGGAACTGGCAGACTTCCTCGCCGAGGTGGAACGCCGCGCCTACAAGCAGTCCTTGTACGCAGTGCGCGACGAGCATACCGCGCTGGATATCGTTCAGGATGCAATGCTGAAACTGTCGGAAAAATACGCGGGTCGGCCGGCGGCGGAGTTGCCGCCGCTGTTTCAGCGCATCCTGCAGAATACGATACGCGATTTTTACCGTCGGCAAAAGGTGCGCTCAATGTGGACCACACCCATATCTTCGTTGATCAACGAAGATTCCGAGGGTGACTACGATCCCCTGGAAACGCTGGAAATCGAGAACGAGTCGCTCGAAGCAGCGCCACCACCACAACTGCTGGAGCGCGCACAGACCCTCGCCTTCATTGAGAAGGCGCTGGCCAAACTACCCCCCCGTCAACGCCAGGCCTTCGTTCTGCGTTACTGGGAGGAAATGGACGTTGCGGAAGCTGCACAGGCTATGGGATGCTCTCAGGGCAGCGTAAAAACGCACTGCTCCCGCGCAACGCATACGCTAGCAGAAACGTTGAAAAAACAAGGCATTACGCTATGAATTCACAACAAGATCATGAATTGGCAAGCAAATTAGTGGGGCTGCTTAATCAAGGCACACGTGAATTGGACGCCGCCACGGCGTCGAAATTGCTCCATGCGCGCAAGGAAGCACTTGCTCACTTCCAGCAAAGGTCGGCGTACGCATGGGTTCCCGAATGGGCGGGCGCGTCCGCCGGTCGCCTCGGAGTGGGTCAATTTGCCGAACCGTTTAGCCATAAAATGCGTGCCGGATTTGTGCTTTTGGTGCTACTGACGTCGCTTGCCGGTGCGGTCACATGGCAGACGTTTAGCCAGCAAGGCAGCGAAATCGCTGATATCGACGAAGGTTTGCTTACCGGCGAGCTTCCGATCAACGCCTATCTCGACAAAGGTTTCGACTCGTGGTTAAAGCGGCCCTGATACTGATAACCAGCTTTTTTATCGCGTACGGTGCCGCCGCGCAGCAAGTGCAGAACGGTGGCGCAACAGGTAAATCGCCGCGTCCGCTGTGGTCGGAGCTGTCACCCAAGCAGCAGGCTGTGCTCGCACCGCTGGCAGCGGATTGGGACAAACTGGACACCACACGCCGCAAAAAGTGGGTCACCATCGCCAACCGTTACCCGAAAATGAAGCCCGATGAACAGCAGCGTCTGCAGACCCGCATGCAGGCGTGGGCGCAACTGACGCCTGCGCAACGCCGGGTCGCGCGCGAAAACTACAAAGCGTTGCGGCAACTGCCTCGTCCTCAGCGCGGCGAACTACGGCAACAGTGGCAGCAGCAGCAATCGTTCTCGCCGCTACCCGCCGCAGCTGACGCTGCAGACACGCCCGGCAAGTGACCACGGGCGCGCCCGGCGCTGCCAACCTCGATGGCGCAAGCCGCGCCACACTAAAGCGGCGGCTCGTCTGCCTCATCTACGAAGCCCTGATCCAGGCCGCTGTGCTGTTGGCCGGCACGCTGCCGGTAGTGATGCTCACACGCACATGGGACCCCGTCATCGCACGCACCACCCTGCAGGTTTGGCTGGTGGTCCTTTGTGCCTGCTTTTATGTATGGCAATGGACGGGCACGGGACAGACACTACCCATGAAAACATGGGGGCTGCGGCTGCTATCGAAAGACGGTTCGCCTCTGAGCCGCACCCGCGCGCTGCTGCGTTACGTGGGGGCACTCGCCAGCGTTGCCACGCTGGGCCTCGGCTTTGCGTGGGCACTGGTGGATCGGGAGTCGCAGTTTCTGCACGATCGCCTGGCGGGCACGCGGCTGGTAACGACCCGGGAATGAGCACTGACCCAACTTCACCCACTCGGCCTATAGACGCAAGCTAACGCACTGATTTATTTGAAATCAGATGTGAAAGACAGGCACTTGCGAGCAGCCTCAGAACCGTACCAACGTTTCAAGCAGGAGCCCCCGCTCGAGCCGCTGCTCATCCGCGATATCTTGGTTGGCCTTGGCGAAGCGCAGATCGAGCTGCACGTTTTTGTTCACGCTGAGACGCACGCCAAGGGCTGTCGAACTAAGGTGGGATCGGGTGCTGGCATTGCCCGACACGGGCACGGTGCGGGTGGAAGCCCTATCGACAGAAAGATATACCTGTGCGTCGCCGATCGCAGCAGCCGGATAGGGCTTCAGGTCGTAGCGCAATTCGAGTATTGCACCTAGCCCCTGGTCGCCGACGATGGCCGATGGGATAAAGCCGCGGCCGATAGTGCTCCCACCGAAGGACAGCTGCTCACCCGCAAGCAATTTGTCCCGGGTGTACTGGCCGTTCAGATTGAAACGTAGACTGAAGGACTGCGGCAGTCCTTGGGTGCGCTGGAAATTCAGCGTGTATTTCGTGAAGGTCGGCTCGAAGCCAGTCGCAGACGGCAGCGGCGCATCCTTGTCCATGGCACCGAACCATTTGAGCCCCTTGAACACGCCCAAGCCGAGGGTCTGGCTACCTCCTCCCCACCCACTCAATACCCAGGTTGCGGCGAGGTCGGCCACCGTCGCCCGATCACTGGTGAGCGGCGTGCCCGCTGATGTGGTCTGGCTGCGGTTGAGCGCTAGACCGGTATCAAGGTAAAGCGAACTGCTACGCGAGCGCAGCAAGGGGTAACGCAGGCGGGGTGAAATCGACACGGCATCACTCTGGATGTCGAGGCTGCTGACAGCACCGGAGGGATGTGACTGGCTCAGTACGCCGCCGAAACTGACGATCGCCCCGTGGTTGCCAACAGCTTGCGCGTAGCGCGTGACGAGGCTGCGGATACCGCTGAAATCGTTGGCGGCGGTGCCGCCGGCTGTCACGCCAACGGTCAACTGGCCCGGGCTGCCGAACGGTTGCTGCAAGGTGGCGTTATAGCTCAGTGCATAGGGGCCGGTGGTATTCGATCCCGTATTGTTGAAAGTACCCATGTATAGGTTACCTGCGGGTACCACAGTGATCAGCAATTGGGAACTGCCCAACTCTGCGCCCGGGCGCAACACCGCAGTAGCTGTCACCCCCGGCAGATCGTTGAGCAGCAGTAGCACCCGCTCCAGGTTCGCTAGATCCAGCGGTCGGACGCCCACCAGCTGCCGCGCAAAGGTATCGACGCGCCCCCCCATCGCCGCATCCGGCGCTTCGACCAACACCTGGTCTATATGCCCCTCGACCACCCGTATGGTGAAGACACCCTGCTGTAGCTGCTGCGGGGGAATGAAAACGCGGGCCAGGAACATACCGCGTTCCCGGTAGAGATTCTCCAGCATATTCGCGGCCTCGCGCAGTGCCGTCAGCCCGATTTTCCGGTTCAGCAGCGGCGCTAATAGCGCATCAACCACCGCGCGCGAAAAATAGGTGGCGCCCTCGACCTCGACGCGGGTGACCTCGAACTCCAGCTCATCCACCGCCTTGGGTACAATGGATTTTTCGGGCGTCAGGATGCGTAGATCCAAACCCGGCACCGGCAGTGGCGCGCCGGGGACACGGTCGCGGGAAATGTTGGTTTGCTGATCAAGCTGCCGCAACTGCTCGGCGCGCTGACTCGGCGTGGTCTGCGCGTGGAGCCCGCACGACACGCCGAACGCGAGTGGCACCAACAGCATGGGCCATGCAGATAGCGGCGGAATGCAACGGTCTATGATCATTTGTCTTCTATCAATCATTTATCTTCCATCACCACACGGCTGGTGTTCAATCCGGCCTCGATGCGCGCGAAGTGAAAGCGGATGAGCGGGTCCTGCGGATAGTCCCGTTGCAACTGGCGCACCGCTGCAGAGGCAGCAGGATCCTCACACTGTAGCAACGCGTAAGCCTCGCCATAGTGACGATGCAGCGGGGATGCGGCAGCCGCCTCCGTCACTGGCGTAAACAGACCGATGTAGGTGAGCTTACCCTTCAGCATCACTTCGCCGATGGCCCGAAAATTCTGTCCCGGGCATAGCGCAACCACGCTCTCGGTGCAGCAAATGCGCGTACCGAAATATTTGTTCACGCCCTCGCTGCGCGCTGCGGTGTTGACGGTATCGCCCAACGCGGTGTAATCCATGCGCGAGCTGGAGCCGAAATTACCGATCACTGCCGCGCCGGTATGCACGCCGAGCCGCGTCGGCCCGAGTGGAATTCCTGCAGCGTTCTGGCGCGCACGGAAGTCCTCGGCGTAAGCATCTAGGGCCAGCGCGCAACGCACGGCGCGTACCGCATGGTCGGCCTGTGCGATGGGCGCATTGAAGATCACCATGATCGCATCACCGATGAATTTGTCGACCGTGCCCCCGTGCTGCAGCACGATGGCGCAGGCACCGTCCAGATAGGCATTGAGCACATCCGAGAGCTGCTCCGAGCCGAGCTTCTCCGAGAGCGTGGTGAAACCCTCGATGTCTGTGAAGATGAAGCTGAGCTCGCGCCGCACCCCCGATACGCGCAAACTCTCGGGATCGGCCACCAGCTGGCTGACCACCGCAGGCGACACGTAGCGCGAAAACGCCCCCTGCACGAACTTGCGGTGCTTGCGCTCGGCACTGCCCAAGAGCACATCCATCATCCACAGTGCCAGCGCCAGCGCGAGGGTCGGTGCTACCAGAGGCAGCAGGGGCAGCCCGTAGGTAAAGCCCAGCATGCCGCCGACCCAGAACGCGGCGGTCACTGCGACGCCAGCGATAACGTTGAAGACAACGCCCTTTTTCAGCAACCCGATCAGCACACCGATCAACGCCAACGCAAAGCTCGCGCCCAGCCCTGCAGCTAGGCCCAGTTTGAGCGGCTGGCGGCCTTCCAGATACTGGGCGATAGCATGCGCTTGGATGATGACCCCTGGCATATTGCCCTGGTCGTCGCCATGCACGATGGCCAGTGGCGTGCGGTGGCGGTCGGTAATCGACAACAGCGCCCCCACCAGCACCACCTTGCCCGCAAACCATTCGGCGGGCAGCGCCTGCAAGGCGTGCGCAGGATAAACGGGGAAGGGCATCGTCTCGGCATCCGGCCGCGCTTTCCAAGCGATATCGACCTGCACCGCCGGCGTGTCAACGCCTGCCAGCTCGGCCGCTTTCCGGGCAAAACCCCGGGGTTCTCCCGCCCGGGTCTCGCCGGGGTAAATCCAGCGGACCGTACCATCGAACGGGTCGGTAGCCAGATTGGCGCTGGCGCGCAGCGTTTTCGGCAGAAAGTCGTTCAGATAGGCGAGTTGTGCTTCGTTGACGATCGTCGGCGTGTCGGTATAAGAAACGAGCAGCGGCACCTTGAGCGTGCGCAACACCCGCTTCAAGGCGTCATCCTTGGCCGTTTCGGTAGCCTGGTCGAACAGCACATCAAGCCCCACCAGCCGTGCACCCTTTTTTTCCAGCTGCAACAGCAGCTCGGCGAGAAAGCCGCGGTCCACGGGCGAGCGGTACGGAAAGCGCGCCAGCGTCTCCTCGGTAATTGCTGCGATGACGATGTCGCGTGATTGCGCTTGCGGCGGCTGCAGTGCCGCGATGCGGATGTCGCTGGCCGCGTTTTCTAGGGCGGAAAGAAAGGCGATGTAACGCGTGGCTAGCACCGCCAGCGTGGTGGCCGCAACCATCACTGCAATCGCCGTGATGTACGGCCTCAACTGTTTGAGGGTCATGGTGCGTTCTGGGGTTCCTGTCGTAAGCGTTCCAGCAGCGCATCGGCCTGCTGGAAACAGCCTTTCTCCAGCAGCCACGACACCACCACCAGATCGTCGTCAAGACCCTTGGGAACCGGCACGAAATGGATTGCGTATTCACGCTCGCCGTGGCGGATCACGAACACACCCTCGTAGCGCGACAGCGGCGGGGCAGCCTGCCGATCCTGATTCGCTGCCCAAGCGAATTGGGCGCTCCAGGATCGATCCGCAGTGAATAACATAAATGATTCCTGCACACCGTCGGGGCGCCACCAAACCGGCTGCTCGCCCTGCATCAGGCAGCGTATACCCGGCCGCGTCACATCGATCAACCAGGGATCGGGCAGCCTGCCCGCTGCTGTGCCGGCGCGAACGACACCCACCGAATTAACACGAGCATCGCGTGTGGACAACAGTGCCGCAAGCGCCTGCCGCGGGTTGGCGGCAGACGTGCTGCCGACGAGCGGTCGCCCCTGCAGCGGCCCCTTCAAGGTGACGCTTTTTCCATCGGGGCCAATGACCGTCACCCGCTCGCCCTCCTTGAGATCGAGCGCAGCGCCGCTGTCCACGGTCATGCCCGATTTCAGGCCACCACCGCGCGCATCGAGCACAATAAACTTGACGGCACGGCCGGGATTCGCCCACGCCACCGCCAAAATCGCCATGCAGAGCAGAAATTTTTTCAAATGGGGCCGCTATCTATTTTCTATTTATTCCTACTCACTATTTCTCTTCCATTACCCACACGCCACACCAATCGGCTGGCGGCGGGCTGGCGGCAAGGTTCTCACTGCGTTCCGCGTAGAGTTGCGCCGTCATGTCGTGTGGATTGAGGGCCAGCACTTTTGCAAACAGCGCGCGGGCGTCCGTGAAGGCGCGCGACCGGTATTTGTCGAGGGCATCGCGGAAGTGGCCCATGGCGTCGATCATCTGCGGATAACTCTCTTCGGTGTGGTAATCGAGGATTTCGTAGACTGCCACCGGCTCGGTCTTGCCCTTGACCACCACCAGGTCGACTTCGCGGGTGCGGTAAGTGCCGCGCAGCTTCTTGTAAGTATGCTCGCTGATCAGGATGTGCGCACCGTATTGCTTGCAAGCGGACTCCAGGCGCGCGGCCAGATTCACGCCATCCCCGATCATGGTGTAGTCCATGCGCTTTTGGGAGCCGATGTTGCCCGATACCACTATATCCGTATTGAGTCCGATACCGATGTCGATCGGGGCCTTGCCTTCGCCGGTGCGCTGCACGTTCCAGCGGCGCAATGCTTTGATCATGGCAATCGAGGCGCGCACCGAGCGGTCGACATCGTCGTCGTGCGCAACCGGCATGCCGAAACCGGCCATGATGGCGTCGCCGAT
Source organism: Bordetella parapertussis (assembly GCA_945906815.1). Taxonomy (GTDB): domain Bacteria; phylum Pseudomonadota; class Gammaproteobacteria; order Burkholderiales; family SG8-41; genus UBA5216. Next base: position 161,349 of record CAMDRT010000004.1, read on the forward strand.
AAATTTGTCGAGCATGCCTCCTTCTGCCTGGATGCATTCGACCATCAGCGTGAAGTACTCGTTGAGCATCGCCACCGTGCCTTGCGCGCCGAGCTTTTCCGTGTGGGTGGTGAAGCCGCGGATGTCCGAGAACAGCACCGTCGCTTCTACCGATTGTCCACCGAGCATCTCCGCCCCCGCGGCCACTAGCTTGTCGGCAATACCCGGATCCATATAGCGGGACATCGTCGATTTGAGGCGTTTTTCACTGGAGATGTCCTCGATGATGATCATCGAGCCGATGCGCTTCTTCTCGGCGCTGGACAGCGGCAAGACCGTTACATTGCTCGAAATGCGTTCCTCCTGCAGCACCAATTCAACGTCCATGAGCACTTCAGGCTTGCCGCTTTCGCCAACCTGCTTGAGTTTGTCCAGCACCCACGCGTTCCCGCCGGTGAAGAAATGGGCCGCCGGCATTTGTAGTACCTGGGCGGCACTGACACGCAGAATGCGCAGTCCTGCGGCGTTGCAGGTGACAATCTTACCGCCCTCGTCCAGGGTCAGCACGCCGTTTGACATCGACTCCAGCATCGCTTCGCTGTAGTTTTTCATGTTCTGCACGTCGGCGAACAGATTGGCGTTTTCCAGGGCGATGGAGATCTGCGCAGTGAACGCCCGCAACCGCGATTCATCCTCGGACGTAAAGGGGCCACCGCGCTTGTTCAGCACTTGGGTGACACCGATCACCTTGCCGTGCTTGTTGATGATCGGCACGCACAGGATGGAGCGGGTGAAGTAGCCAGTGCGCTTATCAAAGGCCGGATTGAAGCGCAGGTCCGCATACGCGTAGGGAATGTTAATCGACTTGCCGGCGGTAAATACCGCTCCGGCAATTCCCATATGATTGGGCAGGCGGATCTGCATCGATTCCAGACCTTGACCGACCTCGGACCACAATTCGTTGGTTTTCTCGTCGTTGAGGAACAGTGTAGATCGATCGGAGTTCAAAAGGCGCGTGGCCTCGCCCATGACCTTCTGCAAAAGCGAGCCCAGCTTGATATCCGCAGTGACCTCAGAGACGATTTCGACAAACTCCATCTCCCGCGCGCGCACCGCCTTCATACGCTCGATGAACTGCGCGCCTTGCAGGGCGACCGTGCCTTGTGACGTCATGGCATCGAGGATGTCGAGGTCCTGGCCGGTGAACTCACCCTGCCTTTTATTCAGGGCCTGCGCCACGCCGATGATCTCGCCCTTCACGGTCATGATGGGCACGCACAGGATGTTGCGCGTCATGAATCCGGTCTGCTCGTCGATACTTTTATTAAAACGCGGATCCGCATAAGCATCGGGAATGATCACCGACTCGCCGCTGGTAAACACGTGGCCAGCAATGCCGCTGGTGTTGAGTAGGCGAATTTCGCGCTTGATGTTGCCCAGGGCCCCTCGCGAGTACAGTTCGTTAGTGGTTGGGTCGTTCAGGAACAAGGTGCCGCGTTCGGCACCGATTTCGCTGATGGTCATCTCCACCAGCGCGTACAACATATCGTCCAACGTGTCGCACGACGCCATGCGCCGCGAAACTTCCAGCAGCATCTCCACCAGTTTGAAGCGCTCGTGACGCGATAGCGCCTTGGTGCGTGGGTTGGCCGGTGCCTCGCCACTGCGTCGGGATTCGCCACTGCGTTGCGATAGCCGGCGGATGTTGCTGATGGGTCGCGGAGATTTTTCGGCGCTCATTGCTGTTTCCTATCTGTGGGCACGAAAACTCAGCCGGAAGATTCCATTTTACCCTGAAGCCGCTCGCGCAATTCACGCACAGTTTCCTCAAGTTGCGCAATTTCGGCGCGGTCCTGGGCACGCATTCTGTTCAAGGCCTGCTCGCGCGAAACAGACTCATGGTCCAGAGCATCGCGCAGCGCAGCGGCGGTGCCGCGTAGTTGCATCAACTCGTCATGGGAAAAGGAGATCGCTTTCTGCACAGCTTGGTCGCGGGCCGCGCACTCCGCCTCCAAGTGCGCGCGCAAATCCTGCGCGGCAGCGCGAACTTGGGCAATCTCGTCCTGGTTTTCGTTATAGGCTTTGCGCACGAGCTCATCCCTGCAGGCGCGCTCATTTTCCAGTGCCTCGCGCAAGGCCGTAATAGTGAGCTTGAGTTGACTGATTTCGCTGTGGGCCTCAGCCATGGCGCTGCTCACGGCTTGCCGGGTATCGGCGCGCGCGATGACGATTTCGTCGCGCAACACTGACGCCGTAGCGCGTAATTGCACCGCCTCCACGTTGACCTCGGACACCGCGAGATTCACCGCTAATTCGGTCTTCCCTCTAGTGGCCTCTAGTTCTTCGCGCAGCGCCGCGACGAGATCTTTCAGGTCGCGCAGATCAAGAAGAAGAGCGGCAGGATCCAGCGTCTCAGTCAGCATGGCTGCAGGGGTACCCATTCAGAATTCAAAAAATGCATATTCAATAATCCATTGGTACCAGATCAGCCTGAAGGTGTGGTAGTTGCCCCCCACTCCTGGTGCATAGCGGGGCTGGTGCTTGCTCGCTCACCCCCCCACACCGGCCGCCGCCATACCGTCGCCGACCACCACAAATGCTGCCCAAAAAAACGGGTGGGCCGTGTTCTTCTGCGCGATCAGCCGCGCCTGTGCCGCCTTCAGCGCGGCGCTGGCACCGCCTTGGAGCTGGGGGCCGAGCGTTCCGAACATCGCCGAAATCAGCTGCGCAGTGGCGGCCGAGGGCACCTGCCAATGACTCACCACGAGAGCACGCGCGCCGGCAAAGAAAAAGGACTCAGCCAGTCCAGCCAGGGCTTCGCCGCCGAATTTCCCCCCGCCGCCCGCTGTGTTGCATGCCGACAGCACCACCAGGTCGGCGTTCAGCTTGAGCGCTGCGATTTCGCTCGCATCAAGCAAGCCGTCGCGCGCCTTGGTCGCGGCCGGTACCACGGGAGGACTGAGCACCAGCGCGGGCTCGGCCTGACAACGCAACTCCCCCGGCAGCAAGCCGTGGGTAGCGAAATAGAGTATCCGGTAGTCCTGCAGCGATTGTTGGCGAAAATTGTCTTCGCTCGCCTGCTCCCCCAGGAACACCGTCGAGGTTCCCGCGCCCAATATCCGCTCCACGGCACTGATTTCGTTGGCAGTGTCCGGCAAGGGGCTCATGGCACGCAGGATGTCGCCGTTCATCGGGCCATCGGGACGGCAACCGTCCCGCGCCGCGGCCACGGCGGCAACGCTCTGCTGGGCGGGTACCCCCAGCAGCGCCGGGGCACCGAAAGCCAGCATCATCCGGGGTGGCGGGCGCCTGGCCGGCGCCCCGCGCAAGGTATAAAAAGCCTGGATCGAGGGCGTGTGTGAGATGGCGAAACGCTGCCCCAGCCAAGCGGCTTCGGCATAGTTATCGTTCTTCGGCTCTGCCGCGATGAGCAGACCAAAGGGCAGGCTCGCCAGCGGGCCCGCCGCCGCAACGATCAGGTGATCAACGCCCTGCAGTTGTTTTTCCAGCTCGCCGAAGAGTCCTTGATACAACTCGTGGGCCAGACGCATATTGAACGCGTTGACCGTGCTGCCCTCAATTTCCAACGCACGGCGCAAAACCTTGACACTCTCGCCCAGCGCGACCGCCCCCTGATTGATTTTGGCGATGGTGTTGCCCGCGCGGCGGGTGATCTGGATAAAAGATTGATTTTTGCCCACGATGAATGAGACCAGCGCTTCACGATCACCCAGGCGTCGGCGCACCTCGGTGAGCTGTAGCGGCGCCGGGTTGGCGAGCTGGTGGTACGCGGGAAACTGTTTGGCGATCTGCTGGCTAAGCGCACGGGCGCGCCGCCCGCTGTCCGCCATTGTCCGCTGCAGCCGTGTTTCCGCGATGGCGCTGCGCTCCTGGTCGGGCAGTGCCTGCTCCAGCGCCAATTCGGCGCGCGCCACCTCCACCTGACGCTGCGTGTCTTGCAGCGCCTCCACCAGCTTGGCAATGTTCGGATCGTCGCTGGCAAGGCGCGCCTGCGCTTTGGCGATAGTCTGGTCGATGAGACTCGAGCGCGCCATCTGGAACGCATCAAAGGCCTCGCCGTATAAACCCTGGCGCGCCCGCTCCTCTTTCAGGGTCGCGGCATATTCGGTGATGGCGGCGCCGAACGGAATCAACTGCTCCTGACTCAGCACCTCGGCCGACTGCGGCAGCGACCGCGCCACCTGAAAAGCGCTGCGGAAGGTGACGATCGCCGAGGAATTCATGCCCTCGGCTTGGTAGGCCCTGGCCAGCGCCGCCAGTACCGGCAAAGTGGCCATGCCCTCGCCCAAAAACTGCTTGCGGATATCGAGGGCGGAAGTGTAGTAGGTTTCCGCCGCCGACAAGCGGCCTTGTACCATGCTCAATTCACCCAGCGTCATCAAGATATCGGCCTTCCACCAGCGGGGAGCGCTGTCGGTCTGGGCGAAAACCTGCAGCGCCTCGCTCGCCAGCGCGCCCGCCGAAACGGGATCGTCGTTGCGCAGGGTCATTTTTGCCTCGAAATCGAGCGCCATTACCAGCTCCGCGCGCTCGACGCCATCACTCCCGCCACGCAGCAGGGTTTGCTGATCATTGCCGCCGGCCAGCTTGCGCCGAGTAGCGGTTACGAGCTGCGCGCCCCTAAGAGCCGCAGCGTAATCTCCCCGATTGGCGGCATCGTAACTCAGATAGGTGAACAGCCGCACACGGTCGACTTCGAAAGGCGATTTCTGGACGATGGCTTCGGCGCGACGGAACAGCGCTTGCGCCTCCTCCACCCTGCCCCGGCTGCTGACCACGAGCGCGAGATCCAACAGCGTGTCGGCAATGGCGGGGTCATCACCCGACAGCAGTCGGCCCTGCATATCGAGGGCTTTACGGAACAGGTCTTCCGCCTGCGAAAAATGGTAATGCGCGCTGGCGCTGCGCGCCTCGCGCATCAACTGGCGGAACCGATCCATGTCCGCGGCGGAAGCAAGCACCACCGGCTTTCCCCACAACGTCTGCAAATAGGCCTTGGTGGCCACGATTTCGACCTGCGCCTCGGACAGTCCGGCGACCTTCAACAATATTGGCAGCAGCGCCGGAGAGCCATCGGCCACCGCCAGCGCCCCCTGGCGTGCGCCTACCACCACCAGCTGCGGCCAGCCACCCGGCTTGCGCTGGCAGGCGAAGATGGCCACGGCGCCACCGGTGGCCGCCGTCAGCCATTGGGGCGCGGCACAGGTCGCAGCGGCCACTATCGTTTTTTCCATGCGACTGTGGTGGTATTGCGACAGCAAAGCAGCACGGGCAGCCTCCCCACCCGAGTTGCCGCTAGACAGGAACCGCCCGTAGCCCACTCTGCCGGCCGCTTTACCGCCGCAGAAAATATGCTCGTCTGCGGGCACGCCAGGCACTGGGGTGAGGTCATCGCGCACCCGCACCTCGCAGGTCTCGCCCATCAGGTTCTCGCCGAGCGCGCTAGGCAGCGGATCCGCCGCGCACGCCAGGCCAGCACTTGCGAGCCAGGCTAGCGCCACTAAATGATTGAGTTTCACCATGTCGAACGTGCGCCACTCAGGGAAAAACGCAGCTCGATCTGCGCTGCCACAGGCAGGCTGCTGGGCAGCGCCTGCTGGGATCTGACTAGACTCGACACTTGCGTCAGCGCCGCGGTTGGCGCAGCGCGTCGCTGCCGTTCCGCAGGTTTCGGGGGCGGCGGCGGCGCTGCCATGGCGAGGGTCTTGTCTCCCACATCCGCGGCGTCTTTCGGCGTCGGCGGTTTAACCGGAGCCACTGGCGAGGGCGGCGCTGGCACGACAACGGTGAGTGGAGCAGCGGCCACAGGGGCTGCGCTCACCGGGGCAGTCGCTGCCGCTGCGGACGGTTTCCCTGCAGCCTGCGGGGTGGGGCCGGCGGCCGGCGCAGGTCTGGTCGGGCCCGGGCCGGCACTTGCCGCCACCGGCGCACTGGCCGGCGCTGCCGGAGCACCAGCCACCGGGGCAGCCGCTACCGGAGCACCAGCCGCCGGCGCAGGTGCATCAACCGGTGCTGGGGGGGCCGCCACTGGAGCGGCAGCCACCGGCGCAGGCCCGTCAACCGGTGCCGGGGGGGCGACCACCGGAGCACCAGCCGCCGGCGTAGGTGCGTCGATGGGTATCAAGGGAGCAGCTCCCGGAGCGGCAGGTGCCGGCGCAGGTGCGTCGATTGGTATCTGGGGAGCAGCTATCGGAGCGCCAGCCGCCGGCGCAGGTAAGTCTACCGGTATCAGGGGGGCGGCTACCGGAGCGGCAGGCACAGCTACCACCGGGGCCATGCTGGCAGCCACCGCTGCCAGCATGGTCATCGTCACGGCCTGCGGCGACACGGTAAGTGCACCGTTGGTGTAAGTGATGTCGTAGTTGGTGCTGCGATAACCCCCAGGCGCGATCGCATAAGTGCCCGCGCTCACCGCTCCTTGCGCACTGCCACCGTAAGCGAGCGTGCCTCCGAGCACCGCACTGCCTTCGCCGTTGACAAAACCGGCGTAGGTCACGCCGTTGCCGCCGCTGTAGGCAAGCCCATCGGAGGTCTTGGTGACCCCATTTGCCTCCACCGTAAGCGGGGCAGAACGAATGCTGACACTGTGGATGACCGGAGCGACGCTGTAATTGGCGGCAAGGCCGCCGTTACCCCCGTCGGCCAGCGTATAGGTGGCGATGACGCTGCGCGTGCCGGCATTGGCACTGTCGAAGCCGCCCGTCACGCTGGCGTTGACAGTCTCGCTGCCGATCAAGCCGCTCAGGCTGCCCGCCGTGATCACCGCAACCGTGCTACCATCGTAGACCTTGTTCGCCACGCTGCTGCCAGTGATGCTCAATACCTGCGGTGTGATGCTGGCGCTGTGGCTGGTGTTGGCTAGACTGTAGTTCCCGGCGAGGCCACCGTTCGCGCCGCCGTTCACGCTATTGCTGCCATCGGCCAGCGTGTAGCTGGCGGTGACGCTACGGCTGGCCACCAGCGGGCTGAGGCTATTGGCGGCGTAGGCTACGTTGGCACCGTCAAACGCGCCCGTCGCGCTGACGCTGATGCTCTCGCTGCCGACCAAGCCACTCAAGCTGCCCGCGGTGATCACCGCAAGCGTGCTGCCGTCGTAGACCTTGTTCGCAGCCGCGCTGCCGGTGATGCTCAATGCCTTTGGTGTGATGCTGGCGCTGTGGCTGGTATTGGCCAGGCTGTAGTTGCCGGCAAGGCCACCGTTCGCGCCGCCGTTCACGCCGCCGTTCACACTATTGCTGCCATCGGCCAGCGCGTAGCTGGCGGTGACGTTACGGCTGACCACCAGCGGGCTGAGGCTATTGGCGGCGTACGCTACGTTGGCGCCGTCAAACGCCCCTGTCGCGCTGACGCTGATGCTCTCGCTGGCGATCAGGCCGCTCAGGCTGCCCGCCGTGATCACCGCAAACGTGGTGCCGTCGTAGACCTTGTTCGCAGCCGCGCTGCCGGTGATGCTCAATGCCTTCGGTGTGATGCTGGCGCTGTGACTGGTGGTGGCCAGACTGTAGTTCCCGGCGAGGCCACCGTTCGCGCTATTACTACCGTCGGCCAGCGTGTAGGTGGCGGTGACGTTGCGGCTGGCCACCACCGAGCTGAGGCTATTGGCGGCGTAAGCTACGTGGGCATCGTCAAACGCCCCGGTTGCGCTAAGCGTAACAGTCTCGCTGCCGATCAGGCCACTCAGGGTTCCGACTGTGATCGCGGCACTGGTCGTGCCATCGTAGACCTTGTTCGCAGCACTGCTGCCAGCGATGCTCAATGCCTTCGGCGTGATGTCTGCGTTGAGGTTTCCCGACGTCACGCTGTAGTTGCCGGCGTCCGCACCGGACAGGCCGTAGCTGGCAGTCACCGTCTTGCCGCTGCCCGCGTTCTTGTTATCGAAGCTGCCGCTGCCCGCTACCGTCGCGACATCACCGCTCACTACCCCAGAGAGCGCGCCGGCAGTGATGCTCGCACTGGTGGTGCCGTCGTAGCTCTTGTTCGCCGCGCTGCTACCCGAAATCGTCAGCGGCTTGGCATTCACTGTGAGCGTACCGCCGTTGTAACTCACCGCGTAGCCCAGTTGGCCGACGCCGCCCGAGGCAGTGAGCGCGTGGACCCCCACGGTGGGGTGACCCGAGGACGAGGTGCTGCCGCCAACAGCTACGCCGGGCGCAGTGGAGAAAGCCTGCGCGACGGTGTCACCGTTCCGGCCGAAGATGTTGAACGCGCGGGTGGGCGTTGTGCCGTAGCTTAGGGTCTCGCTCGCCGCGCTGACGGTGAACATCGGCTGCTCGCGGTAGATCGCGTAGCTGCCCGCGCCGAGCGCGGCGGTGGTAGTGTTATACCCGGTGCTCGCCTCGTCGCTGTGGTAGCGAAAGCGCCCGCTGCTCAGGCCAACCAGGGCAGTCAATCCGGCGCTGCCGGTGCCGGTGTAGAGCGTCGCCCGCCCACCCACGCCAGCGGTGAGGGTCGGCGTGCCGCTGACCACGATATTGCCGCCCGTGGCGGTGCCTGCGGCGCTGCTCGATCCGGCGTTGAGCACGAGCGCCGCATTGCCCGCGTCCGTGGTCATGATGTTCTGGGTAAGGGTAAGATCGCCCGTCTGCGTGCTGATGTTAACTGGCCCCGAGGCGCTGATGCCCATGGGGTTGACCGTTATGGTGTTGGCCGTGCCAATAGAGTTGACCAGGCCAATGGGGTTGCCCGCGCCAATGGTGAGCGCGTTGCTGTTGACATAAGTCAGACTGCCGACGCCGTTCGCAGCCAGTGTGCCGATGGCGTTGCTCGCGCTGTCAAGTATGACGTTGCCACCCAGGAGCACTAGCTTATCGGCCACCAGGTAGCCGCTGGAACCATCGGTGATCGCGCCACTCGCGGCGAGGGCAATGACATTGCTCCCGCTGGCGATTACCGCCCCGTCGATGGCAAGGTTGCCAACCGCCACTACCGTGATGCCGCCCGTGGCGGCGATAGCGTTCAGGGTGGTATTTGCGGCTCTGATATCCACTGTGCCGATGTCAGTGCCCACGGCACCCAGGTTCAGGCTGCCCGTAGTGTGAACCGTCAGGTTTGAGCTGGCCCCACCCGTCACCCCGCTCACCGCCCCGGTGGTGAGATTGAGCGCGCTGCCATTGCCAAGAGCCAGGGTCTGGCCAGCGGCAATGATGGCGTTGCCCAAGGCAAGCGTGCCGCTGCCGCCCACCGTGGTGCTGGTGTTGACCATGAGATTACCGCCCAGTCGAGCCGTCCCGCTGCATTGCAGGGCCACGGCATTGCTGCTCACTCCGGCGCTGTTGCTCACCCCGGCGCCGTTAATCGTCACCGCTTCGTTGCCGATAGCTACTCCGCTGATCACCAGACTCGCCCCGGCCACCACCGTGGTACCGTCAACCGTAGAACCCAGTGCAGTCGCATGTGCTGCCGTCAGCGTACCCTCGCTGATGGTGGTTGCCCCGGTATAGGTATTCGCACCCGACAGCGTCAGCGTGCCGCTGCCTGACTTGGTGAGCGCGCCGCTACCAGAGATGACTCCGGAGTAAGTGCTGGTTCCGGTCTGGGTGATGAGCAGCAGATTGGCGGCTGTGATCGCCGCACCGCCGGTCACTGTGCCGCTGCCTTTCAGGGTGATGGTGTTGGCGGTGAGCGCGCCGTTCACGGCAATGTCGCCGCCGTAGATGCTGATCGGACCGGCGGCCGTGATAGCGCTGCCAATGGTGAGGTTGCTGGTATTGGTCACCTTGCCGATGCGCACGCTCGATGGAGAACCTGCGATCGTCAGCCCGCTGGTGTTTAGCGCCGTATCAAAACTGCTGCTCGCCGCGGCCGACTCAATGGCAAAAGCGCCACTGCTATCTATGCTTGCGCTTCCTCCGAGCATGAAGGTATTGCCGATCAAGCTGATGTCGCTCGAACTCGTTGTAATGGCGGTCGAACTCTTCCTGCCGATAGTGGTGGTGCTACCAGACCCGATGCCATAGGTACCGCCATCCACCCGGATCGGCCCACTCGCAGCCAGCACATCCCCGCTCTCGGAGAACAGGCCGTTACCGGCACTGCTCGCCGTGGTTCCTTTCAGGCTGATGCCGCCGCTGCCTGAAGCGTAGAAATTTGTACCGCCCAAGTGGGCGCCGTAGGTTGTGCCCGAGGTGGCAGCCGCCGTGCCAATCAGGGTGATAGCAGCCTGCACGGCATCGCCACCGGATGCGGTCAATGTGTTGGTGGGCCCGATGTTCAAGTCGAACGAACCCAACGCCATCCCATGGCCGGTGCCGGTGTTGTTGCCGACCAGCGTGATGGCGCCAGCGCCGCTGTTGATGGTGCCCTGGTAATCGAGGTTCAGCGCCGGATCGGTGCTGAGTGCGCGTCCGCGCATCAGGATGTTGCCGCCGCCGGAATAGATCTGGGTGTGGTTCAGATTACCGCCGTCATTGACAGCGTGGTTCCAGATACCTAGCCCGACGCCGCTGCGGTAGATGCCTGTGGTTTCTCTGTTGTCGGCGTAGCCGTCGGGAATGCCGTCGCCAGCCGTGCGGCCGTTGGCACCATCGTCCGCACCACCGGCCAGGACGATGCGTCCCCCCCCCGTGGTCGTGTCAGTGGTGTTGCTGCGATTGGCGTCGGTGCGGGTATCGAGGGTGTTGTTGCGGTGCAGCTGGATATAGCCGCCATTGCTGGCATCGCTGTTGCTCCAGAAGGTGAGCGGACCGCCATTGGTCTGGAAAGTCGTGCTGGCTTCCGAGGTGATATTGCCGCTGGCCTTGGCGAGGATCGCCGCACCCGCTGCGGTGCTGGTGAGGTTGGCGTTCAACGCAATGTCACCACCGTAGATGCTGATCGGGCCGGCGATGCTGATGGCACCGACAGCGACGTTGGCGGTGTTGCCGGCCTTGCCGATGGTCAGTCCGCCGAGACTGCTTTGGAACGGCCAGCCGCTGGCGGTGCTGAAGCTGCCGGTGCTGAAGCTGCTCGCAAAACTCGTCGAGGCTGGCTCTATCGTCAGCACGCCAGGGCCAGCAAAGCCGCCGCTCGCACTGGTAGGGCTATCGTTCTGGATGACCAGACTGCCTGCGCTGATGGTGGTTGCACCTGTGTAGGTATTGACGCCCGACAGCGTCAGCGTGCCCGTGCCCAACTTGGTGAGGGTGCCGCCACTGCTGGTCAGCGCCGTGGCCCAGGTCACGTTCCGGCCGTTGGTATCCACCTTGTACTGCTGGCTGGCAGCGGTGTTGAAACGACCGGAGTAGTCCGTGGTGTTGGCCGCGGAGTGCCGTAGCGTACCCCCACCGAAGCTGATGGTGCCGCCGGAACCGAGCGCTCCTGCGGAACCCAGCTCGAGCACGCCCTGAGTCAGCGTAGTGCCCCCGCTGTAACTGTTGTTGCCGCTGAGCGTGAGCCTGCCTTTGCCGTCGTACGAACTGACCAGACTGAGCCGACCCGGGCCGCTGACCGTGTTGCTGAAGGTCATGTAAAACAAGGAATCGACGATCGAGTCGGCAGCAAGCATTACCGTGCCATTGACCACCTCGCCAAAGCCATTGGTACCATAGAGCTTGCCGCCGTGGAAGGCGAGGTTGTTAGCCAAGGTTGCGCGATCGAGCTCTAGTGTCGCACCGCTGTTGACGACGATGTCCCCTGTGCCAAACGCCGTGCGCGCAAGCTGGGCTTCACCACCGTACAGCGTGCCCGCGCTGATGGTGGTCGCTCCAGTGTAGGTGTTTGCCCCCGACAGCGTCAGCGTGCCACTGCCCGACTTGGTGAGCGCGCCACTGCCAGAGATGACTCCGTCGTAAGTACTGGTTCCGGTCTGGGTGATGTTCAGGGTCCTGCCCGAGGCGACGCTCACGTTGCCGTTGCTGCCACTCGCGGTGAGGGCTGAGGTGGTCAGCGAAATGTTGCCCGTTGCAGTGATGCCGTTGACGCCACCCACCGTGCCGATCGCTAGTCCATCGGCATCAGCGTAGGTCAGCGCGGCCAGATTGGCAGCAGCGAGGACATCGACATCGTTGCTCGTGTGGTCGAGCGTATAGCTGCCGGTGCCGTTGAGCAGCAGATTGGCGGCCGTGAGCGCAGCGCCGCCGGTCACCGCGCCGCTGCCGGTCAAGGTGATGGTGTTGCTGCCGGCGGCAGTGAGCGCAGCGTTCACGGCGATGTCGCCGCCGTAGATGCTGATCGGACCGGCGACGGTGGCGGCACTGGAAACCGTAATATTGGCAGTGTTGCCCGGCTTGCCAAGCGTGAAGCCACCTAGCGTTCCATCAATCGTGAGTCCAAAGGTATTGTTGGTACCTTGCCCGCCGGGCGCCATATAGGTATATGCGGAAGAGAAGGAAGTCTGGGGCTCGAGCGTCAATGCGCCGGTAGTCCGCACTATGCCGCCATAGAAAAATTGTGTGTCGGCCGTAAGGCGCACATTGCCGCTGTAGCCAGTGGCGCCAATGACCGCGCCGCTAACCGCAACACCCTCGCTGATGACACCGCTGCCATGGGCACCTGTCAGCGTAATCGCACCCGAGCTGGCACTACCGATAGTGCCCGCGTCGATCCGAACACCATCGTTATTGTCACCGCCCGCTGCACCACCGCCCCCCGTGATGCTGATGCTGCCCCCGCTAGAACTCACGGTGCCCTCGCTTATGACACCCTGGTTGTTACCGCCGCTGCTGGCACCACCCGTGCCCGTGATGCTCACCGTACCACTGCCGCCCGCCGTGACGGATGTGCCACTGTTGATGCGCACGCCGTGCTGGCTGCCGCCGCTATTATTGCCGCCGCGCCCCTCGATGGTGATATTGCCGTTGTTGCTGGTCGTCAGGTTGCCGTTGACGGTGACCCCGACACCGTTGTAAGCGAGCTGCGAGCCGTTGTCGGCGTCGAGCAGCAAGTTGCCCGCCGCCGCGAGCGCGCCGTTGGCAGCGATCGAGCCGCCGTAGATGCTGATCGGCCCGGTGCCGGCGCTCAGCGCTCCGTTCAGGATCACCCCTGAATCCGCAGTGGGCCCGGCGTTCGCCACGCTGATAGTGCCAGCCGTGATATCGCGCAGGCTGATATTGCCCGATGCATTGTTAGTCAGGCCCGCGCCATCGCGCAACTCGATGCTCACCGCGCCGCTGCCGGTGTTGATGGTTCCCGCTGACATAGTAATGACCGCAGCGCCGCTGTCACGCTGGGCGTTGACCACGCCGTTGGCGGTGCGGTCGTTGGCAATGAGGTTGAGTGCGCCGTTGTCGGTGGTGATGCTCGCGTTCAGCAGCAGCGAGCGCCCAGCCTGCAGGGTCAACGCGCCGCCGTCGCCAATGCTATTGTTGGCGATGATTCCCTGGTTCAAAGTGATGTCGTTGCTCGCCTGCAGCGTCACCGCGGTGCCGGCGCTCAACTGCGTGTTGATGTCGGCGGCCGCAATCGTCACCGCCTCGGTGCCGCGGGTTGCGTAGGACGCACCGTCACTGAGCGGGTCGGCGTTGGCGTTACCGATGATGATGTCCTTGGGATCGAGCAGCAGCCGTCCGCCCGCGCCGATGTTGACCCCTAGCAGGTTGGTGTGGCGTAGCTCTTCCGCCGAGGATATTTCCACTACGCCGCCGCGCGGGGGGCCGGTGGCGGTGATGCTGCCGAGCATGGTCGTGCGCCGATCTGACCAGACGATGGCGGTACCGCCTTCGCCGCTGCGCGCCGATACGTCAAGCACGCTGCTGTCGTTGATCAGGGTATCGCGGGCGTTCCTCAAGTTCGGCAGCACGCCCCAGCGCTCAACGAAGCGCCCGCGGTCCGGGGTGCCGGGGTCGGCGGGCTTGCCCCCCTGGAAGGCGCCGCCGATGCGGATGAGGCCGCCTTGGGTCGCGCCCGAGGCGTCCAGCCGCGCCGAGTAGAGGTTCACGTCCTGGGCGGCGGTGAGGTCTATGCGCCCGCCGCGGCCGCTCTCGCCGCTGGCTCTGTAGTGGCCGGAGCTGAACACCCGGCCGGCATCCACCGCAATGGCACCACCATGCACCCGGCCGGAGACATCAGTCGCGCTGCCGTTGTTTTCGATGAGGCGGCCGACAGCGGCATAGCTCACGGTGCCGCCATCGCCGGCGAGACCGCGGGCGTGGACCTGGTCGGCCAGGGACAGCGTGCCCTGGCTCGCTACGCTGATGCGGCCGCCGCTGGCGCCGTCGGCATTGAGGGTGCCGCCCAAGGCGACGAAAGCGCCGGTGACGGCGATGCTGCCGCCCTGGCCGGCGGCGCTCGATGCGTCGAGCCGGCCCACCATGGTCGCGGCACCTGCACCCGCGTCGACGCGGATGACGCCGCCGCCTGTGGCCCCCTCAGCGCTCAACGTGCCGGTATTGATAATGCTGCCGGCGCTGGCCTGTATCGTACCGCCAGTGCCACCGGTGCCCGCAGCGCTGCTGGTCGTGATCGTGCCGGCGTTGGCCAGTTTGCCGTTGTCCCCGGCATCCAGGGTCACTACGCCGTTGACCAGGCGCACACTGTTAGCCTGTACCAGCCCGCTGGTGTTGATGCTGCCGTCGATCACGCTCTTCGCCGCGCGGGCACTGATCAGCACCCGCCCACCATCGGCCAGCAGCTTGCCGCTGTTGTCCACTACGGCGCGGCCGGCTGGCGGCGCAACCTCCACTGCCCCAGTCACCTGGAACGACAGCAGTTTGTCGCCCACCACGTCCATCACGTAAGACTTCGCGCCGCCCAGAACCACGGTGCCGAGATGGGCCTGGATCTGCCCTTCGTTACGCACCTGCTCGCCCGCCAGCACCGCGTAGCCGCCGCTGGCGGCGGTGATGCTGCCGCGGTTGATCACTGCGGCGCCGGGCACGGCGGTCTCCGTGAAGCGATGCTTGCCCGCCATAAAATCACTGTCAGTAAGCGCGCGCGTGGTGGCGAGAAACCCCGCGCTGTTCACCTGCCCGCCCGCGCCTATCAAGACGCCGTTGGGATTGAGCAGCCACACTTGTCCGTTGCCGCTGAGCGAACCTTGGATCTGGGATTGCTGGGTGCCCGTGACGCGGTTCAGCGCGATGGCCGACGCATTGGGCTGGACGAACTGTACGTTGTTGCCCGCGCCGATGGAAAACGAGCGCCAGTCGATGACTGCCTTGGGGCTGGCTTGCGTGACCACCGCGTGATTGGCCGCAGCGGCGGAAAAGCTTACTGCGCCCGCACGCACACTCGC
>CAMDRT010000005.1 GCA_945906815.1 Bordetella parapertussis
TACGCGCCTTCGCAATGGCTGATTTGACGCGCGCCGGTGCGGTGCCGCCGATATGTGAGCGCGCACTCAGCGCGCCGTCGAGCGTGAGCGAGGCGTATACATCGTCGCCGATGCGGTTTGAAAACTGCTGCAATTCCTGCACCTTCAAATCGGCCAGATCACAGCGGCGTGTTTCACAAAAGCGCACGGCCTGCGCTACCGCTTCATGCGCTTCGCGAAACGGCATGCCTTTGCGTACCAGATAATCCGCCAGATCGGTGGCGGTGGCGAAGCCCTGCGCCGCCGCGGCGCGCAGGGTGTCTTTGTTGACGCTGATGGCGGGGACCATGTCGGTGAATACCGCGAGACTGGCGCTCACCGTGTCGATGCTGTCGAACAGCGGCTCCTTGTCTTCCTGGTTATCCTTGTTGTAAGCCAGCGGCTGGCCTTTCATCAGGGTGAGCAGCGCCACCAGGTGACCATTCACACGGCCGGTCTTGCCGCGTATCAGTTCTGCCACGTCGGGATTTTTCTTTTGCGGCATGATCGAGGAGCCGGTGCAAAAGCGATCCGCGATATCGATAAAGCCGAAACGCGGGTTCATCCACAAAATCAGTTCTTCGCAAAAGCGCGACAGATGCATCATGGTCAGCGCGGTGCAGGCGCAAAACTCGATCGCGAAATCGCGGTCGGACACTGCGTCGAGCGAGTTCTCGCACACGCCGTCGAACCCCAGGGCTTTTGCCACCATGAGCCGGTCTATCGGGTAGGACGTGCCCGCCAGCGCGGCGGCGCCCAGCGGCAGCCGGTTCACACGCTTGCGGCAATCGGCGTAACGCGCCGCATCGCGCGCGAGCATTTCGTAATAGGCCAGCAGATGGTGGCCCAGCGAAACCGGCTGCGCCACCTGCAGGTGCGTGAAGCCCGGCATCACGGTATCGGTGTGCTTATCTGCCAGATCGACCAGCGCGGTTTGCAGCGCGCGAATTTGGTGGATGATGTGATCAATGGCGGCGCGCACGTAGAGGCGGATGTCGGTGGCCACCTGATCGTTGCGTGAACGCGCGGTGTGCAGGCGCTTGCCGGCGTCACCCACCAGAGCGGTGAGCCGGTGCTCGATATTCAGATGTACGTCTTCGAGATCCAACGACCAGACGAAGTCGCCGGCGCGGATTTCAGCGCGTATCTGGTTCAGGCCACGCTCAATCGCCGCCAGATCATCGGCGTTGATAATGTCCACCGCGTGCAGCATGCGCGCGTGCGCGAGCGAGCCGTCGATGTCAAATTCCGCGAGCCGTTGATCAAAGCTTACCGATGCGGTAAAGCGTTTGACCAGATCGGAAACCGGCTCATTAAAGCGTCCCGACCAGGGTTTGCTTGCGGCGGCGGACGGCGCAGGGGTGCTGTGCGTGGTCATGAGTGCTGGAATTCTGAATGCTGATAATATGATGCGGCCATGTCGCGGAGTATAAATCAAAACACGCGTGCTCACGCCGGCCGTGCGGGGAGCGGCGCGCCGCAGAATGCCTATGGTAGCGCGCTGCCGAATTTCCGCAATCTGGGGATACTGCTGCGCATCGTGCTGAGCGTGAACGTGGTCGCCCTGCTGGTGGTGATCGTTAAAAGCCCTGCGCTGGCGGCGCTGGGCGCGCAGTTGACGGAAGTAGCGGCGGTGGTGGAACCGCTGCTGATACTGACGCTGGTGGTGTTGTACATCCTGAACGGCGCGCTGGCGCGCTTGCCGTATGCGGCAGGCGTCGCGGTGGTGCTGGCGCTGGTGCTGGTATTGACCACGGTGCTGTATGCCGCCGCGCGCCAGCTTGTGCCGATGGATTTGTCGGGTATTGAACGGTACTGGCTGCTGGTAGGGCTGGTGGCCGCAATGCTGCTGTGTTACTTCGATTTGCGGGGCCGCGCCTTGTCACCTGCGCTGTCCGAAGCGCGCTTGCAGGCGTTGCAGGCGCGCATACGCCCGCATTTTTTGTTCAACAGCATCAACGCCGTGCTGTCGCTGATCCGGCAGGATCCCAAACGCGCCGAAACCGCGCTCGAAGACATGGCGGATTTATTCCGTGTATTGATGGCGGACAATCGCGAGCTGACGCCGCTCGCGCGCGAGATCGAGTTGTGCCGGCAGTATCTGGCTCTGGAGCAATTGCGTCTGGGCGAGCGGCTGCAGGTGGAATGGCATATCGACGACATGCCGGCCGACGCGTTGATTCCGCCGCTGGTGTTGCAACCGCTGCTGGAGAACGCCGTCTACCACGGCATAGAACCGCGCACCGAGCCCGGCGTGGTGCGCATTCATGTGTATGTCAGCCGTGGCGCGGTACATGCCGTATTGCGCAACCCGTATGCGCCTGCAAGCGCTCATCACACCGGCAATAATATGGCGTTGGGCAATATACGCGAGCGGTTGCAACTGCATTATGATGCCGAAGCCCGCCTCACCACGCGCGTCATGGGCGACGCGTATGAGGTGCATATCGTTATCCCTTACCGCAGCGAAAAGTAACCCGAGGCGCGCATGACTGTCCTGCCTTTGCGCATCGCGATTGTCGATGATGAAGCCCCGGCACGCAGCCGCTTGCGCGACCTGCTCGCCGACTGCGCGCAACTACAGGCGCTGGAAATCGTGGGTGAAGCCGCGGGTGGCGCCGCGGCAATCGAATTGATTTCAGCGCGGCCCTGCGACGTAGTGCTGCTCGATGTGCGCATGCCCGGCATGGACGGCATCGAAACCGCGCAGCACCTGAGCAAATTCGAGCAGCCGCCGGCGATTATTTTCGCCACCGCGTATGACGCTTATGCGCTAAAAGCGTTCGAGGTGCATGCGATTGACTATCTGTTAAAGCCCATACGCGCGGCGCGCTTGGCGCAGGCGCTGGCGCAGGCGCGCATCGCGCACGCCATCACCAACCAAACACTGGCTGAACTGCGGCGCACGCCACGCAGCGCGCTAGCGGCGAGCGAGCGCGGCAAAGTGCATCTGATTCCGGTGGAGGAAATTCTGTACTTGCGCGCCGAATTGAAATATGTGACCGCGCGCACGCGTGCACGCGAGTTTTTGCTGGATGAATCGCTGACCCGGCTGGAAGAAGAATTCGCCGAAAAATTCGTGCGCGTGCATCGCAGTTGTCTCGTTGCGCGCGCCGCGATACGCGGCTTTGAGCGTGGCGTGGGCGAAGCCGGCGACGCGCATTGGGAGGTAGTGCTCAGCGGAGCCGACGAGCGTATCGCGGTCAGCCGTCGCCAGCAGCACATCGTGCGCGACTTACAAAGTAACCCATAGATACCGAGGGGTACTACTGCAGTTTAAACTTCTGCACGCGTCGGCCAAAACCCGCTTCCGCGGTAAAGATATTGCCTTTCGAATCTATCGCGACGTTGTGCAGGCTGCGAAACTCGCCGGCCATGCGTCCGGGACGTCCGAAGCTGCCGACAATCTTGCCGTCTTCGCGATTCAAAATATCGATTTGCGAATTCCCGCCATCCGCAACAAACAAAAAGCGCTGTTGCGCATCGACCGAGGCCACGGTGTCGGCTACCGGGCCGGAGCGCGACTGTGACGGCAGCAGAAACTCGCGCACGAAGGTGCCGTTGGCGCGGAAGACCTGCAGCCGCTGATGCGGGCGGTCGCAGACGTAAATTTGCTTGTCGTTGGTCTGGCGCACGCAATGCGGATTGCCAAATTGTTTGGGCGTCGCGCCGGGTTGATAGGCCGCTTGCTTGGCATCGTCAGGCACACCGCCATACGCACCCCAGTGCCGCTTGTAGGCGCCGCTGGTGGCGTCAAACACAATCACGCGGTGATTGGCGTAGCCGTCGCCGACGATAACTTCATTCGCCGCGGCGTCGGTCACAATCGCCCCTGGACGGCCCAACTGCGTGCGGCTGTTGCTGCCTTCGGATTTACCCGGCTTGCCGATTTGCAACAGAAATTTGCCCTCGCGCGTGAACTTCAGAATGTGGTGATCGGCGGGATCGTTGCCGGCTATCCATACGTTGCCCTGCCAGTCGACATGAAGGCCATGCTCGTTTTTCGGCCAGTCGTAACCCTCGCCCGGCCCGCCCCACCCCTGAACGAAATTGCCATCCTGGTCAAATTCCATCACCGGTGGCGCCGCTATACAGCAGGTTGCCGTCGGCGGCTTGAGTTGCGCCAGCTTGTCGTCGGCAAGCAGCGTGGCGGGACGATGCAGCACCCACACGTGGTCGCGCGTGTCCACCGCCACGCTCGTTACCTGCCCCCAAATCCAGTTGTCCTTTAACGGCTTGGGCCAGAACGGCTCAACCTGATACTGCGGCAGGCTACCCGCGCCGCCTGCCTGCATCGACTGTTGCGCGCAACCGCTGGCGGTGACGATGGCGGCGGTGGCCAGCGCGGCCATGCCGATTGCAAATTTGCGGTGTTTCATGTGATCTCCCTGAGAATTGTCCGCATCATGGTGCGGCATTTAAAGACAGCAATAAAAACAATTAATTATAATGCGACGCGGCAGGGTTGAGCGTGCGCTGTGCGCACGCTCAACGGCAGGCACCTGCGCGCGGCGCGCGGCACCGGCCACACCGCGCTGCGCCGCGCCCGTTACAATGCCGCCACCTACCACCGGAGCGCCCCATGAAAAACCAGCAAGTTTTACTCGCCGCACGCCCGCAAGGCGCTGTCAATGAGAGCCACTTCCGTATGGTCGAATCTGCTATGCCGCAAGCGGGCGAGGGCGAATTCGTCGTTCGCGCGCATTACCTCTCGCTTGACCCTTATATGCGCGGGCGTATGGATGATGCCAAATCCTACGCCGCCAAAGCCGAAGTCGGCGGCGTCATGGTCGGCACCGCAGTGGGCGAGGTGATCGAATCGCACCATGAAAAATTCCAGATCGGCGATTTCGTCGAAACGCGCAGCGGCTGGCAGCAATACGGCATCTCCAACGGTGGCGGGGTGCGCAAGCTGGATCCGCAGTACGTGCCGCTGTCGGCGTATCTCGGTGCGGTGGGCATGCCCGGTGTTACCGCGTGGATCGGTCTTAACGAACACGGCAAACCCAAGGCGGGCGAAACGGTGGTGGTGTCAGCCGCCAGCGGTGCGGTGGGCAGCGCCGTGGGTCAGTTGGCGAAATTTCAAGGCTGCCGCGCGGTGGGCATTGCGGGCGGACGCGCCAAATGCGATTACGTGGTGCATGAACTGGGCTTTGATGCCTGCATTGATTACAAGGCCGGCAACCTCGATGCGGCGCTGGCAAGTGCATGCCCCAAAGGCATCGACGTTTATTTCGACAACGTGGGCGGGCCGATACTCAACGCCGTGCTCAGCCACGTGAATGCCTTCTCGCGCATCGCGCTGTGCGGACAAATCTCCGGCTACAACGATCCCACAGCGCTGAGCGTGCACAACTTTCGCAGCTTTCTGGTCAATCGCATCCAGTTGCGCGGCTTCATCTGCTCCGATCACATGGACCTGTGGCGGCCGGCGCTGACGGAACTCAGCGCACTGGTGCACGAGGGCAAACTCAAGTATCGCGAGAGCATCGCCGTCGGGCTCGACAGTGCGCCCCTAGCATTTATCGGCTTGCTGAACGGGGAGAATTTTGGCAAGCAGTTGGTGAAGCTGATATAAGAAAGTTGCAGCCCTTGTGTAGGGCGCAATCCCTATTGCGCCGAATGGCTACACTGGGCTACTCACGTTTTACTTCGAGTTCGCCGGGGGCAGCCCGGCAGCTGGTCACTTTTCTTGCTCCGCCAAGAAAAGTAACCCAAAGAAGGCGGCCCCCGGTTCGCCGACCCCTTCCTGCGCTACTCGACGCGCCGGGCGGCTGCGGAACTCGCCCTCGCAAAAAGCGCGCGAGGACTCAGACAGTCCTCGCCGACTTCCCCCGGCGCGTCTGCGTTGCTCGGCGGCTCTCAGGGGGATTCAATGTCCACACCAGCGCGAGCGCCGGAATTGTTTTTCAATCGCGCAACACACCAAACTAAACCAACTGGACAGCCTTACTCCGGCAGTAGCGCAAACGTCCACACCGAGCCGCCCGACGGCACTTTCACCGCCGCTCTGCGCCCGCGCGAATCACCGGCGATGCCCGACAGTACGGTGATGTATTGGCGGCCCTTGTGAGTGTAGGTGATGGCCGGGGCGTTGACGCCAGAGCCGGTCTGGAACTGCCACAGTATTTTGCCGCTGGCTTCGTCGATGGCGATAAACTCGCCGGTCATCTTGCCGGTGAACACCAGCCCGCCGTCGGTGGCGAGCATGCCCGCCTGGGTGACGAAATCGGTGAGCTTGATCTGCCACTTTATTTTCCCGGTAAGTGGGTCCATGGCCATGTGATGACCCTCGGTGTCTTCGCCCGCCGGACGCGGGAAGAGGCGGCCCTGCGTGCCGGTAAAACGTGCGCCGACTTTGTACTCTACCGGCACATGCTTCACCATCTGTGGCAGGTTGATGGTATTCAGATACACCGTGCCGGTGTTCGGGTTGAATGCCATCGGCGCCCAGTTTTTTACGCCGTAAGCGGGCCACAGTTCGACTTCTTCGCCCGCGAGCAGACGCTTGCGAATGTCGGTCTCGACCGGGCGGCCGGTTTTCATGTCGATGTGCGTGGCCCAGTTCACCTTGCCGAACGGAAACCCGCGCAGCAGTTTGCCGTTGGCGCGGTCGATGACATAGAAAAATCCATTGCGGTCCGCGTGTAGTATCACCTTGCGCAATTCGCCGTCGATGCGCATGTCGGCGATGACGTTTTCGTTAACCCCGTCGTAGTCGTAGGTGTCATCCGGCGTGAACTGGTAATGCCAGACAATTTCGCCGGTCTTGGGCCGCACCGCGATTACACTCGCGGCATACAGGCTGTCGCCCTTGCGGTAGTTTGCATTCCACGGACCGGCGTTGCCGGTGCCCCAATAGGTGAGATCGAGTTCGGGGTCATACGAGCCGGTGACCCAGGTGGTGGCGCCGCCGCGTTTGTAGGCTTCGCCATCCTGCGGCCAGGTTTCGTAGCCTTTCTCCCCCGGTCCCGGTACGGTGTAACGGCGCCACAGTTTTTTGCCGGTGTCCGGATCCCAGCCGTCGAGGAATCCGCGCACGCCGAATTCGGCGCCCGACATGCCGGTGATCAGCACGCCGTTGGCGACCAACGGCGCGGCGATGGAGGAGTAACCTTCCTGCCACTCGGCAAATTTTTCCTTCCACACCTGCTTGCCGGTTTTCATGTCGAGTGCCACCACAAAGGCATCCAGCGTGGTGCGCAATACTTTGCCGTTGTAGATGGCAGCGCCCTTGTTGGAGACGCCGCAACACACCACGCGCGGCGTGGCCGGATCGTAATCCACCGCAGTGCGCCAGAGTTGCTTGCCGCTTGCCACATCGATGGCAAACGTCCATGCCGCATTGGTCACGTACATCACGCCTTCGTAAACCAACGGCTGCGCCTGCTCGCCCAGCATATTGGAGAGCGTGGTATTCCACACCGGTACCAGCCGTTTGATGGTGGTGGTGTTGATCTGCCGCAGCGGACTGTATCGCTTGTGGTCATAACCCATGCCGTAGGTGGTGACGTTTTCGGAGTTTTTGCCGTCGCTGCGCAATTCATCCGTAGATTGCGCGTGGGCAAGATTGCAGCAAAACAGTAGCGCTAACAGCAGTTTTTTCATGGTGTTTTCCTCAAATACCCGTAACGGGAACAAAACGTTGCACTGCGTTATTTTACGTTTTTAGCGTAGTGTTTTCACCAGCCACTGGTCGATGAAATCTGCGATTTCGAGATTGTTTTTCTCGATCATCATCATGTGTCCATTGCCGCGTATACCCACTTCCTCCAGCCGCACGAACGTCGCCGGCGCGCCGGCCTGCACCAGATACTTGGCGGTGCAATGGTCATAGACTGCGTGATACGAGGATTCTGCGGCGAGTATCACAATCGGAATGTTTTGCAGATTCGCCAGCTTGCGCACCGGCTCGCCCTGCGTGTAGCAGCGCTCCAGATTAGGGCCGTCAGCTTGCGCTTCACGCACGGCGTTGAGTTGCGACGGATGCGTGATCGGAGGGTCATAGACGAGCGGGGTTTCAGTCAGCCCATAGGGCCGCGCGCGCGCAGTGGCGAACACGGCGCCGGCGAACGGCGGGCCGGTGGGTTCGGCAGCGACGATGGCGCGCACGAGTTTAGGCCGCGCGTCGGCGATTACCCAGCCGATGGCGCCGGTCTGCGAATGGGTGAACACAATCGCAGGGCCGATCCGGTCGAGCAGCGCTGAGCCGGCGTCGCGATTGAGTTCTTCGACAATGGCGTTAACGCCGATGTATTGCACCTGTGAGGCATAAAACTGGTCGAACACCGGATCGCCGCGCATACCCTTCAACGGGCCCTCTCCCGGCCACTGCGTGTGCAGTTTCGCCTGTGGCCATAAATTAAATTTTGCGGCGGCGGTGAAGCGTTGCTCAACCTGGTGCGCCGCGAAACGCGTCAAGGGTCCGACGGAATCCAGCCATGGCGAGCGGCCGCGCGTGGGCTGATCGATGACATAAACGGCATAGCCGCGCTCGACGAAAAATTCCGCCCAGCCTTTGCGCCCATCGGGCGTACCGGTGAAATTGGTGCCGGTCTGCGCCGCACCGTGAATCATGATGATCGGATAGCGCTGCGTGACTTTGGCGGGGAAGCGGTACTCCACGTACATCTGCCGCTCCATCATCGGCCCCGCCGCGGTGCTGACGTAGCGCCCGCCGACGTAAAAATAGCCTTGCAGCGGGCCGGCGCCGGGCTTGCCGGATTGCGCGTGCGCGAAGGTGCAGCAGCACAGCAGTGCCAGTAACAGTTTTTTCATGGTGTCTCCCTTAAATACCCAGAACGATTTAGCCATAGATGAACACAGATTAATTCAAACTGCAAAGGGCGTCCCTGGTTTTTAATCTGTGTGTATCTGTGTTCATCTGTGGCAAAAAGCTTTTTACGTTTTACTGTGGCACGCCCATTTTGGCGAGCCCTGCTTCGATCACGCGCTCCAGATACAGCGCATAAAAATCAGCTGCCATCAATCCCACCAGCGGCGACGCGGCGGGCGTGCCCTGCGCATCGAATACGATCACCGTGGGCACGCTGCGTACGTCAAAGCGCCGGGCGAATTCGCGCGCGGTGGTGGACTTGCCTTCAAAGTCGCGCAGCGCGGGCGCGCCGTCAAGTTCCAGTTCGAGCATGATCACTTTGCCGCGCCATTTTTCACTGCCGTTCAGCGGTGTCCAGTAGTCGCGGCGCGCGGTGTTGCAATAGGGGCAGCGCTTCAAGGTGAACGCCACCAGCAACGGTGCGCGCTGCTCGCGCGCCGTTTTCGCGGCGACCTCCAGGTCGCTCACTAGCGGCAACCGAAGCGGCACCGGCACCGGCACCGATTGCGCTGCCGTTACCACGCTGGCCAGCAACCCGCATGCTAGAATCAGCAGCGTGCTTACCCGCCGCACCATGCAAAAATAATTATTTAAAAACAATATGTTATCTCATGCTCGCGACGCCGAACCCGCGCCTCTGGTGATTGCTACACGCGAGTCCGCGCTGGCGTTGTGGCAAGCGCGGCACGTGCAAACACTACTTGGCGAATTATATCCGCGCATGGCGGTGAGCATACTGGGCATGACTACCGAAGGCGACCGCAAGCTGGACGCCTCGCTCGCCAAAATCGGCGGCAAAGGTCTGTTCGTCAAAGAACTCGAAACGGCGATCGATGACGGCCGCGCCGACATCGCGGTGCATTCGCTGAAAGATGTGCCCATGCATTTGCCCGAGGGCTTTATGCTGGGCGCGGTACTGGCGCGGGCGGATGCGTGCGATGCCCTGGTATCGAATAAATTTGCAGCGTTATCCGCGCTGCCTGCCGGCGCGCGCGTCGGCACCTCCAGCCTGCGCCGCGAGAGCCAGTTGCGGGTGAAGTTTCCGCGCTTGAAAATCGAAGCGCTGCGCGGCAATGTGCAAACGCGGTTGCGCAAGCTGGATGCGGGTGACTACGAGGCAATCATTCTTGCGGCTGCGGGGCTGCGGCGTTTGGCGCTCGAATCACGCATCACCGCCGTGCTCACGCCGGACGAGATGCTGCCTGCTGTGGGCCAGGGCGCGCTGGCGATTGAATGCCGCAGCACGCGCAGCGATCTGCTGGCCCTGCTCAAGCCCTTGCATGATCACGCCACGGCGCAGTGTGTTTATGCGGAACGCGCGCTATCGCGTGCGCTGGCGGGCAGTTGCAATGTGCCACTCGCGGGCTACGCCGAGATCAGCGGCACGCAACTGCGGCTGCGCGGGTACGTCGGCGCGCCTGACGGCACGCGCCAGGTCAGCGCGCAGATCGAAGGCGCGGCGGCGGACGCCGAAAAGCTGGGCCGCGCGCTGGCGCAGCAGTTAAAAGCGCTAGGGGCGGATACCATCTTGGCTGCGCTTGAGTAACGTTAAAAACGTTTTGAGTTCATGACCAACAGCCCACTCGCCAACCGGCACATCGTGATCACCCGCCCCGCCGGCGCATCGCAGCGCCTGGCCACGCTGGTGTGCGAGGCCGGCGGCGTGCCGCTGCTTTTTCCGGCGATTGAAATTCTCGACGCCGCTGACCCGCGCGCGCTCGATGACGCCATCGCGCGTCTCGCCGAATTTGATCTGGCGATCTTTATCAGTCCCAGCGCGGTGGAACAAGCCATGACCCGCATCACCGCGCAGCGCGTCTTGGCGGTGAATTTGCGTTGCGCCGCCATCGGGCCGGGCGGTGCGCGTGCGCTGCAACGCTTTGGTATTCGTGATGTCATGGTGCCTGCGGCGCATGAACCCAGCGACAGCGAATCGTTGCTCGCGTCCGGCTTTATGCAGCAGGTGCGTGGAAAACGCGTGGTGATTTTTCGCGGCGACGGTGGCCGTGAATTGCTGGCGCAAACCCTCATCGCGCGCGGTGCCCGCGTCGAATCGGTCAGTTGTTACCGGCGCGCCAAACCTGCGCTCGACGCTGCACCGCTGCTGCAAGCCTGGGCACGCGATGCGGTGGCGGCCGTAATCGTCACCAGCAGCGAAGGTTTACGCAATTTGTGTGAGATGCTGGGCGCGCCGGGCACGGCGTTGTTGCGCCATACGCTGCTTGCGGTGCCGCATGCACGCATAGCAACGGCGGCGCGTGCGTTGGGCATGACACGCGTGGTGGAGTCTGCCGCCGGTGATGAGGCGCTGCTGGCGGCGGTGATGCGTGCGCTGCAAGCATCCGCTTGAGTTTGCCGTGCCCGCTGCGGCATACTCACGCTTACTGATCCGCACCCGCGTCTAGTCCGCATCTTTTCACCCCATGAGCGAAGCACCCGCGCCCGCAGCCCCCGCCACGCCCGTCAGCACGCCGCCCCCGGTGGCTGGTAGCACGCGGCGCCCTATGGGCGATAGCACGCCGCGCCCTATGGGCGCGCAGGCGCACGCGGCGGGGCTGTGGGCGGTTGCCGTCATTGCAGTGGCGGTTCTGGGCTTAACCGCGTGGCAGGTTTACAGCAACCGGCAGGACATCGATGGCTTGCGGCAGGAGCTTGCCAGACGTCTGGCTGAGGTGGACACCCAGAGCAAAGTCAGCCGCCTCACCAGCGAGCAGTTGCGCGAAGCTACGCGCGAGGCCTCGGTCAAGATCGGCGTGCTCGAAGGCAAGCTGGCTGAATCGCAAAGCCAGCAGATTGCGCTCGAAGCGCTGTATCAGGAGCTGTCGCGCAATCGCGATGAATGGGCGTTTGCCGAAATCGAGCAAACCCTGTTGCTGGCGAGCCAGCAACTGCAGTTGGCGGGCAACGTGCGCGCCACCTTGATCGCGCTGCAAGCCGCGGATGCGCGCTTGCAATACATGAATCGTCCGCCGTTGCTGGCCTTGCGCAAGGCTATCGGTGAGGACATCGCGCGCCTGAAAGCCGCGCCTTTTGTCGACACCACGGGGCTCGCCATGCGCATCGATGGCG
Source organism: Bordetella parapertussis (assembly GCA_945906815.1). Classification (GTDB taxonomy): domain Bacteria; phylum Pseudomonadota; class Gammaproteobacteria; order Burkholderiales; family SG8-41; genus UBA5216. The sequence goes on from CAMDRT010000005.1 coordinate 11,924, forward strand.
TGATCGCGGCGCTGGACAAACTGCCGCTCGCCGCCGAAACCCGTCCGCCGCAGGAGCTTGTCACCGTGCCCGCCGCCGGCGTAGCGCATAGCGACGCCGCGTGGCGGCGTTTCTGGCGCGAAGTGTGGACCGATCTGCGCCAGCTGGTGCGCGTGCAACGTATCGAGAATGCCGATGTGCCGCTGCTGGCGCCCGCGCAAGCGTTTTTCTTGCGCGAGAATTTGAAGCTGCGTCTGCTCACTGCACGCATGGCATTGCTCACGCGCGATCAGGCGACGTATCGCGGCGATCTCGCGGCCGCGCGCGACTGGTTAGCACGCTACTTTGATGCGCGTGACAGAGCGGTGGCGCTGGCGGCGTCGGCGCTCGCCAGTTTGCAAACGGCCGAGGTGACGATGGAGTTGCCGGATTTGTCAGCGACACTAGGCGCGTTGCGCACAGCATCGCAGGCCGCGCCGCGCGTCAAGCAGTAGCCCATAGCGCATGGTCTCGATGCAGCACAACCTAGGCCCATGAAGACGCTGCTGTGGGTGATCGCGGCGATCGCCGTTGCCGTGGGCGTGGTGGCGGCGGCGGTGCGTTCCAGCGCGGGCTATGTGCAGATTGTGTTGCCGCCGTACCGCATGGAATTGTCACTGGCGTTGATGATCGTGCTGTTGATCGCCGTGTTTGCGCTGGCGTACGCCGCCACGCGGCTCACTGCGGCCATGGTGGCGATGCCGCGCGCGGTGCGCGATTATCGTGAAGCGCGCCGCCAGCGCCAAGGGCACACGGCATTGAGCGAAGCGCTGCGCGAATTTTTCTGCGGGCGCTATGCGCGCGCCGAAACAGCCGCGGCAACGGCCATCACGCTCGGCGAGCAGCCGGGTCTCGCCGCGATGCTCGCCGCGCGTGCCGCGCACGCGTTACGCGCGTTCGATCGCCGCGATGCCTATCTGGCGCAGGGCGCGGCGCAACTGCCCGAAGGCGACATGCTGCACGTCATCACCCAAGCGGATCTGCTGCTGCAGGAGCGGCGCGCGGCCGATGCGCTCACCGTGTTGCAGGCACAGCCACAAAAACACACGGCCGCGCTGCGACTGGAATTGCAGGCGCTGCAACTCACCAAAGACTGGGAAAAATCACTCACCGTGATCGATCAACTCGATAAGCGTAAGCTTTACGACGCCACGCAGGCGGGTGAATTGCGCCGCGCCGCGCTCGCGCTACACCTTGCGCGCTGTGCCAGCGATCTGGCGACGCTGGATGAAGCGTGGCGCAAAGTGCCCGATGCGCAACGCCGCGAACCGCGCGTGGCGCGCGCTGCGGCCGAAGGCTACATTGCATTGCAAGCGGGCGCGCGTGGCGCTGAAATTATCGAGCGCAGCCTCGATCAAACGTGGGACAGCGCGCTGGCCGCGTGCTACGCGGATTGCGCTGCTGATGATGGCGGCACGGTGCGCCAAATCGAGCGCGGCGAACGCTGGCTCACGGCACAACCTGGCGACGCTGCGTTGTTGCTGACCCTGGGCCGTTTGTGTGCGCGCGAAAAATTATGGGGCAAGGCGCGCAACTACCTTGACGCCAGCATCGCGGTTGAGCCGAGCTATCAGGCGCATCTGGCATGTGCGCAACTGCACGAGCAACTGGCCGACTCTGAGGCTGCGCAAAAACACTATCGCGCGAGCCTCGATCTTGCGTTGGCGCGGTTGCATCTGGCGCCATTGCGGCCTATGCCAATGTATTGAATGGTGTTACCGGCGGCACGCCGCGCGGGCATGACAAGGTTAACTTCTCGCTGTATTACCGGTTTTAATCTGAGGCAGGGCTTTGCGCCTCTGCAGTGGCGGTAGAACTTTGGCCTTACTGCGCTTTAATTCCTGCAGCCTTGATCACCCGTCCCCACTTCTCGGTTTCCGCTTTGATATAGGCGGCAAATTGTGCCGGCGTGTTAGCCACTATCTCCGCGCCTTCGTTCGCCATGTGTTTTGCCACATCGGGCGCGCGCAGCGCACGTATGCCTTCCTGCGATAAACGATCCACTATCGGTTGCGGCGTGCCCGCCGTGGTCAAGAATCCGAACCACTGCGTGGCTTCGTAGCCCGCAACGGATTCGCCGATAGCGGGTACATCCGGTAAAAATGGCGAGCGCTTCGCCGTGGTTACGCCCAGCACGCGCAGGCGCTGGCTGCGGATGTAGCCCATCGCGGTCGGCAGCGACGGGATCTGTAGCGATATTTCCCCTGCGAGGTGGGCGATGACAGCCGCGCCCGAGCCCTTGTACGGCACATGCACCAGGTTGATTTTGGCAAGATGCTTGAACAGTTCCAGCGACAGATGCGGGCTGGTGCCGATGCCGGCCGAGCCCGCGTTAATTTCGCCGGGCTGTCTTCTGGCGAGCGCAATCAACTCGGTGACGTTGCGCGCGGGTACGGAAGGATGCACCAGCAGTGCATTGGGCACTGACGCGATTTGCGTCAGCGGCGCAAGATCGCGCATCGCATCATAAGGCAGCTTCGCGTACATCCACAGGTTAAGCGCCAGCGTGGATGGGGTCACCAGCAGCGTATGTCCGTCGGGCGCGCTTTTCGCCACGTTGTCGATACCGATGGTGGTGCCCGCGCCCGCGCGATTATCCACCACCACTTGCTGGCCAAGATATTCAGTCAATTTGTGGGCGAGCACGCGCGCGAGTATGTCGGTGCCGCCGCCGGGCGCGGAAGGCACTACCAGACGGATGGTGCGCGTGGGAAAAGTCTGCCCTGAGGCCGTCGCGGGGGTTTGTGCGGCGGCTGGCAGCGCTTGCACTGCGAACAACATTGCCCATGGGGCCATACCACTCGGGGTGGGTAGCGGCATATTTATGACGCCGACGGCGTAAAGGCATCACTGAAAAAATCATCCGGCGGTAGTTTGCAGTGCGCGGAAAAATCGCGCCGCGCAGACTCGATCACGATTGGTGCGCCGCAGGCGTAAACCTGATGTCCCGACAAATCCGGAAAATCCTGCATCACCGCGCGATGCACCAAGCCGCTGCGCCCCTGCCAGTAGTCGTCGGGGCGCGCCTCGGACAACACCGGCACATAGCGTATGCCGTGTTCGCGCGCCCAGCCTTCGGCAAGATCGTGCAGATACAAATCGGCGCGCACGCGGCAGCCCCAATACAGGGTGATGGGGCGTGCTATGTTTTTGTGGATGGCGTGCTCGACGATGGCTTTGATGGGGGCGAAACCGGTGCCGCTGGCGAGCAGGATCATCGGCTTCACGCTGTCTTCGCGCAGGAAAAACGTGCCGAGCGGACCTTCAAAACGCAGGATGTCTTTTTCCTTGAGCGTGTTGAATACGTACTGGCTGAAAGGCCCCCCGTAGTCGCGCAAGTGCAATTGCAGCACGCCATCATCGTGTGGCGCGTTGGCCAGAGAAAGGCTACGGCGCAGTCCGCTGCGGGTGAGTATGTCGATATATTGTCCGGCCAGAAATTGCAGGCGCTCGGCGGCGGGCAGGCGCAAATGTATCATCGTCACGTCGGGGGCGACGCGCGCCAGCTTTTGCACACGGCAAGGCAGGGTGCGCACCGGGATATCCTTGATGGCGCTGATTTCACGGCATTCAATCACCACGTCGGATAACGCTTTGGCCTGGCAAAACAGCGCGTAGCCCTGCTGCTGGTCACTCTCAGACAGCGCTGATTCCTGATACGCGCCGTAATCAACGCGGCCTTCAAGCAGCTTGCCTTTGCAACTGCCGCAGGCACCATTGCGGCAGCCGTAGGCGATGTTGAAACCTTCGCGCAGCGCCCCATCGAGGATGGTTTCATCGTCGCTAACGCTGAACACATGGTTGCTGGGCTTGATCGTAACTTGGCAGGGCATGGAGTAAAATGCTTCGCGAAATGAAACGGTTACTGATTATCGGTTGTGGCGACGTGGGTTTGCGCCTGATACCGCTGGCGCGCGCGCGCTACCGCATCTATGCACTCACGCGCGACGCCGCGCAATGTGCCGCGCTGCGTGCGTTGGGTGTGACGCCAGTGCTGGGAGATCTGGATCAGCCACCATCGCTGTCGGCTATTGCCGGGCTTGCGCATGATGTGGTTCATCTGGCGCCGCCACCACGGCAAGGCGTTACCGACACGCGTACCGCGCATCTGATTGCCGCTCTTGTGAATAGACGCAGAAACAAACACATTCGCAGCAGTCTACCACAGCACTTTGTGTACATTAGCACCAGCGGCGTCTACGGGGATTGCGGGGGTGCGGTGGTGCCGGAGACCCGTCCGCCGCACCCGCAAACCGCGCGTGCGCTACGGCGGGTGGACGCCGAACGGCGGCTGCGTGCGTGGGGTGCGCGCAGTGGCGTGCCGGTGTCCATTCTGCGCGTGCCGGGCATTTATGCCGCGGACCGTTTGCCGATTGCACGCCTGCAACGCGGCACGCCAACGTTGCGCGACGAAGACGATGGCTACGTGAACCACCTTCATGCCGATGATCTTGCGCGGCTGGTGATCGCGGCGCTGAATCACGCAGCGCCAGGGCGTGCTTACAACGCGGTGGATGATTTGCCGCAGAAGATGGGTGAGTACTTTGATCTGGTGGCGGACCGGCACAGCCTGCCGCGACCGCCACGCATCGCGCGCAGTGAAGCCGCGCGCGTGATTCCCGCCAACCTGTTGTCGTTCATGAGCGAATCGCGACGCTTGTCCAACCACCGCATCAAGCAGGAGTTGCGCTTTCGATTGCGCTATCCGAGCGTGCTGGAGGGCATCGTGAGTCCCGGCACAACCGTTGCCTGGCGTCGATGACGCAACCCCAGGATGTGCTGCTGGTGTTGACCAGCTTGCCGGATCGCGCGGTGGCGGAACATATCGCGCACGCGGTGATTGCGGAAAAAGTGGCGGCATGTGTCAACATCCTTGGTCCTTGCACCTCGGTGTATCGCTGGCAGGGTGTGGTGGAACAGGTCGCAGAAACGCCGCTGCTGATCAAAACCACACAGGCGCGTTACGCTGCGCTGCAAGGGCTGATCCGTCGTTTACATCCGTATGAACTTCCGGAAATCATTGCCATCCCATTAGCGCAAGGTTTGCCCGGCTATCTCGCCTGGGTGTCGATGCAGGTGGCAACGGAAATGCGCAGTGCAGCGAGCAATGAAACGCAGAAACCTTGATGAAAATATTTCGTAATACTCTGTTTTTATTGAATATTGTGTTCTGTTCCGCAACGGCTTCGGCGGCGCAGCCGGAACTGTTGGCACCGGAAAAAGCGTTTCGGTTTTCCGCGCGCGTGCTGGATGCGTCGACACTCGAAGTGCGCTACCAGATCGCCGATGGTTATTACCTGTATCGCGAGCGGTTTGCTTTTGCCGCCGACGCGGCGGGGGTAAAACTCGGCGCGGCGCAGATTCCCCAAGGCCAAGTGAAAAAAGATGAATTCTTCGGCGCGGTGCAAACGCATCGCGGCGAATTGAAGATCGTGGTGCCGGTGGAGGCCGCCGCACAGGGCCGGCTTGCGTTGACGGTTACCTCGCAAGGCTGTGCTGACGTGGGCGTGTGTTACGTGCCGATGGAGAGCAGGGTGCAATTGGCGCTGGCGGGCGGCGCGGCTGGCGGCATCGTGGCGGGCGCACTTTCGACGGCGCGCGACGGCGGTGATCTGCTGTCACGCCTGTCGGATCGGCCGCAAGGCAGTGCGCCGCCAGGCCTCGCCGAAGACGCGCAGATCGCGACCTTATTTGAGGGGGCATTCGGGTGGCTGGTGTTGAGCTTTTTCGGTTTTGGTCTGTTGCTGTCGTTAACGCCTTGCGTGCTGCCAATGTTCCCGATTCTGTCGGGCATGATCGTTGGGCGCGGCCCTACCGTTACGCGCTGGCAGGGCTTTATGCTGTCAGCAGTCTACGTGCTGGGCATGGCGCTGACCTATGCCATCGCGGGCGTTGCTGCCGGGCTGTCGGGTGCGATGCTGTCGGCCGCCCTGCAAAACCCCTGGGTGCTGGGCAGCTTTGCGCTGGTGTTCGTGATACTCGCGCTGTCGATGTGGGGTGTGTATGAACTGCAACTGCCTGCGCAGTGGCAAACACGGCTGACGGCAAGCGCCAACCGGCTGCCGGGAGGCAAATACACCGGCGTGTTCGCGATGGGGGTGCTGTCGGCGTTGATTGTCGGGCCGTGCGTGGCGGCGCCGCTGGCGGGCGCGTTGCTCTACATCAGTCAAAGCCGCGATGGCGTGCTGGGTGCTGCGGCGCTGTTTGCGCTGGCGCTGGGCATGGGCGTGCCGCTGCTGGCGCTAGGCGCGTCGGCGGGCGCGCTGCTGCCCAAGGTGGGCCCGTGGATGGACGCGGTGAAACGCTTTTTTGGCGTACTGCTGATCGCAGTGGCAATCTATCTGGTGGCGCCGGTGATTCCGATGGCCGCGCAGATGCTGGCGTGGGCAGCCCTGTTGATCGTCAGCGCGGTCTACCTGCGGGTGATCGATCCCTTGCCCCAGCACGCGCACGGATTTCAGCGCTTGACCAAAGGCATAGGGGTGGTCGTGTTGCTGACTGGCGCGGCGTACTTGGTTGGCGCGTTGTCCGGCGCGAAAGATATTCTGCGTCCGCTAGCCGTTATTTTGGCTAAAGACACACCGGCCTCGGTCGTCGGCGAGCCGTTGTTCAAGCGCGTGGCAAGCGGCGCGGAACTGGATGCGGCGGTCAGCGCTGCCGCGGGCCGTCCGGTGCTGCTCGATTTTTATGCCGACTGGTGCGTGTCGTGCAAAGAGATGGAGAGCTTCACCTTTGGCGACACGCAAGTGAAGCAGCGCCTCGCGGGTATGGTCAAGCTGCAGGCCGACGTCACCGCCAACAATGCGGAGGATCAGGCGCTACTCAAGCGTTTTCGCTTGTTCGGTCCGCCGGGAATTATTTTCTTTGATAAAAATGGCAAAGAAATCAATGGATTACGTGTGATTGGTTTTCAGAGCGCAGAAAAATTCACGGGCGTTCTGGATGAAGTGTTGAAATTCTGATGCGCATTTAACTTTTATTATTTAGCGCCTATCTTTCTTTAATTTACGATAAAACTTGTCAAATAATATATTAATATACGCACGGTACGCGCTCGTAGCGCTACTGGCCTTTGGAGGGGGCGTTTGGATGAGTAAGCGCCAAACTTCTGCGCCCGAAGTCACTGCTGCCGAAGCGCTCTATGCCATAAGCTTGCCGGACCTGCACAACAAGCTGCAAAAGATCGATCAGTGGCGTGGCAAAGTCGTGGTGGTCAATTTTTGGGCGACCTGGTGCGCACCTTGCCGCAAAGAAATTCCGATGTTCGTTAAAATGCAGGAAGAATATGGATCTAAAGGCCTGCAATTTGTAGGTATCTCCATTGATAAGCTTGATAAAACATCTGAGTTTGCGAGTTACTTCGGTGTTAACTACCCCAACCTTATCGGCACCTTCGACGCTATTGAGCTATCCCGTATAGCCGGTAACAAGCAGGGCGTATTGCCGTATACGGTGATTCTGGATCGCCAGGGGAGAATCTCGGCTACCGAGCCAGGGGGGCTGACGCAGGAGAAGTTGGAAGCACTGATTAATCCTCTACTTTAGGATCATTTTTTCCCGTTCAAAACTCTCTAAATTCGTTTAAAATGTCAGTATCTTCTGTCTAGTCTTAATCAACCGCGGCTGTAGGAAGTTCATACCAGGTCCGATAAAATGAACCAGAACATACTACTGCTCAATGGCCCCAATCTGAATTTACTGGGCACACGCGAGCCGCAAATTTACGGTGGTGACACACTGCCGTCGATTGAAGCGCGTATGCAAAAACTTGCATTCGATGCTGGCGCGAAGCTGGCGGTATTTCAAAGCAACGCCGAGTCGGATTTGGTCAATCGCATCCAGCAGGCGGCGCGTGACCATGTCGATTTCATTATCATTAATCCCGCAGCCTACACCCACACCAGTGTTGCCATGCGCGATGCGCTGGCGGCGGTGGATATTCCCTTCATAGAGGTGCATTTGTCGAATGTGTACGCGCGCGAGGCCTTTAGGCATCGTTCCTACTTCAGCGATATTGCCGTGGGCATCATCAGCGGTCTTGGTGCCAAGGGTTACGAGTTAGCGCTTGCTTACGCTCTGCATCACATAGCGACTGCTAATTAAATATTAGGAAAAACATGGACTTACGAAAAGTAAAAACACTTATCGATTTGGTCCAGCAATCCGGTATCTCCGAGCTGGAAATTCAGGAAGGCACCGAGCGCGTGCGTATCAGCCGCGGACCTTCAGCCCAAATCGTGGTTGGCACCCCGCCAGTGGCGAGCGTGCCACAGGTGCTGCAACACGCGCTGACGGTGACCCCGGAAGGGGTGGCTACGGCGGCAGAAGCATCCACCGCGATGCAGGACCACCTGCTTAAATCGCCGATGGTCGGCACCTTTTACCGCTCGCCAACGCCCGGCGCTAAAGCGTTTGTCGAAGTCGGCCAGACGGTAAAAGCGGGCGACGCCGTATGTATCATCGAAGCCATGAAACTGCTGAATGAGATAGAGGTCGATCAGGATGGTGTGATCAAGGAAATCCTCGTCGAAAACGGACAGCCAGTGGAATATGGGCAACCTTTGATCAGGATTGAAAGACCGGCCTTAGGAATGAGGACTTAGGTCTGAGCAACCCTCTCATCAATCGAGCTGAACCCGCAGTCCTCAGTCCTCAGCCCTCAGTCCACAGTCCTGCTCTTAAGTCCTCAATCCTGCCCTAACATGTTTGGAAAAATCCTCATCGCCAACCGCGGCGAAATTGCCCTGCGCATCCAGCGCGCCTGCCGCGAGATGGGTATTAAAACCGTGGTGGTGCATTCCGAAGCGGATGCGGAAGCGAAATACGTCAAGCTTGCGGACGAATCGGTCTGTATCGGTCCGGCGGTATCGAGCGCGAGTTATCTCAATGTGCCGGCGATCATCAGCGCGGCGGAAGTGACGGATGCCGAAGCCATACATCCGGGCTACGGTTTCCTGGCGGAAAACGCCGACTTTGCCGAGCGCGTCGAGAAAAGTGGCTTTGTATTTATCGGCCCGCGCGCGGAAACCATTCGCCTGATGGGCGACAAGGTGAGCGCCAAAAACACCATGAAAAAAGCCGGTGTGCCGGTGGTGCCCGGCATCGACACTGCGCTGCCTGATGATCCCAAGGAAATCGTCAAAATTGCGCGCGCCATCGGCTACCCGGTCATTATTAAAGCGGCCGGTGGCGGCGGTGGACGCGGCATGCGGGTGGTGAACACCGAAGCGGCGCTGCTCAATGCCGCCCATACCACGCGCGCCGAAGCCCAGGCGGCGTTTAGTAATTCGACGATTTACATGGAGAAATTCCTGGAGCGTCCGCGCCACATTGAAATTCAGGTGATTGCTGACAAGCACAAAAATGCGCTGTATCTGGGCGACCGTGACTGTTCGATGCAGCGCCGCCATCAAAAAATAATCGAAGAAGCACCCGCGCCGCAGCTTAACGCGCGCGCGCGCGCGCGTCTCGGCGAACGCTGCGCCGATGCCTGCCGCAAGATTGGCTACGAAGGCGCTGGTACCTTTGAGTTTTTGTACGAGGGCGGCGAGTTTTTCTTCATCGAAATGAACACGCGCCTGCAGGTGGAGCATCCGGTCACGGAAATGATCAGCGGGCTTGATATTGTGCAAATGCAGATACGCATCGCCGCCGGCGAAAAACTCTCGTTGCGCCAGCGCGAGGTCGAACTCAGCGGGCACGCTATCGAATGCCGCATTAACGCCGAAGACCCGTACAAATTTACGCCATCACCGGGACGCATTACCGCGTTGCACATGCCCGGCGGCCCCGGCATCCGCGTGGATTCTCACGCTTACAGCGGCTACGTCGTGCCGCCGAACTACGATTCCCTGATCGGCAAGATAATTGCCTATGGCGATACGCGCGAGCAGGCCATTGCGCGGCTGTCCATTGCGTTATCGGAAGTCGTGATTGAGGGCATCAAGACCAATATCCCTCTGCATCAGGACTTGCTGCGCGACGCTGCGTTTTTGCGCGGCGGCACCAGCATTCATTATCTGGAAGAAAAATTGGCCAAACTGGTGAAAGCCGAATGAAAGGCTCGTTTGGAGTTCGCAGTTGAGAGTCAAGAGTAAGCCCGGTGCGACTGCGCCCCGCTCCCAACGCCGAACGCTCAACCCCAAAAAATGCCCTGGCAAGCCGTAGCCCTGATCGTTGACCAGCGCTGCGTCGAACAGCTCTCCGACGCGCTGCTGGAAAGCGGTGCATTGTCGGTGGATGTTTCCGATGCCGCCGCCGGCACCACGGGCGAGCAGCCCTTGTTCGCGGAACCCGGTAGCGCGCCCGCGGTGAATTGGCCGCTTAATCGCATAGTCGCGCTGTTCAATGAAGACGTCGCTCTGGCAAGCCTCGTGCCCGCCGCGCTGCAGGCGTGCGCGTTGCCGGCGACCACGCCGTACGGCATTGAGCGTGTCAACGATCAGGACTGGGTGCGACTGACGCAAGCGCAATTCACGCCGCAAAAAGTATCCCCGCGCTTGTGGGTGGTGCCGACCTGGCACCAGGTGGTGGATGCGGCCGCCATTAACATACGCCTCGATCCGGGCCTGGCTTTCGGTACCGGCACGCATCCGACCACGCGCCTTTGTTTGCGTTGGCTGGACGCCCATCTGCAAGCGGGCGCATCCGTGATCGACTATGGCTGCGGCTCCGGCATACTCGCTGTCGCCGCCATGAAACTGGGCGCTGCCCGCGTGTCGGGTGTGGATATCGATGAACAAGCGCTGCTTGCCGCGCGCCACAATGCCCAACAAAATCACGCAGAGATAGCTTTTTTCGCGGCCGCCGACGCAGTGATATCGCCGGCCGACGTGGTCGTGGCTAACATCCTCGCCAACCCCTTGACCGTGATGGCGCCGCTGCTGGCGCGCCTGACGCTGCCTGCCGGACGGGTGGTGTTGTCTGGCATACTGGCAGCGCAAGCCGATGCCGTGCGCGAAGCGTATCGCCCCTGGTTTGATATGCGGCTTACCGAAGCTGAAGAAGAATGGGTTTTGCTCGCCGGTGTGAAAAAATAAAATACGAGAAAAGGCCAAGGTAGCGAGCGCCCATGTCGATGGTGACCCAATGTCCGCACTGCAGCACTGCGTTTAACGTCACGCCCGATCAATTGTTCGAGCGCGACGGACGCGTGCGCTGCGGCAGTTGCCGCAAGGTGTTCGACGGGCTGGTGAATCTGACTTCGCTCGCAGCGTTGCAGACCGGTGTGCCGCCGCCGCTGGCCGAGGCCAGCGACGCTGCACTGCAGGCGGCGCCGGTCAATGCAACGGCGCTAGATACTCCTGCGCCGCACGGATTTACGCCGCAAAACTGGCCGCTGCTGCCGGGGGTACCGGTGATACCCTTGCCGCAGCTGCCGAGGGAGGATGCCGGGCGTGCGCTACACGTCGCGCCGGCACCCGCACCTGCGCCACACCCGCGCACCGCCAGCGTGCCGGATAACGTGCCACGCGAACCGCAACCCATCCAGACCAGCGCCGATGAAGCCGAGCCTCTGCCCAGGGCGCACCGCGCCCGTTGGCCGTGGGCGCTGGCGGCGGTGTTTGCCGGCCTCACCTTGTGCGCGCATGTGCTCTACATTTTTCGTAGCGAAACAGCAGCGCATTTTCCCGGTGTAAGGCTGGCGCTGACTCAAATGTGCGACTGGGCGCATTGCACGGTCCGCCCTCTGCAACGGCCTGCGGTGTTGAATATTCTGGCGTCTGATTTATTGATCGTGGACCAGACCAGGCCCCACCTGGTGCAACTCATAGTGACCTTGCAAAATCAGTCCGCGCTCGACCTCGGCTATCCGGCGATAGACCTTGCGTTGAACGACAAGTTTGATCACGTGGTGGCGCGCCGTGTGATCTTGCCCCACCAGTATCTACGCGGCGCCGACGTGCAAAAAACCGTGATTGCGGCAAGCGTGACTACCACCGTGCGCGTGGATCTTGATGTGAGTGAGTTAGACGCTGGCGGATTTGCGCTGCTGTTGATCGCAGCGCCCCAAACCTGACCGGGGCAATGTCTGGCGTTGAGCATTTGGCGTCACCGCGTCGCGCGTGAGAAGCCTGAGGCGCATTGTTATAATGCACGGACTTCATTGAACGCCTAACAGGAATATTGATGTCCACGCTGATTTGCGGATCCATTGCTTACGACACCATCATGGTGTTCAAAGACCAGTTCAAGAACCACATTCTGCCCGACAAGTTGCACATCTTGAATGTCGCGTTTCTGGTGCCCGACATGCGCCGCGAGTTTGGCGGTTGCGCCGGCAACATCGCGTATAACCTGAAGTTGCTGGGCGGCGAGCCGTTGATCATGGCTACGGTCGGCGAAGATCACCAGCCGTACACTGCGCGCCTCGACCAACTGGGGCTGGCGCGTACCCATGTGCGGCTGGCACACGGCTCATACACCGCCCAAGCGTTCATTACCACCGATCTCGACGACAATCAGATTACCGCGTTTCATCCGGGGGCCATGAATTTTTCACATCAAAACCATGTGCAAGATGCCGCGGGCGTGACGCTCGGCATCGTCTCCCCCGACGGGCGCGACGGCATGCTTCAGCACGCGCGCGAGTTTCAAGAAGCGGGCATACCGTTCATCTTCGATCCGGGCCAGGGCTTGCCGATGTTTAGCGGCGAAGAGTTGATGCACTTCATACACCGCGCTGATTATGTAACGGTGAATGACTATGAAGCCGAGCTTTTGCAACAGCGCACCGGCCAATCACTGGAGCAACTTGCAGCCCAGGTGCAGGCGCTGATCGTGACGCTCGGCGCCAAAGGCTCGGTGATTTACGCCCACGGGAAAACGTTTGATATTCCGTGTGTCAAGCCCGCAGCGGTGCTTGACCCCACTGGTTGTGGCGATGCGTTTCGCGCGGGCCTTTTGTACGGCATTACCCATGGCATGGCGTGGCCGGTTAGCGGCCGGCTGGCCTCGTTATTGGGCGCGCTCAAGATCGCGCAACGCGGCCCGCAAAATCACACTTTCACACGGGATTCCATCGCTGCGCTGTATCAGACAAATTTTGGCGATGCACCGTGGTAGTCAAAGCGACTTGACGGGAGTTGCTAAGCGCATAGGTTTTTGGGTTTTGAGAGTTACACCTGGCTCACGCGTCCGCCGCCACACTGAAACACCCGCCGGTCTTCGAGTCGCATCGCGGTCAGTTTGCGGCCCCACACGCAACCCGAATCGAGGCCGATCACATCGGGACGCAGCAACACACCCAGTGATGCCCAGTGGCCGAACAGCACCGGCGTGCCGGCACTGGCGCGTCGCGGTACCTCGTACCACGGCATGAAGCCCGCCGGCATGTTTACGGGCGCCAGTTTGTGGGTGAATTCCATATCGCCTTGCGCGGTACATAGGCGCATGCGCGTCAGGGCGTTAACGATCACGCGCAGCCGCTCGTCGCCGGTGAGATCGTCGCGCCATGCGCTGGGCTTGTTGCCATAGAGCGGGCGTAGAAACGCATCATGATCGTTACCGCGCAGCACTGTTTCGACTTCGCCGGCGAGCGCGAGCGCTTTGGCGATCGTCCATTGCGGCAGCAGGCCCGCATGCACCATGACGTAGCCGTTACCGGCGTGCATCAATTTTTGTTGGCGCAGCCAGTGCAATAGTTGTTCACGGTCGGGCGCGTCGAGAATGTCGCTCAAGGTGTCGCCGGGATACTGTTTGGTATAGCCGGAAGCGGCCACCAGCAGATGCAGATCATGATTGCCGAGTATCGACACCGCGGCGTCGCCCAAACTGATGATAAAGCGCAAGGTTTGCAGCGACTGTGGTCCGCGATTTACCAGGTCGCCGACAAACCACACGTGATCGCGCTGCGGATCGAAATGGATGACATCGAGCAGGCGCCGCAGGGCGTCGTGGCAACCCTGAATGTCACCGATGGCGTAGGTAGCTACGGTTTTCTCCAACAGCGCGGAGTGCCGCGCCTTTGTGAGCCATGCGCTTCAGGTTATTGCGCTTGCGATACCATGTAATCGACCGCGGCTTTTACATCCGCATCGGCGAGACTCAAATTGCCGCCCTTGGGCGGCATGGCATTTTTGCCTTTGAGCGCACTGGACAGCATGGTGGCGGCGCCTGCAGCCAAGCGTGGCGCCCATGCCGCTTTGTCGCCCAGCTTTGGCGCGCCGGCAACCCCGGCGGCATGACAGACCTGGCAGCTCGCGTCATAAACGGTTTTGCCGCTGACCGCGGGCGCGCCTTTGCCCGCGTCCGCAGGGACTGCTGCGACTACCACCGGCGCTGGCACTAACGGCGATGGGCCTTTTTCGATGTCCGGTGTGCTGCCCACCGGCTTGATGCGCTCGGCCACGGCCTTGTCGGATAACCCTGGCGCAGCGCGTGATTTCTCGCTACCCATCACGAAATGGATAATCGTAAAAATCGCCGCAATCGGCACCACGAACGCCAGCACTACCACCACAATCAACTGCGTCGGGGTTTTGATGAGGCCGCCATCGTCGGCGGAATGACTGGTGGAATTTGTATCACTCATGGCGAGTCTCTTTATTTAACTGTGCTAAAACAATGGATTATATCGTGTGCCCGGGGCCAGTCAAAGGAACTATTTTAACAAGCGCGCGGACAACCAGTCCGCCATGTAGTCGGTACCGACCTGCCGATTATCGACCTGGCAGTGTTCGGCGCCGCCTTCATCCTCGTCGAATATTTTAAGGGTCTTATCCTGCGAGCCGACGTTGGCGTGCAGCTGGTCCGCCACGGCGCGCGGTGTGAGCTTGTCCTGCGTGCCCCACATAATCAGGAAGGGACACTTGATCTTGTCGGCGACACCGGCGAGTGTGAATTTTTTGACTTTCTCCATCGCCGAATCCATATCCGGCGTGCCGAGCACCCACGGCAACTGGAAGTGTGATGATGCGACGCTGTTGTAATCCGCCTTCATCGCCGCCCAGCGCTGTTGCCACACCGCGTGGTAATCGTAATGCGGCCCCCACGCCACACAAGCGGCGTAGCGTGGCTCGAACGCGGCGGCGCGCGGCGCGTAGTAGCCGCCGGCGCTGTAGGCCATGATCGCGACGCGTTTGGCATCGACATCATCGCGCTGGGCGACAAATTCGTAGGCGGGCGTGCCTGCGGCCTCGTAGTCGTAACGCGCCGGCAGATTGCGCAGACGCAGCGCTTCGCCCTGGCCGGGGCCGTCGATCGCCAGCGTGTGAAATCCGCGGTACGCCAGTTCGGCGCCGGCAAACAGTACGCTCATCTCTTTGCAATTATCGAGACCATCGAACAACACCACGGTGGGTGCTGGGCCTTTGGCGTAGGGCGATTTGAGAAAATACGCAGGGAGTGTAGTGCCCTCGTACGGCACCTCGACGATCTCGAGAGTGGGATAACGGCGCTGGAGTCCTTCCTGAAAGCAGCGCAGCGCCTTGCGGTAGATGGCGGTTTTCAGTTCGCCGGGTGGCACCATGCGCTCGCCGGTGTAGTAATAGTTGCCCGCGCGCAAATAGTTGTTTCCCGCGGTAGCGCTATTGCCGGCCTTCGCCGCTGCATCGCCTGCAGCGGCCACCTTATCAGCGACCGCGCACCATTCTTCGTGCCAGGCATCCCCCGCATTGGCCTCGCCCGCGCGCTGGTGCAGCTTTTGCACGATCCAGTCGATTTCGCCAAGCGCCACCGCGCCATAGGGCGCCATGCCCTTGCACACCAGAGTGGCGTTCGACCATTGAAAATTTTGCGGAAAGCTGTGTATCCAGTTGCCAGGGTAATACATGATGTCTCCGGTGGATTGCGGGTGCGTAAGGTGGTGCACCGATTATTTATTGACTGCGAATATTCGCCAGCTTCGCCACCTTCGCCCATTTCGCCATTTCCAGAGGTAGCATTTTGCGCACTTCTTCGGGCGTGCGATAGTCTGCATCAACGCCTTCGGTCTCGAAGCGCTTGAGCGTTTCCGGCAGCTTCAGGTAGCGCGCGATTTCCATGTTGAGCTTGGTGATAATGCCGGCAGGCGTCCCCGCAGGCGCACCGACGGCCCACCAGTTGTTCGCCTCATAACCCGGCACACCGGCTTCGGCGATCGTCGGAAGATCGGGCGTCGGCGACGAGCGCTTGGCACCAGTGGTGGCAAGCGCCTTGATCTTGCCGCCTTTCAAATGCGGAAGCGTCTGAATCAACGACCCCAAATTGATTTGCGCCTGCCCTGCCATCGTGTCCAGCAGTGCAGGGAAGCCACCTTTGTAAACTACCACTATCAGTTTCATACCAGACAGGTGATGAAACAACTCGGAGCTGAATTGCGCATAGCCGCCGGATGTCGAAAACACCAGTTTGCCGGGATGCGCCTTGCCGTGCGCGATCAATTCCTTCACCGAATTGGCCGGCACCGCCGCATGCACCGAAAGCACGCTCGGCCCCAGACCCAGCGTTCCGGCCCACGCGAAGGCATTGAGCGGATCGTAGGGTAGCTTGCGCGTTGCGCCATTGACGGCATGTGCCGCGGAAGCCACCAGCAGGGTGTAACCGTCGGCTTGCGCGCGCGCTACGATCTCGGTGCCGATAATGCCGTCGGCACCGGCGCGATTGTCCATTACCACCTGCCGCCCCAGGCGCTCAGTCAGATAATGCGCGAAATAACGCCCCATGATGTCGTTGCTGCCGCCAGGTGGAAACGGCACGATCATGCGTATCGGCCGCGCCGGATAGCCGGGCGCGGGGTCCGCGGGCACGCTGATTGGTGCCGCATGGGCATTGCCTGCTGCCACCAACAGCACGGCGAGATTCTTGGCAAAACATAATTTCACAAACAGTTCTCCTCGTCCTTATACTACGTTACAAAATCCCCGAGAAACGATTTCATGGGCGTTGCAGGCATGCGCCAACCGCGCATGTACGCCGATATAATTGTACCCGCACCACACAAGGAATGAAAAAATGAATCCAACCGTTGCAGTAGTTGCACAGGGCGCCATGGGTGCCGGCATAGGCGCGCGCCTGGTGCAGCGTGGCCTGCGTGTCATCACCTCGCTCACCGGGCGTAGCGGAGCCAGTGCCCAGCGGGCCCACGCTGCTGGCATGGTCGCGGTCTCCGACCAGGAATGCGCTCAAGCGGATTTCTTCCTGTCGATCTGTCCGCCGAGCGATGCGCTGGCATTGGCCGAGAAGATGGCGACGTTGATCGCTCCCGGCAACAAAAAGCCGATCTATGTCGATTGCAACGCGGTGAGTCCGCCGACCAAGATCGTGATCGCTAACGTCATCCTGAAGGCGGGCGCGCCGTTTGTCGATGTCGGCATCATCGGTTTGCCACCGCAGGGGGACCACAGCCCGTTTCTGCACGCTTCCGGTCCCGACGCAGAGAAATTGGGCGTACTCAACGACTTCGGTATCAAGGTCAACGTGATCAACGGCCCACTCGGCGCCGCCTCCGCCTTGAAGATGTCCTATGCTGGCATTACCAAGGGCATCACTGCGCTGGGATCGATGATGATGCTGGCCGCGACCCGTGCTGGTGTCGCCGACAAGCTGCGCGGCGAGCTCGAGCGCAGCCATCCGGCGTTCATCGCGAACTTCCAGCGCGCGGTGCCGGATATGTTCGACAAAGCCTATCGCTTCGTCGGTGAGATGCAGGAGATCGCGGACTTCGTCGGCGAGGACCAGCAGGCCAGGCAAATGTACCAGGCCATCGCCGATTTCTACACGCGACTCGCGGCCGACCACGCAGGCCAGCAGGAAGAGACCGGCGCGCTCGCGGCGTTCCTGAAGAAGAATTAGCCTGCCCGTTTAGTGATCTCATGCTGATGGAGCTTACTGTGGTGGGGAGAGCAACCGATGAAGAGCAGTGACGCCCCGCCGCAATCGGGAGCGCGCGTTCATGGCCGTGGCTACTGCGTGCTCGCTGGCACGCTGTGTGTCGTTGCCGCCAGCCTCATGTCTAGCCACGCAGCGGCGCAGTATCCCGAGCGCCCGTTGCGCTACATCGTGCCGCAGGCCGCCGGCAGCGCGTCTGATACCTCGGCGCGTATCATCGCCTTTGAACTCACGCGCATACTCGGCCAACAGGTGGTGGTCGACAACCGGCCCGGCGGTGGACTCACCATCGGCATCGACATGGTGGTGCGCGCTGCTGCCGATGGCTACACCATCGGCTACGGCAACATCGGCGGGTTGGCGATCAATCGCAGCATTCTGCCCAAAGTGCCGTATGACGCGCTTAAGGATGTGCAGCCCATCGCGCAGACCAATACCGGCAGTCAGTTGCTGGCGGTGACCCCATTGCTGCCCATCAAAACCGTGCGCGGGCTGATCGATTACGCGAAGGCGAATCCAGGCAAGCTGCTTAACGGCTCGTCGGGCAACGGCTCGCCGGGCCATCTGGCGGGCGAACTGTTTAAGCAGATGGCGGGGGTCAATATCGCGCATGTGCCCTACAAAGGTGGCGCACAAGCGATGACCGATATGATGAGCGGGCAGGTGCAACTCATTTTCGAGAGCATGAGCTCGATCGTGCCGCATCATCGCGCGGGGCGGCTGCGCGGCATCGCTGTCACCGGGTTGAAGCGCGTGTCAAATTTTCCTGATCTGCCAACTATCGCCGAATCCGGCGTGCCCGGTTACGAGGTAACGGTGTGGGCCGGTCTGATAACGCCGGTGGGTGTATCCAGGGCTGTCATCACCAGGCTTAACCATGCGGTGAACAAGGCAATGGTCTCGCCGAGCCTGCTGGAAAAGTACGCGGCCAACGGCGTGGATCCTGTCGGCGGCAGCGTCGAGGCGTACGCGGCATTGATCAAAAGCGAAGTCGAAAAATATGCGTTGATCGCAAAGACGCTGAAGGCGAAAGTAGATTGACGCGGTGAAACGTGCGATTCGCTATGAAACAATGTCAAAATAACACCTTGGTACTTCGTTGACGCATTCGGGGGCGAGCATGGCAATTCATAAAGAACACAAAGAGTTCTACAAAATAGATTCCAGTGCCGGGTGGGAGACACCTGAGGGCTACCCGCGCGGTATCGAGCAACAGATACTCGCCGGCACCCTCGACGAGCAATCCGGGCGCGGCCACCGCACGCGTCACCTGCGTTTCGCGCCCGGTGTTTACACCACAGAACCGTTCGTGCATCCCTACTGGGAAGAGGTTTATCTCATTTCCGGCGATCTCATCGTCGGCTGTGACCGGCAAGGCAAGGGCGGTATCAAATTCGGCCCGAATACCTACGCCTGCCGGCCTCCGGGCACGCCGCACGGGCCGTTCAAATCCGACAGCGGGTGCCTGCTGGTCGAAATCCATTACTTCGATGAAGATAAGCGCACCAGCCCATGACGCTGCCGCCATTGCGACCGCTGCGCGTTGCCATTCCCGATATGGTATCGCCGTCCTATTTTCCGGCCATTGCTGCAGTTGAGCTTGGCTGCTTTAAGCGGGAGGGGCTGGACGCCACGATAGAACTGCTCTTCCCTGTCACCCGCACCTACGAAGAACTGCGCGATGGCAATCTCGATTTTGTTGCCGGTGCCGCGCACGCGCCACTCTATGCCTTCAAGGACTGGAACGGGTGCAAGCTGCTGGCCGCGCTCGCTCAGCACATGTATTGGTTCTTGATACTGCGCAAGGACATCGGCGCAAAACGCGGTGACCTCGCTGCCGTAAAAGGGCTGCGTATTGGGGCGGCGCCCGGTCCCGTGGACGGTCTCACGCGCATGCTGGTCGAAGCCGGCATAGACCCGGTGCGCGATGTGCAAATCGGGCCGGTGCCCGGCACTGCGGGCAGCGGGGTGTCCTTTGGTGTGGCAGCAGCGAAAGCGCTCGAAGAAGGGAAACTGGATGGTTTCTGGGCGAACGGCATGGGTGCCGAGATCGCGGTGCGCAATGGCAGCGGCACACTGGTGCTCGATGCGCGGCGCGGCGACGGGCCGCCGGCCGCGCGCGACTATACGTTCCCCGCCTTGGTGACCACGCAGAAAAAAATAGATCAGGAGCCCGCCGTCGTCGCCGGCGCGGTGCGCGCGCTGGTTGCTGCGCAACAGGCGCTTAAACGCGACCCGGGGCTGGCGCTAGTGGCCGCGAAAAAACATTTTCCCGCGGCTGAATTGGCACTCATCACCGAACTCATCCGGCGCGATGCACCGTTTTTTGATCCCGCCATTTCGCCACGGACAGTGGATGCGCTGAACGGGTTTGCCCGAAACATGGGGATTCTTGCCGCAACGCCTGCGTATGACGACGTGGTCGCGCCCGGCTTCCGGCACCTGTGGTAACGCGCTACGCATGGCGAGTACTCCACGCATACTGATTGCTGGCGGCGGCCCGGTCGGCATGATCACCGCGCTCGCGCTCGCGCAGCGCGGGTTTGCGGTCACGGTGTTCGAGGCCGAAGCGCAAATCAGCGACGCGCCACGCGCGGCGACCACGCATCCAGCAACGCTGGAACTGCTGGCGGGCCTCGGCCTGAGCGAAGAGGTGATGCGGCAGGGGCTGACAGCGCGCACCTTTCAGTTTCACGACCGCCCGAGCAGCCGCTTGATCGTAGAGTTCGATCACGAAGTGCTGCGCCAGGACACCGCCTATCCGTTCGTGGTGCAGTGCGAGCAGCACAAGCTCGCGCACCTGGCGCTGGGACGGTTGCGGGCGCTGCCGGGCGCTGAGGTGCATTTCTCTGCGCGCGTGGCGGCGGTGGACGCGCACGCCCAAGGCGTCGAGCTGACCGTCGACACCGCGGCTGGGATCAGAAAATTCAGCGGAGACTTTCTGGTGGGCGCGGACGGTGGACGCAGCATGGTACGCAAAAGCCTGGCCATCGACTTCGAGGGCTATACCTGGCCAGAGCGATTTATCGTGCTCACCACACCGTTCGATTTCGAAACGGAGCGCGGTTACTGTTTGCGCAATTACTTCTCCGACCCCGACGAATGGGCAAATCTGTTTAAGGTTGCAGGCGACGACGGCAAAGGTCTGTGGCGCGTGGTTTTCCCGACGCGGGATGACGAAAGCGATGAACTCGCCTTGAGCGACCACGAAGCACAACAAAGGCTGCAACGCTTTTTCCCGCGCACCTCGCCGTACCGGATTGTTCACCGCAATTTGTACAAAGTACACCAGCGGGTGGCGGCAACCTTTCGCACGGGCCGGGTATTTCTGGCGGGCGACGCCGCTCACGTCAATAACCCGATCGGCGGACTGGGCCTGAACTGCGGTATTCACGATGGCGTGGAGCTTGCCGAGCGGCTGGCAGGCTACTGCAGTGACCACAGCAGCGAAGACGAGCTCGACCTTTACGACCGCCGCCGGCGTCCCATCAACATCGAGTTTGTGCAGGAGCAGACGGTCAACAACAAGAAACGGCTCGAAGCGCAGGATCCCGTCGTGCGCGAGGCCCATTTCGAGCAATTGCGCAGCACCGCTGCCGCCCCTGCGCGACACCGGCAGTTTCTGTTGCGCACCTCGTTGATCGACAGCGTGCGTAAAGCGGCGCTTATTCGCTAGGGCCTGTTGACCTAAGCCGAAATGACCTGATGCAGGGTGTGGTGGCGATTGTGCGTATAAGGCCGCACCTGCGTCGGCCAGCGCCCGTGGTCGACGGCCTGCGCGAATGCGGGACTCACCAGCACATCCTCGCTCTCGAGTTCATAGATAACGGCGTAGCGGGGTGCACCTTGCGGATCCATAACCCGGGTCTCTCCACCCATCGTAAGGCGCAGCGTGTCGAGCCGTGCGCGCGTCGCCGAGATCACCCCCGGCACTTGGGTAATCAGCGGTATATGCTCCTGGTCATACACCTCGTTGAAAAGCGCTTCCTTGTCAGGGTCGACATCCATCGAAACCGTAAAAATACATTTACCGACTATGGGCATAATATTCTCATCCTTCATGTTGTTGATCAGGCAAAACCAATCTCTGCAGGCAATGAACCTCAGTCCAGCTTCGCCCGCACGCGCAGGGCGGCGCCGGCCTCAATAGCCTCTCGCAGTACCGTGGCGTGATCGAGCGCGATAAAGCGCCCGCCACGTTGCAGGATGCGCCCATCGGCGATTACCGTATCGACGTTGCGCGGCTGCCCGAGTGACACCAGCGATTCGTAAGGATCGCCCAACGGCGCCATGTTGATGTCGCCGGTGCGCACGAGAATGATGTCGGCGCGTTTGCCGGGGGTCAGTGAACCGGTGCGATCGGCAATGCCCAAATCCACCGCGCCGTCGAGAGTCGCGAGCTGCACCAGCCGTTTCGCCGTCAACCGCACACGCGCACCGACACGATGCCGGTGCAGGCTATGCAAAAAGCGCATGCACTGGAAAAAATCAACGTTATAGGTGCCGGTGTGGTCTATGGACATGCTGACTTTGACGCCGGCCTCCAGCAGTTCCGCCAACTGGATGACGCCGGCGCTTGCCGGACGCGTCGACTCACCCACCGGTGACGTGCTGTAACTCACGCCACGCGCCTTTAGAATCTGCCGTTCCTCGGCCGTGGTCAGCAGCGGATGCACCAGTTGCACATCAGGACCCAACAGGCCTGCGCTATCCAACAGCTTGATCGGACTGGGGCCGGAGGTGTGCATGGTAATCGGCAAACCGAGAGCGCGCGCGCCGCCCCAGTCCTGGCGTGCTGTGGCAACCGATATATTGCCGCGCATAAGATTGGTGGAGTCGCCGACGTTGCGCGAGCAAATACCCAGCGTCAGCGTGCCGTCATTGGGCATCCACCGCTGTTTGATTTTGGCCAGACCCTCAAGATCCATGGACTGGTCGTTGGGCATGCCCTGCGCCGGACCATAGGAAAAGCGTCCGCGCAGGCCCACGTCGCGCATCGCACGCAGCTCCGCGTCCGCGTGATCCGACGTGGCAATGTTGTGCGCCCAGTTGTGGACTGTGGTCGCGCCCGCGCTCAGCGCCTCGGCAAGCCCGAGCCGCACACTGCGATAACTGTCCTGCGGCGTGAACAGGCGGCCCAAAGTGTTGCTCACCGGAAAATAGCCGCGCGCGGGATCATCAACGCGCATCATCGAGCGGAACAGGCTGGTCCACAGGTGCCAGTGCGTATCAATAAATCCGGGCATGCAAATCATGCCGCCGGCGTCTATCACCGTGGCTGCCGGCGCAGTAATCTGCTGTGCCACCGCAACGATGGCGCCGTCACGCACATGCACATCACCGCGCGCGAAATCGCCGACCGCGCCATCCATCGATAGCACAGTGGCACCGCGAATCACGAACTCGCCTCGTCCGGGCAGTGTAGGCAGTACTGGGGCTTCAGCCCCGCGGTTGCTGTTACCGGGTTGCGCACAGCCCGTGGCGGAGGCGACGCCGGTCACTGCCAGTGCCGTGGCCGCTTTGAGCAGGGTACGTCGATCTTTTTGCCGTTCATTCATGTGCTACTCCCTTTACTTTGAGATGGTTACGATGCGCGCGCTCGCGCCGCTGAAAGTCCGTACTTGTGGCGGGCTGCTTACTCGACGCGGATGCCGGCGAGCTTGACGATGGTGCGGGTCTTATCGATCTCGTCGCGCACGAAACGGGTGAATTCCTCCGGCGTGCTGGGCCGTCCCTCTTCGCCCTGCAGCAGGAATTGCTTTTGGATGTCCGCAAGCCCCACGATGCGCGCAACTTCCTTGCTGATCTGATGGATCACGGTTCGCGGCGTGGCGGCGGGCGCGAACACGCCAAACCACGCCTGAAACTCGTAACCGGGCACCGCTGCTTCTGCGACGGTCGGAATATCGGGCAAAATCGCCGCGCGGCGCGCGGTGGTCACTGCCAGTGGCAGCAAGCGTCCATCCCGGATAAACGGCAACGCCGGCACCAGCGGTGTCAGCACAAACTGTATGCGCCCGGTCACGATGTCGACGAGCTGTTCCGGCACACCCTTGTAGGGCACATGCACGACATCAATGCCGGCGGCAAATCGGAATTTCTCCGCGTTCAGGTGCATGCCGCTGCCCACGCCGGAAGAACTGAAATTCAATTGTCCCGGCTTTTGCTTGGCGAGTGCGATCAATTCCTTGACGGATTTAACGCCGAGCGCCGGCGCCACCACAATCAGGCTGGTACTGACCGTAAGCTGGCTGATACCGGTGAGGTCTTTAATCGGATCAAAAGGCAGCTTCTCGTGTAGCGCGGCCGTCATCGCAAAGGCGATGGAGTGTACCAGCAGCGTGTAGCCATCGGCTGTGGCCTTGGCGACCATGTTCGTACCCACCGCGCCGCCGGCGCCGCCACGGTTGTCCACCACCACCTGTTGGTTCCAGTTGTCGCTCATCTTGTAAGCGACCCGGCGCGCGATGAGGTCAGTCGCGCTGCCAGCGGTGAACGGCACGATCATGCGCATCGGCTTGTTGGGAAAATTCTCCGCTGTGCGCGCAACCATCGGCAGCGCAGCGAGTGCGCTGCCGGTAATGAGAAGTATGGGAATGGATGCTGGTCGCAAATTACGCATGGCGCCCCTCATTGCAGATGGAAACGACTCACTCCTGCTTGATGCCCGCCGCTGCGCCGATCTTGCGGTATTTTTCGATTTCGGATTTCTGAAAATCACCCAGAAATTCGGGGCTGGTGCCGACGATGTCGGTGGCGACTTCCCGCTGGCGCTGCCGGTATTCCGGCGCCTGAATGATGCGCACCACTTCGCCGTGGATCTTGTCCACGATATCGCGGGGTGTTTTCGCCGGCAGCCACAGGCCGTACCATTGCATGATGTCGAAACCCGGCGCGCCGGATTCGGCGATGGTCGGAATCTCGGGCATCGAGGCGGAACGCTTTGCCGAGGTTACCGCCAGCGCCCGCAGCCTGCCGGAGTTCACATGCGGCATCGCGACCGTCGGCGCGACCAGCCCGATCGACACATGGCCGCCCACCATGTCGATTAATGCCGGCGCAGCGCCTTTGTACGGCACATGCGACATTTCGATGCGGAAGGTGGTCTTCATCAGTTCCCCCGCGAAATGCTGCGGCGAACCCAAGCCGATAGACGCATAGTTCAACGAACCGGGATTCGCGCGTGCGAGTGCCACCAATTCCTTCACCGACTTCACCGGCAGCGAAGGGTGCGCCAGCAGCAGCGGCGGCGTAGTGCCGATAAGTGTCACCGGTTGCAGATCGCGCACCGGGTCGTAGGCCATTTTCTTGAACAGCACCACGTTCATCGACACTTCGCTCGATGCGCTCACCAGCATGGTGTAGCCGTCGGGCGCGCTCTTGGCGACGAAGTCGGTGCCGATCATCGCGGCGGCACCGGGCCGGCTTTCGACGATGACCTGCTGGCCCCAGCGTTCGGTCAGTTTTTGTGCGATGGGACGCGCCGTGAAATCGGAGCCGCCGCCATAGGGGTATGCGATAAGGATGCGGATGGTTTTCGCCGGATAACCCTGCGCAGCAACCGGCCCAGCCAGGCCGCCTACCATCAACGCCACTGCACATCGCCACTGCCACAGCTGTGTTGCTGTCATGTGATCCTCCGGTCCTTGAGTTTTGTATTTTTAACCGCGTTTTACCGGGTGAACTGTAGCATGGAGCGGCGGTGAGTCAATCCGGCGAATTTTCGCCACTGAAAGGTGTAGTATGGCCTGACAGCGACCGGAGCATGCACCCGTGACCAATAGCAGACCGCACGACGACACTAGCCGCGAGATCAACCTGGACGAAGTCGGCGCGCTGATCGATGCGCTCGAGCGCGATCTGCAAAAAATCCAGGGTGACTCCAGGGATGTTCAACGCCTCAAAGACGAGGTGCTGACCTTGAAGAACCTGCTTCAGTCTCCGGTGCGCAGGCATCACTGGGTGAGAGACGCGCTGCACGGCATACGCGACGGTGTCGAGGACACGCTGGACGCCGCCGTGGCTGAAGGCCTGCAGGCCAGCCGTTACATCGCGGAGATCGGGCGCATACTGGGCATGTGACGGGGAGCGCGCCTGCGGCGAAGACTCCAGCGCGCAGGCTATTTACACCAAACACCACAGGGGAGAACGAGCATGCCTAGACTTACGCCTATCACCAGCAGGAACCAAGTTGCCGCCAAAAGCCGCGGTATTGCCGACGCCATCGTAAAGAGCCGTGGCGGGCTTGCGGGGCCGTTCTCGATGTTTATGCATTGTCCGGAACTGGCCGGCCGCGCCGCGCATCTGGGCGCCTACGTGCGTTTCGAAGGCAAACTCGACATGCGCGTACGCGTGCTTGCCGCGATGGTGGCCGCGCGCGAGTTCGAGGCAATCTATGTGTGGGGCGCCCAGAGCGGTTCCGCACGGCGCATGGGCGTGCCGGAGAAAACCATCACCGCGATCCGCAACAATCACTCCCGCAGCATCCCGCCGGCAGACCTGCAAATCGTAAAGTTCACGCGCGACCTGCTGCGCAAGCACCGCATCAGTACCAAAGACATGAGCGCGATTCGCAAGCGCTTCGGCGACGACGAATTGATCGAGCTGACCGGGTCGATTGGCTACTATTGCATGTTGGCAATGACGGTGAATGCCTGTGAACTCGATGCCAGGGAGGGCATGGAGATTTTGAAAACATAGAAGCTTAAAGCGCAGCGCACATGCCGCAGGTGCTCTGCGGCGTGTCGCTTATTCCGCTTTCAGGTTCAGGCTGCGCACGACTTTGCCCCAGCGTTGGATTTCGGATTCGATAAGCCGGCCAAATTCTTCGGGCGTGCTCAATGCGACTTCCGCGCCTGCGTTCTTCATGGCCTCGGTCATTTCCGCCGAGCGCATCGCCTTATGCACCTCGGCGTTCAACAATTCGATAACCAGCCGCGGCGTGCGCGCAGGTGCCAGCAATCCCAGCACGGCGTCTGCGCTGTAGCCCGGCACGCCCGACGCCGCGATCGTGGGTATATCTGGTGCAGAGGCGGAACGTTGGGGGCTGGCGATGCCCAATGCGCGCAGCCGCCCGCTTTGAATGTGCGGCTTGACCGTCAGCGCGTTGCCAAAGACCAGCGCGACCTGCCCGGCCAACACGGCTGTCAGCGCCGGCCCTGCACCCTTGTAGGGTATCTCGTGCAGCTGAATACCCGCCATCTGGCTAAATAACGCTGCGGCCAAATGCGCCGAGCTGCCCGATCCACCGGAGGCGTAGTCGATTTGCCCCGGTCGCGCCTTCGCCAGCGCGATCAGTTCTTTGATGTTGCGCGCCGGCAGGGAAGCATGCACGACCAATACATAGGGCGACGTCGCTGCCATGGAAACCGGTGCGAAATCCCGTGTCGTGTCGTAGGGCAGCTTGGCATATAAACTGGGATTTACCGAGTGTGGGCTGGATACAAACAGCAGTGTGTAACCATCGGCAGGCGCATGCGCAACGTTTTCAGTGCCGATGATGCCGTTGGCCCCTGCGCGATTGTCCACCACAATCTGTCGTTTAAGCGATTCGGACATGCGCACTGCCAGGTGGCGAGCGATCACGTCCGTACCGCCCCCCGGCGCGAACGGAACCACCATGCGTATCGTTTTTGCCGGGTAACTTTGCGCACCTGTTGCGCCACTGCCGCTACCCATAATGATCGCAGCGAGGGCGATAGCCACGGCGCGCACGGGCGTAGCAGAGGGATGCGGCATTCGTGTTGACCGTGTTGAGTAAGCAATCATTTTCAAATATCGTAACACCTCTGCTACTATGAAGCCTACCCTCATCGACAGTCGCGCGTTCGTGCCCCCGATCGCGGAGCTGATTCGCCGCACCGGCATCCAGCTGTAGCACGCCACACCATAACCATCCACTCAGGGAGAGCAGCACATGCAAGAGCGCAGCAAATCCGGCAGGAAACCTTCACCGGTGGTGTTTACCGGTTGCAATATGACCAGCGCCGTTGCGGGACAACCTGCCGCGGGCGGGCAGCGGCGGCAGGTGTCGATCAACGGCAAACGCGTAAAAACCATCGATGTGCACGCGCACTGCATCGTGCCGGAGGCCTTCACGCTCGCCGGGAAAACCTCCGCCGACCATCAGTTTCCCAATCTCGACGAGGTAGGCCCCACGCGCATGGCGGCGATGGACAAGCAGGGTGTCGATATTGAGGCGCTGAGCATCAACCCGTTCTGGTATCGTGAAGAGCGCGATCTTGCTGCCGAAATCTGCCGCGTCCAGAACGAAAAATTGGCCGAGATGTGCGCCTTGTATCCGGAGCGGCTGGTCGCTTTCGCTTCGGTAACGCTGCAAGACCCCAAACTGGCAGTGGAACAACTGGTACACGGGGTCAAGAAACTCGGCCTGCGCGGGGCTGCGGTCGGCGCAAGCTGCGCCGACGCAGAATTCTCCGATCCCAAATTTCACCCGTTCTGGGCCAAGGCCGAAGAACTCGGCGTGCTGATTTTCATACACCCGCAAAGCACGCCCGAACTGGCACGGCGCTTCAAGGGCAACGGCTGGCTCGCCAACACCATCGGCAATCCGCTCGACACCACCATCTGCCTGTCGCACCTGATATTCGACGGCACGCTGGATATATTTCCCAACCTCAAGCTGTGTTCCGCGCACGGCGGCGGCTTCCTGCCTTCGTACGCACCGCGCTCGGATCACCCCTGCCGCGTCGCCCCCTGGCATTGCGACCCCAACGTCAAATTGAAAAAGAAACCGACCGAATATCTGAAGACGATGTACTACGACACGCTGGTGTTTACTTCGGAAATGCTACGCCACTTGGCAGCCGAAGTCGGTGTGAGCCAGCTCGTCATAGGCACCGATCACCCGATCCCGTGGCACGAAGATCCGGTGACGCACATCCTGAATGCACCCGGATTCACCGACGATGAGCGTATCGCCATGCTCGGCGGTACTGCGGCAAAACTGCTGGGTATCAAGTCGTGAATTAAGCAGTAGTAGCCCGTAACAAGCGCAGCGTATTACGGGCTACACGTTCCTTCGCTATTTCTGCTGCGCCCCCTGCATCGCATGCCACAATCTCGAAGGCGTCATTGGCATATCCAGATGCGTCACCCCTACCGTGCGTAGCGCATCCATCGTCGCGTTTACGAGCGAGGGTATCGAAGCAGTGCACCCGGATTCACCCACGCCCTTCACGCCGAGCGGGCTCACCTTGCTGGTGGTGGCATGTTCTTCACCGCGCAGTTCCGGCACCAGCCCGGCACGCGGCATGATGTAGTCCATGAAACTCGCTGTCAGCGGCTGCCCGGATTTGGGGTCGTAGACGATTTGTTCGCCGAACACCTGGCCGGCACCTTGCACCACGCCGCCGTGCAACTGGCCTTCGACGATGGCGTGGTTGATGACGACGCCGCAGTCATCCACTGCGCTATACGACACAATTTTCGGTGCGCCGGTTTCCTGATCAATCTCGACTTCGGTGATGTGGCAGCCGTTGGGGAAGGTGGAGCCGAACTTGCCTTCGGCCATGAGCTTGAGTGTTTTTGTTTTCGCGAGATCTGCCAAGGTGACAGTGTGCGGCGATTGATTCGAACGGAACTCACCTTGGGCATACTGAATTTGCGAGGGCTCAAGTTTTAGCGCCAGTGCGGCCAGTGACTTGCCTTCTTCAATCAGCTTTTGCGCCGCGAGATAACACACGCTGCCCACGCCCACCGTGGTGCGCGAGCCGCCGGTGTGATTGCCCTCGAGCTTGCTGCCCGGCGCGCATTGCACGATTTTGACTTTGTCCATGGTTATGCCGAGCGCGTCGGACACGATCATCGCCATGGTGGTTTCGTGGCCGTGGCCCTGCGACTTGGATACGGTGTAGACGGTAATGGTGCCGCTGGCATCGAGTTCTAGTTCGACTTCATCCTTAGGCGCATTGCCAGCGCCGGAACCCTCGATCACGGTGGCTATGCCGATGCCGCGCAGCTTACCCGCCGCCGCCGATTGCGCGCGGCGCGTGGCAAAGCCGTTCCAGTCGGCGAGCTGGAGTGCTTTGGCGAGCAGGCCCGGCAGATCGGCATTTTCATAGATCGAACCGGTGGGCGTTTTATACGGGAATGCGTGGGGTGGAATGAAATTGCGCCGCCGTATCTCGGCGGCATCCAGCCCCATTTCGACTGCGGCCTGATCGACAAAACGTTCGACCACATAGGCGATGTCCGGCCGTCCCGCGCCGCGATACGAACCCATCGGCGTGGTGTTGGTGAGCGGCACGCGAAACAACGCATACAGCGCCGGTATTTGATACACCCCGGTCAGGCACACGGTGGTGTTGCGTATATGCCCCGCTGACCCCGGCGACAGATAGGCGCCCATGTCGGCAATCCAGTTCAGCCGGAACGCAACAAATTTGCCGTCGCGGTCCATCGCCAGTTCGCCCTCGGCGATGTTGCCGCGGCCGTGATTGTCGGTGAGAAACGCTTCCACCCGTGACGATACCCATTTCACCGGCTTGCCCAAGGCCTTGGCAGCGATCATCAGTGCCGCGTACTCGGGATACGCCGGCGTGCGCTGACCAAAGCCGCCGCCGACATCGCGCGCCTCGAAAATCAACTGGTCTTCCGCGACATGGGTCCACGACGACAGCATTTTGCGCAGCGTGGTAACGCCCTGCGTGCACACATTGAAACGGTATTCGCCGTTGGCTGCATTGTAAGCAACGAGGCAGGCACGCGGCTCCATCGGGCTGGGCGTGACGCGGGTGGAATCGATTCTGAGCCGTGTCACGTGTGCAGCACTTTTGATCGCCGCGGTAACGGCAGCTTCACTGCCGGTCTCGCTTTCGTAAACCAGGTTGCCCGGCACGGCGTCGTCGAGCTGCGGTGCGCCGGGAGCGAGCGCCTGCTCGGGATCCACCAGCGCCTGCAGTTCACGGTACTCGACTTCAACCAGGGTGGCGGCATCCTCCGCCGCGGCGGCGCTTTCCGCCACCACCAGCGCCACACCTTCGCCGACAAAGCGTACTTTGCCGTGCGCCAGCACCGGCCGGTCCAGCGCGCGCGCTTGCATGCCGTTCTTACCCGGCGCGGCCAGCACATGCGCCGCACGCACGTAGCCTTCGCGCACGGCGTCTACACCGGTGAACACCTGCTTCACGCCGGGATAGGCCAGCGCGCGCGTGGCGTTGACCGAAACAATTTCAGCATGCGCATGATCCGAACGCACAAAGCAGCCATACAGTTGTCCCGGCGCATTCCAGTCCGCGGCATAGGTGCCGGTGCCGGTGATGAGACGCAAGTCTTCTACCCGTTTGCCGCTGTGGTGATGATCGTGCTGAGCGCCGTGCTGAGGGTCGTGCGTAGCCATGTTGATTTTGTTCCTTGAAACAGACGGAATGGAATGGGAGTAGCGGATGGTAAACCGCGCAGGCGCAGACTGCCAGCGTGACTTGGCTGTAAGCGAGTTTCCACAGCAGCAAGCGTAGCCCGCAATACGCTACGCGGCTTACGAGCTGCCGCTATTTCTGCTTTGCCCCTTGCATCGCGTGCCAAAGCTTTGACGGCGTCAGCGGCATATCCAGTTGCTGCACGCCGAGCGGGCGCAGTGCGTCTATCACCGCGTCGACGAGTGAAGGTATAGACGCGGTGCAGCCGGACTCGCCCATGCCTTTGACGCCGAGTGGACTCACCTTGCTGGTGGTGGGATGTTCCTCGCCGCGCAACTCGCGCAGCAGGCCGGCGCGCGGCATGAAGTAATCCATGAAACTTGCAGAGAGCGGCTGCCCTGACTTTTGATCGTAGACGATGTGTTCGCCGAACACCTGGCCCGCGCCCTGTACCACGCCGCCGTGCAACTGGCCTTCGACGATCGCATGGTGGATGACCACGCCGCAGTCATCGACGGCGCAGTACGAAACGATTTCCGGTGCGCCGGTTTCGGTATCGACCTCGACTTCGGTGATGTGGCAGCCGTTGGGAAAGGTCGAGCCGAACTTGCCGTCGGCTTTAAGGGTCAGCGTTTTCGTTTTCGCGAGATCCGCCAGCTTGACGACCAGCGGCGATTCGCTGGAGCGGAATTCGCCCTTGGCGTATTGCACCTGCGACGGCTCCACCTTGAGCTCCAGCGCAGCCAGCGACTTGCCTTCTTCAATCAGCTTCTGCGCTGCGAGATAACACACGCTGCCCGCACCCACCATGGTGCGCGAGCCGCCAGTGCCATTGCCTTGCAGCTTGGTGCCCGGCGCACACTGCACCACTTTGACCTGTTCCATGGCTATGCCGAGCGCATCCGACACGATCATCGCCATCGTGGTCTCGTGGCCGTGGCCCTGGGTCTTGGCTACGGTGTAGACGGTGATGGTGCCGCTCGCTTCGAGTTCCAGTTCGATTTCGTCGGTAGGCGCATTGCCGGCGCCGGTGGGCTCGATCACCACTGCGATGCCGATGCCGCGCAGCTTGCCGGTTGTTGCCGACTGCGCGCGGCGTGCCGCAAAGCCTTTCCAATCTGCGAATTGCAGCGCCTGCTCGAGCAGCCCCGGCAGATCGGCGTTTTCATAAGTGGAGCCGACCGGTGTTTTGTAGGGGTAGGCCTCATTCGGGATGAAGTTGCGCCGCCGCAGCTCGGCCGCATCGATTCCCATCTCGACCGCAGCCCGGCTTACGATGCGCTCAACCGCGTAGGCGACGTCGGGACGCCCGGCGCCGCGGTACGCACCCACCGGCGTGGTGTTCGTTAGTGGCACGCGGTAATTCGCATACAGCGCGGGAATGCGGTAGACGCCGGTCATGCAGGTGGTGGCGTTGCGGATATGCCCCAGCGGCCCCGGTGCGAGATACGCACCCATGTCGTTGATCCAGTCGAAGCGCAGTGCTAAAAATTTGCCGTCACGGTCCATCGCGAGCTGGCCGTCGATGATGGTGTTGCGACCGTGGTTATCCGCGAGAAACGCTTCGCCACGCGTTGCTACCCACTTCACCGGCTTGCCGGTGGTTTTCGCGGCGATCATCAGCGCCAGGTACTCGGGATACGCCGGCGAGCGCTGGCCAAAGCCGCCACCGACATCGCGCACTTCGAGAATCAGCTTGTCTTCCGGAACCTTCGAATAAGTCGATAGCGCTTTGCGTATAGTAGTGACACCCTGCATGGGTACATTCAAGCGATATTCACCAGACGCCGCCTCGTACTGTACGAGGCAGGCGCGCGGCTCCATCGGACTGGGGCTTACGCGCGTGGATATCACCTTGAGCCGCGTCACATGCGCGGCGCTTTGGATCGCGGCGGCAACTGCCTGTTCGTCGCCGACCTCGGTCTCGAAAATCAGGTTGCCCGGCACCGCCTCCTCCAGTTGCGGCGCACCCGCTGCGAGCGCGTCTTCTGCATTGACCAGCGGCGGCAGTTCTTTGTAATCAATCTCGATCAACTCTGCGGCCTCTGCCGCGGCGGCAGCAGTTTGCGCCACCACCAAGGCCACTGCCTCGCCGACGAAACGCACTTTGCCATGGGCCAGCACCGGCCGGTCCAGCACCTTCGCTTTCATGCCGTTGCGCCCGGGGAAGGTCAACGAATGCTGCCCCCGGACATAACCCTCGCGCACGGCGTCTGCCCCGATGAATACTTGTATGACGCCTGGGTGCGCAGCCGCACGCGCCGTGTTCAGCGCAATAATCTCGGCGTGCGCATGATCCGCACGTAAGAAGTATGCATAAAGTTGCCCCGGTGCATTCCAGTCCGCCGCAAATTTTCCGGTGCCGGTGATGAGGCGAAAATCTTCTACTCGTTTGCCGCTATGGTGATGATCGTGATGGGTGTCGTGCGTATCCATGGTGAGTGTGTTCCTTGAGTCAGACCGAGACAGGGGAACGCACATAGTAAACCGGGCGGGTGCGGCCTGCCAGTTCGCGCTCCATTCGGCGCATCTGCCGTACGGGCAGATATCGGCTACACTTTTACGCCAATAAGTGTGCGCTTTCCACGCCCGTTTTTAACGGGGGAGATGGCACGCCGCATACTTGTAAATAATTGTTTATAAACACGTTTTATAAAATATGGCAATGACATGCGCCCTTCTGAAGCATCGCTAAAGCAGTACTACGCTGCACGCGCACGTGAGTACGAGCGCATCTACGAGAAACCCGAAAGGCAGGCCGACCTCATGCGACTCAGGGCGCTGTTACCGTCCCTGTTCGCAGGCCGCCGCGTGCTGGAGATTGCTTGCGGCACGGGATACTGGACGCAATATCTCGCGGATGAGGCGAGTAGCATAGTCGCAGTCGATGCCAACCCGGAAACGCTGGCGGTTGCCGCGGAAAAGGCCTGGCCCGCCGGGCAGGTGAATTTTAAAGTGGCGGATGCCTACCTGCTGCCTGAAGCGCTGGGTATGTTTGATGCAGCATTCGCCGGATTTTGGTGGTCGCACGTTGCCGCGCGTGACCGCTCACGATTCCTGGAGGCGCTGGACCGGCGACTGGTTGCGGGCGCAAAAGTCGTGTTTCTCGACAACCTTTATGTTGCAGGCAGCAGCACACCGATTTCACAGCGGGACGAAGACGGCAATACCTATCAAAGGCGCCGGCTGGACGACGGCTCTGAGCATGTGGTGTTGAAGAACTTCCCCTCCGCGGCCGAACTCAATGCCGAGGTGTCGGCTTATGGTCACAATATGCGATTCGACTTGTTCGATTATTACTGGCTTTTCACGTATGAGAAAGCGGATTTGAAGTGACAGGCCCGCGATATTGGTATTAGACTGTGCTTATGTCGACCATCACCTGCTCCCACCCGCTGCAGATCGTGTTGGCTGTGGCCTTGTCGTTGCCGTTCGCGTGGGCCAACGCCGCCGACTACCCCACACGCCCGATCCGCGTGATCGTGCCGTTCGTGGCGGGTGGCGGGACGGACCTGCTGGCGCGTTTCGTAACGCCGCGTCTCGGCGAATTGATCGGTCAGCAGATGGTGGTGGACAACCGCGGCGGCGCGGGCAGCGTGATCGGCACGCAGATACTCGCCAACTCGGTTGCCGACGGCTACACACTGGGGGTGTTCGATACCGCGTTCGCCATCAACCCTGCGATCGTGGAAAAATTGTCCTACAACAGCGAGCGCGATTTCGTTTTCATTGCGATTATCGCGACCTCGCCCTCGCTGCTGATTACGCACCCGGGGCTCAAAGTGCGCACCATCCAGGAACTGGTGACGCTGGCGAAGAGTCAACCGGGAAAAATCAAGTTCGCCTCCGCCGGCGTGGGATCATCGAGCCACCTGACGGGGCAGATGCTGATGACCGCGGCAAAGATTGATCTGCTGCACATACCGTACAAGGGCGCGGGCGCGGCGATTCTGGAACTCCTCGGCGGTCATACCGACGTCACCTCTGTGGTGCCGGGATCGGTGATGGCGCAGCTTCAGGCCGGAACCCTGATCCCGCTCGCCATCACCGGCACGGCCCCTCACTACACGCTGCCCAACGTGCCTACCTACGCCAGCGTTGGACTGGGGGCGGTGAACCCGGGCGCCTTTCGCTTTTTGGTGGCACCGGCGGGGCTGCCCGCCGCGATTCAAAAAAGGCTGGCCACCGAAATGCGCACCGTGCTCGAGCCGCCGGAATTTCGCAAGCGCCTTGCGGACAACGGCTTCGACGTGGAGTATCGGGTCGAAGCGGACGCGCGCGCCTATGTTGCCCAGGAAATCCGCAAGTGGCGGCAGGCGGTGAAGGATGCGGGGGCCAAGTAGAACGGGATGCGTGCGATTACGAAGAGTGATTCAGTGCATGTCTATTATTTGCGGGCGGTAATGAAAGACCTTCGTCTGACCCTGCGTGCTGTGGTACTCGTGGCATTGGTTGTCCCCGGCGCAGCGGCGCAAGAGTGGAAGCCGGAAAGGCCCGTCGAGCTCATCGCCACCAACGCCCCCGGCGGCGGGTCCGACCGCATCGGGCGCATCATGATCAAAATTCTCCAGGAAGGCCGTTACGTCCCGACGCCGGTCAATCTGGTCAACAAGCCCGGTGGCGGCAGCAGCGTTGCCTACAACTACATCCACCAGTACCCCGGCAACGGCCACTATCTCGTCATGGGATCGCGCTCGCTGATCACCAACCACATCGCGGGTCACGGCCCCAGCTACACCGAGTTCACGCCGGTGGTGCATCTGTTTGACGAGTACATCGCCGTCACCGTCAAGCCGGTGTCTCCCATCAAGAGCGGCAAAGATCTGGTCTCGTTCATGAAGCGGGACCCGACTGCAATCAGTTTTGGCATCGCCACCAGCCTCGGCGCGCCGAATCACGCGGGCGTGGCCGCGGCTTTCAAGGTCGCCGGCATCGATATGAAGAAAATGAAGAACGTGATCTTCGCCTCGGGCGGCGCGGCCAGCACGGCTTTGCTCGGTGGACACGTAGACGTGGTGCCGATCTCGGTTGCATTTGCCGCTTCCCTGCTGCGTAACCGTCAGGTGCGGCTGATCGCCGTCACCGCGCCGCAGCGGCTGCCCGGCATACTTAAAGACGTGCCTACCTGGAAGGAGCAGGGACAGGATGCCGTGGTGTCTCAGTGGCGGATCATCATCGGCCCCAAGGGCATGACACAGCCGCAGGTCGCGTACTGGGAACACGTCATGCGCCGCATGACGGATGCGCCGGAGTGGAAAAAAGAACTCGAAGAAAATTTCTGGAACAGCAATTATCAGAGCGGCGCCGAATCGCGCAAATTCCTGGCGCGGGACCACGAGGACGCGAAAGCCTTTCTCAGCGACCTCGGCTTGGCCAAATGAGCTGAGGTGAACTATGGGTAGATATTCGCTTGCCGCCAAATGGATGCTGGTATTCAGCGTCCTGTGCCTTGCGTCATTTTCCGCGCTTGCTCAAGTGCTGTTGGAAATCGATACCGGTCGAACCGAAGGGGTTTTGACCAAACGACCCGTGTATCAGAGGGCGTTGATGTGGTCAGCCATCGAAAAAACAGATACGGCCATACTGTTTTTTAGAGGCTGGCCTGGGATATCGCGGATCGAACCAGATTCAACCTTCCACGTTGGTTTTAATAATCTGATTCAACTGGATGGTTTTCGAAGCCATCACATTTCCGTGGTCCTCATGGATTGCCCGACGGATCAATGGGGACAAAAATCTCTCGACACGCCTACGGGCTGTGACGATAGCTATCGGTCTTCAGCGCGCCATGCGGAAGATGCGCGGCTGATCATCAACCGTCTGAAAACAGAGTTCAATCTAAGCAAGATATATTTGGTGGGCCATAGTCACGGCACCATTAGCGCGAAATTATTGGGGAAGGCTTTGGCTCATGAAGTCAGTGGCGTGATTAGCAGCGCGGCAGTGACTGTCCAATATGGTGGCTCAGTGAGTAATTTTGGTTGGGCGGGCGCGCAATTTGATATGAATTCTCTCAAGGTGCCCGTGTTAAACATTCATCACCAAAAAGATGCTTGCCGGGTTACGCCTTACGCGACGGTACTGGCTTACTCACAGAAGAATTTAATCACGGTGCGTGGTGGCGTCGATGCGGCAGCTGCTTGTGGTGGACAGGGCTACCATTCCTACGGCGGACATGGCTCTGCTATTTCGATGGCCATGATCAAATGGATCAAAACCAGAGAGTTGCCGCAATTTATAGGTGAAGAATGAAAAATAATGAAGGGCGGATATAACGTTGATGCCGAGAGTCTTGGAATGACTTGTGGTGGTGGGTTGTGGCGTTGGCCTGTGGGTTGTGAAAAAATAGATGAGCGGCTGAGCAATGGGAAAACTCTACATGCGAAAGACGCCAAACTGCGTCGCTTCAATCGGCGCGTGTGCCGCCGCAGCCAACCCCAGCGCCAGCACGCGTCGCGTATCGCGCGGGGCGATGATGCCATCGTCCCATAGGCGCGCGCTGGCGTAGTACGCGCTCGATTGCCGCGCGTACTGTTCCAGCACCGGCGCTTTGAACGCGGTTTCTTCCTCGGCGCTCCATGACCCGCCATTTTTTTCGAGCGCGTCGCGTTTGACTTGCGCCAGCACGCCGGCGGCCTGCTCGCCACCCATCACCGAAATTTTTGCATTGGGCCAAGCCCACAAAAAACGCGGGCTAAAGGCGCGGCCGCACATGCCGTAATTGCCTGCGCCGAAACTACCGCCGACGATCACGGTGAACTTGGGCACTCGCGCGCAGGCGACGGCAGCGACCATTTTCGCCCCGTCCTTGGCGATGCCGCCGCTTTCGGCCTTGGCCCCTACCATGAAGCCAGTGATATTCTGCAAAAACACCAGCGGCACCTTGCGTTGGCAACACAGTTCGATGAAATGCGCGCCTTTTAACGCAGATTCAGAAAACAAAATGCCGTTGTTGGCAACGATGCCCGTCAGCCAGCCGTCGATGCGCGCGAAGCCGGTAACCAGCGTTGTGCCGTAGCGCGCTTTGAATTCATCGAACTGCGAACCGTCGCTGATGCGTGCGATGATTTCGCGCACATCAAACGGCGTGCGCGGATTAGCGGGAATCACGCCGTCGAGTTCGGCGGCGTCCAGTGCTGGCGCTAGGGGTGTCTCGCGAGATGTATGTAAGTAATTGTTTTTATTTATGTTTTTTATGGACGCTCGCACCAGCTCCAAGGCATGTGCGTCGTTGTCGGCGAGATGATCGGCCACGCCGGACAAGCGTGTATGTACATCCGCGCCGCCCAGCGCTTCGGCGCTGACGATTTCGCCGGTGGCGGCTTTCACCAGCGGCGGCCCTGCGAGAAAAATCGTGCCCTGATTTTTGACGATGATGGTCTCGTCCGACATTGCCGGCACATACGCGCCACCCGCGGTACATGAGCCCATGACACAGGCAATCTGCGCGATGCCTACAGCCGACATGCGCGCCTGATTGTAGAAAATACGCCCGAAGTGCTCGCGGTCGGGAAACACCTCGTCCTGACTCGGCAGATGCGCGCCGCCGGAATCGACGAGGTAGATGCACGGCAACCGATTCTCCAGGGCGATTTCCTGCGCGCGCAGGTGTTTTTTTACGGTGAGCGGGTAATAGGTGCCGCCTTTTACCGTGGCGTCGTTGGCGATGATGACGCAGGTGTGGCCGCTGACGACGCCGATGCCGGTAATGATGCCTGCCGCCGGCACGGCATCGCTGTAAACCCCATGCGCAGCGAGCGGTGATAGTTCGAGGAATGGCGTGTCGCGATCAAGCACAGCGGCAACTCTTGCGCGGGGCAGCATTTTGCCGCGGCTGAGGTGGCGGTTGCGCGCGAATTCATCGCCGCCTTGCTGCGCCGCTGCCGTAATCTGCTCCAGTTGCAGCACGCGTTCGCGCATGGCGTGTGCGGCCGCCGTGAATTCCGTGCCGCCGGGTTTGAGTCTGCTTTTAATCGTAGGCATGGTCAGATGTGCGCCATTGCTGCTCGGGTATGGGTGCATCGAAACAGGTGAGCGTATAGGCGCTCATTGCGTTGCTTCGAACAGCTCCCGTCCTATCAACCAGCGTCTGATTTCCGATGTGCCGGCGCCGATTTCATAGAGTTTGGCGTCGCGTAACAAGCGGCCTGCAGGGCTGTCGTTCATGTAACCCGTGCCGCCCAGACATTGTAGGGTTTGCAGCGCGAGTTCGGTGGCGCGTTCCGCGGCATAGAGTATCGCGCCGGCGGCGTCACAACGCGTGATGCTATCCGAGTCGCAGGCGCGCGCTACCGCATACACGTAGGCGCGGCAGGCGTTCAAGGTGGTGTGCATGTCGGCGAGCTTACCCTGCATCAACTGAAATTCGCCGATGGCCTGGCCGAATTGTCGGCGTTGATGCAGATACGGCAGCGTCACGTCCAGGCACGCCTGCATGATGCCGAGCGGTCCGCCCGCCAGCACGGCGCGTTCGTAATCGAGGCCGCTCATCAATACGTTGACGCCTTCGCCTACCGCGCCCAATACATTGTCGGCGGGCACTTCGCAATCCGCAAATACCAGTTCGCTGGTATTGGAGCCACGCATGCCGAGTTTGTCGAGTTTGGGTGAGGCATGAAAACCGGTAAACGTTTTTTCCACGATGAACGCGGTGATGCCCCGTGCTCCGGCGGCAATATCGGTCTTGGCATAAACCACCAGCGTATCGGCATCGGGCCCGTTGGTGATCCACATTTTTGTGCCGTTTAACACATAGCGGTCGCCCTTGGCGTCGGCACGCAGACGCATGCTCACCACGTCGGAACCGGCTTCGGCTTCGCTCATGGCGAGCGCGCCTACCTGTGCACCGGCAATAAGCGGGGGCAGGTAGCGGCGCTTTTGCGCGGCGGAACCGTTGCGGCGGATCTGGTTGACGCACAGATTGGCGTGCGCGCCGTACGACAGGCCGACCGACGCCGAGGCGCGGCTGATTTCTTCCATCGCCAGCACATGTGCGAGATAGCCCATGCCGGCACCGCCGTATTCCTCTTCGACCGTGATGCCCAAAAGACCCATCGCACCGAGTTGCGGCCACAGGTCACGAGGGAATTCATTGCGGCTGTCTATTGCCGCGGCGCGCGGCGCTATTTTGTCGCGTGCAAAGCTACTGACGCTGGCACGCAGCAGCTCCAGTTCCTCGCTCATTGCAAACAGATGCGTCATATCATCAGCTTAGGCAACCCTGAAATTGCGTGACGCTGGGATGCCGCTGCGCCTAGGGTTTGGGAAAAATGCACGTAGCGGGTGTGAGTTTACGCCGCCAGCGACAAGTCCGCGATAACCGCTGCGATAAAGCGCCCCGCTTCGCCGCCGGACACCGTGCGATGGTCGAAGGTGAGCGACAGCGGCAGTATGCGGTGTACCACCGGCTTGCCATCCATCGCAATCACCGCATCGCGAATTTTTCCGGCGCCCAGTATGGCCACTGTCGGCGGCACCACCACCGGCGAGGCGTAGCGTCCGGCGATGGTGCCGTAGTTGGACAGGGTGATGGTATGGCCGCGCAGTTCTTCCGGCGGCACTTTGCGGGCGCGCGCATCGCGGATGAGCTGGTGCAGCGCCTGCGTCCAGTCCTCCACACTGCGTTCACCCACGTTCCGCAACACCGGCACCAGCAGTCCGTCGGCGCTATCCACCGCGATGCCCAGATCGATTTTTTTCATCACCCAGCGGCCGATCTTTTCACTGTCGTACCAGGCGTTGAGCGACGGCTCGGCGCGGCATCCCGCGACCAGCGCGCGTATCAGCCGCGGCAATACCGGCGTATGCGCGGGCCAGGCGTGTATATCCGCGTCATCCATGAGGGTGGCGGACGCCACTTCAGCATGGGCGAGCATCATGTTGCGCGCCATGGCGCGCCGCACGCCGCGCAGCATTTCAATCGGCCCGGCTTCGGCCAGTACGCGTGCCGCGCGTTCCACATCGCTGGTGGTAATCAGTCCGTCAGCGCCGGTGGGCGTCACCATGGACAGGTCGACATTGCGCTTGCGCGCCAGCGCACGCACCGCCGGCGTCGCCTTGATGCCGATCACCACCGGCGCCGGCGCCGCGGGCGCATCGACGACCACTTTTTGGCCTACCTCCAGCTTGCCCGCCACCGTGCCGCTATCCGGCTGTTCATTGTCGCCTTCGAACACCGCCAGCGGTGCGCCTATGTGCACGATTTCGCCGGCTGCGCCGTAGAGCTTGATGATGCGACCTTCATACGGCGCCGGGATATCCACAATCGCCTTCGCGGTTTCCACAGCGACCAGCGGCTGATCGAGTTTTACGTCGTCGCCTACCGCGACATGCCACTTCGCGATCTCCGCCTCCTGCAAGCCTTCGCCCAGATCCGGTAATTTGAAAATTTTCATAATTTTTACAATACTTTATGAATATTCCAGCAGTTGTTTCACGGTGTCGACGATACGCGTGGTGGACGGCAGGTAATGATGTTCGAGACGCGCCAGCGGCACCACTGTGTCGTAACCGGTGATGCGCCGCACCGGGGCGAGCAGCGTGAGCAATCCGTCTTCGACCAGATTGGCGGCGATCTCGGCGGCGAATCCCGCCGTGCGCGCGGCCTCGCTCACGATCACGCAGCGCCCGCTACGCGCTACCGACGCGAGGATGGTGTCCATATCGAGCGGCTTGAGCGTCACCACATCGATCACCTCGGCGAAGATACCGAGCTCGGCGAGCGCGTCGGCGGCGGCGAGCGTTTCCTGCACCATGGCACCCCATGACACCAGCGTCACGTCGGTACCTTCGCGCAGCGTGACGCATTGATCCAGCGCCAGCGCTACACCGTTGTCGGCGACGTCTTCCTTGAACAGACGATACAGCCGTGTGGGCTCAAGGAACAGCACGGGATCCGGATCGCGGATGGCCGCGAGCAGCAAGCCATAGGCGCGGCGCGGCGAGGAGGGGTACACCACGCGTATGCCCGGAATGTGCGCAAACATCGCTTCGGGGCTTTCGGAATGATGCTCAGGCGCGTGGATGCCGGCACCGCACGGCATGCGCAGCACCAGCGGGCACGACATGCGGCCCTGCGTGCGATGGCGCAGCCGCCCCGCATGATTGAGTATCTGATCGATGATGGTGTAGGCGAAACCAGCGAACTGTATCTCCGCCACGGGCTTCAAACCTGCGGCCGCCATGCCGATGCTCATGCCCGCGATCAGGGCTTCGGCCAGCGGCGTATCGATCACGCGCTGCGACCCGTAGGCGTCCAGCAGGCCCAGCGTCGCGCGAAACACGCCGCCGTCACGGCCGACATCCT
This sequence comes from Bordetella parapertussis, assembly GCA_945906815.1. Taxonomy (GTDB): domain Bacteria; phylum Pseudomonadota; class Gammaproteobacteria; order Burkholderiales; family SG8-41; genus UBA5216. Next base: position 54,434 of record CAMDRT010000005.1, read on the forward strand.
GACCGAGCACGAGCACGTTCGGGTCGCGCGCCATCTCGTGTTTTAGCGCCAGAGTGACCGCTTCAACGAGGGTGATGTGCGCCATGACTACTTATCCACCCGCATGGCCGCGGCACGCTGTTTCTCCAGCGCCGCCGGCAGTGTGGCGTAAAGATGATCGAACATCCGTGCGGGCGCGGGAGGCGGTTCGTTCACATAGGCCTGTACCGCCGCCAGCACGCGCTCGTTGCACTCCCTCAGCAACGCGTCCTCGCGTGTCTTGTCCCATGCGCCGCCATCGATCAGAAAGGCGCGCAGCCGCGCGATGGGCTCGTGCTTCCACGCCGCGGCGACGTCGTCAGCGCCGCGGTAGCGCGACGCGTCGTCGGCGGTGGTGTGATCGGAGAGGCGGTAGGTGAGTGCCTCGATCAGCGTCGGACCGTCTCCGCCGCGCGCCTTGGCCAGCGCCGTGTCCATCGCATGCCGCACCGCGATCAGGTCATTGCCGTCCACTTGCACGCCTTCCATGCCGGCGGCGATGGCCTTTTGCGCCAGCGTTTGCGCCGCGGTCTGCATGGCACGCGGCACCGAGATTGCCCATTGATTATTGCTGACGAAAAAAACCAGCGGCAGCTGCCATGCGCCGGCGGCATTGATGCCCTCGTAAAAGTCGCCCTTCGAGGTTGCGCCGTCGCCGAGTGTGCACACCGCTACCCGCGGCTCGCGTTTGAACTGGAAGGCATAAGCCACGCCCACGGCATGGGCCGCTTGCGCGGCGATGGTCACGCAGATCGGGAAATCACCGCGCGCGTCTGAAAAATTGCTGCCGCGCTCATCACCGCTCCAGTACAGCAACAGTTCCTGCATGGTGACGCCGCGCATCAGTAAGGCGCCCTGCTCGCGATACGTCGTCAGCAACACGTCGTCCGGCGCCATCGCCGAAGCGATACCGGCCTGGATCGCTTCCTGCCCCAGCATCGATGCGAAGGTGCCCAACTGGCCGGTGCGTTGCAGCGCAATCGCCTTGGCGTCGTAAGCCCGTATCAGCGTCATCCAGCGGTAGAGCGCCGGCAGCACCGCCGGATCCAGCGCAAACGCCGGCAGTGGCAACAGCGGTTTGCCGTTGTCGTCGAGGAACCGGGAGTAATGAATGTCAAAGCGCGCGACGAGGCTCATATACGGGAACCGGAGTAAGCGTTGGATGCTGCCGGGTAAGCTGAACTCTTTTGAACTGACTGAAACTGTATCTCCGGGCTGGACGATAGTCAAACCAGGGAAGCGCTTCAGCTTTGGCCGGAATCACTGTCAGGCGGCCGCGTGAGGACCTCCGGTTGCAGGATCGCATCGAGTTGCTCCCGGCTTAGCAGTTTGCGCTGCAGGCGAGGATAGTTGGGGTCTGATCACGCAACAGTCAGAATACCCGGCCTCAGCCTCATACGCTGAGCCAGTGGTGCTACAGTGCCAAGGCGGCTGGCGTGGGGCGGCCGATCCGTTTGGTGGAGGGTGCGATGAACAAGACCGAGCGCATTTTCAAGATTGAGCAGCTGATCGCGGCACGGCAGGTGGTCTCCTTCAAGGCCATGCGCGACGAACTCGAGGTGTCCCGCGCGACAGTCAACCGCGACCTTGAATATCTGCGCAGCCGCATGAAGGCCCCGATCGACTACGATCGCGATGCCGGCGGCTACCGCTTCCGCAAGGGAGGCGGGAGGAACCAGCGCCAGGAATTTCCCGGGCTGTGGTTCAACGCTTCGGAGGCGGCGGCTTTGCTCACCATGCACCATTTGCTTGCCGATATACAGCCGGGCATGCTCGCCCGACACATCGAGCCGCTGCAGGAGCGCCTGAGGGTTCTGATGGAAAGCGCGGACCACTCGTTCAAGGAGGTGGAGCGCAGGGTCCGCATCATTCACCTGGGCCGGCGTTCACCGCAACCCAAGTTCTTCGAGACCGCGGCAAGCGCGGTTTTCAAGCGCCGCCGAATAAAAATTGATTACTACGCCCGTTCGAGCGACTCCACCACGACACGCGAGGTGTCACCGCAGAAGCTCGTTTTCTACCGGCAGAACTGGTATCTGGATGCCTGGTGTCACTTGCGCGACGGGTTGCGCAGCTTTTCTCTGGACAGCATACGCAAGGCCGAGATAGTGGAGACGAGTGCCAGGAGCGTCCCCGAGAGCGAGATGGAGGAATTCCTGGCCTCGGGCTACGGGATTTTTTCGGGGAAGAAGACCCTCTGGGCGACGCTCAGGTTCTCGCCCACCGCCGCCCGCTGGGTGGCCTCCGAGCAATGGCACTCGAAGCAAAAGGCCCGGCTGGATCCAGACGGATCCTACGTGCTGGAACTGCCCTACAGCGAGGACAGGGAACTGATGATGGACATCCTGCGCTTTGGCCCGGATGTCGAAGTGATCGCGCCGGCAGCGCTACGCAACAGCCTGAAGAAAGCGCTCGAGTCGACGCTGAAGCATTACGGCTGAGCGTCCGGCCGCCCCGCTTGGGGCGCTGTCTCCGGCAATTCGGCGCGTGATCGGACAGTTCATCGGCAGCAATCTTCCCTCATAATCGGATGTTTTCTTTCCCCGTCTCCTACGGACGGGGAATTACGTGAGCCAAAGGCTGCACGAACTTGATGATGCTCTCGACCTCTTCGAGCGTCGTGTCGAACCATTCTATTCCTGGGGCGCGTCTCTTCGACCCACGGTTTTCCAGAATCGAATGGATGGCACGCTCCATCGACGCGACCCTCTGAACCTTCCAAACGCCGAGGATGACGGCGTATTCGAAGCAGCAAGTTGTCTTGCATTGCTGCGATACGCGAGCGTCCGCGTCGCCTGTCGTCGTGAGACCGACCTTGATGGGGAACTTGACTCCATCCTTTCTGACGATGGAGGGGAACGAATAGGCGTATATGATTCCAGCGTCGTCCGACTCGACATCGATGGCAGCAGCATCCGCTTCCGCCATCTCTTCTTCCAAGGGGATGTTCTTGAACATCCCGCCACCCAACTTCTCAAGGACTTTCAGGTCCTCAGCAAGGAACGGAATGTAAAACATGAAGATGGTGCTCAGTTTCTCCGTCTTGTCCGATTGGGCGTTCTTGATCCTGATTTCCAGTTGGTCAGGCGTGTAGGTTTCGGCAAGCAGCTTCCTCGATATATTCCGAAGCAGGAACGGCTCGTCGCCTATGGCTTTGGCGATCTCAGCTACGCGTGGCAGCAGTTCGTATCTGGCGGCGTGATAGACGTAGGAGCGGGAAGCCTCGAAGGGGATAGTCATAGTTTCGGTCTTGCAGTTCGGGACATGGAATTATGGCAGTACATCGTTCGCTGGTCACAACAACCTATTTTCCACAGACAAAAAATCCCCCCCTCAAAACACATCCAATTTTGAGAGGGGTTTGCACCGGTAGGCCATTTGGTTCCCCGGAAAGCTCGTACCCTGTTGCGTTTCCCAGGTGGCTCATTTGCTGAGCCTGCGATCCGGAATACTGGGTCGCCTGGCCGGTCAAAGCGCGCATTTCGCCCGCTCACCCGGCGCTGATCCGGAGGCTCGAATGCAACTGATCAATGACACCCTATCCACGCTGTCCCTTTCCACCCCGCAGGCTTTTTCCAATCTCGCCGTTTTTCCCTTAGTCGCCGACGTGGCCCGGGATGCCGATTATCTGGTTCTCGATGAAGCCCTGATGCGCAAAGTGGCCCGGGTGACCGAAGTGTCCGCGGGCGGCAGGCCTTGGCAACAGAGAAAATAAGCGCAACGAACGACTGGAGGGGGGATGGGCCACACAACTCGATTTTCCGTACTGCAATCCAATCACGGCCACAACACCACCATCGGCTACGATTTTCAAGCCCACTTCCAAGAATTGGCGGAACGCGGCGAGGCCGATGCCGTAATCGTTTCCACGGAGGACGGATTTTCAGCGCTAGGGTTATCGCGCCGGTTCTTCGAAGGCGATCTTGGAATTTCTGAGAATGAAATCCACTCTCTTGCCAACTGGAACCGTTTCGACAATGAACAGATTACTCTGATTGCCTTGGCGAGCCGCAAATCTGAAAGCTTGTTACGCGGCATCATCCTCGCACCTGGCAACAACACCCGCAGCTATTCGCCGTTTGTGCGTTCGTATGACCCTCGTCCGAATAGAGACTTCTATTACAACATCAGTTACGAAGCGATTGCACATGTATGTCAACAATGGGGCGCGCGCAAGCTGGCTATTTCGCATCTTGCAGGCAGCGGGAACTATCATGAGGACATAGCCACAGGCCATGCTGAAGCGCTTGCCCATTTCTGCGATGCCGAGCCGAAAGCTGCGCCTGAATCTTTCATATTTTGCGGTTGCTGCATCAGCGTGGATGATCTGAACGGAATCCGAGCCTTGAACGCGGAAGGGGAAATGACTGCACATCAGTCAATTCTGGTCGCAACAGAAACCAAGGGTCAGGCAACGATGCTTCATCTCGATTGGCCGAAGTAGAAGACGAAGAGAGAAGTGGCCCCGCAAAACTGAACAACGCTATAAGTGGAAACTCCGGGTATAAAGCGGGACCGCAAACGGTCTTGCAATAAGGAGTTTTTGATGAAAACGAAACCATCAGGGCGGCGTACCCGCCGCACCCACAATCCGGCGTTCAAGGCGCGAGTAGCTTTAGCCGCCCTGCGGGAAGACAAGACGTTGGCTGAGCTTTGCGCGCAGTTCGAGTTGCATCCGAACCAGATCAGCGAATGGAAGAAGCAATTGCTTGAGCGTGCGGCAGAAGTGTTTGATGGCGGCAGCTCGCTGGAGCCGGTGAATCTGGCACCGCTGCACGCCAAGATCGGCCAGTTGGCACTGGAGAATGATTTTTTAGAAAGCGCGCTCAGCAAGGCGGGATTGCTGAGCGTAAAGCCATGATCGACCGTGACCACGAACTGAGCATTACCCGTCAGGCGAGCCTGTTGAACATCAGCCGGGGGACGGTTTACTACCTGCCCCAGCCGGTGAGCCCGGCCGATCTGGCGCTCATGCGCAGACTCGACGAACTGCACCTGCAACATCCGTTCATGGGTGCGCGCATGCTGCGCGACCAACTGGCCCGCCCCGGCAAGGCATCCACGCGGGGCGGCGGCACATCCGAACGCTGATGCTGCGCATGGGCATAGAGGCGCTGGCGCCGCAGCCGGGCACCAGCAAAGCCGCCCCCGGCCACAAGATCTATCCGTATCTGCTGCGTAAGCTCGCGATCACCCGCGCCAACCAAGTCTGGGCGCTGGACACTACCTATATTCCCATGGCGCGCGGTTTTGTCTACCTTACCGCCGTGGTGGACGTGGCCTCGCGTCGCGTTCTGGCGCACAAGGTGGCGATCACGCTGGAGGCCTGCCATGCCACGCAGGTGATCGAAGAAGCCTTTTCCCGGTATGGCATACCGGAAATCGTCAACACCGACCAGGGTAGCCAGTTCACAGCCGACGAGTTCACCCGCGTTGTGCTGGCCAAGGGTTGCAAGCTGTCCATGGACGGGCGCGGGGCCTGGCGCGACAACGTGTTCGTCGAGCGCCTGTGGCGCAGCGTGAAATATGAGCGGGTGTATCTGAAGGCCTATGATGGCGTGAGCGCGGCCAGATATGACATCGCCGATTACATGGACTGGTACAACACGCATCGACCGCATTCCAAAATAGAGCGGCTTACGCCAGAGGAAAAATACATCGCAACCTTGCCTCTGTTGAAGCGGGCCGCGTAAGATGACCCCCTTGGTGCGCCCCGAGTTGCCCACCGCGGCTGTGCGTTCGCAAGCGACGCACGCCACCGTGGACAACTCTGCACCTTTTGCAATCCGCCCGGACTCCACTTATAAATCGGGGAATGTTGTTCAAACAACCGGGGCCACTTCTGATACCATTTGACAATTCTGTTTATGCCAAGTGCAAGAACTATTCTGACTACAAGAAATTGGAAACGGAGAAACAAATTGGCGCGTTAAAAGGACAATTAGACGCGGAATTGAGGCGGTTAGAAAAACTGGAAAAAGATCGGGTAAAAGCGAACAAGGACATTTGGGGCGCAATTCGTAGGCGAGATACGGCGGCAATAAAAAAGCTTGTTGTCGCTGGTGTTGACTTGGAGTCAAGAAATACCGCAGGCGTTACCGTGGCTGCGGCATTGCGTTCTATGGAACCAAGTTGGCCTGGCGCTGCCAAGTTGTGGCCGCCTGATGTACTCACCACACCAAATTTCTGGATGATACTGTGCCTATTGCCAGCAGCCTTACCTCTGTCCCGCAATACCCCAAAAAGCTCACCATCTATCACTTAGCCGCATCACCTTTTTGGTGGGTGCGTGCAGCACAAGGTGGCAAGCGTGGCAGCAAGACTTTCGATTGCAGAGGCAAGAAGCTGACTGCATCAGTGTACCAATATCAAGCCCATAAAATAACTTGGAGGTAAAAAATGAGCCGTAACAATTTTCGAAAACTTTTGCTATTTCAAGCTGCACTATTCATGCTTTTAATCTGCACTGTATTCAGTGAGTTCTCACTTGGAGTGCCAGATTCTATTAGGCAAGCCGAAGAATTGTATGAATTAAAAAAATCCCGTTCATATTCTGTTGCGGAGTATTGGATTGAGACTGTCTCACTTTTTGTTGTGGTAGGTGTAATGATCATTGGATTAATTGGAATGTATTTTTTTAAACGTTGGGCTATTTTTATTAATGTGATACTTATTGTAATTACACCAATTTTAAACTATTTTTTTTCGCCATATGAAATTAACAATTGGGTTGTAATTACACTAGTCAATTGGATAGATATCTGCACTGGATCCATACTTGCAATTGCTCTATTAACTGCAACTAAAGAAGAATTTAAATAAAGTAATTGCAGAAGAAAGTAAGTATTGAGTTATGCAGATTGAAGCGGTCAGTGTGAGCGTGCGGAAGGGGTTTAAGCGGTAGCAACGGCTCTCCATACAGAGGAGGAAATTCCAGTGTCCGTGCGTTCTGTGAAAGAAGTGGCAGAATCTTTGGCAGTTGTTCTAGTGATTCCTATGACGAAGAAACTGGGCAATTGGATATCAGAAGATCCGACCAGTTTTATTTTGGTATCAATATTGGTTGCAATAATCCTTCTTCTTATCATCGTATTTTCTTGGAAGAAGTTGAGGCGGCCCCGCGGTTGTTTGCCGCGCAAATCTACATTCGCCTAGCTCATTTCGGCTGGAGTCATGTTTGGCATTTGACGTTGGCGAAAGGCAAAGTCCAACTTCAGGGTGCAACGGGAAAAGCCTCGGCTACAATCGAAAAACGTTTAGGAAATTACGATAAGAATTCGCGTTCTCTCTTTAACGACCGATTTATCTACGAGCAGAAGAGGATGGCGGGTTTGGATGGGCTCGACGTTAATTTTGAAATCCGATCTTCTTGGGCACATTGCAGCGCTACGATATGGTGTCCAAGTCCTGAAGACTATCCCAATTTCCACTCGCTGCTGCGGTTTTGTTGGTCCGAGCTGCACGGAGTGAATGCGGCTTATGACGAGCAGCTCGAGAAATTGCCCAATGAATGGCAAACCAAAGCGCCGCTGACGTTTCGACAATAGGTAGTCACGCCCACTTCCCTTGCCGCATCACGTTGATGGGCGCATGAGCTGCTGCAAGGCCACGCGTTATGAAACGACTGCTGATGATGGTGGCGGTAATGAAATGCCGATAGAAGAGCTATTAGAAGATGGTGTTAGACGTCTGAAAAAAAGAGCCATGCAGTAGCAATGGAAAATCTTAGGTTGGCGGCGGCACAAGGTAGTGCAAGAGCGCAAAACAATCTTGGCATTATGTATGCTAACGGACGTGGTGTTGTGCAGGATTATGCTGAGGCAATGAAGTGGTACAAGTTGGCGGCGGCACAAGGGGCAGCACCTGCGCAATACAATCTTGCACTTATGTATGACAAGGGACGAGGTGTTGTGCAGGATTATGATGATGCAGTGAAATGGTACAAGTTGGCGGCTTTGCAAGGCTATGTGGCTGCGCAACGCAAACTTGGCGCTATGTATTACGGCGGACATGGTGTTGCGCAGGATTATGCTGAGGCAGTGAACTGGTGTAAGTTGGCGGCGGCACAAGGTGATGCATTTGCGCAAATCTGTCTTGGCGTTATGTATACCGACGGACAAGGTGTGACGCAGGATTATGCTAAGGCCGTGAAGTGGCATGAGTGGGCGGCGGCACAAGGTGATGCACTTGCGCAATATTACCTCGGCATTATGCATGCCAACGGGCAAGGGGTTGTGCGGAATTATGTACGTGCACACATGTGGTATTACATGGCGGCGGTACAAGGCAACAAGGATGCAGAGAAAAAAAGAGCCACTGTTGCGGCAAAGATGACAGCGCAGCAAATAGCGGAAGCACAAAATATGGCGCGTGAACGTCAAGCACGGAATTACAAGAATTGCGTTTGAGGTTTATTGCGTGTGCGGAAATAATTTATTAAGCGTTGGCAATGGCACTGGTTCATCAGACAAAAATGACAAAGAGACTACATCTACGTGAGTTGTTGAACTTCTACGACTACAGAGTTGCGACATCAAGAACTCATGCATCGGCTGTCAATGCAGTTCTCGGCGAAGACTTAGCTATTGCGCTGCTTATCCACTACTTCAAAAGCGTAGGGCTTGAAGTCATTGTTGATGGGCCTTGCACACAGGGAACAGAAAAGGGTGTACGTTTGGACAAGTGGATTGTTGTCAAGAACGAGTCAGTCATCTATCAAGTCGAAATCAAAAATTGGAGCGCGCACTCAATTGGCGGAGAGACAGTAGAGCCAGATGCCGATGAAAATTACATGCGTGAGTTCAGAGTAAAAAGATGGCGTCATCAGTTCAATGCAAAAACTGAAGTTCCATCACAAAAGGAGACACTCAAAGTCTTGACGAAGATGCGCGTCCCAGCACAATACTGCGGCCACACACATAAGGCATTGCTTTGCTTTTGGGAGCCTCTACATCCAGATGGTGAGCCAGAGGCATTCTTCGAAGTGGACGTAGGAGAAAATGCCGGGGATTTTAAGAAGCTGAAGGTCTTCTCAATGTCTAACTATGTGTCGCAGTTACTGAAGTCAACAGAAATGCTTGAGGTTGAAATGCCTGCTGCAGACGCGAGGATTGATTGGTTGAAAAAAATATACAGCTAGCCCACAAACACATGAGGCCCTGGGCAACGGGCACATCCTTAAACGACGAGGTCATTCATGTACGGCGCCATCATTGGAGACATCGTGGGCTCCCCTTGGGAGTTCAAGCGCATCAAGCACACGACATTTGAGCTGTTCGGGGAACGCAATGGGGTAACCGACGACAGCATCCTCACAGTCGCGGTGGCGGATGCGCTGATGCACGACAAGGACGCGGCCGAGTCCCTGCGCTTTTGGGGCCGTCAGGTTCTGCCGAGTGAGCATGTCGGCGGTTATGGTATGAAATTTATCCAATGGCTGGCCGCGCCCACCGTGCAGCCGCCTTACAACAGCTATGGCAACGGTGGCGCCATGCGCGTCTCCCCGGCCGGGTTTATGGCCCGCGATCTCGACGAATGTCTGACCATGGCCACCCGGGTCACCGAGGTGACGCACAACCACCCGGACGGCATGAAAGGCGCGCTGGCCACAGCGCACACAATCTGGCTGGCGCGGCAGGGCCTACCCATCAGCGAAATTCGCTCCGCGATCAGCGCTGCCTACAGCTACGATCTCACCCGCAGCGTGGCCACTATTCGCGCCGCGCACATCTACAACGAAACAGCACAGGGCTGCGTGCCCGAGGCCATCACCTGCGCGCTGGAGTCCGAAGATTTCGAGGGCGCCATTCGCAATGCGGTTTCTCTGGGGGGCGATGCCGATACCCTTGCAGCCATTGCCGGCGGCATCGCCGAGGCGTTGCATGGCATCCCCGGCGCCTTGGGCCAGCGGGCATGGCGCTATGTGCCGTCACCCATGCATGCAGTCATTACCGATTGCTATGCGCACTACGGGAACATCCGGCACGAAGCTCGCCAACCATGATCCCCGCTATCGCTTCAGTGGCCTCATGATGTGTGCCGGGCAGACCGTCAGCAGCATATACCCCGCAGGCGCGCGCCCGATGACCTTTTGCGATGCTGCGACGCTCGCGCGCGTGTCCGCGTGCGCTGCCAGGTTAGATTGCACCAGCTTTGCTCCTGACAATGGATGCAAGCTTGTCAGCCTCGGTGAATAACTCGAGGACTTGCCGACGAAGCTCTTGCAGCTTTCTGTATTCAGGCAGGTGCTCCGGTATGGCGTCTTTGCCGCCATATTTCTTGAGATAACTATCGATAAGGCGCTCCCTCTTTCTGCGCGCCGCGCTATTCGAGTTCAGGCCCGCGAGGTACACCCGCCAATCCTTGTTGCCTTTCTTGGAGTTGCACCGCTTGCAGCACGGAAGCAAGTTGCCCAGCCTGTGACCGTGACCGTGACCACTGAATATTTTGTCTTTGACCGTCGCGTGCACATGATCCCATGTCTCAGCTTCGCCACCGCAGTAGACACAGGCCAGATCAGCGTCTGGATCCTGTCCTAATGCACGGACGGCCTTTCTGACTTCGCACGGATCGAACGTGTCGCTGGGTGCAATGGAAGCAGCAAAAGCGTGGTTGATGGTCGTGGAGCGGTTTGCCACTATTGAATATGGCTTCAAATAGCGTCGAATATCGGTGAATCGCATACGATCCCCCAGTGCAATCTAACGTCCGCGTTAACCGACGGGCGCAGTCTTTGCGCGTGTCCGCGTTGAATGCGCGGTTGAGCGTGTACTGGACTTCGCGAGTTTCAGCAAGCCACGTAGCGCGGCGTTAACGGATGCTTCGTTGGGGAATGCTTTTGATACGGCAGGGTCAATAACGACAACATTTGACTCCATCGCCATGCGGCGAGCGTATTTTCCCCGCACGATGGGCCTCAAGTCGCTGCGTTTGTATTCGGGACGGAGCCAGTCGTTCGCTTCTGATTTAATCTTCTTCATATATTTGCCTTTCCGTGCGCGTCGCCAAGCGCGCGCTGATGATCCGAATCCGATTTCAGCGGTCAGCGTAGGAAACCGCAAGCACCCGTCCACGCGCGGAGACGCCGAAGGTGATGAATCGAAACTCTACTACCGAGTGCCCTAAGTCCCGCGCGGTGGCTGCGAGATCGTCTTTCAGCGCGGAAACGGCCTCCTCAAACGAAACGCCCAACGTAAATTGAACTCCCGAAACGCACTGTATCAGCAGCCTATGCATGGGAATGTAACAGGGATGCAACTCAGCTGCGGCCGGAATCACTGTCAGGCGGCCGCGTGAGGACCTCGGGTTGCAGGATCGCATCGAGTTGCTCCCGGCTGAGCAGTTTGCGCTCCAGCACCAGCTCGTAGACGCTGCGGCCGCTACTGAGCGCGTCCTGCGCGATGCGGGTCGCTTGGGTGTATCCGATATGCGGATTGAGCGCGGTGACGAGGCCGATGGAATTCTCGACCAGCTTGCGCAGGTGCTCGCGGTTGGCGGTGATGCCGGTGACGCAGCGCGCCCGCAAGGTGTCGCAACCGTTTTTCAGATGCGCTAGGCTTTTGAACAGGCTGTGCGCGATGATGGGTTCGAACGCGTTCAACTGGAGTTGCCCGGCCTCGGCGGCGAAACTCACGGTCACGTCGTTGCCGATCACCTCGAACGCGATCTGGTTGACGACCTCCGGTATCACCGGATTGACCTTGCCCGGCATGATCGAGGATCCCGCCTGCACCGCCGGCAGGTTGATCTCGCCCAGCCCCGCGCGCGGCCCTGACGACAGCAAGCGCAGATCGTTGCATACCTTGGACAGCTTGACCGCGACGCGCTTCAACACGCCCGACACCTGCACGAAAGCGCCGACATCCTGCGTCGCCTCCACCAGGTTGCTGGCGGTGATGAGCGCGATGCCGCTGACCTCGGACAACCTGCGACACACCAGCGCCGCGTAGCCTGCCGGCGCGTTGATGCCGGTGCCGATGGCGGTCGCACCGAGGTTGATCTCATGAATGAGCAGGCACGCCGCCATCAGTTGCTGTTCGTCCTCTTCCAGCATCACCGCGTAGGTGGAGAACTCCTGGCCCAAGGTCATCGGCACCGCATCCTGCATCTGCGTGCGCCCCATCTTGAGCACGGCGTCGAACTCGCGCGCCTTCGCCGCGAAGGCGCCGCGCAGTTCCGCCATCGCGGCAGTCAGGCGGTGGATGCCGAAGTGCAGCGCCACCTTGATCGCGGTGGGGTAGGCGTCGTTGGTGCTTTGCGAGAGATTGACATGTTCGATGGGATGCAGGTACTGGTACTCGCCTCTGCGATGCCCCATGATCTCGAGCGCGCGGTTGGCGATCACCTCGTTGGCATTCATGTTGGTGGAAGTGCCGGCGCCGCCCTGGATCACATCGACCACGAAATCGTCCAGGCACTCGCCCTCACGAATCTTCTCGCAAGCGAGGCGGATCGCGAACGCGCGTTCCTCATCCAGCAACCCGAGTTCATTGTTGGCAATCGCCGCCGCCTGCTTCACGCAGGCGAGTGCGTGCACCAGATCGGGATAAATCGCAATCGTGGTGCCGGTGATGGGAAAGTTCTCCAGCGCGCGCAAGGTATGCACGCCGTAGTAGGCGGAAGCGGGAATATCACGCTCGCCGAGCAGATCGTGCTCGCGGCGCTTGCGCGAAGACACCATGGCGCTCCTCCGTTTTAAATGGAGTTAGACTACAGTTGAAGCATAAGCACTTGTTTTTAAGACTATTTTCACGGCAGGCTGCGCGGCTTGTGCAAGCCGTCTGGCATCACGTCACCTTATGCCTTGCGTGACGCGCGGTCAATCGCGCGCCTCAGCCTTTGTTTCCCCGCAGGTGGCAGGCGACGCTATGGCCGGGGCTGGATTCGGTGAGCGCGGGCGTTTGTTCCTTGCATAGAGGGAACTGGCGGATCGGGCAGCGCGTGTGGAAGTGGCAGCCGGAGGGCGGATGGATGGGATTGGGCACGTCGCCGTCGAGCGCTACGTGCGTACGCTGGTGTGTAGGGTCGGGGATAGGCACCGCGGACAGCAGTGCTTGCGTATAAGGGTGCAGTGGCGTGGTATAGAGTGCCTGCGCCGGGGCGATCTCGACAATGCGACCCAGGTACATCACCGCGACGCGGTTGCTGATGTGCTCGACCACCGACAGGTCGTGAGCGATGAACAAATAGGTGAGGCTGAACTTGCGCTGTAGGTCCTCGAGCAGGTTGATGACCTGCGCCTGGATCGATACATCCAGCGCCGACACCGGCTCGTCGCACACGATCAGCTTCGGCGACACCGCAAGCGCGCGTGCGATGCCGATGCGCTGGCGCTGCCCGCCCGAGAATTCGTGAGGATAGCGGCGCATATAGTCCGGATTCAGCCCCACGGCTTCCAGTAACTGCGCGACCTTGTCCGCGAATTCACTGGCATTGCGGGCGAGTTTATGAATCACCAGCGCCTCGCCGATGATGGCGCCGATGGTCATGCGCGGATTGAGCGATGCGAACGGATCCTGAAAGATGATCTGCATGTCGCGGCGCAGCCGCTGCAGCGCGCCGCGATCCAGCGCGGTGACATCCTTGCCCTCGAACCACACCTCGCCCGCGCTGGGCTCGATGAGTCTCAGGATGCAGCGCCCGGTGGTCGACTTGCCGCACCCCGATTCACCCACCAATCCCAGCGTCTCGCCGCAGGCAAGGTCGAAGCTCACGCCGTCGACCGCATGCACGCGCTCCACTTCGCGCGCGAGGATGCCGCCCTTCACCGGGAAATGCTTGACCAGATTACGTACGCGCAGCAGCGGATCACCCATGGTACTCATGCCAGCACACACGCCACGCGGTGGCCCGGGGCGATCTCGCGCAGCGGCGGCGTGGCCGCGGTGCATGCGGCGTGCGCCAGGGTGCAGCGTGGCGCAAAGCGGCAACCCAGCGGCGGATTGAGCAGGCTTGGCACCACGCCGCTGATCGTCTGCAGCGGCACCTTCTGCGTGGCGGTTCTGTCGATGCGCGGGATCGAGCGGATCAGACCCTGCGTGTAGGGATGGCGTGGCGCGCGAAACAGTTGCTCGACGCTCGCCTGCTCGACCACTTCGCCGGCGTACATCACCACCACGCGCTGCGCGGTCTCGGCGATCACCCCCATGGCGTGGGTGATCAGCATCACCGCCATGCCCATCCGTTCCTTCAGGTCGCGCAGCAGATCGAGGATCTGCGCCTGGATGGTGACATCGAGCGCTGTCGTCGGCTCGTCGGCGATCAGCAGCTTCGGATCGCAGGACAGCGCCATCGCGATCATCACGCGCTGGCGCATGCCGCCGGAAAACTGGTGTGGATAGTCGCGCACGCGCTGCTCGGGGCGCGGTATGCGCACCAGCCGCAGCATCTCCACCGCGCGCTCCAGCGCTGCGCGCCGACCGAGCCGTTGGTGCAGGCGCACCACCTCGGCGATCTGTTCGCCGACCGTATATACCGGGTTAAGCGAGGTCATGGGCTCCTGAAATACCATGGCGATCTCTTTGGCGCGAATGGCACGCATTTCGGCGTCGCTGGCCTTGAGCAGGTCACGCCCGCGAAACAGGATTTCCCCGGCGACGATCTTGGCCGGTGGCATCGGCAACAGCCGCATCACCGAAAACGCCGTGACGCTCTTGCCGCTGCCCGACTCGCCCACCACACCCAGCGTTTCGCCTTCGTCGAGGGCGAGGTCGACACCATCGACCGCGTGCACCATGCCGTCGTCGGTGGCGAAATGGGTTTTGAGCCCACGGATTTCCAGCAGCCGCTGCGCCATCATCCTCACATCACCTTGCGCGGATCGAGCGCATCGCGCAGCCCGTCACCGAGATAGTTGATCGACAGCACGGTGAGAAAAATCAGCGTGCCGGGAAACAGCGCCCAATGCGGCGCCACGTCGAGGTGATCCTTGGCGTCGAACAGGATACGGCCCCAGGTGGGGATGTCGGGCGGAAAACCGAGACCGAGGAAAGATAACGTCGATTCCGCGATGATCGCCGCGGCGACGTCGATGGTTCCCGCCACGATTACCGGACCCAGCGAATTGGGCAGGATGTGGCGCACCACCAGCCGCCATGGCGAGGCGCCGAGCGCGCGCGCGGCTTCCACGAACTCCTTCTCGCGCAGCGACAGGAACTGCGCGCGCACCAGCCGCGCCACCGGCATCCAGCGGAAACCGCCGATGACGATGACGATGAGAATGAACACGCCGGCCTCGGGTCCGACCAGCGCCTTCACCGAATCGCGAAACAGATAGATGATGAGCAGCAGCAACGGCAGTTGCGGCAGCGACAGGAACAGATCAGTGAGCCACATCAACGCAGCATCGACGCTGCCGCGCGCGGTGCCGGCGATGGCGCCGATGATCACCCCGACCACGATCGCAATCAGCATCGCCGCGAGGCCGACCGCGACGGATATGCGTCCGCCGTACAGCATGCGCGCGAAGATGTCCTGCCCCAGGTCGTCGGTGCCGAACGGATGCTGGAGCGAGGGTCTCTGCAGGCGTGCGCTGAAATCGATGTCGTTGATCGGCACCTGCCACAGCCACGGGCCCACCAGCACTGCCGCGACGATCACCGCGAGTAGGAGTGCGCCCAAAAACGCCAGCTGGTGGCGGCGAAAGCGCCGCCACGCCTCGGCGCCCCAGCGCGTCTGCGGCTGTAGCGCCGCGCCACCTGAGAGCGCGTTAGCGGTAGGCGATGCGGGGGTCGAGCCAGCCATAGAGGATGTCTGCCATCAGGTTGAAGAATATGACCAGGCACGCGAACACAAACGTCACTGCCATGATCACCGGCGTGTCGTTGGCGAGAATGGCGCTGATCAAGAGCGAGCCGATGCCCGGCACGCGGAAGATCTGCTCGGTGACGAGCGCCCCGCCGAAGACGCCTGGCATTTCCAGCGCGACCAGCGTCACCACCGGGATCAGCGCGTTGCGCAAGGCGTGCTTGACGATCACCACGCGCTCAGTCAGCCCCTTGGCGCGCGCGGTGGTGACGTAGTCGAGGCGGATCACGTCGAGCACCGCCGACCGCACGAATCGCGTCCACGAGGCCGCCTGAGCCAGGCCCAGCACGGCAATTGGCATCAGCGACTGCTTGAAATGCACCCACCACCACGCCCATCCGGTTTCGGCCAGGTCGGCGCGGTAGACAAAGGGCAGCCAGTCGAGATGAATGCTGAACAGCAGGATGAACAGCAGGCCGGTGAAGAACGTGGGCAGCGAGAAACCCACGAAGGCCAGCGTATTGGCCATCTGGTCGAAGAGCGAATAGGGTCGCGTCGCCGCAAACACGCCTATGGGAATTGCGATCAGCAGCGCCAGGACCTGCGAGGCGCCGATGATGAAAAGCGTGACCTTAAGACGTTGCAGGACCAGCGTGTCGACGTCGATGCGGCTGGCGAACGAAAACCCCCAATCGCCCTTCAGCATCGACCCGGCCCAGCGCACGTAGCGCACCATCACCGGGTCATCGAGGCCGAACTGCTTGCGCAGATTCGCGGCCACTTCGGCGGGGACGTTGGGGTTGCTCGCCAGTTCCTCGAACGGGTCCCCGGGCGCTAACGCAAGCACCGCGAACAGAATGACGCTGATGCCGATGAGGCTCGGGATAGCAATGAGCAGGCGGCGGATGAGGTACTTGCCCATTGCGCCGTCTCTAGGCTTCCCGGTACCAGTCCTTCAGCAGCCACACGTCACTGTCCCAGCCGCTCATCGGCGCGCGCAGGCGGCTGGATTGTGCGTTGGTTACGGGGCGATTCACCAAGGGGATGACGACTTTATGCTCCACCACCAGTTCGTTCATGCGAATGAAAAGCGCGGCACGCTTCAGCGGATCGAGCTCGCTTTCTGCTGCGCGGAAGATGCGGTCGTATTCGTCGTTGCGCCAGCGCGTCACATTGCGGCCCTGCCACTTGTTCGCTTTGGTCGCTATCTCCCACGAGCAGAACCGGTTCATGAAGCGCTCGGGGTCGGGCTGCGACATCAGGACGCTGTACATCTGCAGGTCGCAGAAGAACTTTGAGTTGGTATCCGGGTTGGCGACATCGGAGGAGAAGTACACCGACGCGGTCACGCTCTTCAACTCGAGGTCGATGCCCGCCCGCTGGCACGCCTGCTTCACGATGGCCTGCACCTTCTGCCGCGGCGCGTTGGTCGAGGTCTGGAACACGTACTTGAGTTTCTTGCCGTCCTTGACACGTATGCCGTCGGTTCCCCGCTTCCAGCCCGCCGCGTCGAGCAGCTGGTTCGCCTTGTCGACACTGAATTCCCACTGGTTGTTGGGCGAGCGAAAGCGTGGCGGCTGGTTGAGCACATTGCGTGTCGCGATCCCGGTACGCCCGTAAACATGTTCCTGGATAGAGCCACGGTCAGCGAGCAGGTTGAGGGCGGCGCGCACTGCGGGGTCGGTGAGCGTGGGGTGTTTGCTCTTGAGGCTGGCGCGCTCGCCCTCCACCTCGGTCCAGGGATCGGCTTGGTTCAGATAGATCATCTCGATGGCACCGCCCGGGATGATATTGATCTTGCCCTTGCCGCCTGCTTCCAGGCGCTTGAGGATGTCGTCCTCGACCTGCAAGTTCCAGGCGTAGTCGAACTCGCCCGTCTGCAGCACCGCGCGCGCGGCAGAAACCGCGTCGCCGCCGCCCTTGATCTCGATCGCATCAAAATGGGGCCGGTTGGCCTCGTGGTAGTTGGGGTTGATCTTGCCGGCCACCAGGTCACCGGGGCGAAAATCGCTGAACACGTAGCAGCCGGTGCCGACGGGCTTCAGGTTGGTCGGTGCCTCGCGCGACTTGGCGCCCTTGTAGGTCTCAAACAGGTGCTTCGGGATCAGCATGCCGTTCACGCCGACGAAGGGATCGGCCCAGAACGGCGTGGGTCGGTCGAAGGTGACGCGCACGGTGTGGCTGTCGATCTTCTCTACCTTGATGTCCTTGTAGCTGCCTATCGTCGTGGCCGCGGTGGCCGGATCAACGGCGTATTCCCAGTTGAAGACCACGTCGTCGGCAGTGAAGGGCTTGCCATCGTGCCACTGCACGTTGCGCTTTAACTTCCACACTACCCACTTGCCATCGGCGGCGACACCGCCGTTTTGAACGCTCGGCACCTCGGCCGCGAGGATAGTCACCAGGTTGCCCTCGCCGTCCCAGGCAGCGAGCGGTTCGTAAAACACGCGGGCACCATACTGATCTTTGACGCCGCTGGCAAAATGGGGATTGAGCAGCGTCGGACCCTGCCACATCAGCAGCTTGAGGGCACCGCCGCCACCGCGCTTCGCGGGCTTGTAGCGCCAGCCCTGCTGTGCCTGCGCCACGCCTGCATGCATCAGCATGCTGCCAGCCATCGGCACTGTCAGTCCCGCCCCGATCATCATGTCGATGAAGCGACGGCGCGACAGGCTGCCGCACTTTACCTGGTCTATCAGCTGGCGAAGATGATGCTCGGTCATGTGTGCTCTCTGCTTATGTTTTCAGGCTACGCTTGTGGTCATCGCATCCATGGCACGCTAGCCTAATCTACCTTGATGCCCGCGGCCTTGACGATTTTGGAAAGCTTGCCGATGTCGTCGACCACGAGCTTGTGGAATACCTCGGCCGAACTCGATTTCAACACCACGCCCTGCGCGCGCATCCGATCCTTGAGCTCGGGCAGATCGACGATAGCGGATAGGGCTACGTTGACCTGCTTGATGACTGCGGGCGGCGTCTTGCCCGGCGCGAATATACCGAACCATGAATCGTAGTCGAAACCGGGCAGCGCGGCTTCCGCAAGCGCCGGCACATCCGGCAGCGCCGGCGAGCGCTGCGTGGTGGTTACTGCCAGCGCCAACAAGCGTCCATCCTTGATAAACGCCAGCGCCGGACTCATCGGTGAAAACCAGTATTGAATGCGCCCGGTCATGGTGTCGAGCAGCGCTTCCGGCGTGCCTTTGTAGGGCACGTGCGAGACGTTGATGCCCGCGACGAATTTGAACAGCTCGCCGCCCATGTGGGTGCCGCTGCCGATGCCGGCCGATCCGAACAGCAACTGCCCCGGCTTCTGTTTGGCGAGCGCAATCAGCTCGCCGGCCGTCTTGGCGCCTAGCGCGGGCGCAACCACCAGCACCAGCGGGTTGCTGGCGACATGGGCAGCGCCCACGAGGTCCTTGATCGGGTCGAACGGCAGCTTGGTGTAGAGCGCGGCGCTTACCGCGTAGGCGTTCGAAGACAGCATCAGGGTGTGACCATCCGGCGTGGCGTTGGCAACAATGCCGCCGGCGACGATGCCCCCGGCGCCGGGACGGTTGTCCGCCACCACCTGCTTACCCGAGGTTTCCGCCAGTTTCGCACCGATCATGCGCGCCAGCACATCGGTTGCGCTACCCGCCGAGAACGGGATGACGATGCGCACCGGTTTGGCCGGGTAAGCCTGTGCTGATCCTGTCGCAGTGGTCTGTGAAATAGCTGCACCGTGCGCCATCAACGCCAGCGCCGTGCCCGCCGCAAGTATGGAAATCTTCATGTTGCTCCTCCTCTGTGATATAAAATGGGGTCAGACTCGAATATTTTCGTAACCCATTGTTATTTATACTAATT
Organism: Bordetella parapertussis; assembly: GCA_945906815.1. Taxonomy (GTDB): domain Bacteria; phylum Pseudomonadota; class Gammaproteobacteria; order Burkholderiales; family SG8-41; genus UBA5216. Next base: position 74,045 of record CAMDRT010000005.1, read on the forward strand.
TTCGGGTTATTGTCATTGCGCCATACCGAGCTCGGTGAGTGTTTTACGCAGGCGTGCGTATTCCTTGTCGAGCAGCGCCGGCAGCGCCTTGGAACCGATCAAGTCGATGCTCCAGTTGTTGCTCTCGGCGAACTTCTTGGCCTCCGGGGTGCGCATGGCTTTGCTGAAGACATCCTCCCAGTAAGCGGCCTGCGCGGGCGTGATGCCCTTGGGGCAGAACACGGTAAACCAGGTCGAGGCGACCACGTCGTAGCCCTGCTCGCGCAACGTGGGCAGCTCGGGCAGTAGCGGCAACCTCTGGCTCGAGAGGGTTCCTATCATGCGCACCTTGCCTATGCCCGCCATCGCCTGGGCGCTGCCTGAACTGGAAATGCCGACGTTGATGTGCCCGCCCGCGACCTGGGTCGCGGTGATGCTGCCTGAGGCGTTCACCACCACGCGCATCTTGCGCGCATCGTAGCCCGCGATGCGGGCGATCTCGGCCAGCGCGATATGCGATGCATTGCCAGCCGCAGTGGAAAAGCCGAAGCTGAACGGGGTTGCGCCTTGGGTGAAACCGTCAACCATCTCCTTGATCGAGCGAATCGGCGAGCCGCCGGGCACGAACATTACCAGGTCGCCATCGAACGCCTTGATGATCGGCGTGAGGTCACGGTGCGTGCTGGTGCTGCCAGTGGTGATCGCGGTGGTCACCCAGCTAGACCCCAGGATGACCAGGTAATGCGCATCCGCGGGGTGTGCATTGACGTAGGCGACGGAAAGCGACTGGCCCTGCCCGGGCTTGTTCATCACCGTGGTCGGCACGGGCAGGGCGTTGGTATCGGTCAAAATCTTCTGCAACACACGCCCGACACGATCGTTGGCGCCGGCCGCTTGCGCGCCGATGACAATTTCCACGTTCTTGCGCGGCTTCCACGGCGTGTCTGCCGCCTGCACGCCAGTGCCGACTATGCAAAGTGCGAGCGCGGTAGCGAGCGCGCAGCGTAACGCGAGAGGCATGGTTCGTCTTGGTAGCGTGGTGGATGCGACAGTTGACTGGGCGCGCGAAGTCTGCGACTAATTGCCCGCCACTGTCAATTGTAGCTTGCGCTGGCGAGGGCATGCGCCAGACACCCTACGCGCATGCCACAGCAGGCGATTTTCCAAAGGCCATCCGATGTCCACACAAGTCGCACCGCAAACGCTGATCAGTAAAATCTGGAATCAGCACGTCATTCGCGAGTTGAGCGACGGCCGCACGTTGCTCCACATCGACCGGCATTTTTTGCACGACGGCACCAACCGCCAGGCGTTCGATGGCCTGCGCCGTATCAAACGCCCGGTGCGCAACCGTAATCTGAATTTCGCGGTAGTAGATCACATACTGTCAACGCTGTCGGGACGCACCGGCGAATCGCATCCGCCGGGCATCGAGCGCATCCACGCGCTGCGCGACAACTGCCGCGAATTCGCGGTAGAACTTTACGACGTGGACAGCCCGCAACAGGGCATCGCTCATGTGATCGCGCCCGAGCTTGGCATCACCCTGCCGGGCTGCACGCTGGTGTGCGGCGACAGCCATACCGCGACCAACGGCGGGCTCGGCGCGCTGGCCTGGGGCATCGGTACCACCGAGGTGATGCATGTGGTTGCCGCGCAGGCGTTGCTGCTGCGCAAACAACAGCAGTTGCGCATTACGTTTAATGGCAGCATCGGCGCAGGCGTGTCGGCGAAAGACCTGGTCCTCTACTTTATGGCCCGCCACGGTGTCACGGCGGGCAGCGGCTGCGCGGTCGAGTACGCTGGTTCCGCGATACGCGCATTGCCGATTGAGGCGCGCATGACCCTTTGCAATATGTCGATAGAGTTTGGCTCGCGCTGCGGCATAGTGGCGCCCGACGACGCCACCCTGAATTATGTGGTGCATCGGCCGTACGCGCCCAAGGGCGCGTTGTGGGAGCGCGCTGTGGCCGAGTGGCGCACACTGGTTTCCGACGACGGCGCACGCTTCGACCGCGAGGTTGAAATTGATTGCAGCCACATCGGCCCGCAAGTGACCTGGGGTAATTCGCCGCAGGACACCGTTGCCATCGACCAGGCGCTACCCGATCCGGCGGCAGCCGCGGACGCTGACCGGCGTCAGGCGCTGGAACGCGCATATACCTATATGAATCTCACCCCGGGCCGCACCCTGGAAGGCGTGCCGATAGACATCGCCTTTATCGGCTCCTGCACCAACAGCCGCTTGTCCGATCTTGAAGCAGCGGCGCAGGTGCTGCGCGGACGCAAAGTAGCGCAAGGGGTCACAGCGTTGGCGGTACCGGGATCCATGGCCGTAAAAGCTGCAGCCGAAGCGCAAGGGCTCGACAAAATATTCCGCGAAGCCGGCTTCGAATGGCGCAATGCCGGCTGCTCTATGTGTGTCGGCAGCAATGGCGATCTGGTGCCGCCCGGCAAGCGCTCGATCTCCACCACCAATCGTAATTTCGAACACCGCCAGGGGCCGCACAGCCGCACGCATCTCGCCAGCCCCGCCATGGTCGCGGCAGCGGCGGTCAGCGGTTGCATCACCGATGTGCGCAAACTGCTGGCCCACAAATAGGAGCAGGCGCGATGGAACCCTTTACCGTAGTCACCGGCATCGCCGCACCGATGATGCTGCCGAACATCAACACCGACGCCATCACGCCGATGGCGGCTGGCCGCTCGACCAGCGTAGACCTCGGCAAGCTGATGTTCGCCCACTGGCGCTATACCCTCGATGGCGCCGAGATTCCCGAATTCATACTCAACCAGCCGCCGTTCCGGCACAGCAAAATTCTCGTCGCCGGCGCGAATTTTGGCTGCGGCAGCTCGCGCGAACGCGCGGTGTGGGCGCTGCTGCGCTTTGGCATCCGCTGCGTGATCGCGCCCAGCTTCGCCGATATCTTCCGCGACAACGCGTATCAGAACGGGCTGCTGCCAGTCATCCTCGCCGCGGACGAGTGCGCGGCGCTCGGCGCAGCGCTGGAGCACGCCGCGAAGCACGCAAGTGAGCCGCAGATCACCGTCGATCTTAAGCGCTGCGTGGTGCGTGATCTCGGCGGTCGCGACATTGCGTTTAGCGTGCCGGCAGAGCGGCGCGCGGCGCTGCTGGCGGGTCTGGACGAAATCGACGTGATCCTCGGCATGGAGGCTGAGATCGACAACTTCCAGCGCAGCGACCGCGAACAGCGTCCGTGGATCTATCTCGACCGGTAGTAGCGCCGGGCAGGATCAAACGTCGCGCCAGTTGGGCTTCAGGTGTGCAGCCTTTTTCTGATAACCTTGGCTTTTATTGATTGAATAAACACGAGGCTATTATGGCATTACGTTCCCCCGATGATCGCGCCCCCGAAGCAAAAATGGACGCGGCTAATCTGTATCGCGAAGAAATCGTTACCGACCGCAAAGTCGGCACGCTGCGCATGATGACGCCGATCAAGAATGACGGCACTGCCGATCTCGCACGCCCCACCCTGTATATCGGCGAGGCGCAGATCATGACCCAGGCCGGCCCGCTGCCGATCAATTTTGAAATCGAAGGCAAAAACCTTGCTGAAGCCGTCGCCAACTTCGGCGACGCGGCCAAAGAAGGCGTCGAACGCACGGTGCGCGAGTTGCAGGAATTACGTCGTCAGCAATCGTCTTCGATTGTGGTGCCCGGCGCGGGTGGTATGGGCGGCATGGGTGGCATGGGCGGTATGGGTGGCGGCAAGTTGCAACTGCCGTGAGCGGTGGGCCGCGGCCGGTGAAGGGTGAAAAAACCCGTGCGGCCTCATAAGGGAGTGAAGACATGAAACCGGTCTGCCTGCGTCTGCTACCTGCAAGCGTTGTCCTGGCACTGGGCGTGTTGGCAAGTCACGCCGCGTTGGCGCAAAAAGCCGCTGCCGATTATCCCAGCAAGCCGATCCGCTTCGTGGTGCCGTTCGTGCCGGGCGGGCCTATGGATGTGATCGGACGCCTGGTCGGCCAGAAGCTGCAAATGGCGTGGGGGCAAAATATCATCATCGACAATCGTGCGGGCGCTGGCGGCATTATCGGCACCGAGATTGCCGCGAAATCAGCGCCCGATGGTTACACCTTGTTGCATACCTCCAGCGCGCACACTTTGCTGCCGGCATTCAACAAACTACCCTACGACCCGGTGCGCGACTTCGTTGCGGTTTCGACCGCGACGCGCATCGTGGGTTATGTACTCGCCGTGCATCCGTCGATCCCGGTGAGTTCTACGCGCGAACTGATCGCGCTGGCCCAAAAAAATCCGGGGCGGCTCAATTACGGCAACTCGGGTTACGGCGGCGTGCTGCACGTGGGCACGGAGCTCTTCAATGCGGCCGCAGGCATCAAGATGACCACCGTGCAATACAAAGGCATCGGCCAACTGGTGACGGATCTTGCCGGCGGCCACATCGATCTCGCGTTTCTCAGTTCGTCCAGTGCCGTGGGCATGGCGAAGTCGGGCAAAATCAAGGCGCTCGCCTTTAGCGGGGCGAAGCGCTGGAAACAGATGCCGGAGGTGCCGACCGTGATGGAGGGCGGCGTCAAAGACTACGAGTACTACGCGTGGTTCGGTTTCTGGTATCCGGCGGGTATAGCCGGTGAATACGTCAATAAATTTCACGGCGAACTCACCAAAGCAGTGGCCGCGCCGGACGTGCTCGCGCGTTTCGACGAGCTGGGCTTCGAGTCGCAAATCCTCACGCCCGCCGAGTTCACGAAACTGGTGCAGTCGGACATCGACAAGACCCGCAAGCTGGCACTGCAACTCGGTGTAAAACCGCAGTGATCTCAGCGCGCAGTGCGCGCACCGCAGGATGAAAATTGGCATTGATCTAGGCGGCACCAAGACCGAAATTGCGGCGTTTGATGACGCTGGCGCGGAGCGATTACGCCGGCGCGAACCTACACCCGCCGGTGATTACGCGGCTACACTGGCGCTGATTACTAGGCTGGTCGCTGACGCGGAACGCGAATTGGGCGCGCAGACCACCATCGGCATCGCTACCCCGGGTGCGCTGTCGCCGTCGAGCGGCCTGATGCGCAACTCCAACTCCACCTGCCTTAATCAGCGGCCTGTGAAACTAGACCTGCAGCGCGTGCTCGGCCGAGAGGTGCGTCTGGCCAACGACGCCAATTGTTTTGCGCTGTCCGAAGCGCGCGACGGCGCGGCGGCGGGCGCGGCTACGGTATTCGGTGTCATCATCGGCACTGGCGTGGGCGGTGGCATTGTGATCAACGGCCGGGTGGTTGACGGCCCCAACGCCATCGCCGGTGAATGGGGGCACAACCCGCTGCCGTGGCCGGAAGATATAGAGCGTCCGGGGGCGGCGTGTTACTGCGGCAAGCGCGGTTGTATAGAAACGTTTGTGTCGGGACCGGGCCTCGCGCGCGACTACGCGCTGTACGGCGGCGCCAGAATATTTCCCGAAGAAATCGTCTCGCGCAGCACGCGCGGGGGGCTGGCTGTGCACGCGCTGGAGCGTTACGAAGGGCGCCTCGCGCGCGCGCTTGCCAGCGTGATCAACGTGCTTGACCCGGAGGTGATCGTGTTGGGCGGCGGCTTGTCTAACGTCGAGCGCCTCTACAAAAACATTCCCGCACTGTGGGGGAAGTGGGTATTCTCCGACACGGTACGCACCCGCCTGGTGCGCAATGCGCATGGCGATTCCAGCGGCGTGCGCGGTGCGGCGTGGCTGTGGACCTAGGGGCACAGCGTCTTGGGGGCAGGAGGGGATTGTGGATACAGAGAAAAAAACTATTGAAAAGAAGACGTTATCGTGCGGTGTGGTGCCGGTGCGTTTTGCTGGGGGCAACTGGCAACTGCTGGTGCTGCGCGCTTACAAGATTTGGGATTTTCCCAAGGGTATGGTCAATCTGAACGAAGACCCGCTGGCTGCGGCCATCCGCGAAACCACGGAAGAAACCGGCATCACCGATCTTGAATTCGTATTCGGCGAAGACTACAAGGAAACCGTGCCTTACATCGACAACAAAGTAGCGCGCTACTACGTTGCCGAAACCCGCGTTGAACAAATCACCCTGCCGCTGTCACCGGAACTGGGCCGGCCGGAACACCACGAGTGGCGCTGGGTGACCTGCGATGAAGCGGAAGACCTGCTGCCGCCACGGCTCACGCATGTGCTGGCGTGGGTGTGCCAACGGATTGATAGCTGAGGATTTGCGAACGACGCCGCGCGCATGCCGGTCTCGCGCATAATTGCCGCTACTCCGCTTTCACCCCTGAGGCCTTGATTACCCGCGCCCAGCGCTCGTGATCTTTTTTCAGAAACTTCAGAAATTCACCCGGCGTATCGCCCAGCGTAATCGCCCCCAGCGCTTTCAGGCGCGAAATGGTTTCAGGCTTGGCCAGCGATTTGCGCATTTCTTCGCTCAAGCGATTGACTATGGCTGCAGGGGTGCCCGTGGGCGCGAGCAAGCCCACCCACGGCGCGGTTTCTTCAAAGCCCGGAAAGCCCGCTTCGCCCATGGTGGGCACATCAGCAAAATCACCGTGGCGCTTTGCGGTGCCGACGGCTAACACGCGCAACCGCTTACTGTTCACATGCTCGGCAATGCCGACCATCGGATAGAACATGAAGGTCACCTGTCCAGCCATCACGTCGATCAATGCGGGGGCATTACCCCGAAACGCTATGCTGGTCATTTTCGTGCCGCTCAGATTTCCCAGCAGCGCACCCGCGAGGTGCGGTGAGCCGCCGTGCCCCGGCGTGGCATAGGTGATGGCGTCAGGCTTGGCCTTGGCGGCGGACAGCAGTTCCTGCAGGGTATTGATTTTGTTCGAGGGGCTGGTCACCACCACCATCGGCAGCACCGCTACATTGCTGATCGGCGCGAAATCCTTGAACGGATCGTAGCGCGCTTTGCCCTCCAGCAAAATCGCGTTTACCAGCAGCGACAACGCCGAAAACAGCAGCGTGTGTCCGTCCGGCGTTGCACGCGCTACCAGTTCGGTGGCGATTTGCGCGTTGGCGCCGGCGCGGTTTTCGACGACCACGGTTTGGCCCAGCGCAGCACCTATGTCCTGAGCGGTAATGCGCGCAATCACATCGGTAGGCCCGCCCGCGGCGAAGCCAACCACAAAGCGGATGGGGCGGGTGGGATAGGGTGTGGTGGGGGCTTGTGCCCAAGCAGTGGCGCTGACCAACAGTGTTGCAGCCGCACTCAATTGACGTCGGAGGGTCATGGGTATCCTGTGGATTTATTGCTTGAAGTTATCACCCTGAGCTTGCGACTCGCCTGCGTTGCAGGCGCTCCACGTAAACGGGGTGAGGAAATGAAGGTTGTAGTTACGCTGCCTGCGCAAAGTGCTCGCCAAATGCTGTGGCCATCACCTGACAGCGCTGGATCAAACGATGCTCATCCGGCCCGTAGTCGGCCACCGCGTTGTGTATAGTGCCGATGTCTTCCCATAGCATCAGGTCGCCTTCCTGCCACTGATGCGCGTAGCGGTACGCGGGCTGCGTTTGGTGCTCGAACAGAAACGCGAGCAGGTCGTCGCTTTCCTTTTGCGGCAGTTCATTGATGCGCACCGAGTAGCCCGGATTCGCGTACAACACGCGGCGGCCGGTGAGCGGATGCGTGAGAAATAGCGGATGCGATACCGGCGGCTTGGCTAGGCGCTGCGCCGCGGTCAACGGTGGACGCAGGCTGCCTTTTTCGCGCCGCATCATTTCCCAGAATTTGTTGAAGTCGTGCAATACGGTTTTACCTTCGAGCCGTTGCTTGAGCTCATCCGGCAGACCTTCGTACGCTGCGTGCATGTTGCAAAACTCGGTGTTGCCCAGCGTCCTGCCGTCACGGCGCGGAATCTTGATGCCATACAGCACGTTCGCGAACGCGATGGTTTTGCTGTACGACATATCGGTATGCCAGCTCTGCCCGGCGTCTGACATACCGATAGCTTTCCCTTTGTCGACGATGTTCGACAGGATCATCACTTGCGGCAGACCCGGTTCTTGGTACGCATTGGCGATGTTGATTTCCAATTTACCGAAGCGCGCGCTGAAATCAGCCAGTTGTCGGGCGCTGAGTTGCTGTGCGGGAAAACGCAGCACGCCGTGCGCGCCCAGTGCGTCACGCACCGCCGCGAAATTCGCATCGCTCAGCGCCTGCGCAAGATCCAGCCCCATTACCGTGGCACCAAGTATTTTTCCGCTGGGAATTACCTCAAGCATGCATCTTCTCCATGTGGCTGCGAGCTGTTTATTCCGCCGTCAATCCGGCGGCGCGGATCACCTTGCCCAGACGTTCCACGTCGATGGCAAACGCCTTGCGGAATTCCTCCGGCGTGTTGGCAATGACTTCGCCGCCCTGCGTGATGAAGGTGTGACTGACGTCAGGTTGTTTGAGTATGCCGGTGATTTCGCGGTGCAGCAGATTGACGATAGGGCGGGGCGTTTTCGCCGGCAGCATGACGCCGTACCAGATGCTGGCTTCGTACCCCGGCACACCGGATTCGGAAACTGTCGGCCATTCCGGTGCGCTTTGCAGACGTTTCTGGCTGGTGACGCCCAGCACGCGCAGGCGCCCACCCTTGATGTGCGGCTGCCCGGAAAACAGATTGGTAAAGCTCATCTGCACTTCATTGCCCAGCAGCGCGATCAGCGCCGGCGCTACACCTTTATAGACCACATGCGTCAGATCTATTTTTGCCATCGACTTGAGCATTTCGCCGGCGATATGCGGTGGCCCGCCGGCGCCCGACGAGCCATAGTTCAGTTTGCCGGGGTGGGCGCGCGCATGGGCGATGAATTCCTGCATGGTGTTCGCGGGCACCGCAGGATGCACCACTAGCACCAGCGGCGACAGCGTCGCCTGGGTCACGAATTCAAAATCATTGCGGACATCAAAAGGCAGTTTTTTATACATCCACGGGTATCCCGCATGATTGCTGGTGCTAATCAGCAGGGTGTAGCCGTCCGGCGCGGCGCGCGCGGTGAGTTCGGTGGCGACGATACCGCTGGCTGCCGGGCGATTGTCCACCACCACGGTCTGGCCGAATCGATCCATCAGTCTCGGCGTGAGTATTCGCGCCATCAGATCAGCGCCGCCACCCGGCGCGAACGGCACCAGGATGCGGATCGGCCTGACGGGATAGCCCGCAGCTGTTGCTTGCGCCTGTGCGCCCGTGCTCACCGCGAGCATCGCACCGCACACAGCTAATGTCCATTTGAGTAGCGTTACCCGCATGTTCCTGCTCCTGCAATTAAAATCTGATCGTGGCCTATTGTGCCAAATTTGCCAGCACCTTATCGGGATTTCTCCATTCTGCGTTATATTACGAGCACAACAAAATGCGGAGAACACAACTTGAAACGCCTATGGACATTGCTGGTCGCGCTGCTGCTAACCAGCACGGCCTTTGCACAACAGAATTATCCCAACCGTCCTATGCGCCTGGTCATTCCGTGGCCGCCGGGGCAAGCCACCGATCTGGTTGGGCGCGTGATGGCGCAAAAGCTCTCGGACATTCTCGGCTATCAAGTGGTGGCGGACAATCGCGCCGGTGCCGGCGGCATGATCGGTACTGACATCGTGGCCAAAGCCGCACCCGATGGCTATACCCTACTCGCGGCATCCAGTGGGCCGATTACCGTTGCCCCGCTGTTGCAGAAAACGCCTTATGTCCCGGCGCGCGATCTGGCGCCGGTGGCGATTGCGGGATTTGTGGGCTACGTGCTGGTAACAGCGCCGTCGTTTCCCGCCAAGGACATCAAGGAATTCATCGCACTGGCGAAAAGCAATCCCGGCAAGTACACCTATGCGTCGTCGGGCACCGGCGCCGCTGCGCATCTGGCGGTTGAATATTTCAACAACGTCGCCGGCATCAAGGCTATCCACGTGCCGTACAAGGGCAGCGTGCCGGCGCTGACCGATGTGATCGGCGCTCAGGTGACCTACATGACTGAAACCGTCGCGGCTACCCTGCCGCACGTGCGCTCAGGGAAACTCAAGGCTTACGGCCAATCAACGCTGAAGGCAAGCGCGCTGGCGCCGGACATTCCGACCTATGCCGTTGCAGCCAACATGCCCGGCTTCGACTTCGCGGCGTGGATCGGCGTCATGGTGTCGGCGGGCACGCCTAAACCGATCGTCGACAAAATAGCAGCGGCGGTCGACAAGGTTCTGCAAACCGCTGATGCGCGCGAGAAAATGGGTAGCGTCGGTCTCGATGTCAATTACCACCGCGCGGAAGACATGGGTGCGTACCTGAAAAAACAAAGCGCGCAGGTGGCCGGCATTATCAAACAGGCGAACATCAAGATCGAGTAGCGTGCGGGATGCAAAAAAATCGGGCGCACAGTGCTGTGCGCCCGATTTTTATCGCCTACGAGTATCGTAACTAATTGTTTTTATTGGTATTTTTTAAACGGTTGCTGCGGTGTTTCGTGTGGCAGCCTGGTGCGCTTCTACGGGCACGGTGGCGCGCGCGAGTTCCGCGATGTTCGCCAGCTCCCCGCAGCGATCCGCCATGGCATACAGTTTCTTCGCGCCCGCGCTGCCCAGCACGCGCCCCGCGCAATCGAGAAATTTTTCTTCGCGATCCGCCGCGCTCATCGGCCATGCGGGCGAGCCGGGCACGCGGTCGATGTTCAACTTGAATGTGCCGCGCCGGGTTTCAATCTCGATATCGTTATAGCCGGTGGTGCCGGAAAACGTTTTCTCGCTGGGGATATAGAAGCGTTCGACCTTGGGCATGAATGCGCGTATTTCCGGGCGCTGCACCATGGCATCGGTAAACGTTTCCATGATGAGTTTGCCATCGAGCACGGTTGCGGCGGCGTTGTATTCCATGCTGAATTTTCCTTCAAGACCGGTGTGCGGGTCGCGATGGATCAACGGCGTATCTGCGCCCGGTAAAAAGCCGATGCGCACTTTGGTGACTTCTTCGGCCTTGATGTTGTGCTGTTTGATGAGTTCAAACATGCCGCCCACTGGCCGGTGGTTGCAGTAGCAGCACGGATAACGCTTGACGTAAATGCCGGGGGTCTGCATCTCCCACGGGCTGGCGAGATGTTTTAAGGTGGATGCCAGCGGCACCGCGTCGTTGCCGGCATAGGTGTCAAAGAGATTGCTCTTGCCATCGAAAATAGTGCTGTCGGCGGTGAAACCATTTTTCGCCAGCCACGCCGCCATCACTGCGCTGCGCGCCGCGTGCCCTGCGTGAAACGGTTTGGTCATGGTGCCGAAATTGCGTATCAGTCCCGATGCCTGCGAAGCGGCGATGCCCCACGCAGTCTGCAATTGTTCAACCGTCAGTCCCCACAGGCGCGCGGCTACTGCGGTCGCGCCAAACACGCCCACCGTGGCCGTGCTGTGCCAGCCCTTAATGTAATGCGCCGCGCCGAACGCCGGGCCCAGCTTGCCGCCGACTTCAAGACCAATTGAAATTGCTGCGAGCACTGCCTTGCCGCTGACGCCTGCCGCTTCGCCTACTGCCAGACCTGCCCCCAGCATCGGTGCCGTCGGATGCCCGCGCAGCGTGGTCATCGCGTCATCGAAATCAAGCGCATGCGCGGCCAAGCCGTTGGCAAATGCCGCTTCAGCGGGTGAGGTGGCAAGCCGTGTGCCGAGCACCGTGGCCTGCGCCCGCGCGCCGGTTTCCATTACCCAGCGTTGCGCGATTTCGGCGCCTTCGTCGAGGGTGCCCGCGAGCGTGCAGCCCAGCGTGTCGACCAGCGCATCGCGCGCGCCATCGAGTACCGCAGCGGGCACATCGGCCTCGCGAGTGTTGATCACAAATTGCGCCAGTTGTTGGGTCAGCATGATGGGTTTCCTTTCGCTATTGTTGGCAAATCATATGGTTGGTAAATCATGTGTGAAATACCCGCTTTGCTTGCGGGTGAGGGTCACTGTGCCGGTATAAACGGCACCAGCAGGTACGAGTGCTTGTCGCCGCCAGAATAAATGGTATTGGTGGCGCCAGCGTTGTAGTCGCAGTGGTAATGCGTGTACGGCGCTGCGCCTACGCCGTCGCGCGGCTGAATATCGAGCCGCAGTTTGTGGCCTTTTTTCAACACTATGCAGGTCGGCCAGATTTCGATCTGGCATTCAACCGGCTGGTTCGGCGCTAGCCACCTGCGCTCGTCGTGCGGATGAAACGGCCGGTACGGCGTCGATTTCAGCGCATCGGTCTTGCGGTGCGACGCGCGTAGCCAGCCTTTGGTGAGCGGCACCGGGCCGCCGTGCTGGCCGACTTCCCACACGTCCTTGCCATCGGGGCCGATGTTGCGCAGCGTGCACAGGATGTCCATGTCTTCCGACGAACTCGACACCCACAGGTTGAGCATCAGCGGGCCGGTGATTTCGCTGTCGGCGGGCATGGCGTCGCTCTCGAACGACACCCCGAGACGGCCTGCGCCGCCGTGGGTGGTGGAGAGTGAAGAACCCGACGCGACACCCGCCGCGGTCGAACCACTGGCCGAATAACTCAGGCTGGATGCGGTGGCGGGCGCATCGCAGGTGAGTACGCCTTCAGCCGCCATGTCATCCTGGCCTTGCTCACGCTCGATTTTGAGATAAACTTTTTTCCAGTCCGTGCGCGCCAGCGGCCATTCGTTTTCAGTGCGAAACGGATAAGGTTTTTTGCTGCCGCCGGTGCGGATTTCAAGTTTGATGGGCGCTTCGTCGAGTATGCCGGTGTCTATGCCCTTGAGCCAATGGTCGAACCAGCGCAGTTGCTCGGCGCGGCCTTCATGCGAGTGGAACGGATGAAAGTGCGTGCCGGTGTGTATGCGCAGCTTTTTGTGCTTGGCCGCGGCCTGCGTGTAGCCCTCGGTGTTGCCGCGCAGGTGCAGTGAAAAGCCGCCCCAGTTGCCGACGCTGTACACCGGCATGGTGATGTTTTCCCAGCGCGCGCTCATCATGCGCCACCACTGCGAATCGAGATCGTTGCGCATCAGGTTGTAGAGCATGTCGGGCTGAAACGATTCGGGATTAAAGCTGCGTGGCCGCCCCAGCAGATGATGCGCGGTGTGGGTGGCGATCCAGTTGGAGACAAAGCCCATGGCGAAAATCCCGCCGTGGTAACACTGATCGCGATACTGATCGGCACGGCCTTCCCACGGCATAATCGCTTTCAGCGACGGCGGCTGCAGGTTCGCCACGCGCCATTGCGAACTGGCGTGATACGAAATGCCCAGCGTGCCGACGCTGCCATTGCACCAGGGCTGCTTCGCCACCCATTCGATGCAATCGTAAAAATCTAGAGATTCCTGATACGAACTGGGCTCGCACTTGCCTGGTGATTGGCCCGAGCCGCGCGAATCAATGCGCAAACACGCGTATTCGCGCGGGCACCACCACTCGGGGTTCACCGTTTCCCAGTTCATGTGGGGGTTGGCTTTTTCGTCGAGGTCCGCGGGAGGTATCCACAACTTGTTTTTTTGATACACGGTGATGTTGGCGATCACCGGCACTTTGGTCGGGGTATCGGGCCGGAAAATATCCGCGCACAGCCGGCTGCCGTCGCGCAGCGGAATCCACACATCTTTTTCGACGATCAGTTTGTGGCCCCGATCCTGTGATCCCGCCTGCGGAATGTTCTGCAACCTATCGTTCATGCATCAGCTCCCCGTGGTCAATGCGACAAATTTTTATGGCAACAATGGCTGTCATCAATTATAGTGATTTCAAGTCACTCATGAATCCGCAGTGAGGAGAAAACTATGCAGGCCACGCGTATCGGCGATTTTGAGGTGCATTGCATCAGCGAGTTCGAGGGGCCGTTCATAGAGCCCGAAGTCTTTTTTCCCGATTTCGATCCCGAGCTGTTGCGGGCGCACCCCGATATGACGGGGCCGCGGCTGATCGATCCGGCGACGGGCAAGCTGGTGTTCAGCTTCCACAGTTTCATCGTCAAGACCGGCCATCACACCATCCTCATCGACTCCTGCATCGGCAATGACAAGGAGCGCCCGACGCGGCCGCAATTTCATCAGCTGCGATCCCCGTTTCTCGCCGATCTCGCCCATGCCGGTGTCAGGGTCGAGGACGTCGATTACGTGATGTGTACGCACCTGCACTGGGATCATGTGGGGTGGAACACCCGTCTCGAAAACGGGCGCTGGGTACCGACCTTTCCCAATGCGCGCTACATCATGGCGCGCCGCGAGTTCGAGTACAGCCAGGGCGCGCAGCAGCGGGACGAGCAAACGGCGCACCGCCTGGCGTTTGAGGACAGCGTGCTGCCGGTGGTGCGCGCGGGCCAGTCGCTGCTGGTGGACGACGACTACGCGCTCGAAGACGGCTTGTGGTTCGAAAGCGCGCCCGGCCATACGCCCGGCAATGTGGTGATTCATGCCCGCTCGCGCGATGAGCGCGCTGTTTTTCTGGGCGACGTGGTGCATCACCAGTTCCAGTTGATGCAGCCGCAATGGTCCACGCTCGCCTGCACCGATCGTGAGCTGTCGCGCAAGACGCGTACGCGGCTGGTCGAAGAGCATGCCGAGCTGGGCACGCGCGTGCTGCCTGGCCACTTCCCCGCGCCGACTATAGGACGCATCGTGCGGCATGGCAGCGCTTACCGGTATGCGTTCGAGACGTGATAGTGGGCGCACATAGCGTCTTATACGTCTTGCGCATGCGCGGCGGTTAACCTCCGTTGCAGCCGGTCTGCTGCTTACTTACAGCGGGCGCGAACACATCTTAGGCAGGTGCCGCCGCCATCTTCAACCCAAGCTCCTCCGCCACCGCCTGCTCAACCACCGTGCCCTTGAAGAAATCCGGATTATTGCCGGTGTGCAGAAGCGCGGCGTTGGTGAAGGTGAACTCGCGGAAATCCTGATCGGTGACGAAACCTTTTTCCACCATTTCAAACGCTTCCGGAATCACTTCCTTGAAATCGGGCACGTCGAAATGCGTGAAGTCGGAACTGAACACCGGGCGCAGCCGCACGCCCATGCGCGGGTCGAAGGCCCACATCGTCGCGCGGTCGTCCGCTTCGCAGCCGAAGTAGAAATTGCCCGAGAACACCGAGCGGATATCCGCTTTTGAGGTGACGCCCGCCGCTTCAAAATCGTCGGTGACGTGCTCGGGCCGCGCGAGTTCTTCAAGACTGCACTCCGGACGGAATGCGTCGAGGTTATTCATGATCGCGTCGGTATTGGCTTGCAATCGCTGATCGCCATACTTAGCGATAAGTTGCTGTAACTCGGCAACATTCGTTTCATTCGGGTATTGCAACGCGGCGCGCTGGCGCTTCTCCCAGTGTTCGATCATGTCGCCGACCATCTGACAGGCCCAGCTCACGCCGCCTTCCATGAAACCGAAATTAAGGCTGGGGTAGCGGCGCGCGACGCCGCCGAGGAAAACGCCGCGCGCGAAGGCGTGGTTGGATTCGGCGAAGTGGCCGACGTGGTTGTAGGTGAAATTGCTGATGGAGGCGCGATCCGACCAGCGCACGCTGCCTGAGTGCTGGGTCACTGCCACGCCGAGTTCGACGCAGCGCTGCCACAACGGGTCGTAGTTATAGGGACTGTCGAGCGCGATGGTGTCGCTGTACCAGGCGGCTTTGCGCGGATCGATGCCTTCCGCAGCGCTGGGGATGGTGCGTTCCTGGTTGCCGCGCAGCATGATCGCTTTGAATCCCAGCGTGCCGACGGCGTATTCCAGCTCCTCGATAGCATCGTCCGGCGTACGCGCGGGCAGGATGGCTACCGGTGCAAACCGGGACGCAAACGGCGCGAACATGTTGGCCGTCATGCGATTGTAGGCGCGCGCCGAGGCCCGCAGCAGGTCATCGTCGGCGATGCCGTTGATGGTGAGCCCAAAGCTGGGATACATCACCGCAAAGTCTATGCCCAATTCCGGCAGGCGCTCGTTGAGCAGAGCGGGCAGCAGCGCCGTAGCTTTGTCCAGCGTATTGCTGGTCACACCCCACCAGATGGCGCGGCGCAGGCGCTGGTGCTGGCGTGCCTCCGCAGTGGCGCGGTACCACGCCTCATTCTGGCGCCACAGCGCCCGCATCTTGTCGACGCAAGCGGGGCCACCCGCTTCGCTTAAGTATTCGAGGAATACGGGAATCGGCTCCATCCAATGGCCATCACCGTCGATCACCGGGTGCTTTAACCCGGCGTGGATTTCTTCTGCTCGATGCTTCATGGTTACCGCTCCTTTTGCTAGTCAACACACCGTCATTTGGGCCGCAGTCCGGCATCCCGTACCAACCGGGATAACATTGCGATTTGCGCGCGCAAGATTTTGTCGCACTCTTCCGGCGTGCTCGGTGCGGCGACAAAGCCGATGGCCAGCATCCGCTCCTTGACATCGGGGAGACTGAGGATGCGCGCCATCTCCTGGCTGATCTGATTGCGGATGGGGCGTGGTGTGCCGGCGGGCGCTAGTATTGCGTGCGAGGTTTCGGGTTGCTTGAACTCGGATAGCAGCTCCGCCAGCGACGGCACATCGGGCAATACGGGTGTGCGCCACGGTGCGGTCATTGCCAACGCCAACACCTTCCCATCCTGGATGAAGGGCAGCGCTACGCCTAGCGTCGCCACGGTGTAATGGACGCGTCCGCCCAACACCTCAATCATCGCTTCCGGCCCGCCTTTGAACGCTACCTGTATGACTTTGATGCCGGCGGCAAGGTTAAAGCGTGCACCGCTCAAGTGGCTCGCGGATCCGGTCGAGCTGGAGCCGAAGACGAGCTTGCCGGGTTGGGCCTTGGCCAGCGCGATGAGCTCCTTGATCGTTTTGACGCCCAGCGTAGGCGCTATCACCAGCAGGTTGGCGCTGAACCCGATTTGCGTAGCGCCCGCGAAGTCCTGGAGCGGGTCGTAAGGCAGGCTGGGTTGCATGGCTGCGCTGATGGCAAAATTGGGCAGCGTGTAAATGAGGGTGTAGCCATCCGGCGCGGCCTTGGCCACCGGGCTTGCCGCCAGCAAGCCGCTTGCGCCAGGCCGATTGTCCATGATCACGGGTCGCCCCCAGCTCTCGCTCAATTTCTGGGCGAACATGCGCGCCAACATGTCGGGCTGACTGGCGGCGGTGGTCGAGATCACCAGGCGGATCGGCTTCACCGGGTAATTTTGTTGCGCCAGCGCAATACCGGGCAATGCCGCAAGCGCGGCACCTGTCAACACTGCGATGGCGAAACACTGTCGTTGCGAAGCCTGCACGGCGTCCCCGTTCGTCACTTTAGCGCTTACTCGCCTAGCGCTCATTTTTCTTCACTGGGTCATGCGGGCCCAAACCGCACCAACCTAATATAGCACTGTGCTTGTTTCCTCGCTGCATAAACCTGGTGCGCGACGGACAGTTCAATAGGTTGCAGCATCCTGTCCACGCGTCTATGCTTTATGAGCAGCCAGGAGGCGTAGACGCAACAGCGGACTGCAAAAAAATGAAACCTGTGAATCACTACCCGGTTGCCATCATCGGCGCCGGCCCCACCGGCTTGATGCTGGCCCATCTGCTGGGCGGGTATGGGGTCGGGACACTGCTGGTTGAACGCCATGCCACCACCGTGGGAGAGCCACGCGCGGTTTCGATCGACGATGAAAGTCTGCGCGCCGTGCAAAACGCCGGCGCGCTGGGCCGCGTGCTGCCCGACCTCGTGCAAGGCTATGGTGTGGATTACCACGCGCGCAACGGGAAAGTGTTCGCGCAGATCCGGCCGACCTCGCGCGAGTACGGTTACGCCAAGCGCAACGCATTTCGCCAGCCGTTGTTGGAAGCGGCTTTGTACGAGGCGCTCAAGCGCTACCCGCAGGTGAGCGTGCACATGGCGCATGAGTTGGTCGACTTTGCCGAAACCAAGCACAAGGTCGAGCTCACGCTCAAGCACGAGGAGGGCACGCGCAATGTCACCTGCGACTGGCTGGTAGCCTGCGATGGCGGCCGCAGTACGGTGCGCGACAAACTCGGCATCCCGCTGCGCGGCGCCACCTTTGCCGAGCGCTGGCTGATCGTCGATCTCACGCAGCGGCAGGATGCGTTCCCGCACACCCGCACTTATTGCGACCCGGCGCGCGCCACCATACGGCTGCCCGGCCCGCACGGCACGCTGCGCTATGAGTTTATGTTGCACCCCGATGAGAACGCTGAGCAGATGCTCGATGAATCCCGCATCCGCGCCTGGATGCGCGTACGCGTCGCCAGCGACGCTGATCTGCCCATCGTGCGCAAGGTGGTCTACACCTTCCATGCCCGCATCGCCTCCGCGTGGCGCAACGGCCGCGTGTTCCTCGCCGGTGATGCCGCGCACCTGACGCCACCGTTCGCTGGGCAGGGCATGAATAGCGGCGTGCGCGATGCCTGCAACCTGGCGTGGAAACTTGCTGCGGTGGTGCGCGGCGAACTGGGGCCGCGTGTGCTCGATACCTACGCGGTTGAGCGCTCGCCGCACGCCTGGGCCTTGATCCGGATGGCCTTGCGCATAGGCTTTTTCATGCAGCCGAAGTCGCGCGTCTCGGCGCTGCTCATGCAAGGCGCGCTGCGTGTGATCAGCCTCTACCGGCCGGCGCGCGACTATGTGTTGCAACTGAAGTTCAAGCCCAAGCCGCGTTTCCGTAGCGGCTTTTTCGTGCCGGATGCGGTGCCGGGCGTGTTGTCGAGTGAGGCGATGCGTGCCGGCCAGCTCCTAGCGCAGCCATTGGTGGAATTGCACAGCGGTGAGCGTGTGTTGCTCGACGAGGTGCTTGGCCACGGCTATGCCTGCATCGGGCGCAGTGCGCCGCCGGGCGTGCTCGCCGCCCTGCGCGAGGCGTTTGCGGACCTGCCCTTGCGTTTTGTGGTGGTGGTGCGTAAGGATCAGCCGTTGTTGCGTGACGTGCCGCAAGACTGCATTGTGGTGCGAGACTGCGAGGGTGTGCTCGACAGCCTACTTAACGGGGCGGGTGCGCAAGCGCTGCTGCTGCGCCCGGACCGCTACGTACTCGCTTTCCTGCGCTCACCGGGTTTCAGCGACGAGATGGCAAAGGTGAAAGCACTGTTTGCGCGTACGTGGGCGCTATGACCCCTGTGCGCCAATTGAATTTCTAAAGCGCCGCTTTTTTATGCCGCGGCAAGGCCAGCGCCAGTGGCAGCCCAACCAGCCCAATCAACAGGGATGCAAGCAGTGACCAGGTATAGTCACCGGATAAGTCGAATAGACCGCCGCCCATCCAGCCCCCGAGCGCCATGCCGAGACTGGCGCCCACCATCTCGAAGGAGTAAATCGAGCTCAGCGGCGCTTTATCGCCAAATAACTGCCGGTTAATGATCGGAAAGCCGACCATCTCGCCGCCGTAGCACAGGCCAAAGACGACGGCAAACAGATAAAAGGCCCAGGCTTCGGTGGCAAAAAATAAAATAATCACTGGCAGGCTCTGACCCAGCAGCGAGATGCTGAGCACGGTGCGGCCGCCGAGACGCTCCGCGAGGACGGAGAAAGTGAAGCGGCTGATTACCGAGACGCCGGCGATGGTAGCGAGCACGCCCGCTGCCTCCACTCCCGGTATGCCTTTGAAGGTAGCCATCGATACCACATGGGCGAGGATGACGGCGTGTGCAACGCACCCAATGTGATGGATGCTGGTCAACTGCCAGACCGTGCGCTGGCTGAGTATATCGCGCAGCCGCACCGGCACGGGTTCGGATGTGCCGGGCGCACGCGGCTTGTCGGGTATGTCCTCGGCACCGTAGGCAGTCAAGCCCTTGGCAGCGGGACTGTTGAATATGAACATCGAAAAGATGGCCAGTAAGCACCCCACCACAATGCCGATAGTGGTAAAGGTGTTTTGCCATCCCCGTGTTTCCAGCAGCCAGCGGAAGAGTGGCGCAAAAATCACCGGGCCGAGTCCCTGCGCTGCCCAATATATGCCTACTGCGATGCCCATATGGCGATAGAACCATCGCGTCATGATCACCGGCAGCAGCACACTAAATGCCGCATGCCCCAGTGAGCCGACGAATAATCCGTAGAACACATAAAAGTGCCACAGCTCGGTGATGGTGCCCAGCAGCACCGTGCCCACACCGATCAGGACGGATGCCCCCAACATCAGTATGCGGGCGCCATAGCGGTCACCCAACCAACCCATGATCATGACGGCAGGAAGCCCGACTATGAAGGCAAGAGAATAGGCAAACGATATGTCGCCGCGCTTCCACCCAAACAGCTCGACCAGAGGATCGATGAAGACGGCGAATGAAGCGGTATCGGCGCGGCTGACAATGTTCAGAACGCACGAAGCGCCCAAAACGACCCACGCGTAGTGGAAACTGAATTTTTTTAGGTGTGCCACGGATGAGGGCGCTCTCGGGAGTCTTGATTCTGCGGGGGAACTTCCACTTTCAACGCTATAGTAGCATTCAAAGATTGCTCTGCCGTCCTGTGATGACGGGCGGGTGACGTGTCGTGGTCGCGCAGCCGTGGTTCATTCTTCCGCTGCCACGATAAAGGGCGTAGCATTATTGACTGGAGATCGGCGCTACCATCGGCGATCTTGTCACGCGCAATGATGAAATATCTACTGATACTTTTATTGGCATGTCTTGCCGGCGTGGAATACTTTCACCACCGTTCGCACAGTCACGAGCAGCACGCGCTCACTGGCGCTACGCCGGAGGCAAAGGCTGATGGCGCACGCGACTTGCTGCGCCAGCACCTCTATGGCCACTGAGCGTTCATTCTATCTGCAGCGATAAAGGGTTAAAGGGTTAGAGCCACGCGGTAGCGTACAATGCCCTCATGAAACCACCCCAACGTTTGCAATCCCTGATCGAAGAAGGCCTGATCGACACGGTGGTGCTGCAACTGATGAGCGGCAAAGAGGCTGCCGTCTATGTGGTGCGTAGCGGTGACCACACGCTGTGCGCCAAGGTCTACAAAGAGGCCACCCAGCGCAGCTTCCGGCAGGCGGTGGATTACACCGAAAACCGCAAGACCAAAAATAGCCGCCAGGCGCGCGCGATGGCCAAGGGCACCCGCTTTGGCCGGCAGGCGCAGGAGGCGGCCTGGCAAAGTGCCGAGGTGGATGCACTCTACCGGCTGGCTGCCGCTGGCGTGCGTGTGCCCGCGCCGCACAACTTTCTCGACGGTGTGCTGTTGATGGAACTGGTGACCGATGAAAATGGCGAGGCCGCGCCGCGCCTAAACGATGTGACGTTCACGCCCGCTGAGGCGCGCGCGCATCACGCCATGCTGTTGCTGCAAGTGGTGCGCATGTTGTGTGCCGGCGTAGTGCATGGCGATCTTTCGGAGTTCAATATTTTGCTGGGGGCGGACGGCCCGGTGATTATCGATTTGCCGCAGGCGGTGGATGCTGCCGGCAACAATCACGCCCAGCGCATGCTGCTGCGTGACGTGGTGAACTTGCGTGATTTTTTTGGCCGCTTTGCACCGGAGCTGCTGCACAGCGACTTTGGCCCCGAAATCTGGGACTTATATCAGCGCGGCGCACTGACAACGGAGGCCGCGCTCACCGGCACCTTTGAACGCGAGCAGGGCGCGGTGGATCTTGCCAGCGTCATTCGTGAAATCGATGATGCGCGCGCCGAGGAAGCGGCGCGTATTTTGCGCATGCAGACAGTCGTGTAACTACGCGAGGGTAGAGTAGAGGGCAGGCGAGAGCCTGCTCTCTACTCTACCCTATTCTGTTTTCTTTTCAGGATGAGGCGAAAACATTGCGAAATGCTTTTCGCTTGGCCGTCCGGTACACCGCGAAATCCGCGCGATCGATGGTGATGATGTCGGTAATGCCGTTTTTGTTTGCCAGCCAGACAAGAGACGCATCTGCCAGGTCCATCGGACGGTCGGCGTACTTGCGCATCATGCGTGCAAGACCAGGCAAATCGTCCGGCGCAAGCGCCGCGATATGCATCAAGCCGCGCTGGTGGCCCTGGTGCAGCCAATCCAGAAAATCACCTTGGGCAGCAGCAGAAAAATCGAGAAAATACATGACTTCGGATATCACTTCCCAAGTCGTATGGCAACGCAACCCGGCACCACTGACGCGAAAAAATTCGACTGCGCGGGCGTGGTGGTGATCGCGGCGGTTGAACAACGCGGCCAAAGGCCCGCTGTCAACCAGTGCGTTTAGCATGCAACCGTTCGCGCACGACACGCTTGATCCGTGCCGATTGGCGAGCGTCATCTCCATGACGGCCAAAGTGCGCCGCGCCGAGCGCAAACAAACCGCCATCAGCGGAAGTCTCATGCGCGGCGGACAAGCGATTAAGCGCTTGCTTGACCAGCGCCGATTTGGAAAGACCTGTTTGCACGTGCAAGCGCTCTACCAACTTTGATTCGGCTTCGGTCAAGCGGACAGTGAGGAATTGTGTGCTCATAATGCGCCAATGTAACACAAAATGTATCTTGTAACACGCGCGAAACAGGCGCAGGAATCCGCTACCTCGCTGTCAATGGTTTATTATCCTCAATCCGGCTCGACGCCCGCTGCCTTCAGCACCTTGCCCATGTTCGGCGATTCGATTCTGACCAGCTCCAGCACGCGCTGTGGTGTGGTGTGAACCGTGGCCACGCCCAGGCCCGCATATCGCTCCTGCACGTCGGGCAACTTCATGATTTGCGCGAGGTCGCTATTGAGACGATGGACGATGGCGGCTGGCGTGCCCCTGGGTGTGAGGATGGCCCACCAGGTCTGGGGAATGGGTTCCGCCACGCCCGCTTCAACCATGGTCGGCACCTCCGGCAGTGCTGCAGAGCGCTGCTCGCTGGTGACGGCTAGCGCGCGCAGCTTGCCCGCCTTGATCTGCGGCACGGCGGGTACCATGTCCGAAAACACCATGGCAATCTGTCCGCCCACCAGGTCCGTCACCGCCAGTATGCCACCCTTGTAGGGCACATGGACGATGTTGATGCCGGTAGCCGTCTTGAAAATTTCGCCGCCGACATGCGCCGGTGTACCCCTGCCGCCGGAGCCGTAATTAAGTTGGCCCGGCCGCGCCTTGGCGAGCGCGACTAATTCTTGGACGCTGCGCGCCGGAACGGAAGGGTGCACCACCAGCACCGGACCGGCTCTTGCCACCAACGAAATCGGTGAGAAGTCGTTTAACGGATCGAAGCCGAGCCGCTTGTAGAGATGCGGATTGGTTGCCAGCGCGGCGTTGTTGCTCATCAGCAGCGTGTAGCCGTCGGGCGCGGTTTTTGCGGCCATCTCGTGACCGATGTTGCCGCCCGCGCCAGGGCGGTTGTCCACCACCACTTGCCGCCCGAGGCTGTCGCTGAGTTTTTGCGCCAGTATGCGCGACAGCACATCGGTGGTGCCGCCCGGTGGGAAGGGTGCGATGAAGCGCACCGTCTTGGCGGGATAAGCGTCTTGCGCGCATGCGCATGAACCACCGCACATGAGCCCGGCTGCGGCGGCCCACCATCCTGGGGAACGGGTACTGTTGTGCATGGGGCTACTCCTTTCACGCAGTGTGCAGGACATACACCTAGGCGGCAACGCTATCGCTATACTGACACAGATGCGAGCCGGTTAGAAACGGATGCGTGACCGGCGCCTCGTATAATGCAAATCCGGCTGTGGAAAATTGTTGAAAAGGATGGCCTGGTGGAAACGTTGGATGCATATGATTTTGTCATTGTCGGCGCGGGCGCTGCGGGTTGTGTGCTGGCCAACCGGCTCACCGCGTCGGGGCGCCACAGTGTGCTGCTGCTGGAGGCCGGCGGTAACGACAGCAGCCCCTGGATACACATTCCGTTGGGATACGGAAAACATTTTTCCAATCCGCAGGTGAACTGGCTGTATACCAGCGAACCGGCGGCGGGCGCCGGCAACCGCCGCATCGCGCAGCCGCGCGGCAAAGTGCTCGGCGGGTCGAGTTCCATCAACGGCCTGCTGTACATACGTGGGCAACACGAGGATTACAACCGCTGGCGGGATTTTGGCAATGCGGGCTGGGGTTACGCCGATGTGCTGCCTTATTTTCGCCAGTCCGAAGATCAGCAGCGCGGCGCCGATGACTATCACGGCGTGGGCGGGCCGCTCGCAGTATCCGATCCGCCGCAACCGCATCCGCTTGCCGACGCCTACCTCGCCGCCGCTGACGAGTGCGGATACCGGCGCAACCCTGATTTCAACGGTGCGACCCAGGAGGGTTTTGGCTACAACCAATGGACGCTGCGCAACGGATTTCGCAGCAGTGCGGCGACGGCCTATCTGCGCCCGGCCCGGCGGCGCGGCAATCTCACGGTGATCACGCGCGCCCATGCCACCCGTATCCTGTTCGCGGACCAGCGCGCCACCGGCGTGGAGTACTCGCGTGGCGGCAAGCTCAGTTCCGTCACGGCGCGCAGGGAAGTGATCGTGGCCGGGGGCGCGTTCAACTCGCCGCAGCTGTTGCAACTCTCCGGCATAGGCCCGGCGTCACTGCTGCAGGGCTTGGGCCTGCGCATCGTCGCCGATGTTCCCGGCGTCGGGATGAATCTGCAGGATCACTACGCTGGCCGGCTGGTATTCGAGTGCACTGACCCGATTACGCTCAACGATGTGACGGGCAGCTTCGCGCGCGGCCTGGCGGCCGCCTTGCAATTTGCCTTTTTGCGCCAAGGGCCATTGACGATGGGCGCTTCCTATGCGACGGGATTCATCAGCGCCGACCCCGCTGCCGCGACGCCGGATATCCAGACCAGCATCTCGCCGTTCAGCGCCGACAAGGCGGGCGACAAACTCCACAGCTTTTCCGGTTTCTCGCTCGCTGCGAGGCTGTTGCGTCCCGAGAGCCGGGGCAGCGTCCTGATCCAGAATGCCGATCCGCTGCAAGCACCCGCGATCCGCCCCAACTACCTCGCGTCCGAGAAAGATTGCGCGGTCCTGCTTGCGGGCATGAAAGCGACGCGGCGCCTGGCGGAAACTGCGGCGATGCGCCGTTACATAGTGCGCGAACACGATCCGGGGTCCTCATGCACCAGCGATGCCGACCTGCTGGATTTTCTGCGTCAGCGGGGCGGCATCGCCTACCACCCGGTCGGCACCTGCAAAATGGGCAACGATGCCGCAGCAGTGGTGGACCAGCGTCTGCGCGTGCGTAGCGTGCAGGGATTACGCGTGGTGGACGCTTCGATCATGCCGACGCTGGTCTCGGGAAACACGCACGCGCCGACCATCATGATCGCGGAAAAGGGCGCGGACATGATACTGCAGGACACGGGTAAGCCTTAAATCTCCACCGGTCCCGCGCCAGGCGTAAGCAGGCCTGGGTGTGTATCAGACTATTTGCCGTGCCACTGCCAGCAGCATTTCATCATTGCCGCGAGCAGCCACCAGCGACAGCCCCAGCGGGCAACCGTTCACGGTGGCCAGCGGCAGGCTCACTTGTGGCAAGCGGCCGAGACCGGAGATGCACAACATGCCCATAGCCCGTTCGCGAAACGCAATGGTCTGCTCATGCGGGCAGTTGAGCAGTGGCGCGATATCCGGCACGCTGGGCAGCAGCAGGATCGCGTTGTTGGCGAGCAACTGGTCGAGCCGTTCTGCGATGGCCTCCCGTTGCGGCGCCATGCGCGCGACTTCAGCGGGGTCGCTCTTCGCCACCGCTTCAAAGCGTTTGCCGATGGCGATACCAAAGTTAGGTTTTACCCGGGTTACCCACTCGCGGTGCGTATCCCAAATCTCGGCAAACTGCAGGATGCGAAACACCTCGAACCACGCGTTCAAACCTTCGCTGCTGACTGTCACTGCTTGCGGCGTGCCCAGCACCTTGGTCACGCGCGCCAGCGCCGGTTGCAACGCCGCCGCAGCCTCGGGCAGGGCGAGCGCAAACGCATCCTGCGCCAGCAACACGCGTCCCGGCGCTGCCGCTTTGCCGCCCAGCAGCACATCCCCCACGCGGGCCAGCATATCCGCGTCGCGCGCGAACCAGCCACAGGCGTCGAAGCTCGGTGCGAGCGGACACACGCCGTTGAGCGAGATGCGCCCGTGCGTGGGGCGTATGCCATAGATGCCGCAGAAACTCGCCGGGCCGCGTACCGAGCCGCCGGTGTCGCTGCCGATGGCAAAATCAACGAGGTTGCCTGCCACTGCCGC
Source organism: Bordetella parapertussis (assembly GCA_945906815.1). Taxonomy (GTDB): domain Bacteria; phylum Pseudomonadota; class Gammaproteobacteria; order Burkholderiales; family SG8-41; genus UBA5216. The sequence continues at coordinate 100,042 of CAMDRT010000005.1, forward strand.
TGCCGAGCCGCTGGAGGAGCCGCCGGGAACGCGGCCGGGAGCGGCGACGTTCAGTGGGGTACCGTAATGCGCGTTTTCGCCGGTGAGACTGAACGCCATTTCTTCGGTGTGCGTTTTGCCGGCAAGAGTAGCGCCGGCATCGAGCAATTTTTTTGCAACTGGCGAATGCACCTTGGCCGCATCGTGTGTGCGCAGCCAGTCGGGGCAGCCGAAACCGGTCTTGTGGCCAGCTACATCAAAAATATCCTTCAGGCCAAACGTGAGTCCGGCGAGCGAGCCGGTTGCCGCGCCTGGTAATTCAACATGCGTGTGGCGGCAAAATGCGCCGAGCGGATCGCGATCTAATATAGTCACAAAAATTCCTTTAAAAATGCGTGTCGTTGATGCGCCTTAACCTTGCGCCAGTCGCGCCAAAAGTTTTTGGTGGATACCGCCAAAGCCGCCATTGCTCATGATGAGCACATGGTCTCCTGCGCGTGCGACGGCAGCAATATCATTGACCAGCCGTGCGAGATCATCGCACACGCTGGCTGCGGCGCCCAGCGGCGCGAGCGCCGCGGCGGGGTCCCAGCCCAGTCCACCGCTGTAACAAAATACGCGGTCAGCGGCACGGAGGCTGGCCGCCAGTGCGTCTTTCATCACCCCCAGCTTCATGGTGTTGGAGCGCGGCTCCAGCACGGCGAGCAGGCGTGCCTTGCCGATTTTTGCGCGCAGCCCAGCCAGCGTGGTGGCGATGGCCGTGGGGTGATGCGCGAAATCGTCGTAAACCGTGACGCCTCCCGCAGTGCCCTTGAGCTCCATGCGCCGCTTGACGTTTTTGAAGCTCGCCAGCGCCTCGATCGCCAGCGTTGCGGGCACACCGGCGTGGCGTGCGGCGGCGATCGCGGCCAGCGCATTGGCACTGTTGTGTGCGCCGAGCAAATCCCAGCGCACGCGGCCTTGCACTGCCCCGTTGCACAGCACCTCAAACCCGTACGCATCGCGCACGTGCGCCTGCCAGCCAGTGGCGACGCCATAACGCTCAACGGGCGTCCAGCAGCCGCGCTGTAGCACCCGCTCAAGATTTGCGTCAGCGCCGTTGCTGACGATCAAGCCGTTGCCCGGCACGGTGCGCACCAGGTGATGAAACTGCGTTTCAATTGCCGCGAGGTCGGCAAAAATATCGGCGTGATCGAATTCCAGGTTGTTCAAAATCGCCGTGCGCGGCAGGTAGTGCACGAACTTGGAACGTTTGTCGAAGAATGCGGTGTCGTACTCATCGGCTTCAATCACAAAAAACGAAGCCGGTGTTAGCCGCGCCGAGACGCCGAAATTTTCAGCGACGCCTCCCACCAGAAATCCCGGCGACAGGCCGCCGTATTCGAGCATCCACGCCAGCATGGCAGTGGTGGTGGTCTTGCCGTGCGTGCCTGCCACCGCCAGCACCCACTTGCCGCGTAACACATTCTCCGCCAGCCATTGCGGACCGGAGGTATAAGGCAAACCGCGATTCAAAATTTCCTCCATCAGCGGATTGCCACGCGCCACCACATTGCCGACCACGTATAAATCGGGTTCCAGCTTGATCTGATCCGGCGCAAAGCCTTCGATCAGCGTAATGCCCAGCGTTTGCAATTGCGTGCTCATCGGAGGATACACGTTGGCATCGCAGCCGGTAATTTTGTGTCCAGCCGCGCGTGCCAGCGCCGCGATGCCGCCCATGAAGGTGCCGCAGATGCCGAGGATGTGGATGTGCATGGGGGGAGGGTACTGCAAATGGGTGAAGGGGTGAACGAGTGAACGGGTGAACGGGTGAAGGGGTGAAGGGGGGAAGGGGTGAAACCCCCACTACGCCGCCATCACGCCTGGAATACGGCAAGAACGCAGGCGCTGACCGACAGCAGGTGTGGTTTTTCACCCGTTCACCCGTTCACCCTTCACGTTTCACGCCCTAATCACTCAAACGACAATGTCCGCCGTATCTCGTCGTAGCGATGATGCAGGTCTTCGGTGCTCGTGCCGCCCAGATTGAGCACGGCATAGCGGTAACTGCCCAGCCATTTCATCTCGCGCGCCAGGCTTGCGCCGCGCTTCAGATACAACATCAGCCGCGCATCGGGATAACGCTGGTGCAGCGACTCGATCTGCGCCGGTTGCGGCGCGCGCACGATTTCACGCCCGTCAAAGCGGCGGAACACGAAACTCGCCGCTGCGCCGAAGTCGCCCGCGCCGACGGTGACGTTGGGCGCCACGCCGAGGGCGAGATGGATCAACACCTCGTACGGGTCGTAGCCATCGACGCGGCGATACAGATTAACGATCTGCGAGGCCATGCGCGGATTAATCTCGATAATCTGTATGCGCCCGGTGTCCGGCTGGTAGATCAGTTCGACGTTGAAAAAGCCGTAGCCGTAATCGATGCCGGCGAACAATTTTTCGGCCAATGCGCGCATGCGCGCCAGTACCGCGGCGGGCAGACGCGACGGGTATTCAAAGCGCATGAAGGCCTGCGTACCCGGATACATCACTTCGTCGACAATGCCGAGGATGGTGATTTTGCCGTTGTGCAGGAAGCCGTCGAGGTTGACTTGCACCCCGCTCATGATTTCCTCACCGATCAGGTGATGGGCGTCGATGGTGAACGGCGTGAAGCGCGCCATCAAATCGTTAAATGGCGTCACCAGCTTGTGCAGGATCAGCGTTTCCAGCGGATTGAAGCGCAGATGCTGTTGTAACTCGGCGAAACTATCCACCCGGCGCGCGAGCACGGAGTAGGTCGCCTTCACCGGCTTCACGTACAGCGGAAACGGCAGGCCCACCTCGGCGGCGGTTTGCATGGGGTACGGAAACACCGAAAAGCGCGGCGTCGCCTCCGGCACGATTTTCTGTTGCAGGCAACGCGCGTAGTACTTGTGCTGTGCCGCGATGATCACCGCCGGATCAGTGCCCGGCAAACCGAGCCGTTGCGCCACCACCGCGGCGATCAGCGCGCCAAATTGCTCGTTGTTGCTGATCACGCCATCGATGCGGCCGCGATATTTCTTTACCAGCTTAGCGGCATAGCGCCAGGCGTTAAATGTGAGCAGGCGTGCGTTTTCAGGAAACTTGAAAAGATCGAAACCTTCGTAGAAAAACGTGTAGCGTGCGCGATAGCGCAGCTGATCGAGTTCGTCACGGTCCCAATCCTTGGGGAAAAGCACGAGGATGCGTTTCATGGTTTCATCAAAATGCTATTGCATAATCGACACGCCAGCGCGTCATGCGCAGCCCTGCGCTGGCGTCACCATCGGGCGGCTCCTCGTCATTAGTATTGTTATACGCCCGATCGTTACGTAAACATTTTACCCCCTTCCGCTTATTCCATTAAGCTTCGATTGCGCACGACCACTAAGCGAGGAAGCATCATGAACATCCCGACTCACGCCGAAGACCCGGACGATACCGTCTCGAACGAATCCACCCAACCCACGATTGCCCAATTGATGGACGTGCGCATGACACGGCGCACGGCTTTGAAGGGCGTGGCGGCAGCGGGTGTCTACGGACTGTTCGGCTGCGCCACGTCCGCTCCACGCGGCAGTGGCTCGTCGCTGACCTTCACCGAGATCGGGCGCTTTCTGGACGAAACCCACCATGTTGCGCCGGGTTACGCCACGCAAGTGCTGATACGCTGGGGCGATCCGCTGCATGCGGGCGCGCCGGAGTTCCGCCCGGGCGCGCAAACCGCCGACGAGCAGGAACGCCAGTTTGGCGCCAACAATGATTTCATGGCGTTCATGCCGCTCCCGCGCGGTTCAAAAAATTCGGCACGTGGATTGCTATGCGTCAACCATGAGCTCAATCACCCGCAATTGATGTGGCCGGGGATGACGGCACAAAACTACGCCAAAATCATGACGCGCGAGCAGTGCGAGACAGAAATGGCGTCGCAGGGCCACACCGTTGTGGAGATCGCGCGCGAAGGCAACGCGTGGCATGTGGTGAGCGGCAGCCAGTACAACCGGCGCATCTCCGCGCGCAGCACACCGATGCGCGTGTCGGGCCCGGCGGCAGGGCATCCGCGCATGGCCACGCGTGCCGATGTATCGGGCACGCGCGTGATCGGCACGTTTAACAACTGCGCCGGCGGCGTAACGCCGTGGGGCACGGTGCTCACGGCTGAGGAGAATCTGCAGAATTATTTCACTGGTGACGCGAGTGGCGGGCGCGAAGCTGCGGCATGGAAACGTTATGGCGTCAATGGTCGCGGGCGCTACCTGTGGGGCCGTCACTTTGATCGCTTTAATCTGAACAAGGAGCCGAACGAACCGAATCGCTTCGGCTGGATCGTCGAGATCGATCCGTACGATCCGAAGTCGATGCCGGTAAAGCGCACGGCGCTGGGCCGCTGCAAGCATGAATGCGCGACCACCGCCGTAAGTCATGACGGGCGTGTCGCTGTGTATTCGGGTGACGACGAACGCATGGATTACGTCTACAAATTTGTTACACGTGACGCTTATAAGACGGATGCGCCGGTGGCGAATCGAGATTTGCTCGATAACGGCACGCTCTACGTCGCACGCTTCGATGCCGGCGGCAAAATGCAATGGCTGCCCATCGTATTCGGCCAGGGGCCGCTCACCAAGGCCAACGGCTTCGAGAATCAGGGTGACGTGGTGATCGAACTGCGCCGTGCCGGTGACCTCTTGGGTGCGACGCCGATGGATCGACCGGAGGACGTGGAAGCACATCCCGAAACCGGCCGCGTTTACGTGGCGCTCACTTACAACGAACGACGCAAACCCGATCAGGTCAATATAGCCAACCCGCGCGGGCCGAACAAGCACGGGCACATCATCGAAATCGTGCCGCCGATGGTCAACGGCAAGCCCGATCACTCGGCAACGGAATGCACGTGGGAGTTTTTCATACTCGGCGGCGATCCGGAAAAACCGGAGCATGGCGCGCGCTATCACGGCCCGGTGACGGACAACGGCTGGATTGCCGCACCGGATAACGTCGCGTTCGACCCCAAAGGCAGAATCTGGATTGTGACCGACGGTCAGGAAGACGCGGCGGGTTTCGCCGACACCGCGTACGCCGCCGAGACCAGCGGCCCGCGGCGTGGTGTCACACGCGCATTTTTTGCATGCCCGCGCGGCGGAGAAATTTGTGGGCCTGAATTCACGCCCGACGGCAAGACGCTGTTTCTCGCGATTCAGCACCCCGGTGATGAGAAAGGTTCGACCTTCGACAAGCCGTCAACGCGCTGGCCGGATTTCAAGCCCGACATGCCACCACGGCCTGCGGTGGTGGCGATTACCAAGGCGGATGGCGGGGAGATAGGCTCGTGAAGGGTGAAGGGTGAAGGGTGAAGAGGGAAGGGCGTGAACGAGTGAACGGGTAAAACCTGACTCGTGGTTCATCAGCCGCAACAAACTTCCCGCCTTCGATACACGGCCCATACCACGGGAGTTACACGTTCACCCGTTCACCCGTTCACCCGTTCACCCGTTCACGGAAATTAACAAAGGCTGAAGTCATTATGAAACTTATTGCTTACACGGCCGCAGCAGCAGTATGCGCGCTGTGCCTGCCGGCAACAGCGCCGGGGCAAAATTTTCCCATTAAAACTTTGCGCATTATCGTGCCGGTGCAGCCGGGAGGCGGCCTTGATCCGCAGGCACGGCTGCTCGGCAGGAAGTTTCAGGAGAGCATGGGGCAGTCGGTGGTCGTCGAAAACCGGCCCGGTGCCGGCAGCATGATCGGCACCGAACTGGTCGCGAAATCGCCCGCCGATGGTTACACGCTGTTGTGCGCGGCGGCCTCGCTTGCCAGCGCTGTCACGCTGCATAGGAATCTAGCGTTTGATGTGCAACGCGATCTCGCGCCGGTGAGTCAGATTTCGTCGAATGCACAGTTTTTGATTGCACATCCTAGCCTGCCGGCGGCGTCGTTGAGCGCATTCATTGCGCTGGCAAAAAAGCAGGTCGGCAAGATGAATGCCGCGTCGGGTGGCACGGGTACGGCCAACCACCTGGTGCTCGAAATGTTCAAGCAGCGAGCCGGTTTCCAGGCGACGCACATTCCCTACAAAGGCTCGGGCCCGGCAACCATCGCACTGATGAGCGGCGAGGTGGATTTCAGTTTCGCCGGCGCGATCTCCATGATTCCGCATATGCGCTCCGGCAAAGTAAGAGCGCTCGCGGTAACCTCCCCTACGCCTAGCCGGCTGGCGCCCGCGTTGCCGACGCTGGCATCACTGTACCCCGGTTTCGAGTCGGTGAACTGGTATGCGATCTTCGTGCCGGCAGCAACGCCCGCCACCATCGTCAACAAATTAAGTGCTGAAATCACCGCTGCGATCCAATCCCCCGAAATGCGTGACTTCATGCTGAAGGAAGGGGCTGATCCAGTAGGCAGCACGCCACAGGAATTTGCCGCTTACTTCAAAAGCGAAGTGCAGCGTTACGCAGCCGTGATACGCGCGGGGAATATTCGGGTGGAGTGAGGGGGATCAAGGGCGTGAATGGGTGAACGAGTGAACGGGCAAGACCTGATTCGTGCTTCATCAATCCCCGCAAGTCTTCCGTCTGCGGTACACGCATCCATACCGCTGGGGTTACTCGTTCACCCGTTCACCTGTTCACCCGTGCACTGAACTACTTCGTCACCACAATCTCACCCTTCATCCCCGGGTGCAAGCCGCAGATGTAGCCGTAGGTGCCGGCGTCGTTGAATTGCAGCGATGTGCTTTGCCCTTTCAGTACCACCGGCGTGCGATACGTCGTCTCGCCCTGTACTGTCACTTGATGCGGCGAATCGTCGATGTTGGTCCATGTAATTGTCTGACCAGCTTTGACGGAAACTTTCTCCGGACCGAACAAAAATTCAGCGATGGCGACTGAACCGGGGCCCGCCGGCCGCTGTGCGGCGCCCAGCGCGGTGCCTGACAGACCCGCGAGCGAGATCACGAAATCCTGTTGCGCATGCGGCAGATGGCATTCGAAGCAGGCCTTGGTATTGGCGTTGGCCTTTTCGTTGGGTTTGCCGTCCGCGGTGTACGCCGCGTACTGCCAGTCGCCGTTGCGCCAAGCCGCCGGCACCGATGCGCCCCAACCCGCACGCTTTTCCATCACTGTCACGCCCATCGGCTTGCCTTTGATGAAATTGCCTTTGGCATCGCGCGTCGGTTTGCCGTCCGCATCCACCTGCGCGGCGAAAATCGCCAGCGCCAGCACCGTGCCGTTGGGGATGGGCTTGCCTTCGCGCACGGCCTTAACCACTTCGGGTTTTGCGTAAAGCTCACGGTATTGCTTGGTGTCGTGGCGATTCAACTGTTGATACATCTGCCATTTCTCAAAGCCTGCCGGGAACGCAACGTCCTTGGCGCCGATGGTGCCTTGTGCCATCAGCACACCAGCACCGGTGGCCAACACTGCTGCAACAGCGATTGCAATTTTGCGACGGAAGTTCATAACGCCTCCTAGAGTGATCAATATGACGAATGCGGCCCGTGCAGTGACTCGGATACCAGGCTGATTATCCTCCATCGGCATGGGTCGCGCGCCGACGCTGACCCTTGCAGGAAGTTATGTTTAAATATTGTTTAAAAACAAATATTTACAATATTAACGCCTGAGCAAATCGCATATTATCCCAGCGCCGGCGCGAGCCAGCGCTCGGCTTCCGCCAGCGCCATGCCCTTGCGCCGTGCGTAGTCTTCGAGCTGATCTGGGCCTATTTTGCCGACCGCAAAATACTGCGACTGCGGGTGTGCGAGATAAAAACCGCTCACCGATGACGCTGGCCACATGGCAAAATTTTCGGTAAGCGTCAGACCGGCGCGTTGGGCGTCGAGCAACCCGAACAACGCGCCTTTCTCGGTGTGATCTGGACACGCGGGATAGCCCGGCGCGGGACGTATGCCGCGATATTTTTCGGCGATCAGCGCCGCATGGTCGAGCGCTTCATCCTTGGCATAGCCCCAGAACTCGCGGCGCACGCGGTGGTGCAGCAATTCCGCAAACGCTTCCGCCAGGCGATCGGCCAGTGCCTTGAGTATGATGGCGCTGTAGTCGTCGTTATTTTTCTCGAACTGGGCGAGTTTTTTCTCGATGCCATAGCCGGCGGTGACAGCAAACGCACCCGCGTAGTCCTTGACGCCGCTGTCTTTGGGCGCAATGAAATCACCCAGACACAGGTTGGGGTTGCCCGTGGGCTTGCGGTTTTGCTGCCGCAGATTGTGCCAGGTCATCACCGGTTTAGTGCGTTTCTCATCGCCGTAAATTTCGATGTCTTCGCCCGCATTCACGCTGTTCGCCGCAAACAGCCCCAGCACGCCGTGCGCCTGCAGCCATTTGCCCGCGATGATTTGTTTCAGCATCGCCCTGGCGTCGGCCAAAACTTTTTTCGCCTCTGTGCCTACCACCGCATCGTCGAGAATTTTCGGGTACGCCCCGGCCAGATCCCAGGTCTGGAAATATGGTCCCCAGTCGATATATTCCGCAATCTCGGCGAGATCGTAATTGCGCAGCAGCTTGATGCCGGGAAAAGCAGGCGCTACCGGCGCGTGTTTTTGCCAATCGGTTTTGAAGCGATTGGCGCGCGCTTCGGTCAGCGTTATCAGCTCCGGGCCTTTTTTGGCGGCATGTTGCGCGCGCACTTTTTCGTAGTCGGCGTTCAGCTCTTCCAGGTACTTGCGGCGGGTGACTTCATCTTCGGCCAGCAGGCTGCTGCACACGGTCACGCTGCGCGACGCATCGGGCACCCACACTGTCGGGCCGTTGGTGTAGCCCGGCGCGATTTTCACCGCGGTGTGCATGCGTGAGGTGGTGGCGCCGCCGATCAGCAGCGGCAGCGTGAAGCCCTGCCGCTGCATTTCGCGCGCGACATGGGCCATTTCCTCGAGCGAAGGCGTGATCAGTCCCGACAGCCCGATGATGTCCACCTTTTCGGCACGCGCCATGTCCAATACTTTCTGGCACGGCACCATCACGCCCATATTGACCACTTCGTAGTTGTTGCATTGGAGCACCACGGCCACGATATTCTTGCCGATGTCGTGCACGTCACCCTTGACCGTGGCGATCACGATCCTGCCCTTGGGCTTGGAAGCCTCACCCGATACACCCGCCAGTCGCGCTTTTTCTTCTTCGATAAACGGGATCAGATGCGCCACCGCCTGTTTCATCACGCGCGCGGATTTGACCACCTGTGGCAGAAACATTTTGCCCGCGCCGAACAAATCGCCGACGATATTCATGCCGTCCATCAGCGGGCCTTCAATCACCTGTATCGGACGTCCACCGGCGGCTGCAATTTTGCTGCGCGCTTCTTCAGTGTCCTCGAGTATCCACTGCGTAATGCCGTGAACCAGCGCGTGGGAGAGCCGCTTTTCCACCGGCGCCTCGCGCCATTCCAGCGTTTGCTCTTCCTTCGCGGCGCCGGCTTTCAGCGTGCCCGCGATTTCGATCAGGCGCTCGGTTGCGTCATCGCGCCGGTTGAGCACCACGTCTTCGACACGCTCGCGCAGTTCCGGCGCAAGATCGTCGTACACGCCCACCATGCCGGCGTTGACGATGCCCATGGTCATGCCCGCTTTGATCGCGTGATACAAAAACACGGTGTGGATGGCTTCGCGCGCCGGGTCGTTGCCGCGGAACGAAAAGCTCACGTTCGACACGCCACCGCTGACCTTGGCATACGGCAAATTCTGGCGTATCCAGCGCGTCGCTTCGATGTAATCCACCGCGTAGTTATTGTGTTCCTCGATGCCGGTGGCAATCGCGAAAATATTGGGATCGAAAATAATGTCTTCGGGCGCGAAGTCCAGGCGCTGCGTCAGCAAATCGTAGGCACGCTTGCAGATTTCGGTTTTGCGCTTGAAGGTATCCGCCTGGCCCTGCTCATCAAATGCCATCACGATCACCGCTGCGCCGTAGCGCTTGCACAGCCGAGCCTGCCGCAGAAACTCGGCTTCTCCCTCTTTCATGCTGATCGAGTTGACTACCGGCTTGCCCTGCACGCACTTCAGCCCCGCCTCGATCACCTCCCATTTCGAGGAGTCGATCATCACCGGCACACGCGAGATATCCGGTTCGCCCGCGAGCAGATTGAGAAAGCGCGCCATGGCCGCTTTGGAGTCGAGCATCGCCTCGTCCATATTGATATCGATGATCTGCGCGCCGTTTTCGACCTGCTGGCGCGCCACCGCCAGCGCTTCGTCGTATTGCTCGTTCAGAATCAGCCGTGCAAAGGCGCGTGAGCCGGTGACGTTGGTGCGCTCGCCGACGTTGACGAAGAGCGAGGTCTCGTCGATGGTGGCCGGCTCCAGCCCCGACAGCCGCAGCTTATGTGCGGCCCGCGGCACCACGCGCGGCGGCAACGCTTTAACCGCCTGCGCAATGGCGCGTATATGTTCCGGCGTGGTGCCGCAACAACCGCCGGCAACGTTGACAAATCCGGCCTCGGCGAACTCCTGTAACAAGCCTGCAGTAATCACAGGTGTTTCATCAAAGCCGGTGTCGCTCATCGGATTGGGCAAACCCGCGTTCGGATACACGCAAATCGGCGCATCGCAAATTTCCGACAGTTCCTCGATATACGGACGCATTAATGCCGCACCCAGCGCGCAATTCAGCCCTATCGTGACTGGCTTGGCATGGCGCACCGAATTCCAGAACGCCTCCACCGTTTGGCCGGAGAGTATGCGCCCCGAGGCATCGGTGACGGTGCCCGAAATCATCACCGGGTAGCGCTCGCCGCTTTCCTCGAAAAACTGATCGATGGCGAACAGCGCCGCTTTGGCGTTCAAGGTATCGAATATGGTTTCGACCAGGAACAGATCCACCCCGCCTTCGTGCAGCGCGTGCGCCTGTTCGAGATAGGCGCTCACCAGTGCATCAAAAGTAATGTTGCGTGCGCCGGCGTCGTTGACATCGGGGGAGATGGATGCCGTTTTCGGCGTCGGGCCGAACGCGCCAGCCGCGAATCGCGGCGCATCCGGCGTGGCATATTTCGCGCACGCCGCTTTCGCCAACCGCGCGGCCGCGACATTCATCTCGTAGGACAGCGGCGCCATGTGGTAATCCGCTTGCGCAACGCGTTGCGCGCCGAAGGTGTTGGTCTCGATAATGTCCGAGCCGGCTGCGAGATATTGCTCGTGAATTTCCTGAATAATGTGCGGCTGCGTCAGCACCAGCAGCTCGTTATTGCCCTTCACGTCGTGCGCGAAGTCGGCGAAGCGCGTGCCACGATAAGCTTTTTCATCCAGGTGGTAACGCTGGATCATGGTACCCATCGCGCCGTCGAGCACCAGGATACGTTGGCGGAGCGCTGTTTCGATAGCAGTAAAACGGGATAAGGTCATGGCGTTAGCGTGCGTGATCGCGGCCGAGTGTGGGGGCGACGCCGCCAAGTTCTTGTTAAGAAAGCATAATTTTAACATGCGCTGCCTGCAATCAGGCGCACTATAATTGCGCTTTGGTCCAGCGGAAGCCCTAGCGATGAAACACTTCGAACCCCAGGAAGCTTACGATTTCCTCAAGCAAAATCCGAACGCGATTTTTATCGATGTCCGCAGTGAAATGGAGTACCTGTTCGTTGGCCATCCGTCGAGCGCAATACTGGTGGCGTGGAACGACGGCCCCAACTGGGAAGTGAATCCGCAATTTGTAGCGCATGTTAAAAAAGCGGCCAGTGTGGATCGCCCGATTGTGCTGATTTGCCGCAGTGGCAACCGCTCATTGGATGCCGGCGCTGCCCTCGAAGAAGCGGGATTCACCCAGGTCTATAACGTGCTGCATGGCTTTGAGGGCGAACTCGACGAAAACCACCATCGCAATGGAAAAGCGGGCTGGCGGCACGCTGGGCTGCCGTGGGAGCAGTGTTGACGGCTTAACTTAGGACTTAGGACTGAGGATCGAGGACTGAGTAACATCCACACCGGCGTATCGGTGTTCCTCAGTCCTCGATCCTCAGTCCTCAGTCCTCGGTCCTAAGTCCTGCCTTAGATAGACCAGCCACAAGCCCAGTGCGGCTAACGCAAACAGCAGTGCGCCGAACGCCAGGGTAGCCGCTGACGTGGAAAACAAGGGTGATGCGATGGCGGCTACAAATCCCGCCACCATCGATTGCACGCAGCCTTGCAGCGACGCGGCCATGCCGCGATTGTGCGGAAACAACTCCAGCAGCATCAGCGTCAGCGACGGCATGGCCATCGCCATGCCGGTGGCGACCATCACTTGATGTAGCACTGACCACGGCAACTGCGGCGAAAACCAAATATAAAACAAGTTGTTATACGCAGCCCCCGCGAACATGAGGGCGAACGACAGCCATACCGTACGTGTGGGCAAGAGCCTGCCCGCGAGCCTGCCGGAAATATAAGCGCCGAGCATCATGCCGATCACGCCTGCCATGAACAGCCACGCGAAATCATGGGCGGTGAGACCGAGGTGGTGATAAATGAAAGCCGGCGCCGATAACACATACAGAAAAAATCCGGCGAAACCCAACGAACTTACACCTGCCAGCAACAGAAATCGCGGATTGAAGGCGACCAGCCGATACGCTGCCAGCAAGGGCGCTGCTGCGAAACGCTGGCGCGCAGGCGCCGGGTGCGTTTCGGGCAGGTAGCGATAACACGCCACCAGCAACACCGTGCCAAACAGCGCGAGAAACCAGAAGATCGCGCGCCAGCCTAACCACGTCTGCAAGCAGCCGCCGATGACAGGAGCGACCGCCGGCGCTAGCGCAAACAGCAACATCACCCGCGACAGCAGCCGCTGCGCCTCGACCCCCTGATAGACATCGCGCACCACCGCGCGGCTGATGACGCTGCCCGCACCCGCCACCAGCCCTTGCAGCGCGCGGCACATCAGTAGCATGGTCATGTCGGTTGCCAGTGCGCAACCGATGGACGCGATCACAAAGCCGCCGACACCGAGGAGAATCACCGGCCGCCGGCCCACCGCATCCGAAATAGCGCCGTGAAACAGCATCATGAGCGCGAACGGAATCAGATACGCGGTGAGCGTCTGCTGCACCAGCACTTCCGTCGTCTGCATTTCCAGCGCTATGGCCGGGAACGACGGCAGATAGGTGTCGATGGTGAACGGGCCGATGGTGGCCAGGCCGGCGATCAGAAGCGGTAATAGCCGACGCTGGCGGATATCAATGGACAACGTGAATTCTCAGCTTAAGGGCGATTGACCACGGAACACACGGAATACGCGGAAAGCACCAAGGCGAGGAATTTTTTCTGTGTGTTCCGCGTTTTCCGTGGTTAATGGTCTTGAAGTTCGCGACTGCGGTTCGCTATGCCCACCTACACAGCCTTTGCCGCTACCATCCGCGCACAGCAATCCCCAAACCCGATAGTTGCATAGCCTGCACGCCGTCCATGGGCGCGCAGGATGATGTCGTCGCCGTCTTCCACCCAACGGCGGACTTCGCCCGAGGCGAGCGTGAGGTCGCGGGTGCCGTCGAACGATAGCTCGGCGATGCTGCCGTAGTTCTCTGGTGTGGGGCCGGAAATGGTGCCGGAGCCGAAGAGGTCGCCGGGTTCGAGGTTGCATCCGCCACAGGTGTGGTGCGCCACCATTTGCGCCGCCGTCCAGTAGAGGTGTTTGGTGTTGCTGATGGATATGCGCTGCGGCGGCAGGCCTTGCGCACGCATGCCCGCGGTGTGGATCAGCACTTCGATGTCGAGATCGAGCGCGCCGCTACGTTGATCGGCATCGTCCCACAAATAATCCAGCGGCCTGGGGTCCCCCGCGGGTCGCGCAGGCTGTGCGATGCGAAACGGCGCCAGCGCTTCGGGCGTGACCATCCATGGCGAAATGGTGGTGCCGAAATTCTTGGACAGAAACGGTCCCAGTGGCGCGGACTCCCAGCGTTGTATGTCGCGCGCTGACCAGTCATTCAACATGCAGTAGCCGTAGATATGCTCCCCCGCCTGGTTGATGGGTAGGGTCTCGCCCCAGGCGTTGCCGTTGCCGGCCCAGATGCCGAGTTCGAGTTCGAAATCCATTTTCAGACACGGTCCGAATGTCGGCAGTTGCTCGCCATCCACCACGCGCTGGCCATGGGGGCGGCGCACCGCGATGCCCGTGGGGCGCACGCTGGAAGCACGGCTGTGATAGGCCACCGGCACATATTTGTAATTTGGCGTCAGCGGTGGATTTGCGCCGCGGCGCTTGCCGCCGTTTTCGGCGTGCGTGATGCCGGCGAAAAAATCGGTAAAGGCGCCGATTCTCGCCGGCACATGCAGCACGCAAGCGGCGGCCTGGTGCAGCAGCGTGGGGGCGAGCGCTTGGGCGCGCGCCGATGCGGCCGTGCCTGCGGCCAGCAACGCCCACACTTGTTTACGCAGCGCGGCGCGCGGGCCTGCGCCCAATGCCATCAAATCATTCAGCGTGGCAGCGCTGGCGGCGCGTGCGGCGACTTCGGCATCGCCGGAAAAAAGCTTCGCTTCGCACGCGGCTTTGAGATCAAACACCTGGTCGCCGATGGCGATACCGCCGCGCGGCGTGGTGCCTGCTGCCTGTGCCACGCTGAACACGCCCAGCGGTAAATTCTGCAGCGGAAAATCACCCTGGCCCTGCGCGTGAAGATTCGCGCTGGCGACCCAGCTTTGGCGTTGGGCGTCGTGGGTTTCGTCGATGGCAATGGTCATCGCTGTCCTTTCCTGAATAATGGTTGCTGGCGCAGTGCTTACACTCTGCGCGGCCCTGCGTACGTCACTGCACTTCGGTATCGATGCTGAGCGTAATGTTTTTCGCGGTATTGTTCACCGCTTTGGTCGCGCCCTGCAAATCGCCCGGCTGTGGCATGGCGTTGCCGCTTTTCGAGATGCGCGCGCCGATGATCACTTGCGGTGCACTCGATAGACGCGCTGACGGGTTCATCGCCATGCTGTCATCCAGTGTGAAGGTCAGCGGCAAGTCGCTGGCCTTCTTGCGCAGTATGGCCAGCGGCATGCGCGGGCCTTCGGCGGCGCGGGCGAAGATGAACAGCGTGTCATTGGGCGCGATCTTGGCCGCTAACGCGGGCGCGAGCGTCACCGTGCCGCTGACACCCTTGTTGGCGGAGGCCGCCGGTGCCGGCGCAGGGGCCGGTTGTTTGTCCGCAACCACCGCCACTTTAGGCGCGCCAGCACCGGCGAGGGTGCGCGCTTCGGCGATACTGGCTTGCACATTGCGCGCCATTTCGCTATCGAGCGGCACCAGTGTCGCCAGTTTTTCCCAATACTTGAGTGCCACTGCGTAGTTCTTTTTATCGAACGCGATAGTACCCGCGAGTGCCAGCGACTTGACGTGATGCGGATCGATTTTCAGCGCGCGCATGATCAGCGCTTCGGGCTCGCCCTGCAGATTTTGGCCGCGCGCCATCGCCAGCGCATCGGCATAATCCGCCAGCAAGTGCGCATTGTTGGGCACGCGCTCCACCGCTTTGCCGTAGGCGGCGGCGGCATCTTCATAACGGCCCATCACCGCGTACGAGCGCGCGAGCATCGCCCAGCCCTGCGGGTCTTCGGGGTTTTGCTTCATGCGCTCGGCGAGCTTTGCCACCATCGCCTCGATTTGTTCAGCACTGGGGCCTTTGCCGCTGTCCGCGCTGCCGTGGGGTGGCACTGCAAGCGGCACCAGCGCACGCGGCGTGCCCACGGCAAAATAAAGCCCGACCGCCAGCAGCGGCACTGCCATGCCCACCAGCACCGCAGGCAGGCGGCTGGCCGGCGGTGCGCTCACCGCAGTGGCGCTGGGGACCACATCATCCAGCAAGCGCCGCTCTAGTTCGACGCGCGCATGCTGGTATTGCGCATCGCTTAGCGTGCCCGCATTGCGGTCAGCCTCAAGCTCCTGCTGCTGATCGCGATATACCGCGACATTGAGTGCATTGTTCGCCTGTAGTGCCTGGCCGGCAACGCCGGCCGGATTGCGGCGTCTGCACAACGGCGGCAACACGAATATCAGCGCAACCATAATCAGCAGCGCTACGACCACCCAGAAAATAGTCATCGCTGCTCCACCGTGCCGCTATCGAGCAGGGCAGCGGCACGCGTACGCTCGTCCGCGGTGAGCGCCGGCGTTGCTGTCACTGCGGCGCGGCGTCGCAGGCGTACAAACAACGCGATCAGCCCCGCCAGCAGCAGCAAGCCGGGCCCGAACCACAGCAACAATGTGGTTGCTTTCAGCGGCGGCCGATACAGCACAAAATCGCCATAACGTTCGGTCATAAATGTGATCACGTCTTTTTCGCTGGCGCCCTGCTGCAATTTTTCGCGCACCTGATTTTTTAAATCAATCGCAAGATCGGCGTTTGAATCGGCGAGCGACTGGTTCTGGCATACCAGGCACCGCAGTTCTTCGGACAGTGCCTGCACGCGGCGCTCCAGCGCGGGGTCCGCGGCGGCATGCGCAGGCGCTATACAGCATGCAAAAAATATAAACATAAACATATGGTTACGCATTGCCATTGAGCTTCGCGATCAGCGGTAGAATTTTCTCGTTGAGCACGGCGGGGGTGACCGGCCCGATTTGTTTAAAACGTATGATGCCCTGCTTGTCGATCACATAGGTTTCCGGCACGCCATACACGCCGTAGTCGATGCCGATGCGACCCTGCACATCGTACGCCGACAGCACGTACGGATCACCGAAACGTTTTAGCCACGCGATGCCGTCGGGGCGCTTGTCTTTGTAGTTAAGACCGTAGATCGGCACTGCACTGTTTTTCGCGAGCTCCATCAGCAGCGGATGTTCTTCACGGCACGATGCGCACCACGAGGCCCACACGTTGAGCAGCCACACTTTGCCTGCCAGGTCTTTTTGCGAAAACGTCTGGTCCTGCGCGTGCAATTGCGGCAATTCAAATGGCGGCGCGGCTTTGCCGATCAGCGGCGACGGCACTTCACGCGGGTTGAGCGTAAGCCCCACGCCGAGAAACACCGTCAATACCAGAAACAGACCCAGCGGCCACAACCAGCGTCGCATAGTGCTAACTCGCCATGGTGGTACTGGCGGCACTGGCGGCATTCGCAGCACCCGCGGCATCCGCAGTAGGCGCCGCTCCAGTGCGCGTGCGCGCCGCCACGCGATAACGCCGGTCGAGTACCGCCAGCAGCCCACCCAGCGCCATCAGCACGCAGCCGCCCCAAATCCAATCGACGAACGGTTTGACCTGCACCCGCACCACCCACGCTTTGTCACCTACTTGTTCGCCCAGCGACACATACAAGTCGCGGGTGAAGCCGGTGTCGATGGCGGCTTCGGTCATGGGGTTTTTTTGCACGTTGTAAATGCGCTTTTCCGGATACATCATACCCACCGCAGCGTTGTCACGGGTCACGGTAAAGGTGCCGCGTGCCGCTACATAGTTCGGCCCTTGTACATCGGCCACCGCATCGAAGCGAAACGCATAGCCGCCGAGTTCAACGGTTTCGCCTGGCGCGAGCTTTACATCTTTCTCGGCCTCATAGCTCTTGACCATGGTCACACCCACCACGAACACCGCCACGCCCACGTGCGCCAGCAGCATGCCGTAATAGCTGCGTGATTGCGCGCGCAGTTTGCTGCGCACGGTCACGCCGGGCGAGGGCTGCAATCGCAACACCAAATTGGTGAGGCTGCTGGCAACGATCCACAACGCCAGCACCATGCCAAAGCTTGCCAGCGGTGTCCATAGTCCCATGGTCAACGGCAACAGCAGTCCACCGGCCAGCGACACCGCGAACGCCCACTTCAGGCGCACCGCAAGTTCTGGTAGCTGAGCTTGCTTCCAGCGCGCCAGCGGCCCCACGCCCATCAGGAATAACGCCGGCGCCATCAGCGGCGCGAATACGGTTTCAAAGTAGGGCGGGCCGACAGAAAGCTTGCCCAGCCCCAGTGCGTCGAGAAATAACGGATACAGCGTGCCCAGAAAAACCGAACCGGCGGCCACCACCAGCAACACATTGTTGGTGAGCAAAAACGATTCGCGCGACACCACTTCGAATTGCCCACCCAGGCCCACGCGCTGCGCGCGCCACGCGAATAAGGTGAGCGAACCACCGATCACGATGACCAAAAACGCGAGTATGAATACGCCGCGTTTGGGGTCCGTGGCAAACGCATGCACCGAGGTCAGCACGCCCGAGCGCACCAGAAAAGTTCCGAGCAGCGACAGGGCAAAGGTAAAGATGGCCAACAGCACGGTCCAGCTTTTAAAGGCGCCGCGTTTTTCCGTCACCGCCAGCGAATGGATCAGTGCCGTGCCCATCAGCCACGGCATGAAGGAGGCGTTCTCCACCGGATCCCAGAACCACCAGCCGCCCCAGCCGAGTTCGTAATACGCCCACCAACTGCCGAGCGCGATGCCGAGTGTCAAAAACATCCACGCGGTGGTGGTCCATGGCCGCGACCAGCGTGCCCACGTGGCGTCGAGCCGGCCCGACAGTAGCGCCGCGATAGCAAACGCAAACGCCACGGAAAATCCGACGTAGCCCATATAGAGCATCGGCGGATGTATCACCATGCCGAAATCCTGCAGCAAAGGATTCAGATCGCGTCCGTCCATGGCCGCCGGCAGCAGCCGGTCAAATGGGTTCGAGGTAAACAGCATAAAACTTAAAAATCCCACGCTGATCAGCCCCAGCACCCCCAGCACGCGCGCAACGATGTCTTCGGGCAGATGGCTGCTGAACACACTCACCGCCATGGTCCACAGCGATAGCATCAACACCCACAACAACAGTGAGCCTTCGTGACCGCCCCACACCGCGGCAACGCGGTACTGCAAGGGCAGGGCGGAGTTGGAGTTCGAGGCCACGTAGAGCACGGAAAAATCGTTGATCACAAACGAATAGGTCAAACAGCCGAACGCAATAGCAATGAACACGAACTGTCCCTGCGCCGCGGGCCGTGCCAGATTCATCCACGACGACGCGCCGCGGGCTGCGCCCGCCAGCGGCAGCGTGCCTTGCGCCAGTGCCAGCAGCAGCGCGAGGATGAGTGCGAATTGACCGAGTTCTGGAATCATCGATTGGGTGCTCCGGCTTTGGGGGGTGTATCGATCAGGGTGCGCGCCGCCTTTTCATTGGTGGCCTGCGCTTTTTTAACTGCCTCAGCCGCTTCGGGCGGCATGTAATTCTCGTCGTGTTTGGCCAGCACTTCGCTCGCCACAAACAGGCCATTTTCAAGCCGTCCCTGCGTCACCACACCCTTGCCTTCGCGAAACAGATCCGGCAGCACGCCCTTGTACGCGACAGGGATGCTCTTGGCAGTGTCGGTGACGATGAAATGCACGGTGACGCCATCGGGCTGACGCTTGACGCTGCCAGTTTCAACCATGCCGCCGACGCGAAACGCGCGTCCCTGCGGTGCCTCGTTCGCGGCCACCTGCGACGGCGTGAAGAAAAACACCAGATTCTGCTGAAACGCCGATAACACCAGCGCCGCGGCGATCGCCAGTCCGGTGACGCCGGCGACGATCAGGGCCAGGCGGCGATGACGCGGTTTCATGTGGGTTTACCCGCCGCGCGGCGACGCAGCGCCAAGGCCAGCAGCTCCAGCGCGATCAACGCAAAGGTCACGGCGTATGAACCCCACACATAGAGCCCGTGGCCGCCCATCGCGAAAAATTCATGCACACTACCCCAACTCATCACCACGTCCTCAAGGTTTCGTTCACCCAATCGCTGTGCCGTTCACGTTCAAGGATGATGCAACGCACGCGCCACAGCGACGCCGCAATCGCATACGCCCAGCACGCAAACACCATCACCATCATGCCGGTGAACATGGTCATCGCCATGGTGGGTGCGCTTTTCAGGCTGACCGATGCGCCTTGATGCAGCGTGTTCCACCACTGTACCGAAAAATAAATGATGGGAATGTTAATCACCCCCACCAGCGCCAGCACCGCGCCCGCTTTATCCGCGCGGCGCGGATCGTCGATGGCCGCTTGCAGCGCCATGAAACCGAAATACAAAAACAGCAGCAGCAGTTCAGAGGTAAGCCGCGCATCCCACACCCACCACGTGCCCCACGTCGGCCTGCCCCACAGCGCGCCGCTCCACAGCGCGATAAACGTAAACAGTGCGCCGGTCGGCGCCAGCGCGCTCGCCATCATGCCCGACAACCGTGTGTTGAACGCGAGGCCCACACCCGCCCAGAACGCCATCACCAGATAGATCAACATCGACATCCACGCTGCCGGCACGTGGATGAAAATGATGCGGTACGACTCGCCCTGCTGTGCGTCGGTGGGCGCGACAAAAAAGCCTATGTAGATGCCCACTGCACACAGCACGGCGGCAATCGCGGCAAACCACGGCGCCAGCACACCCGCCAGCGGAAAAAACGTTTGCGGCGAGGCGTACTTGAACCAATTGACGCCGTGAATTGCGGTTTGCGGTGTAGCGCTCGACATGGCGCGGTGTGCGGAGGGTTGGTGCGATTCGGGGGAGGTCAGTTTAAAGCAATTTAACGGCGCTGGAAGTATAGCGTAAGCATATGTTTATTCATAAGAAATTCTAAGGGCGGCAGAGATCGCCCAAGGCGCGAGCGACAGCGCCGCCAGCGACAGCGCCGCCAGTAGCAGCAAATACGGCTGCGCGCTGAGCCCCGCGGCTGTGGCTTCGACCGCGAGCGAACCGAGTATCAGCACCGGCGCATACAGCGGCAATACCAGCAATGCCAGCAGCACGCCGCCGCCGCGTAAGCCCAAGGTCAGCGCTGCACCGATGGCACCGATCAAACTCAGGCTCGGGGTGCCGAGTGCGAGTGCCAGCGCCAGCACCGCCAGCGCATCGGCCGGCAAGCCAAACTGTAAACCCAGCAGCGGCGCGATCAGCACCAGCGGCAGACTCGTCGCGATCCAGTGTGCTGTCACCTTGGCAATCACAATCACCGACAACGGGGTGGCGGCGAGCAACATCTGCTCCAGGGTGCCATCGGCGTAATCGCTCGCAAACAGTCGCGATAACGCCAGCATAGAGGCGAGCAGCGCTGCCACCCACACCACACCCGGCCCGATGGCGCGCAATAGCTGGGGCTCTGGGCCGATACCCAGTGGAAATAAACTGGCGACGATGACAAAAAAAATCACCGCGCTAAATACATCGCTGCGACGCCGCCAGGCGAGCGTGAGATCGCGGCCGATCACGCGGCGCATCACGCTTAGCGTGCCTAACATGATGTATCCCGCGTGGCCTGCGCCACGTCGTTCAGATCGACGCGCTGGGTGACGCGCGCGTGGATGGCGGCATCCTGATGGGTGGTAAAGATGACGCTGCCGCCGCCATCGATGTGGGTCAGAATTAATCCTTCAAGATGGCTCACCGCTGCCACATCCAGCGCGGAAAACGGCTCATCGAGTATCCACAGCGGTGCGTGTGTAGCCAGCGCCAAGCGCGCCAGCGCAGAGCGGCGCTTTTGCCCTTGTGACAACGCGCGTACTGGCAAATGCGCACCAGCGGCCAGGCCAAACGCCGTCAGCGCTGCGCTGGCAGCCACGTTCGTAGCCGGGCGGCCGGCGAGTACGCAGGCCAGTTGCAGATTTTCCGTCGCAGACAGATCATCCTGCAGTGCGTTGGCGTGCCCCAGATAAACGACTTCGCGCCAGTAGCTCTCGCGCAGCCCCTGTATGGGCTCGCCGTGCCAGCGCACCTCGCCCCCGTCGGCCGCGCCCAAACCGCAGAGGATGCGCAGCAAACTGGTCTTGCCGCTGCCGTTGGTCCCCGCGACATGCAGCAGTCCGCGCGCTTCGAGCTTGAACGACACGCTGCGAAACAGTGTGCGATCGCCGCGGGTGCAGGCGAGGTGGCTTACCTCGAGCATGCGCTAGCCACGCTCAAACCGCCGATACTGAATCGCCTCGGCCACGTGCGCGGCACCGATGGGGGTGACGCTGGCGAGGTCAGCAATGGTGCGCGCCACCTTTAGGATGCGGTGATAGGCACGCGCCGATAACCCCATGCGGCTGATCGCCTGCTGGAGCAAGGTTTCGCCGTTGGCGTCGGGTACGCAGTGTTTATCGATGTCGCGCGTGCTGAGTTGTGCATTGGGTTTGTGCTGCCGCGCAAGCGCGTGCTCCCGCGCAGCCGTGACGCGCACGCGCACTGCCGAGGACGCATCGCCCTGTGCCTGGCGCGTCATGGCTTCCTGCGGCAACGCCGGCACTTCGATCTGTAAATCAATGCGATCCAGCAACGGTCCCGAGATACGCGAACGGTAGCGCGCGACCTGGTCGGGCGTGCAGCGGCATTTGCCGCTGTGATGGCCGAGGTAGCCGCACGGGCAGGGGTTCATCGCTGCCACCAACTGGAAGCGCGCCGGAAATTCCGCCTGCCGCGCCGCGCGCGATACCATAATGCGCCCGGATTCCAGCGGTTCGCGCAGCACTTCGAGCACGCTGCGCTGGAACTCCGGCAGCTCGTCAAGAAACAGTACGCCGTGCATCGCCATCGAGATTTCGCCGGGTCGCGGATTGCTGCCACCGCCGACCAGCGCCGCGCCCGATGCGGTGTGATGCGGTGCGCGATAGGGGCGCTGCTTCCAGCGCGACACATCGAAACCGGCGCTGCCTAGCGATTGCATGGTCGCCGATTCGAGCGCCTCCTGCTGCGTCATTGGCGGCAGGATGCCCGGCAGGCGCGAAGCGAGCATGGTCTTGCCGGTGCCCGGTGGGCCGACCATCAGCAGGCTATGTCCGCCGGCGGCGGCAATTTCAAGTGCGCGTTTGGCGTGTGCCTGGCCCTTCACATCCAGCAGATCGGCGTACGTAATCTGCGCCGTGAGCGGCTCACTTTGATACGGCTGCAGTTTTTCCTGCCCGCATAAATGCGCACACACCGCGAGCAAGGATGGCGCGGCAAACACGGTGGCGTTTTCCACCAGCGCGGCTTCTGCCGCATTCTCCACCGGCAACATGAATGCGCGACCTTCATGCTGCGCGCCCAGTGTCATCGCCAGTGCACCGCGCACCGGGCGCAGTGCGCCGGTCAGCGCGAGTTCACCGGCAAATTCATAGGCGTCGAGTTGGTCCGCGGGTAGCTGTCCTGACGCTGCCAGTATGCCCAGCGCGATCGGTAAATCGAGACGGCCTGACTCTTTCGGCAGATCAGCCGGTGCCAGGTTTACGGTGATACGACGCAGCGGAAATTCAAAGCGCGCGTTTTGCAGCGCCGCGCGCACACGATCCTTCGATTCCTTCACTTCGGCTTCGGGCAAACCGACGATGGTGAAGCTCGGCAAGCCATTCGCCAGATGCACTTCCACCGCAACCGGCGGCGCATCAACGCCCGCCAGGGCACGGCTGTGGAGAACGGCTAGGGACATGCGCTGGGTGGTGCGTCGCGAGTGTACAGGGCCGGCACTTTAACGTATGCCTGTGCCACGTTCCAATTCCGCCAGCCGCGCTTCCAGTTGCGTAATCTTTTCGCGCGCGCGCAGCAGCACCGCGTTCTGCACATCGAATTCCTCGCGCGTCACCAGATCGAGTTTCGCAAACGTGGATTGCAGTAGCGCGCGCAGGTTTTTCTGTACTTCTGCCACCGGCGTGTTGGCGAGCAGTGCTTTGATTTTATTGTTTAAATCGTCGAACGCGCGATTGTCCATGAGGATCCTTGGTGGCAGTGATCCCGCTAGTCTAACAAACTGCCATGGCGCAAGTGCGCTGTGCAAGGCCCGTGAGTTGCAGGCGCAAAAAAGCCGCCCGCAGGCGGCTTTTAAGGAAGCATGTGGAATCTTCTAGATTATTCTGCTTAGAACGACTTGAGCCATGACAGCGCGAATACGCCTTTGCTCACATCCTTGAAACCGGCGGTCGGGCCCGAAACACCCTGCACAACGCCACTGTTTCCCCAGCAATAAGCATTAGTGTTCTGCGCACTGACAGGGGTACAGGTTCCCGATGTGTTGGTGTCGGAATAGGCTGCGGTAATGGTGCCGAAGCCGATATCCTTGCTTACCCCGACCTTCCAGTCGCTATAGGAGGCGCCATTGACGCCGCCAGCAGTCGTCACCGAGCCTTTGACTCTTTGGTGTCCGAGGTGGCCAATCACAGTCCAGCCATCACCCGCGTCATAGTTGGCATTCAGCTCCAGATAATCCGAGCCGCGGGTATTCTGGTTGAGCGCTGCGCCGCCATACCAGCCGATGAAGTTTTTGGAGGTGGCATACGAGTACTTGGCGGTCAGCCACTTGTAACCGATCGCGCCATAAAGCTCCTGCGTGTTTGGATTCGCCAGAACAGTCAGAATCTCTCCGCCTTTACCAGGGTAGTTGTAGGTGATGTAGCCTACATCGTAGTTCCAGTCGCCGCCCGCGAAGCTGTTCTTGTAACCACCGTAGACGTCAATTTCGAGCGAACCTTTGCCCAGATAGTCTTTGACCCAGGAAATCGAGGATGCCCATGCACCCACGTAAAAGCCACTGGCGTGCGCATAGTCCATGCCGCCCTGAACCGCAGGCCTGCCGTGCGTTTGGCTGATGCCGCGGAACACGTAGTTGGACGTCAGGCCCAGGTTGAAACTAAGCGGCGACGCCGCTGCGGCCGGTGCCGCAGGTGCGGCTGGGGCTGGTGTTTGCGCGTAAGCGGTGGATAGTGCAAAGGCGCCGGCAATGGCCGTGCCGAGTATGAGTTTACGCATGGTGATCCTCTTGTTAGGCATTTAAATTAGACAGCAACCCTGCTAAGCAAAACTCACGCCTGTTTGGCTGAAGCCGCTAAATCTTTCGCGATTCTAAGTCCAATCGCAGCAGCGACGCGCGTTTCCACTTGATTTATCTCACCTATTACATAGCTTGTTGCGTACAACACGCCACGCGCATAGAGGGGACTGGTGTTTGTAAGCGCGCTCACTTTTGATGCCTTGGCTAAAAAATTGCCCCATCAAGGTGCAAACAAAAATACCCTGCACCTATTTTGTGCGTAACACTGGTGCTGCAATTCAGTAGTCTATTGTTTCAATTGAATTTAATGAAACTGGTACGGTATATGCACTACGCTAAGTCAGCTATAGGACTAAGAACGCAACCGTACAAATTTCATCCAACAGTTTATTGAATGAGGACACAAGGGGGCATCATGAAACTCGTAACGGCAATTATTAAACCGTTCAAGCTCGACGAAGTACGCGAAGCACTTTCCGCCGTCGGTGTGAGCGGTGTGACGGTAACTGAAGTAAAAGGCTTTGGACGGCAGAAAGGTCACACTGAACTTTATCGTGGCGCGGAATACGTGGTGGATTTTCTGCCCAAGGTAAAAATCGAGGCTGCGATCAAGAGCGACTTGCTGGAGCAGGTGATCGAAGCCATCGAAAAAGCCGCCAACACCGGGAAAATCGGCGACGGCAAGATCTTTGTCACCGAACTTGAGCAAGCCATCCGTATCCGCACCGGTGAAACCGGCGCTGATGCGCTTTAAGAGGAACTGAAATGAAACGATTGAGCCTTATCTTATCCACGCTGGCGTTGCTGGTGTGCGCGAACTTTGTGACACACGCGCAGGACAAGCCCGCCGAGAAAGCAGCGGAGCCTGCAGCCGCGGCTGTACCAGCGGCAGCACCGGCGGCTGCGCCAGCAGCAGCACCCACGGCCACTGCAGCGAGCGCCGCACCCGCGGCTGCTGCGGCGAAGCCCACCCCTAACAAAGGCGACATCGCGTGGATGCTGACTTCCACCGCGCTGGTGCTGATGATGAGCATTCCCGCGCTGGCCTTGTTTTACGGCGGCATGGTGCGCTCGAAAAACATGTTGTCAGTGTTGATGCAGGTATTCGTGGTGTTCTCACTGGTTACCGTGCTGTGGTGTATTTATGGCTACAGCCTGGCATTCACCGAGGGCAATAGTCTTATTGGCGGATTCGACCGGCTTTTCCTCAGCGGCACCTTTGACGCGGCCAAAGCGGAGTTTTCAACCGCAGCAACCTTCAGTAAAGGCGTGGTGCTGCCGGAATTGGTGTTCGTAGCGTTTCAGGCCACCTTCGCCGCTATCACTTGCTGTCTGATTCTCGGTGCGGTGGCCGAACGCATCAAGTTCTCTGCGGTGCTGATCTTCGTCGTCATCTGGTTTACCTTTGCCTACTTGCCCATCGCGCACATGGTGTGGTTCTGGCCAGGTCCGGATGCCTACACCGATGCCAAACTGGTGGATAAGCTCAACGCCACCGCTGGCTTGTTATGGCAATGGGGCGCGCTCGATTTCGCGGGCGGTACGGTGGTGCATATCAACGCGGGTGTCGCCGGATTGATCGGCGCCTACATCGTGGGCAAGCGGGTCGGCTTCGGCAAAGAAGCGATGACGCCGCACAACCTGACCATGACCATGATCGGCGCTGCGTTGCTGTGGGTGGGCTGGTTCGGGTTTAATGCGGGTTCCGCACTGGAAGCCAACAACACCGCCGCGCTGGCGTTCATCAACACCTTCCTCGCCACCGCATGTGCGGTGCTGTCGTGGACGTTTGCCGAGTGGTTGTTCAAAGGCAAGCCGTCGATGCTCGGTGCGGCTTCGGGCGCGGTTGCGGGTTTGGTGGCCATTACACCGGCGGCGGGCAATGTGGGTATCCCCGGCGCGTTCATCATCGGCACGCTCGCCGGTATCGTATGCTTGTGGGGCGTGAATGGCCTGAAAAAGATGCTCAAGGCCGATGACTCGCTGGACGTATTCGGTGTGCATGCGGTGGGCGGCATACTCGGTGCCTTGCTCACCGGCGTGTTCTGTGCGCCGTCACTGGGTGGCCCTGGCTTCGTGTCCGATTGGGTTACCGGCAAAGTCACTTCTGCCGCTGACTATAAGATATTCGATCAGGTCATCATTCAGGCGCAGGCGGTCGGCGTGACGGTGGTGTGGACCGCAGTGGTGGCGGTGATCGCCTTCAAGATCGCGGACATCATCGTCGGACTGCGCGTCACCGAAGAGGAAGAACGCGAAGGCCTCGACATCAACTCGCATGGCGAGACGGCGTATCACGTGTAAGCGTAAGCTGTAGGCAGTGGGCGGCGCGGTCTCCCTGCGCTGTTACCTTGGGGCGCCCTTCGCAAGAATGGGCGCCCTGTTTTTTTGTGGTGCCTGCTGATGTGCGGCGAGCAATAATCCTGAGTGGCCTTGACCGTGCCGCAGGCGCGCCAGTGCGAGCAATACTCAGTTCATGGCAACTGGCCTGCGCTCAATGCGCGCCAGCGCGTTTGCCCGCGATATCGCGCACCTCAACTTGCAGGCTGACGGTCTCGCGTTTTTTGTCGGCGGATTCGATCAGCAAATCCAGCGGCACACGCTCACCGGGTTTCATTTGCTGTTTGAGGTCCATCATCATGACGTGATAACCACCCGCTGCGAGCATAATGGTTTTGCCGGCGGGCACATCGATGCCTTCAACCCGAAACATTTTCATCACGCCGTTTTGCAGGGTCATATTGTGAATTTCGACCGCGCCCGCAAGCGGACTCGATACCCCGATCAGGCGCACCGAGCTGTTGCCGGTGATTGCCATGAATGCGCCCGTAGTTTTTTGCGCAGGTACCGTGCCACGCACCCACGCATCCTTTACTTCAACGCTTTGTGCCTGAGCGCCGCACACGGTGAGCAGCGCGAGCGCGCCTATGGATAGTGAAAGGCTGTAGGTCGTGGTCATTGAAAGACTTTTAAAAAAATAGTTATAGGGATCAAGTGGTGTGTCTTTTTTATGGCTGCAGGTGCGTGCGGCAGGGTGATGCCGCTGCCGACGGACTCAGAATGTGCGTTCGCCCTTGATCGTGATCCGGTGCATGACCCTGCGGTAGCCGTAGTAGTCATTGACCGGATAATGCAGCGCACGGCGGTTGTCCCACACCGCCATCGAACCGACTTCCCAGCGGAAGCGGCAAGTGAATTCCGGTCGCGTCGCGTGGGCTATCAGATAGGACAGGGTGGGCCGGCTTTCCGCCTCGGTCATGCCAACGATCTGGCGCGTGATCCCGATGTGGCACAGGTAAAGCGCCTTGCGCCCGGTTTCGGGGTGCTGTCGCACCAGTGGGTGTTCGACAGGTTCGGGATCATCATCGGGCGCAGTTGGTGTCATGGCCGCCGGTCTTTTTTTCTTTTTGTCGTAGACACTGAGGGTGCGCAGATTGGCAATCATCGCCTTCATGCCGTCCGATAGCGTGTCGTAGGCCCTATACAGATTGGCGAACAGGGTGTCGCCCCCAACCGCAGGCACCTGTTTTGCGTAGAGGAGGGTGACGCGCGCGGGCGTCGGCGTAAACATCTGGTCGGTGTGCCAGTTCTCGCCGAAGACGGTGGTGTCATCCTCTTTTTTCACGACCTCGATGACGCCCGGATGATCCGGTAGACAACGCATGTGAGGGTGAAGATGGATGTCACCCCAGTGCGTAGCGAACGCCATCTGTTGCGCCGGGGTGATGTTCTGTTCACGGAAAAAAATTACCCCATGATCCAGCAGCACCTGGTTAATCGCGGCGAAGCCCCGGTCATCCAGTTGCCGCGAGAGATCAACGCCGCGGATTTCCGCGCCCATGCCGCCGGTGAGCGGATGCACGTCGAGAAGGTTGCGTTTGTCGAGCAGCTGGGTGTTCATGAACCGACACTCCCGGAAAGTTTGCGGCGGCGTGTATTTAATCTTGCTGGGTGCGTTGAAACTGGTAGACGCCGCTGCTGTTGAGGACGCGGCGCACGGTGCCGCGATGCATCAGATAGTTAAGGTGTGCAATCGCCTCCCCCATCGCGAACAGCACATGGTGATCGTCAAACTTACGATCGAACAACACGGGTAACGCTGTCACTGCGGTTTGCGGGGTGATGCACGCTACACTCAGACGCTCGAGCCGCGACCGATGGTGTTCGTGCAGCGCATCGATGCGCGCGTGCATCCCCTGAAACGGCAGGCCGTGTGACGGCAACACCAGCGTGTGCGCGGCAAGCGTGGCGTAACGCGTGAGCGCAGCGAGAAAGTCGCCTACCGGGTCGGCTTCCGGCTCCGCCGGCCACACACTGACGTTGGTTGAAATGCGTGGCAGCAGCATATCGCCGGCAATGAACAGCCCCAGCTTTTCGCAATACAGGCTGGCGTGCTCCGGTGCGTGGCCGTGGCCGATAACCACGCGCCAACTGTGCGCGCCGATCATAATGGCTTCATGGTCGTGGATGCGCCGGTGTGCGCGCGGCAGGGTGGGCACGCCGCGCGGGTAGAGGTTGTCGCGTTCATCGATCCATTTCATGCGCTCATCATCCAGCCCGTGACGCAACATCAGTGCGCGCACACACTCGGGTTCGCTACCGCCGCCGCGTTTGTGCACCACATGCGCCTGCAGGAATTCCCCCTTGGTCATCCACGGCGTGAGTTGATGCTTTTCGCACAACCAATCGCAAAGCCCAATATGATCGGGGTGAAAGTGCGTGACGATTACGCGCGTCACCGGTTTTCCCCCGAGATGCTGTGCGAAAATCTGTTCCCAGCAAGCGCGCGCTTCATCCGTGGCGAAACCGCAGTCGACGATCGTCCAGCCGTCGCCATCTTCGAGCAGCCACAGATTGATGTGATTCAGCACAAACGGCAGCGGCATGCGCAGCCAGTAAACACCGGGCGCAACGGCAGTCACCATGCCGGACGGTGGCGGCTCGGCGATGGGGTAAATCAGGCTTGAGGTGTCGGGTTGAGGCTTTTTCCTAGCAGTCGCGGCTTGCATATGGATTAATGATTGTGTTTTAGGGGCATTTTTGAGAATACTGGCTTATATTGCAAAGCACAATAGCCGTCGCACAGCGCATCGGACACGGCTGGCTGAACGAGCACTATTCACGGAGACACACAGATGAATAAACTGCACACGCCGTTGTGCGATTTGCTGGGGACACGCCTGCCCATCATTCAGGCGCCGATGGCCGGTGGCGTGAGCACGCCGGCGCTGGTGGCGGCAGCCAGCAACGCGGGCGCGCTCGGCTCGTTCGGATTTGCCTACAGCCAACCCGAGACCATGCAGCGCGACATCGACGCGGCGCGCAAACTGACCGACGCGCCGATTAATCTGAACTTGTTTTTGTCGCCACCACCCAGGACGATTCCTGCTGACGATCAACGCGCGGCGATTGCCGCGCTGGCCGGTTATTACGCCGCAATGGGATTGCCGCCGCCGCCGCCGGTTCATGCGCCCTATGCACCCGATACCGAGTCGCAGCTTAATGTGATTGAAGCGGCGCGTCCGCGCGTGTTTACCAGTCACCTCGGGAGCATAGATGCAGAACGGCTGCAGCGCATGCGCGGCGCGGGCATACGCATAGGCGCCAGCGCGACGTGCATAGCTGAAGCGCGGCACGTCGAAGCACTCGGCGTGGATTTTGTCATCGCGCAGGGTGCGGAAGCCGGCGGTCATCGGGGTTCGTATCTGCGCGATCCTTACGCAGCAATGACCGGCACGCTCGCACTCACCCGGCTCATCGTGCGCGCGGTGCACATTCCGGTGGTTGCCGCCGGGGGCATCATGGATGGCGCGGGCATCGCCGCGGCACTGGCGCTCGGTGCACAAGGCGTGCAACTGGGCACGGCGTTCATCCCTTGCGCCGAAAGCGGCGCGCCAGCCATCCACAAACAAAGCGTGCTCGCCGCGCGCGAAGACACTACGCGCGTCACCGAGAAATTTACCGGCAAGCCCGCGCGCGGGCTTGCCAACCGCTTTATGCGTGAGATGGGTGACGGCAACGCACCCCAACTCGTATTCCCGGCGCAGGGTGTATTGTCGGGGCCGCTGCGCGCGGCAGCGGGCAAGGCAGGCAATGCGGATTTGCTGGCGATGTGGGCGGGGCAGGCAGCGCCACTGTCACGCGCACTTTCGGCGGCGGCGTTGATTGCAGCGCTGGAGCAGGAAACGCTGGACACACTGGCCAGACTGAGTGCGCTAGGGCGCTGAACCCGGGGGAATATTCATGACGGCTCCGATTGATTTTTATTTTGATTTTTCATCGCCGTATGGCTACCTTGCGGCGACGAAAATAGACGCTATCGCTGCTAAACACGCGCGCGATGTCATGTGGCGGCCCATTTTGCTGGGTGCGGTATTCAAGATCAACGGCCAACAGCCGCTCACGACCATTGCGTTAAAGGGAAGCTACGCCACGCACGACATGCTGCGTTCAGCACGCTGGTTCAATGTACCGTTCAGGATGCCGGGCAAGTTTCCGATCAATACCGTCGCGCCGTGCCGTGCCTACTATTGGTTGTATGACAAGGATGCCGCATTGGCGAAAAAATTCGCGCGCGCGCTGTATCGCGCGTACTTTGCCGAAGACCGTGACATTTCCGCGGTTGAAATAACGCTTGAAGTCGCTACCACACTCGGCATCGACAGGGTGGCACTGGCCGTCGCGTTGAACGATCCCGCAGTCAAGGAACGCACCAAAACGGAAGTGGATGCGGCCATCGAACGCGGCGTATTCGGTTCGCCCTATATCGTGATCGATGGTGAACCTTTCTGGGGCGCGGACCGGCTGGATCAGATCGAACGCTGGCTGGATAAGGGCCCTTGGTGAAAAACTTTTGAACCACAGATGAACGCAGATGAACGTCAAAAAATAACCCAGCCAAGTTGTTGGTGTTATCTGTGTTCATCCGTGTTCATCTGTGGTTAAAGCGCCTTTGACCTCAACCTACCCATGCCCGCCCAACTACAGGTACTGCTCGCCAACATTGTGACGTTGAAGGTAGACGCCATCGTCAACGCCGCGAACACGTCACTGCTCGGCGGCGGCGGTGTCGATGGCGCGATTCACCGCGCCGCCGGGCCGGCGCTGCTCGACGCGTGCCGCGCGTTGAAGGGCTGCAAAACCGGGCAGGCGAAAATCACGCTCGGTTACCAGTTGCCCGCGCACTACGTCATTCATACGGTCGGTCCGGTGTGGCAGGGCGGGCGCGCCGGTGAGCCGGAATTGCTCGTCTCATGTTATCGAACGAGCTTGGCACTTGCTTCTGAAAATGCAATAAAAACAATTGCTTATCCTGCAATTAGTTGTGGGGTTTACGGCTATCCGCTAAACGCAGCGGTGGCGATTGCGGTACGCGAGTGCCTCGCCGCATCCTGTGATGACGCTTTCGATAAAATATTTTTCTGTTGCTTCGATGCGCACCTGTTCGCGCTCTACGACACGGAACTCGCGAAACATGGCGCGTATAATCGCATGCCATAAAAGGGCAACCCTTGCAGGTTCAGGATGTTTGGCAAAGCCTAAACCGGATGGGGTGGCGCCAAAGAAACGAAGCAGCGGGAAAATCCTAAGGAATTCAAATGCACCTGCCCAAAACAGTAAAGCTGGTTGAAGTCGGTCCGCGCGACGGTTTGCAGAACGAAGCCACGCTGGTTCCTGCCGCAGTCAAAATCGAACTCATCCACCGCTTGCAGGACGCCGGTTTGCGGGCGCTACAGGCCACGTCGTTCGTGTCGCCCAAGTGGGTGCCGCAGATGGCGGATAACGCGCAGGTGATGGCGGGTATCCAGCGCAAGCCGGGCGTGAGTTACCCGGTGTTGGTGCCCAACCGCAAAGGACTGGATGCGGCTATCGCGGCAGGTTGCACGGAGGTCGTGATCTTTGGTGCGGCCACCGAAGCGTTCTCGAAAAAAAACACCAACTGCACCATCGCCGAAGGTATCGCGCGTTTTTCGGAGGTGTGCGCTGAAGCGCTGGCGCACGGCCTTAAAGTACGCGGCGATATGTCGGTGTGTCTGGGCTGCCCGTATGAAGGCGAAGTCGATCCGCAGGCGGTGGCGCGGCTGGCGCGCGAGTTTGATCAACTCGGCTGTTATGAAATCACCATCGCCGACACCATCGGCACCGGCACCGCGGGCAAGACGCGCCTAGTAATCGAGGCGGTGGCGAAGCACATCGCCATCGAGCGGCTGGCAGTGCATGTGCATGACACTTACGGCCAGGCCATCGCCAACATTTATGCGGCGCTGGAATGCGGCATCGCCACCTTTGACAGTTCCGTCGCGGGGCTGGGCGGCTGCCCGTATGCCAAGGGCGCGACCGGCAACGTCGCCACCGAAGATGTGCTGTATCTGCTGGATGGCCTGAATATTGAAACCGGCGTGGACATGCAAAAACTCATCGCTGCCGGCGATTTCATATGTGGCGTGCTGGGCCGGCCCACATTCTCGCGCGCGGCAAAAGCCATTGCCGCAAAATTAGCGGCCTGATCGTAGCGTGCAAGAGGTGTACGAGGACTACCAGTCGCCTTGTGTGAACACCTGCGTGATCGATCAGCAAAGCGGCTTCTGCAGAGGCTGTGGGCGCACGCTGCGTGAAATTTCATATTGGACGCGTTACACGCGGCAGGAGCGGCAACGTCTCCTGCAGCAGTTGCCCCTGCGTCAGGCCACTGAACCCATGAAGCCGAGGATTTAAGCGATGCCTTTGTCACCCCATCAATCCCGCACACCCATCCACACCCGCGCCATCGAATGCAAAGGCTACGAACGCGACGACGGCCTGTGGGATATTGAAGCGCATCTGGTAGATACCAAAGCCACGGTCCATCCGCGACGCCATGGCCGCGAGCCGCGTCAGCCCGGTGAGCCCGTGCATGATATGTGGATACGCCTTACCATTGATCTTGACATGTTGATTCACGATGCCGAGGCGAAGACCGATGCGGGCCCGCACCCTACCTGTGGTGATATCACGGTGAATTTCAAGCGACTGGCTGGCGTAAAAATTGGCCGTGGCTGGCGGCGTGAAGTGGGCCTGCGGCTGGGTGGCGTCAAAGGGTGCACGCATTTGGTGGAGCTGCTGGGGCCGTTGGCCACCACTGCGTTTCAGGCCACCGGCCGCGCGCGTGACGCGCACCATGCCGGCCGCCCTCTCACAAAAGCGCCGTATCAGCTGAACGGCTGCCATATCTATAGCGATGATGGGCCGGCAGTGCTGCAACGCTGGCCGCAGTTTTATAGCGGGGCGAAAAAAGCGCTCTGATTGGTCGCGCCGCGACCGGCTGGCGGCCGCCGTCATCAAAACATGCCGCTACGCTGGACCGCGTCGTGCATGCCACCAGCGCGCAACCGGCGCCAGTGCGCCGAAGATACCCAGACTGGCGAATGCCAAGCCCCACGCCAGCGTGCTGCGATTGCCGCCCGCAACATCGAGTACGAGGCCGAACACCAGCGGCGCTATCAGTGCGGCACTGAATCCGGTAAACGAATACACCGCCATCATCGCGCCGCGCTGATCAGGATGCGCCGAGCCTATCGCGCCTGCGGTTAGCGCAGCGGAGTCACCGAGCATCAGTGCGGTATGCACACACATAAAGGCGAACACCGCGTACCACGGCAGGCCGGCGCTGTAGCCCAGCCCGCACGCAAACAAGCCTGATGCAGTCATGAAAATAAAAATGATGCGTTGACGGCCAAAACGCAGCGCGAGTTCGTTGCCGGTCACGCTCATCAACGGTCCGCACAGATTGATCATGGCAGCGAGGGTCGCTGCACTCATCACCATCAACGTAGCGTCGGGTTGCAAGGTGACCGAAAACGCCAGAAACGCCACCATCCACGCGCGCTGGCCAAACAGTTCGTAGCTGTGCAGGGCGTAGCCGAATATGTAATAACGCGTGGCGCGATTGGCAAGCACCGGACGGAAATCCAGCAGCGCGGATGTATGGGCGTGCACCGTATGCGTGCGGCCTTTGGGCATCAGCAGGTTGACCATTAACGCGGCGACCACCGGCGCCACCGCGCCGAACAGAAATGCGGCTTTCCAGCCCAGCGTGCTGCCCAGATAACCGCAGGCAAATATGGAAACACTGGAGCCGACACCAAAACACGCTGCGTAAAACGCGGTAGCGCGCGCCTGCGCCGTGCCTTGCAGATGATCGGTCAGCGTTTTCAAGCCCGGCATGTAAGTGCCGCCCAGCCCCGCGCCGATCAGAAACTGGCACACCAGCGCCGTCCACAAGCCTTGCGCGAACCCATAAAAACTCAGCGCGCCCAACGCCGATAGCAAACACGCCCAGAGGTAAATGCGCCGCGAGTCGATGCGGTCCGTGAGCGCCGACAGTACCGGCACCGCAGTCATGTAGCCGGCGAAGGCGATACCGCCGATCAGCCCCGCTTCGGAATTCGACAGATGCCACTCACGCTGAAACTGCGGCAACAGCGTGGTGTATGCGGCGAAGCCGCTCATGCTGAACGACTCGGCCACGCACATGATCGCGGTCATGGCAACCGCCGAGCGCGGCGCAGCCACCTTAGAGCGCGCCCGCTTTTTTCAGCAGCGCGGCGATCGCTTCCGCCATGCGCCGATAGCCCTTGGCATTGGGATGAATGGCGTCGGATTTCTGGTCGCGCTGATACAGTATATCGGTGATGATTTTGCCTTCGTAGGGTATGCCGAACTCCAGCGCGATGGCCTCGAAGAACGGTGGCGCACGGGTTACCAGCGCAGGCTGGGGTACGCCCACCAGCACGACACCGATGCCCTGCGCCTGGATGGTTTTGATGATGCTGCGCAAATTGGTCTGGGTTTGGCCTTCATCCATCTTGCGCAGCATATCGTTGCCACCCAGGCACACGATCATCAATGCGGGTTGGTGCGTATCGATGACCTGCTGCAGGCGCGCGAGTCCGCCCGCGGTGACTTCGCCGGGGACGCCCGCGCGCACGACGTTGCGCGCAATCAACTGCGCCAACACCAGCGGATAACTTTCCGCTTCAGTAGCGCCGGTACCGAAAGTCAGGCTGTCGCCGAAGGCAACAATCACCGCGGTGGGCGCGAGTTTGCTTAGTTTGGGGACGCTGGGGGCGCAGCCTGCGGCCAGCACCAGCCACAGCAAGGCAATAATATAACGGTAGGGTTTTAAGGATATTTTCATGACTTATTTCGCGCCCGCCCACGCTTGAAGTCACGCACGATTTCACGCGCGGCGTTATGCCCAGGCGCACCACTGACACCGCCGCCCGGATGGGTGCCGGCGCTGCACATATACAAGCCCGCCACCGGCCCACGGTAAGCACCGTTGCCCAGCAACGGACGCGCGCTCCACAATTGATCGAGCGTCAAAGCGCCATGAAAAATGTCGCCGCCGACAAGGCCAAAGCGCTTTTCCAGATCTGGCGGCGACAACATCATGCGACCCAGCACACTCGCCTTGAAGTTGGGCGCGTACTGCGTGACCGTGTCAATGATCAGGTCCGCGACCGGCTCGCGTATCCCCTGCCAATCGAGATGATCCGGCAACTGCGGGTTAAAGTGCTGGCAGAACAAACTCGCAACGTGAGCTCCCGGTGGCGCGAGACTGTCGTCCACCGTGGAGGGAATCAAAATTTCTATTACCGGTTTGCGCGAACAGCCGTACGTGCGTGCATCGAAATACGCCTGTTCCATGTAGTGCAGCGAGGGCGCGATAATGATGCCCGACTTGTGATGATCACCCGCTGGCTTGCCCGGCATACAGGTGAAGTTCGGCAGCTCGGACAACGCCACGTTCATGCGAAACGTACCCGATACGCATTTATAGTTGCGCATGCGGCGCAGAAAATCTTCATCCAGTACGTGATGCGGTATGAGCTGGGTGTAGAGTAGCTTCGGATTGACGCCCGACACCACGCAGCGGCTTTCGATCATGCGGCCATCGGCGAGCTGCACGCCTTGCACGCCGCGAATGTCGGCGCACACCTGCGCCACTTCACAGCCAGTGGTGATTTCAACGCCGCGGCGCTCGGCTTCTTTGCGCATCGCCTGGGTAATCGCACCCATGCCGCCGATGGCGTGGCCCCACGCGCCGCGCTGTCCGTTGACCTCGCCGATCACGTGATGCAGCAATACATACGCTGACCCTGGCGTGTAGGGACTGGCGAAATGCCCGACGATGGCGTCAAAACCAAACGCTGCCTTGAGCGGGTCGGATTCGAACCACGCATCGAGCACGTCACCCGCGCTTTTGGTGAAAAAATCCAGCACGTTGCGGCGCTCGGCCATGTTGAGCTTGCGCAGGCGCTGTGCGGTTTTGAGGGCGGCAAGAAAATCGCCCAAACCGCCGCCGGCATTCGGCGGTGTCTCCAGCAGCATCTCGCGCACCACATCGGCAGCTTGATCGAGCGTCCGATAATAATCGGGCAGGCGTTGCGCATCGCGCTTGGAAAAGCGCGCCGCCTCGGCCTGTGTCTGAGCGCTGGTGCGGCCGATCTGAAAATACTTGTTATCCGGCAAAGGCAGGAAGTTGGAGAGCGGCCGTTCGACGATGCGCAAACCATGTTCCGCGAGCTTAAGATCGGCGATCACTTTGGGATGGAGCAGGCTCACCGTGTAGGCCGCGGTGGAGTTGCGAAATCCCGGATGAAATTCCTCGGTTACCGCGGCGCCGCCCACTTCGCTGTGACGCTCGAGTATGCGCACTTTTAATCCCGCTGCGGCGAGATAACACGCACAGGTGAGGCCATTGTGGCCGCCACCGATGATTACGGCATCGTATCGGAAATCAATGGACATCGGCGCTTCGCTAAAAGCCGTTATTATGGCGGCTTGCGCGCGCGGCGGCCAGTGCCAACGATACGCCATACGCCAGCAAAAAAACCGGCGCAACGTTTCTGTTGCGCCGGGTTATTTGATTGCCTAATGCTGACCGAGATTAGTCGGTGAGCAGTTTGTTGTTGGCCAACAGGTTGGCGATCACCCCTGCGCTGTCGGCAGGATTACTGCCGGCCAGTTGCGCCATCGTTACGCCCTGCAGCACGATCTTCTGATCCATTTGTCCCGCAATCCCGGTCGATTGCACCGACAGCGTTACGTCGGCGCCGGTCTGTGCGAACGTCAGGTAAGAACTCAAATTACCCGCGTTTTCACCTTGCAGCAGATCGCTCAGATTCAGCACGTCCTTGTTGGCCGTGGCCGTGTCCGGGTTGAAGTCGCGAATGGTATCCACCGCAGGTAAGGCTGCGCTTCCCTTGTCGGCATTGTTAAACACGAAGGTATCCGCGCCACTGCCGCCGTTCAGGATATCGTTGCCGGCACCGCCAATAATAATGTCATTGCCTTCCTGACCGTAGACCGTGTCGTTGCCTGCACCCGCAGTAAGGGTGTCGTGGCCACCGGCACGCGTGGCACCACCCGTGCCGACAGACTCCACCGCCAGCTCAGCGCTGTGTGTGCGGATGTAGTTCAGCGTGTCCGCGCGCGTCCAGCCCGAGCTTCCCGTTTCGAGCCGCTCAAATACTTCCCATCCGGCGCCCGTCGGCAAACCCAATGCCCTGGCTGCCCCCAGCACATCGGTATTAACCGTATCACCATACAGGATGTCATTGCCGGCGCCGCCGGTGAGTACGTCATTACCCACGGCGGAGAGCGTCACGTTCGACGTGAGGCTGGTAAGCAACGTGTTTTTGAGTTCCAGCGGATTCAGGGTGTTGGTCGCGCCCGGGTCGGTAAATGTAGGCGCACCTTCAACCGCGGTCATAACATCTATCGGCTCAAATGGCACCAACGGGTCATCCTCAGGCAGACCCATACCAATAGCTTGTATTTGTCCAAAGAGGCGTTCGATTTCCCCTATCTCGCTAACAGTGTCGATACCGGCAGGATTATTCGTGGCGGCAGTGGCGGTACCAGTGAGGTGTTGCATGGCTTCCTCCGCATTCAAGCCACCCCCCGCTGATGCATTGTTGGAGTTCCCCGTCAACGCGGTATTCGGTCCCCCATCCGAAACAAATACGGCCTGATTGATTACATCGGCACCAGTAAGCAGGTTGTTAGTGCCATTCACCCATCCAAGCGCATCATTCAGACTGGCTTCATAGTTGGTCCAGCCGTTATCGTTAGTATTCAGCCCATTTACATAAGTGGTGGCGGCCGCAAGCTGAGCAGTGTCCACCGCCCCATTTTCTACTAAATTAAAGGTTCCGCTGCCCTTGAGGCCAGTGGCAAAGTCATTCATGTGCACACGAACGTTTTCCGCACCACTGTTCGCCAGTGCGGTGAGTGCGTCCAATACGCCAGCCTGGAGTCCAGCCAAGCGGGTTAACCCGCCAGTGCCAAATTGCTCCATCATGCTACCCGAGGTATCGAGCATCAGGATCACGTTGGTGTTCTTGCCTTGCAGTTGACCACCACCAATGTCACCGATCAGCATATCGCTGGCACTGGAGCCAGCAATTTCGCCGGTGACGGCACCTGCCGGATCCACTTTGTGCGGCGTGGCTTGGCCGGTCTGATCGTTCACGTTTTGCCCTACCACCAGCACCGGGGCTATCACATTGACCGTCAGATTGGCGTTGGCCGTGTCGCCATCGCGGTCGGTCAGTGTGAATCCGATAGTTTCCACCGTCGCGCCCGTGGGGTTGACCGGCGGCGTGTAAACATACACGCCATCGTCCATGTCGACCACAATCGTGCCGTTATTACTGGTGGTGACCGTCCACTGGTTGGTGAGGGTATCAAATTGTCCGGTTACCGTAGGTCCGGTCGCGGTGTCGGTTTTCTGATCGTAGATGTAAGTCTGGCCATCCACAGTGAGCACCTGCACCCAACCGTTGTCCGCGCCGAAGCCGGCATCCGGGTTCGGATCGGTAAGCAGGCTGCCGATAACCGGCGGCGCCTGAACGGTGGATAGTAACGTCTGAGTGAGCTGGCTGAAGTCGGACACGATAATTGCATTCGTATCTACGCTGGTGACGCCGTTGTAGGCAATCGGGTTTAGCGCAGCTGCATTAACGTCTGGCCCCATACCGAGCGAATACGCCGTTATTTCCTCGCCCGCATTGTTGCCAGCAGCCGCATCGCCTTTCAGGAAGTTTTGCCATGCCGTCTCTTCGGTACCGCTCATGCCCGCGCTGCCGTACGGTTTATTGGGCATACCGTCAGACAAGAAGTACAACACGTCTTTGGCGTTTGGCAATAGGCCAGTCATGTTAGTGGTGTTGTAGCCGAGCTTGGCTGCGGCGATACCCGCATCGTAATTTGTGTAGCCGCTTGCGGTTAAGCCATTAATGGTGCTGATCGCAGAGCCGGCATCCTGCCAGTACGTTGCAACGCCCAAGCCGGTACTGAACGTAACCACCGTTACCTTCACCGAACCTAAAGCGGCATACTCGTTAATCAGCGACTGCGCCGAAATCTGCTCCATTTCTAGCCGCGTATAAAAACCACCGTTCGGTTTGGCCACGGTCGTAAGAGTGCCCATGCTGCCCGAGACGTCAAAAATCAGAGTCAGGTTGGTAATCGCACTCGCATCAGCCGTGGTGGACTTGGTGATGTCTACCGCAATCGGGATGTCGTCCTGCACTTTGATGTTCAGGCTCGCACCAGTAGTACCGCCCAGCGTGATCTTGTCGCCATCCTTATCGGTGTAGGTGAGCAGGCCGCCAAAGTTGATATTGAGTGCGTTTTCGGCATTATCAAACTCGCCGTTCGAACCTGCTGGCGTCGCATTCAACGTCGGGTGATCCAGATGCGCTGTCAGCGTAAAGTTGTATGCACCCTCGCTATCCACGGTCAATGTGAACACATCTGCCGCGCCTGCCTTGGCTGTCACCGTTGAACCCAAAATTGAGTAGGTCAGCTCCGTGCCATCGGAAGTCAGTGTTTGGCCAATAGCCGCCTTAATCTGCGCGGAAGTGAGTGCGCTATTGAGCGAGAACGCACCTGGCTCGTCAGCACCCACCGATACAAGGCTCGCCACTGAACCAGTTGCCGTCAACGCACCGCCACCGTTAACTTCCGTCGGACGGCTAGCATCCACTGAGTGGTTGTCAAGGCCGTCTTCATCAACATTGCCGGTAACGTTGCCCAGGTTTGCTACGGGGATGTCGTCCTGCACGGTGATCGCAAAGTCGCCCGCCAGCAGCGGTTTGACGGTGTCACCATCGGCATCCGTGCCGATGATCAGGCCAGAGAAGTCGAGGCCCGTGACACTGCCCCCACCCACTGTGCGCAACGCCGAATTCTCGTTACCACCGGCCACGTGATCCAGTTGGTCTTTCAGATCAAACGCCCAGCCGCCGTTCGCGCCTACCGACAAGGTGAACACCATGCGCCCACCAGCCGTGGCTGTCAGCAGGTCATTGGCGGCGTTCACCGTATAGGTGACTGCTTCGCCTTTCGAGAGCAACGCTGGCAGTCCGCTGGTGTCACCCGACAGGCTGGTCGTGAGTGCTTCGTCCGCACCGACCGAGAACAGCGCTGTCAATGATCCGGCCGCACCACTCGCTTCGTCGTCGCTGTTGCTGTCCCCCGCCGCAGCTTTGTTGCCCGTGGACAGGTCGCCCGTGGCCGCACCCGCCATGCCGTCTTCTTCCACCGTCGCGGTCACCGGCGCCGCACCAGGAGCACGCGTCGGTATGTCGTCGCGCACTTGCACCGCAAACGCGCCCGCAGCCAGGCCCGGCAGTGTGTCGCCGTCTTTGTCCGTCGCTTTGATAAAGTCCGACAGGTCCAGTGCGTTGGTCAGCAGGTTCTCACCTGCGCCCGTGGCGTGGTCTATCTGGTCTTTCAACTCAAATCTGTAGGAGCCGTCGGTACCCACCGTCAGGGTGAATACGTCACGATCGGCGCCACCAAAGCCGGCCACGCCGTCTACGTCTACGTAGCCGTGCAGTGTGGTGCCGTCCGATACGATCAGTACGTCTGCGCCCTTGGAGTCAAGACCGGAGTTCACCGGCGTTGCCACTACGTTCAATCCAAAGCGCGGTTCTTCGTCCGCACCCACGGACACCAGTCCGCTCAGTGCGCCCGCACCACCTGTGGCTACCGCTGAACCCGTGCCCGTGGTCTCGCCCGTACGCCCCGCGTCCGCGTTGGCCGTGGGCAGTCCGTCTTCGTCTACCGCCGCTACTACCGGCACGAAGTTGGTCTTCATGGTCGGTATGTCGTCGCGCACTTGCACCGCAAACGCGCCCGCAGCCAGGCCCGGCAGTGTGTCACCGTCTTTGTCCGTCGCTTTGATAAAGCCTGACAGGTCCAGTGCGTTGGTCAGCAGGTTCTCACCCGCGCCCGTGGCGTGGTCTATCTGGTCTTTCAACTCAAATCTGTAGGAGCCGTCGGCACCCACCGTCAGGGTGAATACGTCACGATCCCCGGCACCAAAGCCCGCCACGCCGTCGACGTCTACGTAGCCGTGCAGTGTGGTGCCGTCCGATACGATCAGTACGTCTGCGCCCTTGGAGTCAAGACCGGAGTTCACCGGCGTTGCCACAGCGTTCAATCCAAAGCTCGGCTCTTCGTCCGCACCCACGGACACCAGTCCGCTCAGTGCGCCCGCACCACCTGTGGCTACCGCTGAACCCGTGCCCGTGGTCTCGCCCGTACGCCCCGCATCCGCATTGCCCGTGGGCAGTCCGTCTTCGTCTACCGCCGCTACTACCGGCACGAAGTTGGTTTTCATGGTCGGTATGTCGTCTTGTACACGAATAGCAAAATTGCCTACGCCGAGCGGCTCTGCCGTGTCACCGTCCGCGTCTGTGATCTGGATCAGTTTTGAAAAATCTATATTAGGCGCACTAGTAGTGCCAGCCACGTTAGTGCGCAGCGCGTCGTTCTCACCACCCTCGGCCACGTGATCCAACTGGTCTTTCAGATCAAACGCCCAGCTGCCGTTGGTGTTCACCGTCAGGGTGAATACCGCACGGCCACCAGCCGTGGCCATCAGGGTATCGGCAACATTGTCAGCGTTGGTATCACTCGTCGCATACGTGACCGCTTCCCCATTCGAGAACAGCGTCGGCAGATCATTGGCATCAAGCTTCAGGGCAAACGTCGGCGGCGTATCCGCGCCCGTTTTAACCAACGTCAGCAAAGAACCCGCTATGGTGGAGTTGGTTTCGTCGTCACTGTTGATGTCGCCCGGCTCTTTGTTGCCAGTGGACCGGTCATCCGGCAATCCCGACATGCCGTCTTCTTCCACTGCCGCAACGATAGGAACCACATTATCGGCAATGCTAGGCACATCGTCTTTGACGTTGACTGTAATCGTCGCGGTACTGGTATTGCCATTGGCGTCGGTGGTGGCTACCGTGAAGCTCTCAACACCGTTAACGGTGTTAGCGCCTTGAAACGCACCGCTATGCATCGGCGAGGTCAGCGTGTAGGTAAACGAACCGTCTGCATTCACATGCAGCGTACCA
Source organism: Bordetella parapertussis (assembly GCA_945906815.1). Classification (GTDB taxonomy): domain Bacteria; phylum Pseudomonadota; class Gammaproteobacteria; order Burkholderiales; family SG8-41; genus UBA5216. The sequence continues at coordinate 143,078 of CAMDRT010000005.1, forward strand.
TGGGCGCCGGTCTGATCCTGCTGCGCGCCAGTAACGACGGTGATGCCAGCGGGGAGGCCCAGATTGCCATTGCCAATCTCGTTCGTACTGCCGGGATTGCTGCCTGTCGCCAGTGCTGCTTCGTCCACCGTCACCGTACCGGCGGCCGGTAGCGGGCCGATCGGATTTACGTTGATGGTCAGCGTTGTGGTGGACAGGTCGCCATCGCCGTCCTTGATGGTGTAGACGAAGGTATCCGAGCCGTTCACATTGGGATTGGCTGTGTAGGTGTAGCTGCCGTCCGCACTCAGGGTCAGCGTACCAAGCGCACCTGCTATCGCTGTACCAGTGCCAGTCGATACTGGCGCGCTGGTGTCGTTACCCGCTTTAACACCCACAACACCGCCTGCGGCATCTTTGCTATCCGCACCAAAAACATCATTAGATTGAACGCCTTGCGTTGCGCTCGCCGTGAGTGTTTGACCTGACGCTACTGTGCCTAGATCAAAGTGAGCAGTCGGCACGTCATCAACCACATTGACGTTCAATGTGCCATTGGAACTGTCGCCATCTTTGTCTGTGACGATAACCGCGAAGGCATCCGTAGCCGTATCGCCCGCGGTGTTGTCTGTGAGCGTGTAGCTGTAGGTCATGGCGCCATCACCTGAGACCGGGTCGTAAGTGAATCCGGTCACTGTCAGTGTGCCGTGGTCGCCGGGGATGGTTTGGCCATTGCTGTTAATCGTTACACCGTCGAGCGTCAGGGAACCCAGCCCGTCTACGGTTTTGAAGGTAAGCGCACCACCAGTGGTTTCACTGTTGGAGGCTGCGTCACTACCAGCAGACTCGCCAGGACGCGCGGGCAAGCCCGCCTCCTTGACTTCATCTGACGGCACGTTCATCACGTTTGCGCCGTCGCCTATGTTAATGGTCAGGGTTGCTGCGACTGAGTCGCCGTCCAGATCGGTCAGTGCATAACGGAAGACGTCTACCACGTCTCCCGGTGTGTTCGTATTGCGCGTGTAGGTATATTCACCGTTAGGCTGAATGATAAGAACACCATACTGACCATTGATGGTGGTACCACCTGCAGCGACAGGCTGATTGGGTGTGCCAAAGCTGGAAATGCCTGACACTGTTGCGTTATCCGCGCCCGGGGTATCCGCTCCCGCGCTCGTAGTGCCCACTGCGGTGATGACGTTGCCTGACTCCGGCGCAAAGCTGCCACTGCCTACGGTGTCGGTGTCGTTCAGTGCCGCCGGTACATCGTCAATAATATTGACGGTGAGCGGAGCGCTGGAACTATCGCCATCGAGTTCGGTAACCACGACCGTAAAGCTGTCCGTAGTGGTGTCACCTTGTGTTCTTTCAGTCAGGGTATAGCTGTAGTTGACGACACCTTCACCGGTGGCCGGGTTGTAGTTGTAGTTGGTCAAGGTCAGCGTGCCATGGTCGCCCAGGAAGGTTTGGCCCGTGGTGCCAGTAACGGCTACACCATCCAGCGTCACGGCCTGCAGGCCGTCTACGGCCTTGAAGGTGAAAACGCCATTAGTGGTTTCGCTGTCTGTCAGTGCGGCACTGCCCGTGGGCAAGCCCGCTTCGTTCACTTGCGTGCCCGGCACATTCAATTGCACCAGCGAGTCACCAATGTTGATGGTGAGGTTGGCTGCTGTGGTATCGCCGTCGCTATCGGTCAGCGTGTAACGGAAGGTATCCACCACGCCCCCCGGCGTGCCTTGATTGCGGGTGTAGCTGTAGTCGCCGTTCGGGTTGATGGTGAGTACGCCGTATTGGCCGTTGACGGTCAACACACCGCCTGCGTTGGCTGGCGTATTACCCGGCTGATTGCCGCTGGCTACGCCCGTCAGGGTCGCGTTGTCCGCGCCCGGCGTGTCAGCGCCCGGCAGACCGCTGGTGGTGCCCACGCTGGTCATGACGTTGCCCGTTTCGGGACCGAAGGAACCTGTTGCTACGCTGTCGGTATCGTTACGTGCCGTCGGTACGTCATCAATGATGTCAATGGTCAGCGTTCCACCCGAGGTGCCGCCATTTTTGTCGGTAACCACAACCGCGAAGTCCTCGGTGGTGGTGTCGCCCAAGGTGTTGTCAGTCAACTTGTAGCTATAGGTCACGATGCCATTGCCGGTGACCTGATCGTAGGTGAACCCGGTCACGGTCAGCGTGCCATGGTCGCCTGTAATGGCCTGGTTGATAGTGCCCGTCACTGCAACGCCATCCAGCGTTACTGCCTGTAAGCCGTCTTTGGCATTGAAGTTGATGACACCGGAGGTGGTTTCGCTATTGGCCGCTGCGTCACTACCTGCCGGTTCGCCGCCACGCGCTGGCAAGCCCGCTTCGTCAACCTTCGAACCTTCGAGTTTCAATTGCACCGGCGCATCGCCGATGTCGATGTTGAGGTTTGCGGTCGAGGTATCGCCATCGCTGTCGGTCAGTGTGTAAGTAAAGGTATCCGTCACACCGCCCGGGGTACCCGGGGTACGGGCGTAGCTGTAATCACCGTTCGGGTTGATGGTGAGAACGCCATATTCACCGGGAATTGTGATTACGCCATTAGGGCCGACAAGCGGTTGGCCCACGGGGCTGGATACGCCTGTTACTAACGTTGCGGTATCCGCACCTGGGGTATCCACGCCGGGCAAGCCGCTGGTGGTGCCCGCTGCCGTGATGACGTTGCCCGTCTCTGGCCCAAAGGTGCCTGCGGCTATCGAGTCGGTGTCGTCACGCGCTGTAGGCAAATCGTCAATTATGGTGATCGGCAGCGTGGCCGGTCCAGAGGTCGCGCCAGCCCTGTCGGTGACGATGACGGTGAATATGTCTTGCTCCGGCTGGCCGGGAATATCGGTTACTGGCACTTCAAGCAGATAAGTAAAGCCTGCGACTCCGGTAGTCGGGTCGTACGAGTCGATGGTCATTTTGCCTGCGGGGGTGTCGATAACCGTGCCCGGCAGGGAATTCAAAGGAACCGATTGGCCGTTGATGGTGACAGTAAGAATGTCCGCCAAACCATCCGGATCGCCGATGGTGAACGTGCCTTTCTTTTCTTCACCGAAGCTTGCGCTATCGGAACCGATGGCAAGTGCCGCCTCGTAAACTAGTGCGTCACCCGGCGCCAGATCAAATTTGACCGTAGGCGGGTCGTTGGGAGCGATAAGGGTGACAGTGGCGGTTGACGTGCCGTTGTAGCCATCGGTCATCGAGTAAACAAAAGTGTCCGGGCCACGTACGATCGTTGGCGGCGTATACACAAACGTGCCATCCAGGTGCATCACCACCGTGCCGCCATGAGTCGTTATGATAGTAAAGTCACCGTTCGGCTGCACAGTGTTGTTGGGGACGAGTGCCAGCGTCTCGAAGGGGCCATCGCCGGCGTCATCCAGGGTCTCGCCCGGGTCTTTGTGCGTGAGTACGCTGGGCAACGCGGTCGGTTGCCCGCGAAGCACGTCATAACTGTCGTCTCGCGCCAGCGGCGGCCGATCATCATCAATAATAGTGACTTGCGCGGTGCCGCCCGTCGGGCTGATCGTTGCGTTGACCGCATGGGTCAGCACGATGTTGAATAGTTCGTTCGCTTCAACCAGATGGTCCTGAACGATGCTGACCGGCACAATAAATTCTGTCTGCCCCGCAGGAATGGTGACGGTAGCGGTAAGCACGCCAAAAAAATCGGCCGGGCTGTTTGCGCTAATCGCATTGATCACGTAGGTTACTTCGACCGGCAGGGTATAGGCGTGATCGAGTTTCAGTACAAAATTTATTTCTTTGGGGTCGGGGTGCGTGCCTTCGAGCACATCGGCGCCTTCCAGGGTAATCATCACGCTGGAGGGGTCGTCGCCCGGAGGAATAACAGGCGTGCCTATGTTGATCAACAAATCGGCAGTGGAAGTGTCGCCGGTGCCGTCAGTCAGTGTGTATTGGAAGGTCTCGGTTACACCGCCGGGCGCACCCGGGTCACGGTTGTAGAGGTAGCTGCCGTCGGGATTGATGGTGAGCGTGCCAAACTGGCCGAGGACGGTAATCACGCCACCGATGTTGCTGATGGGCGTGCCGGTAATCGCTGTAACTATCGCGCCGTCGGCGCCCGGCGTATCCGCTCCGGCACCGCCACTGGTGGTGCCGGAGCCGGTAATGACGTTGCCGGTGGCAACCGAATTGCCCAGCGGTATGTCATCGATATCGGTACGGGCTATAGGTTTATTGGCAGGCACGCCGATATTGATCAGCAGGTTGGCAATCGAGGTATCGCCACTGCCATCTGTCAGCGTATAGGTAAATTCCTCTACTTTGCCTTCGGAACCTGGGTTACTGTTATAGGTATAGCTGCCGTTGGGGTTGAGGGTGAGCGTGCCAAATTGGCCGACGATGGTAATCACGCCGTTGTTGATACTGGGCGGATTGCCGCTGGGGCTGCTAACGCTGGTTACTATCGCGCCCTCGGCACCGACAGTATCCGCGCCGGCAACGCCGCTGGTGGTGCCGGCGCCCGTGATGACGTTACCCGTGGCGACCGAACTGCCCGCCGCTACCACGTCGACGTCGGTGCGGGCTACGGGCACAGCGACGGGCGTGCCTATGTCGATCAGCAAATCAGCCTTTGAAGTGTCGCCGGTGCCGTCGGTCAGCGTGTAGGTGAATTTATCCACTACGCCGTCGGGAGAACCTGGATTACGGTCGTAGACATAACTGCCGTCGGGATTGATGTTGAGAGTGCCAAACAGGCCCACCAGGGTAATCACGCCGCCAGGGTTTACGACGGCCGGGCTGCCGCTAGGGCTGGTAACAAGGGTTACGGTTACACCGTCCGCGCCTGGAATATCAATGCCCGCGCTGCCGCTGGTGGTACCCAAGCCAGTAATGACATTGCCGGTGGCAACAAACGTGCCGGCGCGTATGGCGTCGACGTCGGTACGGGCCAGCGGTACGTCGTTAGGCGTACCGGGCGGCGGCGGCGGAGGATTGCCGATCTGCACACTTATCGACACCGATACACTCGGCGTTGGCGGCAGTAGGTTGTACGGAATGGTGTCGGGAGAGGTCACTGCCACTCCCAAGGTGTTGTAGCCTGACGTTACGGGGCCTATTTGGTTGGCTTGGTCAAGATTCGGCGGTGGTTCAGTTCCGCTGCCGTCACCGCCAACACCCGCGCCAGGGGCTGGTTGACCACCGGCCGCCGTGCCTTGTAACTTGGTAAGTTCATCCGCGACGGAAATATCACCTGCGTCTAGCTTGGCTTGCAAAGCTGCTATCTGGGCTGCTTTGGCCTCGGCGGCGAGGCGAGCCGCATCGTCCACGGTTGGACGGAGCGCCGTGTCGCGCGTATCGGCAAGGAGATCTCCCTCGAGCGTCATCTTGGACTCACGGCCCATATCAATCATGTTGCCATTGGCAAGCTGCACTTGCACCACGGAATTGGCGCCCGTTTGCACTACTTCTTTCGCGTACACTTTGTCGCCCACGCCGACAGTGCGCGTCATGCCATCGACGCCAACAACTTTCACCTCGCCGATCGCTACCCTGACGGTGCCGACCTCTGCATTTGTGGCGGATGCTGTTGCCATTTTCGTCTCCTGGAATCTCGGTTAAGCTTGCTGTGGCATGCGCCTATCGCCTATTGAGGTGCACGCCTCCTGTGCTGGGTTGAATCATGCGCGTGTCAAATGACGAAAAAAAGGGCCTTTGGTATCAATACCAAGGTATCGAGTGTGTCAATTGTCACGGGTCGATGCGGGACGTTATGCGCACGGTCGCAGCAAGATGCCGCTGCGTAAACGTGTTTTGAGCGGCTAATTCCTGCGCCCATGAATAGCTGTGGCGCACCTAGAGTGCCCGGCACGCGACAAACAAACTACTCTAAAATCAATTGGTTAGTTTGGGTTGCCAGATCCAGGCCAGCGCGATAGCGCTTTACCAGGCCCGCAAAGCCGGGAGCGGCGACTAGGGTGATATCGATCACGTTGGGGGTAGGCACCACTGTCCATGCGCCCGTCGCCGAGCGTAGATGAAACTCGAAGTGCAAATGCGGCCCGGTGGCCAGACCGCTCATGCCGACAAAGCCTATGGTCTGGCCCTGTGTGATTTTATCGCCCGCTGCGAGTTGGGGCGCGTAGGCACTCAAGTGTGCGTAGTAGGTCAAAAACTTTTCGTAATGCCGCACCATCACCAACTCGCCATAACCGCCTCGCCGGCCGACGAATTCCACCACGCCATCAGCGACAGACATGACTTTGCTGCCCGTGGGCGCCGCGTAATCCACGCCGCGATGCGCGCGCCACACACCGAGTATCGGATGAAAGCGTGCGAGCGTGAAATCCGATGTGACGCGCGTGAACGCCAGCGGCGAACGGCGAAACAAGCGTTGTGTGCTGTTGCCGCTGGCGTCGAAATAGGCGGCGCGCCCTTGCGTGTCGTGTGCATAGTATGCGCGATACTGGCGTGGGCCTACTTCGAGCTCGGCGGCTAATATGCGCCCCGAATTCTCGATGAACCCTTCGCGGTAATGTGCTTCGTAGACAATGGTACAACGATAACCTTGATGCAGCTCGCGCAGAAAATCCACTTTGCCGGCGAAGATTTCAGTCAGTTGCAAAGCGATGTTTTCCGGCAGCCCGATGGCATCGGTGGCGGTGAACAAGGACGCCTTGGAAGGATCCGCGCGCATGCGCTCCAGCACACGTGGATCGACCGCGAGTGGGCGCACCTGCAACGAGGCATGGGTTAGGTGCAGTAGGTAGGCTTCGTCGCGCGTTACCACGTATTCCACTTCCAGCGCATCGTCCGCCAGTGCGGTGGCGCGCAAGAACTTTCCGGGCAGCAGTTGCGGCATCGTCGCCTGCCGGGTTTGCGCAGCGCCCGCAGGCAGTTTAATGGAAAGCTGCGTGGCGATGCGTTGAAACAGGTGTTCCCAGGTGTCGGTTTTTTGCGCGCGCACTTCTATCACGGGTGCGGCTTTGCCGCCAGGCAGAAAATTTCTCGAACGCGCATCGAGCGTGCTTGCGCTCACCGGCGCCACGCGAAACGCGGCAACTTCCATTACGGGCTGGGACAGCGGGGGAATTACGGCCTGTGGGATGGGGCCAGCGGCTGGCGGCGGCGCAGAGGGTTGCCCCGGCACGGGGCCTGCGGCCAGCAGCGCCCCTAAAATTAAACACGGCAAAAGCAATCGCATAGAACAACTCACCAAGGCCAGCAGGCCGAAACTGGCATTGGCGCCGGGTCAAATAATGTCGTCGACATCCACGATAATACTCTTGACCGCGTGCATGCGTTCACGCGTGGAAAGCCGTTCGAGATATTTGATGCCCGCCGCTTGCGGTAGATCGGTGAATTTTATGACGCCATTGCCGATCAACACATCGATCATGTCTTCCACCAGCCGTGCCATGCTGCTGTCGCTTTCGGCGAGATGGCGACGTAACGCCTCGATCGTATTGGCGCTATGCTCTTGCTGGAATGCCGTCATCTCACTGGCGTCCGGCGCGATGGGCTCGCTGGCGCCCGTCACTGGCTGTTCAAACACCTGGACGACTTTCCCTTCGGCATCCCGGATTACATAGGGCATGGCGCGCACTCCACAGTGGCTAGTCTGATCAACTGTCGCAAAACAACAAGAGGCGCACGCAGCGCCTCTTGCAACAGCAACCACATCACTTAGCGCGGCAACAGCTTCGCTTGATCGGGCTGCTTGATATTGAAGGTGGCGAGCAACTGCCCCATCGCGTTCAGCGTGCGGTATTTCGCCGAGATTTCAATGTATTTGCCGGTGGCGTAGGTGGTGCGCGCGGTGAAATATTCGTTTTCCGCGTCCAGCAAGTCGAGCAAAGTGCGCTGGCCGATGGCGAATTGCTGTGCATACGAAGCGCGCGTGGCATCGCTGGACTTGACGTAACGGTCCAACGACGGCAGACGCTCGACCGCGGTGCTGTAGGCGTTGTGCGCCACGCGCACGGCATTCTCGACCTGCCGCGTGGTATTGCGCGAAATCTCGGTGGCCTCGTCGATCTGGTAGGCGGTTTCTTTCAGCCGATGGTAATCAAAACCACCGCGGAAAAGATTCCATTTCACAAACAGCATGATCATGCGGTCACGATTGGGGCCGGCCACGCCATCCAGGTTGTAGTTGTTGGTGTAGCTTGCCTCCAGCTCGAGCCGGGGTGACCAGAACGAGCGTGCCAGTTCACGTTGCGCTGCTGCCTGCGAAATATCGGCATAGGCGGATTTCAGCGTCGGGTGATTGGAAAATCCGATCTTGACGGCCTCATCCACGCTGCTGGGCAGCGACCTGGACTCGCTCACGTCGGTGAGCGCGATGGGATTGCGGCCCACCACGCGCTGAAATGCAGTTTCAGCATCGCGCAGCGTACTTTCTGCCGATTGCACATTGGCCAAAGCCAGTGCCATGCGGGCTTCGATTTGATCGAGGTCGGCGCGGCGGCCCACGCCTTTGTCGCTGCGCAGCTTGACTTGATCAAAGGTTTTCTGGTGCGCCAACAGGTTCTCTTTGGCGTAGGTCAGCAACTCTTTGTTTTTAAGCACGTCGAGGTATGCGTCCACCGCTTGCAAGGCCACGTCCTCGGCGGCGCTATGTACGCGGTACGCAGTCGCATCGGAAATCGCACGGCGGCGCTCGACCTCGGCACGCGTGCCCAGACCGTCCCACAACATCTGGTTGGCGATCATGGTGTCGATCTTGCGCTGCATGCGCACCCAATTATTGCCGGTGGCGAGTGTGGTGCTATTCTGGCTGCGCTCGATGCCGCCGCCATGCTGCCAATCGAGCTTGAGGAAATACCCGCCCTTGGCGGCATCCACCGCGGCATCCGCGGCATCTTTGCGCTTGGCTACCACGCCGACAGCGGGACTGGTTTCAACGGTGATTTGAACCACTTCACGCAAGGTTTCTGCGCTTGCCCAGGTGCTGGCAGTGAGTGCGGCAGTAACACCCATCGCACTTGCAAGAAGATTGGCCTTAAGCGTTTTGTTCATGGCTATTTCCCCTCGAAATTAAGTTAATTATGCGGGAGAACATTTTTTCTGCAACGCACGACACTATAGAGACTGATTTAACCAAAATATTCGCGCTACGGCTAGAAATTTTTTACATTTAAAAACAATTACTTATGTATTGTTTTGGCGGGCAACTCGTCTACGTTCAACCACAATACCAGTTTGAGCCGGTCGGAGACGCCCAGCTTCGAGAAAATATTGGAGAGATGGCCTTTCACGGTGCGTTCGGAAATATCCAATTCCTCGCCCACTTTTTTGTTGCTGGCGCCTTCCGCGAGCAGCTTCACGATGTCGCGCTCGCGACGCGTGAGCGCGGCGAGTTTTGCTGAGGGCACGCGCGGCGGCGGCTCGGTGGCCGCGGTCGCTGGGGGCAGGGTAGCCACCGGCGTTGCGCTGGGCTGTGCATAACGGCGCAACTCGCGTATCAGCCTCGGCAACAGGCTGCGCGTCATCCACACGCCGCTTTCGGTCACCGTGAGCACTTTGCGCAGTGATTCGGCATCGATGCCGCGCCGGCAGCAGCCTTGTACGCCACAACGCAACAGCGCGACTTCTTCATCCTCGACAAAGTCCGTGGTCATCACAATGACGCGCCCCACGCCGGGTGTGGCGACAATCGCGGCGACCTGTTCCGGGTACGGGCGCTGCAGTGTATCGGCGTCGATCAGCACGACTGCGGGGGCTGCCGCCGCAATGCGCTGCGGCACCTGCGCCAGCGCATCAATAACCGTGATGGAATAGTGCGCGCTGGCCGCATGGCGGCAGCGTTCCTCGAGTGCGCGGTCGCGGGTGACGAGTAGAATGGCCATGCAATTAATCAGCGTTCACGAAACGCAAGCTCACGGGTCTTGATAATCGGTTTCAACAGGTATTGCAGGAACGTTTTTTCACCGGTCTGGATATGCACGGTCGCGGTCATGCCGGGAATGATCGCCAACGGCTTGCCGTCGCGTGTGGGCGTGTGGGTGGTGGTGCGCACCCGCACCAGATAATGGCTTTCCTGTTTTTTGTCGTCGAGCACCGTATCCGCGCTGATGTATTCGAGGCGCCCCGGAAAGCCGCCGTAAATCGAAAAATCGTACGCGGTGAGTTTCACCAGCGCCTCTTGCCCCGGCCGCAGAAACGCAATGTCCTTGGGTTTAACGCGCGCCTCAACCACCAGCGATTCTTCCGCGGGCACGATTTCCAATAGGTCCGACCCCGGACCCACCACGCCACCAATGGTTGTCACCTTGACCGTCTTGATAGTGCCATTGACCGGTGAGGTGACCACGGCACGTTTGGTGCGGTCCTTCATCGCCTTGTCCGTCGCGGAAGTGCCCTGCTGATCGGTTTTTGCCTGATTGAGTTCGGCCATGGCATCGGCGCGGAATTTTGACGTGTAGCCCTGCAGCTTGTTGCGCGCTTCAGCCACCGCGCCTTCGAGCCGTGGAATGGTCACCCTGGCCGAATCCAGTTCGCCCTTCAGATCGTTGGCTTCGCGCTCCTTCGCCAGCAACTCGATCTCCGACATCGCACCGTCCTTCACCACCGGGCGCATCATGGCGATGGTCTTGTTGAGGAGCGCGAGGCTGGAGGTAATTTGTTTCACACGGCCGCGCTTTTCCACAATCTCCTGTGAGCGCTGCTCGATCTGCTGATGCAGCGCCGCGGTGTTGGCGGCAAATTCGGCTTGTCGCGTGCGGTAGAGATCCTGCTCGCGGCGTACCAGATCAGGATTGGCGCTGGCGACCGTCGCCGGCACAATGAATGCCGATCCGTTCACTTCAGCCGACAGTCGCGCGATCTTCGCCATCAACGCGCTGTCTTTCGCGGTATTCTCAGACTCCGAGGCTAGGTAACGCGTGGCATCGATCACCAGCAAGGTATCGTCTTTGCGCACCACCGCGCCGACTTTCACCTTGATCTCGGCAACGATACCGCCTTCGAGATTTTGTACTACCTGAATCTGCCCTGCGGGAATCACCCGCCCTTCGCCCACGGTGGACTCACCGATGTTGGCGAACGCCGCCCACACCAAGAACACGATGATGAACAATAGCGCGCCCCACAACACCACATGCGTGGCCCTGGGCGGCCCCTGCAAAGCGGCGGCCGACGTTTCGCTCATGTAATCCAGATCTTGCTCGCGCGCCAGCGGCTTGCCGCTGTGCCCGCTTGCGAGATCGGCGAGGATGCCTTTCATCAGCGCCATGCTGCCCTGCTGTGGCGACGTGCGTGGCGTGTGCGGCAATGCCTGCGCACCGGCCGCGGCCGGCGGCGCGGCGTTGGCCGGCGTCGCGGCATTGGCCGGCGTCGCGGCATTGGCCGGCGTCTGCTGCACTTTAGCTTCTTGCGACATTGATCTTGCCTCCGGCAAGCGCCTGCATCACCTGCTCCTTGGGGCCGTCGGCTACGAGCTTGCCGCCGTCGAAGACGAGCAAACGCGGCACCAGCGTTAACAGCGACGCGCGATGTGTCACCAGCACGAACGTCTTGCCGACGATCGCCGCACCCAGTCGCACTTTGAAATTTTCCTCCGAACGGTTATCCAGTGCGTTGGTGGGTTCGTCCATGATCAGCAGCGGCGGATCCAGCACCAGCGAGCGCGCAATCGCAACTGCTTGACGCTGGCCACCCGACAAGCCCTCGCCGCGCTCACCGATGGGTAGATCAAAGCCCTGCTCCGAGGGATGTACAAACTCGGTGACACCCGCGATTTCCGCCGCGCGCAGCATCGCCGCATCATCCGCATAGGGAGCAGCGTAGAGAATATTTTCCTTTACCGTGCCAAAGAACAGCACAATATCCTGTGGCACATAACCGATATTCCGGCGCAGCGTCGCAGGATCAATCTGATTCACATCCACGCCATCCACCAATATCGAGCCCGACGCCGGTTTGTACAGTCCGAGTATCAGTTTTTCGATGGTGGATTTTCCGGAGCCGATGCGTCCGATCATGCCCACGCGTTCGCCGGCCGCGATTTTGAACGACACGTTGGTGAGCGCGGGCACTTTGCGGCCGGGATAGCTAAATGTCACCTCGCGAAATTCGATGCTGCCGACTATCACTGGCCGATGCACAAAACTCTTGTTGGGCGGGCGCTCGACCGGCAGATTCATCACATTGGTCAGCGTGCGCAGCGACGCCGCTGCTTGATGGTAGCGCGCGAGCAGGCCCGCCACCTGACCCAGCGGCACCAGCGCGCGCGCGTTGAGCATGGTGCAGGCGACCAGCGCGCCCACCGTCAACAGGCGCTCGTTGATCAGGTATACGCCGAACACCACGATCACGACCGCCGCCACCTGCTGGATCATCTGCGACGAGTTGATGATCGCCTGTGACAGTGTTTTCGATTTCAAACTCAATTTCGACACCTGTCCCACCAGTTGCTCCCAGCGGCGCTGATGCACGCTTTCGGCGGCCATGGATTTGATGGTTTCAACCGCCGTCAGACTCTCGATCAGCACCCCCTGCTTTTGCGCGCCGCAGCGGAAGCTTTCCTGAATCACCGCGCCCAGTTGGCGTTGCAGAATCAGGCTGACGATAATCACCAGCGGCACGGCCGCGAGAGGTACCAGTGCCAGCCAGCCGCCGATGGCGAAAATTGCGGCTATGAAAATGAGCAAAAAGGGCAGGTCCACCAGCGCGGTGATGGTGGCGGAGGTGATGAATTCGCGGAACGATTCAAATTCCTGCACGTTGGCGGCGAACGCCCCTACCGACTGCGGGCGCGCTTCCGTGCGGATGCCGAGCGCGCGTTCGAAAATATTCGCCGACAGTATGACGTCAATGCGCTTACCCGCGATATCGGTCAGATAACCGCGCAGCATGCGCATCACGAAATCGAACACCAGCACGATGAGCACGCCGGCAGTCAGCGCCAGCAGCGTTTCGGTGGTGTCGTTGGGCACCACGCGGTCGTACACGTTCATCACATAGAGCGGCATCACCAGCGCGAAAATGTTGATCAAGAGCGACGCTAGCAGCACCTCGCCATAGAGCGGCCACGCCTGCCCCACCACGCCCCAGAACCAGTGATGCACGCGCGGCACCGCTGACAGCTCGGTACGCGTATCAAAGCGCAGCTGCGGATGCACCAGCAGGGCGTGACCCGTGTATTCGGCGTTGAGCGCCGCCAGCGTGGTGTGCGTCGCGCCGCCGGTATCGGGATCAATCAGCTCGCACCCGCCCTGCTTGTCGAGCGCGCGCAGTATGCAGGCACGCCGGTCTTTCAGCAGCAGCACTGCGGGCAGGGTGAGTGGTGAAATTTTGTCCAGCGCGCGCTCAATCAGCTTGCTGTCCAATCCTGCGCGCTCGGCGGCACGGCCAAACAAAGCGGGCGTGAGACGCCCTTGGTCGAGCGGCAAACCCGCAGCCAGCGTTTCCTCCGAAAAGGGATGGTTGAAATACCGCGACAGTAGCACTAGGCACTTCAGCAGCGCATCGTTGGAAGATAGTGCAGGCTTGGGCACCTGCCACTGATGCGGACTGTCAGGAGCGATATTTTGGTGTTCTTGATCTGCCACACCGTCCCCTTTAATCCAACAATAAACTACATTCAGAAATTAGAGATAGAGCCTGATGTTCTGCAACGCGTTTATTAGGCCGCGCGGGTGCTGCCCCTATTCCGGCATGCCAATGAAGTAGCCCTGCGCGCCATCGGCCAGCAAACTCTTTACTATTTCAAAGTCTTGCGCTGTTTCGACGTATTCTATTATTACTTGAATGCCAAGGCCGTGCGCAATGCCCACCAGCGCCTGTATAAAAAACTGTTTGTCGGTGGATTCGGCAACGCCGCGCGTATAGCCACCGTCAAGCTTGATGTAATCCACTTCCAGACCACGCAAAAAACCCAGTGATGCCGTGCTCTGCCCAAAGCGGTCTATCGACAGGCGTGCGCCCGTCTGCCGCAACTTGCTGAACACCGCTTTGACCACGTCAAGATGACTGATAATCGAATGCTCTGCCACCTCAATGATGACGTACTTTGCAATCTCGCGTTTGGCGTTCAACGTGGCATACAGCCAATCGACAAACGAGGCATCCAGCAAAGACTCCAGCGATAAATTCAACGCCGTCGCGCCGCCCTGGATGGGGCCGTTCGCGGCGATATTCTGCAGCAGCTTTTCGGTGACTATACGATCCACCAGTTGCAGCGCGCCCAAGCGCTTGGCGGTTGTGATAAAGAGTCCCGCGCGCACGATGGAGCCATCTGCTCCCAAAATGCGTATGCACGCTTCACTGCGGTAAGTCCACTGCTCTTCAGCAACCTGACACGCGCACACCGGCTGATACTGCAACACCACGCGCTCCTTGTTTAGCCCTACTTTGAAGAGGCCATTGATCTCAAGCGTCATGGCACTGTTTTGATCGCTCCTGACTTCGTCCTGCAAGTGCCAGGCAGGCACGCCCCGCCCCTGCGCCACAGTCAGCGCCTGCCCGGCGACGGACATCAGTTTTCCGAAACTGGCGCCTTCCTGGTAGCGGTGGTAGGCCAGGCCGGCGTGCGGCATCACGCTTTGTTCGGTGCGTGGAAATTCCTCAATTTCCGCGAGCCCCTGGATCAGCGCATCGCCCAATAGGGGCACGGTGGTGTCGGGGATTTCGGGCGCCACCACTGCGAACTCGGGGCCGTCGAGTTTAGCCACAAAGGCACCGCTGTAAGGCTTGCAAACCGCTTGCAGGAGAAAAGCCGTGCGTTTGAGCAGCGTATCGCCAGCAGGGCGCCCATGGCGTTCGTTGAACAGCGCAAAGCCCTGTATGCGCACCACCGCAACCGCGCCCGTGGCAAATTTTGTGGGCGCGCCGATCAGGTGCGTTAATTGCTCGTTGAAAGCATTGCGGTTCATCAGCCCCGTTACCGCATCCACATACGCCTTAGCGCGCATTTTATCGGCGAGAGCTGTCTGCTCGTTCAGCATGCGCTCGACGGCCTGACACATCGAATTCAGCGCTATGGAAATACGATGCAATTCACGCGCCCACGGCAGTTTTTTGAGGATGGTGAATGTGCGCTTGGAGATATCTTCGGCCTGACGCTCCATGTCGTCGAGTGGACGCAACGCCAGCTTCAGCACAATGGCCACCACCGCCAGCGAGATCAACGCCACAATCAGCAGCACCCAGAACGAGCGCTGGGCGATCTCCCACAGTTCTTTGTAGGCGTGGCCAGGATGGCTTTCGACTTCTACCATCGCCGCCTTGCGCCAACCGTCCATCACCAGCGCGTCCATGCGCGGTGTGGGCAGCTTGAAGGCATCAATAAACCACGCCGGCACGCCTTCTACCGTTTTTTCAACCCGCTTTTTGAAAATGATCTCGCCGGTGACTTTTTTCACCTGAATTTCACTGTAGTAGCCGCGGTCGAAGATGGCGCTGGTCATCAGCTCGATGGTCACCGCATCGTTGTAGCTCTTGCCCTGGGTGATGGACAGGCCGAGCGAGGTCGCTGTGTCCTGCGCGTGCGATTCCATCGACCGGTGCAGGTAGTCGCGCGTGCTGCTCACCACCACACACAAGGTGGCGAAAAACACCACCGCCCACAGCAGCGAAATTAATCCGACCAGCAGTCGTGAAAGCTTCATGGCATCCCCCGCCGTTTATACATAGCGAATAAAAACAATTTTAAGCAGCAGCGGATGCATCAGGACGCGCCCTTGACGCGGCGCCGCAATTCTTTCCAGCTACTGATGCTATCCGAACTGCCCCCCGCCTGCTTGCGCCCCTCCTGCTGCTGTCTGGCGCTCCACAGGCCAGTACCATTAAAGCTGTAGATCGGCCGCAGGTCGGTGCGTGTCGACGCCGGCTGTATGGTCTTGTTGATGTTGTCGAGAATCAGCGGCTCGGCGTCGGGCGTGGCGAAATACGCCAGCACCATGTGCGCTTCGTTGTAGACTTTGATTTCTTTGACATAGGTGATCTGCAACTTTTCATCGGGCACGCCCAGCGCCAGCAAGGTGAAATATTTCGCGATGGAATAATCCTCGCAGTCGCCGGCATTGGTGGACAAAAACTCTATCGGCGTCGCCCAGTAATCTTCCTTGCCCCAGTGCTCGCGATCGGTTTTGAACGGCGTCTGATTCATGAAATCATTCACCAGTTCCACCTTTTGCCGCTCGTTCAGGGCGCGATTTTTCGGGCTGGCCATGAGCGTGCGCCAGTGGCTCAGCCGCTCTTTCGCCACCGGACCGAACAGCGTCGTCAGTCTTGCGATCTGTTCGTCGCTGACGGTTATCACTTCCTGCGCGTAAGCGAACGGAAGCATCAGCGCCGCCATCAGCCACGCCAGCCAGGGAATCGATGCGCGGGAAGCGCGCACGGATTTCAAAGGGGTCAAGTGCATGGTCCAGGCCATTTTTTTTGCAACGTTATGCGCTACTGGTTTGAAAACCACGCTAACAACGCTGGCGCGCCCGAGACGATTCGAACGTCCGACCCCTGCCTTCGGAGGGCAGTACTCTATCCAGCTGAGCTACGGGCGCCTGGTTGTCAAAATGCTGTTAACCGGGGGTGATATTAGCACGTGCGAGTGGCGCGGCCTGAGCGTAGACTGAGGACAGTCTGCAGGCTGCGAAAAACCCGCTATACTCAAATCATGGTTAATTTTGAACTAAATCAAGGTATTAGCGCTACGCATCGGGCAGCGCGTGGGGCGCAGGCGGGGTTCACGCTGATCGAGCTTTCGATAGTGTTATTCGTCATCGGCGTGGTGTTGACCAGCGGTCTGGTTGCGTTAAATGCGGTGCAACGTAATCAGGCGGGGTCAGCCACCGCGCAGCGGCAAGTCACCGTTCGCGATGCCTTGATAGACTACCTGCGCAGGAACAGCCGCTTGCCGTGTCCAGACAGCGATTTCACAGCGCCGGACGGTATCGAAAACCGTGCCACGGCGGGCAACCCGGCGACGGCGTGTTCTGCCGTGTTCGGCATCGTGCCGTACGTGACCTTGGGCCTGCCGCGAGAAGCGGCTCAGGATGGATGGGGCAATTTTTTCAGCTATCACCTATCCAATACGGCCGGTGCCAACACCGACTGGAGCATAAGCGCAAACTTCAATGCCGGAAACACCGGCTTACTCACCGTCAATACGCGCGTTGCGGGCACCTCAACACTGGTAGCGAGC
>CAMDRT010000006.1 GCA_945906815.1 Bordetella parapertussis
GATGTGACAAAGCGGGCAATCGCGCACCACCCCAAAAGTTCGAGAGTTATACTATCACAGCACGGAACGCGACGAAGGCGAGAATCACCCCCGACAGGAGAAGATTGAAGAAAATAGGTCGCATCCAAGAGATCATTGATCTTGTCCCGGAAGTTGCAGGTCCCAACCTATCCAACATGGGGGCTGAAATGAAAAAGCCCTCCGAGAGGAGGGCTGACGCTTCCGCTTGGTTACCCCTGAGGGTCACATCCACCTTTCGGTGTTCCACCTTTCGGTGTTCCACCTTGCCCGGAAGGGGCAGGTTGGCTCGGGCGTCAACCCAACTCTTAATGCTGGGAAAATATTACGCGCTTGTTGGTGGAAAAGCAATGATTGAGAGCCGTGCCTATCCCCACGCCCCATGGGGCGAGCTTTTACCTTAAATGGTCAAGTGCGTATTTCGCGTAACGTGATCAGTCGTTTCGCGTGAGCGTGACCGATTTGGGGATGCTGCATGAATAGGGTTTTAGTTCGCCTTGACCGGTTACGCTTTCGGTGAAATCGCGGTCACGCTTTGGTGCAGTGAAACGTCATTCACGATGACGTGACATTGGCAACGCGGCGTCTGTATGTCTATACCGGGAAATTCACATCGGAGACGCAGCAAACCGTGGGACACTGGCGGGACACTGCGGGGCAAAAATGGGGGAAATCCCAGAACAATGGAAAACAATAACTTGTTGTTTCTATTATTCTTTAGTGTTGCCGACTGTTGTGGACTTATCTATTCTCGCGACTTAAAATCCCTCGCTAGGGTAAAACCAGCATACCGGTTCGATTCCGGTTCCGGGCACCATTGTTTCCGTTGGGATAAAAATGATTGTTTATGATCTGGAGTGCGAACACAGCCACTGCTTTGAAGGGTGGTTCGGCTCTGCCGGCGATTTCGATGCGCAAGTCACGGGCAATATTTTATTGTGCCCTGTTTGCAACAGCGCTAATGTGGTGCGCCGGCCCAGTGCGTCGTATGTGAACACCGGCGCTGTAGAAAAAGCGCCGCGTGAAAAGCAGAAACCTGCCGCCGGTGTGCCCGAACACTATGCGAATATCTCACCGGAAATGGTTGCTAGGATCGTCGAGCACATCGTCAAGAATACCGAAGACGTAGGGCGCAAATTTCCGGAAGAAGCCCGCAAGATCCACTACCAAGAAGCCCCCGAACGTCACATACGCGGCACCGCTTCGGCGCAGGACGTCGAAGCGTTGCGCGATGAAGGCATAGACGTGGTGTCGCTGCCGTTACCGCCGCATCGCGTTACCAAAACCCATTAAATGCGTTTGGGGTCGGGACCTGGCGCGGAGGTTATTTTCCCCGCAGTCCCAGTTGCGTCAGCAGTTTCTCCCAGCGCGGGAATTCCTGCGCGATGCGTAGCCGCAATTGTTCCGGGGTGCTGCCTTGCGCCTCAGTGCCGGCGGCGGTGAACTTGTCGCGCACTTCCGGGGTGTTGATCACGGCCACAATTTCGCGATTGAGTTTTTCGATGATGGGCGCGGGCGTGCCGCGCGGCGCGCATACCGAATGCCAGGTGCTCATTTCGTAGCCGAGCACGCCCTGTTCGCTGATGGTGGGAAGCTCTGGCAAGGTTGCCGTGCGCTTGAGTGTCGACACCCCGAGTGCGCGCAGCCGCCCGCTTTTGACGTAGGGCACGCCGGCACCCATGGCTTCGAAGACGAACTGGATGTGGCCGCCGAAGAGATCTGTAGCGGCCGGTGCACTGCCCTTGTAGGGCACATGTACCACGTTGATGCCTGCCATTGAGACGAACAGCGCCGCCGCCAGATGCGAGGTGCTACCGCTGCCGGCCGAACCATAGTTAAGCGTGCCGGGCTTGTGCTGCGCGAGGCCGATCAGGTCATTAACGGAGGTCAATCCTGACGCATGCCGTACCAGCAACACATATGGCACTGTGGCCACTGCGCTGATGGGCGCGAAGTCGCGCCGCGCGTCATAAGGCGCTTGGGCTGCCAGCAAAGGGGCGCTGATCATCGCGCCCACGCTGCACAAACACAGGGTGTAACCGTCGGGCGCCGCCTTGGCCGCCAATTCCACGCCCAGCATGCCGCCGGCACCGCCACGGTTGTCGACCACCACGGTCTGGCCAACGCGCTCGCCCAGACTTTGCGCCACCATGCGGCCCACCAAATCGATGGTGCCGCCGGGCGGAAACGGCACAATGAGACGGATGGGGCGCACAGGGTAGGCTTGCGCCAGCGCGAGCGTCGGCAACAGCAAAGCCCATGCAATCCCACATAAGGTAGCTCGAACCATGATCGCTAGACTGTAAGCAGTCGTGCCGCTCCAGTCAATGCGCGGCTAGCCAGTGTTACATTACCTCATCGTCACTGTAGAGGCGTCGCATGAGGCTGTTGTTCGTGCACCAGAATTTTCCGGGGCAGTTCAAGCATCTGGCACCTGCGCTGGTGCGTGCGGGTCATGAGGTGCGGGCGCTGGCGATTGATGGCGTAGGGTTGACGCAAATTCCGATGCTGCGCTATACGCTAGGCCGCGGCTCCAGCCGCGAGATTCATCCCTTGGCTGCCGACTTCGAAACCAAGCTGATACGCGGTGACGCGTGTGCCGCGGCAGCGGTGAAAATGAAAAATGCCGGCTACCGGCCGGACGTTATTTTTGCCCATCCCGGCTGGGGCGAGAGCCTGTTTCTGAAAGACGTGTGGCCGGGCGCGAAGCTGCTGGCGTTGCTGGAATTCTTTTATGCGACGCGTGATCTCGACGTGAATTTTGATCCCGAGTTTGCGCTACACGATGTCGGCAACGACGCGCGTGTGCGCGTGAAAAACGCCAACCTGTTGCTGACCCTGGACGGCATGGACTGGGGCGTCACCCCCACGCACTTTCAGCACAGCACCCTGCCGCGCGCTTACGGCAATCGCATCAGCGTCGTGTTCGATGGCATTGATACGCAGAGCGTGCGTCCGCATGCCGCGGCAACGTTCACCCTGCCCGGCAAAACCCTGCGCGCGGGCGACGAAGTGCTGACCTTTATTAATCGCAATCTCGAACCGTATCGCGGCTATCACCGTTTTATGCGCGCGCTGCCACGCATACTAAGCGCACGGCCCAACGCGACCGTGCTCATCGTCGGCGGCGATGAAGTCTCCTACGGCGCCCCAGCGCCGCAGGGCACCACCTGGAAGCAGATGTTCTGGGATGAAGTGAAACACGGCCTGGATGCGAGCCGCGTGCATTTTCTTGGGCGCATACCGTATGCCGCGTATGTGAACGTGCTGCAAGTGTCGAGGTGCCACGTCTATCTGACCTATCCGTTTGTGCTGGGGTGGAGCTGTATCGAGGCGATGAGTGCTGGGTGTGTGGTGGTGGGCAGCGCTACCGCGCCGGTGGCAGAAGTCATCCGGCACGGCGAGAACGGCTTGCTGGTGGATTTTTTTGCCGGCGATGCGCTGGCAGCCACGGTGATTGAGGTGCTGGCGAGTCCAGCGCAGCATGCGCATTTGCGCGCCGCGGCACGCGCCACGGCAGTGCAGCGTTACGATCTGGCGAGTATTTGTTTGCCGCAGCAGTTGCAGTTGCTGGAACGGCTGGCGGCCGGGGCGCTGTAGCGCGCGCGACGCGGCGGTGTTCTTGACCGCTGGCGTCTGCACCTCTACAGTCCGACCCACCCACCTCTACACGCCATCCCTCCCTTGAAATCACAGCAACGCGGTTACATCGGCGCCTCACTGCCGCGCGCCAACGCCAAACGCCTGTTGGCCGGACGCGGGCAGTATGTTGACGACGTGCAATTGCCGCGCATGTTGCACGCAGCGGTGTTGCGCAGCCCGCATGCGCACGCGCGCATCACGCAGCTGGAGGTCGCGGCAGCAGCCCAGGCGCCCGGCGTGGTGCGCGTGATCACCGGCGCTGACGTGGCCGCGCTTTGCAAACCCTATGTCGGCGTGCTGAAACACATCAAAGGCATGCAGTCCGCGCCGCAACTGCCGCTGGCGCTGGAGGTGGCGCGTTGGCAGGGCGAGCCGGTGGCGATGGTGGTGGCGCAGTCGCGCGCGCAGGCAGAAGATGCGCTGCAGCACATCGTAGTGGCGTATCAGGCCTTGCCGGCAGTGACCCATATCGAAACCGCACTGGACGCTGCAACGCCGCTGATCCATGCGCAACTGGGCAGCAATCTGTGTGTGGAACGATTGATTGATAGCGGTAGGGTGGACGCGGTTTTTGCCAGCGCGGATCATGTGGTCGAAGCCACGTTCAGCACCGCGCGTCACACGCCGGTGACACTGGAAGCACGTACCATACTCGTGGATTACAACGCGTCTGATGGCCAACTGACGGTGTGGCATTCCACCCAGGTCCCGTACATGATGCAATGGATTATCGCGCATCATTTCAGCCTGGCGGAAAACCAGGTGCGGGTGATTGCTCCCGATGTCGGCGGGGCGTTCGGCCTGAAAATTCATACCTACGGCGACGATATGGCGACGGTGGCGGCGGCGCTGCTGACTGGGCGCCCGGTGAAATTCGTGGCTGACCGCCTGGAATCCTTTGTCTCGGATTTTCATGCGCGCGGGCACCGTGTGAAAGTGCGCTGCGCGGTGTCGAACGCGGGTGACCTACTGGCGTTTGATGTGGACGACGTCTATGGCATCGGCCCTTACTCGGGCTACCCGCGCGGCGGCGCGAATGAAGGCATCCATGTCAGCAATCTCACCGGCGGGCCGTACCGGCAGCGTGTGTATCGTGCGCGTGCGCGAGCGGTGTTTCAAAACAAAGGCATGTACGGTCAGTATCGCGCAGTCGGACATCCGGTGGTGTGCGCGGTTACGGAAAGCATGGTCGATCTCGCGGCCGAGGCGGTGGGCATGGACCCGGCCGCTTTCCGGCGCCGCAATTACATCGCGGACAACGCTTACCCCTATACCACTGCCAGTGGCGTTATCTTTGAAAAACTGTCGCAACATGAGTCGCTGGACAAACTGCTTGAACTGATGGATTACACCACGCTGCGTGCAGAGCAAGCGGCGCTGCGCAAGCAGGGCGTGTATCGCGGCATAGGCCTTGCGAGTTTTGTCGAGAACTCGATGTCGTCCTCGGCCACGTACGGACAGGGCGGGGCATCGATAGCCTCGCAGGACGCTTGCACCATACGATTGATGCCCACGGGGGGGATCACCGTCGCCACCAGCCTCACCGAATTTGGGCAAGGTGCGCACGCGGTGGCGGCGCAGGTGGCGGCAACCGCAGTGGGTGTAGCTGTCGAAAACGTGCGGGTGATCATGGGTGACACCGAAACCACGCCGTACGGCGGCGGTAACTGGGGTTCGCGCGGCACCGGCATTGGCGGTGAGGCAGTACTCCAAACCGGCAAAGCGCTGCGCGCGAACATTCTTAATTTTGTGGCGCGCCTGAGCGAATCCGAGGCGTCTCTGCTGGATGTGCGCGACGGCAACGTGGTGGACGCTGCCAGCGGCGTGCTCAAAATGTCGCTGGAGGAAGTGGCGCGTACCGCGTATTTTCGCACCGAACAAGTGCCCAAGGATTATCAACCCGAACTCACCGTCACCCGCAGCTACGCGCAGAAACACTATACGGGCGTGTTCACCAATGGCATACACGCCAGTTACCTTGAAGTCGATCCTGCCACCGGGTTCGTCACGCTGCTCAAGCATTGGGTGATCGATGATGCCGGTACTGTGGTCAATCCACTGCTGGTGGATGAACAAATTCGCGGCGGCGTGGTGCAGGGCATCGGCGCGGCGTTGTTCGAGCAGTGCCTGTATAGCGATGAAGGGCAGTTGTTGAACGGCACGTTGGCCGATTATCTGGTGCCGATGGCGGGCGAAATGCCGGATATCATTGTCGGGCACACGCACTCCCCCACCAAAGTTTCTGAACTCGGTGCGCGCGGCGCGGGCGAGGCCGGCACGGCAGGCGCACCAGCCGCAGTGATGAACGCCATCAACGATGCGCTAAAGCCGTTCAAAGCGCGGGTGACCGAGCAGCCGTTTACACCGGAGCGCATCTTGCGCGCGCTGGGTAGCGTCACCGTGTGAGAACAGCCGCGGTAGCGCTGCTGTGTTGGGGGTGGGCGGCGTGCGCAATAGCCGAAACTTTTACCGCGCAAGTCATTGCCGTACTCGACGGCGACACCGTCATCGTGCAACAGGCGCGCAAGAAAACCACGATCCGCTTGGCGGGCATTGATGCGCCGGAAAAATTGCAGGCGTTCGGCCCCGCATCGCGCGAGGCATTGGCGGCGCTGGTGCTGCGCAAGACGGTGCGCGTCACTGCCAAAACCGTGGATGACTACGGGCGCGTGGTTGCGGTGTTGCAGTCCGGGCGCATCCATGTGAACGAGGAACAACTGCGCCGTGGCATGGCGTGGGAATATTCACACCGCCATTCCGACCAGGCTTTGATGGCGTTGCAGGTGGAGGCGCAGCGCGCACGGCTCGGTTTGTGGGCGGCTGCCAACCCGGTGCCGCCGTGGGACTTTCGCAAAGCGCATGCGCCCGCGCTGGATGCGGCCGCCAGCGCCTGCGGTAAAAAACGCTATTGTTCGCAGATGGTCACGTGCGAGGAGGCGAAATTTTATTTCACCCAGTGCCGCCTTAAAACACTGGATAAAAACGGCGACGGCGTGCCGTGCGAAAATCTGTGCCGGCCGAAGGCGCGTTGACGCTGGAACCGCAGCGGTGGCGATTTGCGTAGGCCCATCACAAGGACATTTCGACAGGATTTACAGGATGAAGGTTTTATCCTGTGCATCCTGTTAATCCTGTCAATTAGAAGTGCCGTGACGCGGTAACCGGTTTGAGCGTCGGGTCGAGCTGCAGTTCGAGCAGGGTGTTTTGCTTGAGAGGGCTGCCCAACTTAGCGAGCGCAGCATCCATTTGCGTTGCGGTGGCGGCGGCGAGATAGCGCCAGTCATACAATTTCGCCAGTCCACTGAAATCGATGACCGGCGGCTCTATGGTGAATGACTGCAGCGGTCCGCCGGCGAGCCGCGAGGCGGCTTCGTTTAATGTGGCATAGCGGCGATTCGCGAATATCACCAGCAAAATGTGGGTGCCGTGATGCGCAGCGGGCCACAAGGCTTCAGAGGCGTACAAGGCGGAACCATCGCCGATCACCGCGACGATTTGGCGTTTACTCTTGCTCGCAGCCTGCGCGATAGCCGCACCCACTGAGGCGGCGAGTCCCCAGCCGATGCCGCCGCTGCCATTGATTAGATACTCGCCGGCTTTGAGTTGCATCCACTGGCGCACATCCGAGGTGGAAAGGCCCGATTCATCGATCCAGATGGCGTCGCTATATTTTTGCAGCAACGCATGCATCGCCAGTGTCGGATGCAGCACGCTGGGTTTGCGCGCGGGCAGAGCCAGCGCGGCGCGTGCAGGCTGGCGTCGTTTGCTGCGCGAGGCGAGTGCTGCCGTAATCGCGGCGAGCGCGGGTTTCAGGCGAGTCACCGTCGCCAGCGCGTATTCGCCGTCCGGCGCGGTGGCAGACACATCATGGCCCAGCCACGCTTTGGGCTGCGGCATATGGGCTTCGCTGTAGAGCGTATTGCGCAGACCACGGCCCCCAACGAAAAGCAGCGCGTCGTGCGCGGCCAGGCGGTCCGCCACCTGTTTCAGATTCGGCGGCAGATAACCCGCATACGCCGCCGAGCTGCTGGCGATGGGCAGTACGCCGGTGTAGGGCGCGGCATACACCGGCGCGCCCAGGGCCAGCGCGAGTTTTTCAAGTTCGCGGCTGGCGTTGTCCCAATGCACCTCTTCGGCGGCGATGATGACGGGCTTTTTCGCGGCGGCGAGAAATTTTGCGTAAGCGCTGGCTTGATCCTGCGCCAGCGTGGCCAGCGACATCGGCGTCACGGTCGAGGGCTTGGCATCGATAGCGGTTTCCAGCAGGTCCGGCGGGCAGATCAGCGCCACCGGGCCGAACGGCGGCGTCAGGGCGGTGCGCAATGCGCGGCGGATATTGGCGGCGGCATCAAAGGTGGTATTGAGCATGAACACCGCTTTGCACACCGTGCCCGCCATTTTCTCCAGCGGCCCCCACAATATGGGATGGGTGTGCAGAAAGCGCCGGTCTTGCCCGCCCACCAGCACCAGCAGCGGTGTGCCCGCGATGCCTGCGGTGTAGAGCGTGCCCATGCCGTTGCCCAGGCCGGGTGCGACATGTAGATTGACCACGCCCAGCGAGCGCGTGGCGCGCGCGTAGCCGTCGGCCATCGGTACCGCGGAAACTTCCGACAGCGCGACCACGTATTTTAGTTTGCTGCGCTGCTCACAGGCTTTGACCAGCGGCAGTTCCGTGGTGCCGGGATTGCCGAAGATGTGGGTGACGCCGTTCTGTTCCAGGGTTTGCAGCAGGAATTCTGATATTTTCATTTTTTAACAAATACTTAGGTAAAAGTTTTAATCGGCGCGCATGCCGCTGTCTTTGACCACCTGGGTCCAGCGCTGCGCTTCGGATTGTATGAACGCGCGAAACGCCGCAGGCGAATTCGCAACCACATGGGTTGCGTCTTTGGTGAAGCGATCCATCAGTTCAGGTGCACGTGCCGCTTTAACTATAACGGTGTTGATGGCGTGGATCAGCGCGGGTGGCGTCGCAGACGGTGCCAGGACGCCGACCCAGCTGGCGAACTCGTATCCCGCTACGGCTTCGGCGGCAGAGGCTATTTGCGGCAATGCGGGCAGGCGTTTGCTGCTGGTGATCGCCAGTGCGCGCAGGCGTCCCGCGTTGACGTGCGGCATCACCGCACTCACGGCGAGTGCGCTCAGGTCCGCTTCGCCGCCCAGCACAGCGATGAGTGCAGGGCCGCCGCCCTTGTACGGTATGTGCAGCATTTTTACACCAGCCATGCCCGCCAACAATTCCACCGCCACATGCAGGTTGCTGGCGTTGCCCGACGACGAGTAGGTGATTTTTCCGGGCTGTGCTTTCGCCATCGTTATCAGCTCCCTGAGCGACTTTGCTGGCACTGACGGATGCACCACCAGCAAATACGGTGAGGTGACCAGCAGCGAAATGGGCGCGAGGTCCTTTTCGTAGTCGTAAGACATCTTGCCCAGCATCGACGGGTTAATCACCATCGGCAGCGATTGCAACAGCAGCGTATAGCCGTCGCCAGGGCTGCGTGCCACTATTTCACTGCCGACGCTGGTCAGGCCGCCAGTGCGGTTATCGATGATGACGGTGTGTCCGGTTTGTTCGGTCATTTTCTGGGCGAGCAGGCGGCCTACTACGTCGATGATGCCGCCGGGCGGTACCGGAACGACCATGCGTATCGGCCTGGCAGGATAGGCTGGCGCTGAGCCCGTCGCAGGTATTTGCGCGTGCGCAGCGCCTGCGAGCAGCAGCGCGGCCGTGACTATCCACTGTTTCATTTTTCGGTTCTTTCTAAACGCTACTCTGCGCCAGTACGGCTTGCGCAACATCCAGCCGCGTGGCGATCCACACTTCACTGGATAGCGCCGCCGCCGCGATGATTTTCTCATGATAGTAGGCACCGCGGGGCCGGCCGAAAATATGCGCATGCGTGGTCACGTCGATAATCGCCGGCCCGCGTTCGTGCTTGAGCAGTATGTTCAGATGCTCCTCAAAGGTGTCGAGCATGGCGCGTGGTGGCGTGCCATATTTCATCGACGGCATGTCGTTGACATCGGTGGACAGGGGTATCGCCACGATTTTCCTGTCGCCGAAGGTCTGCGCCCACGGCAAATCATCGGCCAGCGTGTCGCCATACCAAACATACCCCGCTTCTGCCAGCAGCCGCGGCGTATTCACGCTGGGCGTGGCGCGCGGGCTTAACCAGCCTGTGACCGGCTTGCCTGCAACGTTTTGCAGCAGCTCGGTGCAACGCTTGATGTTGTTGCGTTCTTCGTCTGCCTGCATCATCGCCGGCATCATGTCCATCGCATAGGCGTGCGACACAATTTCATGGCCCGCATCAGCGACGGCTTTTACCGCCTGTGGCGTGCGCTCGGCGAGCACGGCGCTGGTCATCACGCTGGCGTTGACGTGGTAGCGCGCAAACGAATCCAGCAAGCGATAGATGCCGCGCGTCGCGCCATAAGCCGCCCACGAGATCGCCGTGTTATCCAGCACACCGTGCGGTAGTGGATTTCCCATCGGGCTGATGCCGGGTGCGTTGCCATCGGACCACGCTTCGAGGCAGACGTTGAAGATTACCGCGATACGTTTGCCGCCGGGCCACAGTCTATTTGAGGTTTTCATGTGTAAGTATATGTTTTTATTGTATTTTTTTGAGTCCGATGATTTGCATTAACTGCGCCAGTGCGGCATCCTCCCGCGCCATCAGCGCGCCAAACTCAGCGGCGGGCATGAACGCGGGTTTCACATAAAGCTTTTCGCTGGCGCTGGCGAACTCGGCGCTGTGCACCGTTTGCCGTATGGCGTTTTCCAGCGTGGCAATCACGGCTGTGGGCGTGCCCCTGGGCACAGCGATGCCGCGCCACGCATCGAGCGCAACCGGGTGGCCGAGTTCTTGCGCGGTAGGCACTTCGGGCAGCAGTGCGTCACGCTGCGCCGACACCACCGTGAGTATGCGCACGGTGCCGGCTTTCAATTGCCCGGCGATCGCACCGGGCAGCAGTACCAGCACATCCACATGAGCGCCCATCAGCGCCGGCACCACCTGTGCGGCGGCGTAGGGTACGTCGTTGGCTTGCGCGCCGGCGGCCTTGAACAGGGCCACGCTGGTGATGTGGGTGTGGCTGCCGATGCCTGAATTAGCAACGGTGATCTTGCCGGGCTGCGCTTTCATATCGGCAACCAGCTCCTGAAACGTTTTCCATTTCGCCGCTGCGCGCACAGCGATCAGCGGTGTTTCGATCAGCACGCGCGCCACCGGGTCAAAAGCGCGGTAGTCTATATTCATTTGTCCGGAATGAAAGGTGCTTGAAATCGAGTTGGAATTCCATACCAGCGCGTAACCGTCGGCGTTGCGTCCGGCCACATATTTATAGCCGATGGCGCCGCCCGCACCGGGACGATTCACCACCATGACGTTGGCGCCGAGCAGCTTGGACATGCCCTGTGACAGCAGGCGCGCGGTGACGTCGGCAGATGAGCCGGCAGGAAACAGCACGGTCATTTCGACGTTGGTGCGTTTGGGGTAGGGGTCCTGGGCGTGAGACGAGGGCGCGATCAACGCGATGGCGAGAAAAGCAAGACGAAGCATCCACCCTGACCCGTCATGCCAGCGCAGGCTGGCATCCAGGTTGTAACTCGGGCAAAGCCCATTGTTCAGCGGTTGGCGCCGTTTGCACGCACTGGATTCCGGCTTGCGCCGGAATGACGGTGTTGGGTTAAAGGCGATCTTCATTGGGGTTACCCCGTTGCATCAGGCAGTTGGATCTGCCAGAATTTCCGCGACTTCCACGCGCCGCCCCTGTTGCGCAGAGCGTATGCCCGCGCGCATCACCGCCAGCGACAGCAGGGCTTTTTCGCCATCGACTTCGGGCGCGCCCTGTCCGCGAACTGCTGCGGCGAATTCTTCGAGCTGATCGACGAAGGTATCGATATTGCTGTAGCGCACCGCCGCGGGCTTTTCCGCGCCGCGTTGCAGCCAGCGTAAGCCGCTGTGCATATCGTAATACGCACTCGCGTCCTTGCCATAAATGTTCATCAAGTAGTACTCGGATGCCGAAGCGTAACTCGCATTCACTGTGGACAGCGCGCCGTTCTCATGCTCAAGCATCAGGCTCGCTACATCGGGATTATCACCGGGCAGCACCAATTGCGCCGAGCGCCCGCTGACCGCTTTCACCGGCCCCATCAGATAGGTGAGCACATCGACATAGTGAATGCCGATTTGCAGCATCACGCCGCCGGGCATGCCCGCGGCCTGATAGCGCCATGAGTTCAGGTCTATTTTACCCAGCCGGTCGCGGCTGATATTGCTCTCGGCATTGACCAGGGTGCCGAATACGCCGGCGTCGATTTGTTGCTTGATCCAGCGGAACTGGCCTTCGCGCCGCCGCTGGTAGCCCAGGCCCAGCACCACGCCGGCTTTGCGGCAAGCCGCGGTCAGCGCGCGGCCATCGGCCACGGTATTGGCGATGGGTTTGTCGAGGAACACATGTTTGCCGGCCTGTGCGGCAGCGATGGTGGTTTCTTTGTGCACGCTGTTGGGCGTGGTGTTGATGATGGCGTCGATACGGCCATCCGCGAGCAGGGCTTCATAGGAGGGCGCCGCGGCACAGCCGTATTTTTTTGCGAAGGCATCCCGTTTGTCCTGCGAGCGGGTGTAGCACGAGACGATGTGGATCTGGTCTGTGCGCTGGATCGCATCGGCCAGCACGTCGGACCACCAACCCATGCCGAGGCAGGCGACTTGTAGGGGTTTTGCTGAGGTCATGGGTTGTTTATCAAATACCCCGCCCCTATCGCCGCCAATGCCGTGCGCGCAACGCGATCATCAAATTCCCAGGTGCCGCCCGATACGCCGATGCCGCCGATGCATTCGCCTTCGACGATGATGGGATAGCCGCCTTCGGTGGCGGTCCAGCGGCCGGGACCGGCGGCGAGTGCGAGGCCGATCGCGTGCAGCGTGTCCAGTTCCTGACCCTGCGCGCCTTTTGCTGTGGTCGGACGCTTGTTCGATGCCGCGCAGATCGCCTTGGTGGTGGAAGAATGAACCGTATGAAAGCGCCCGCCATCCATGCGCTCCATGCTGATTAAATTGCCGCCCGCGTCGGCTATCGCAACCGCTATCGGCACCTTTTCCTGTTCCGCGATGCCCATCGCGGTGGACATCATTTTTCGCGCGCCAGCGAGTGTCAGGCGCTTGCTGTCCACTACGTAGGTCATGGTGCTACTCCCGATGATTGCAATTCTGTTGAACGCGCAGTATACCGAAGCCCGCAGGTGTCAACTGCTTTCAGACAAGGGCAGCCGGAACCATGCCACGATGCCCAATGCCAGCAGTGCCGCAGCCACCCACACCATGACGCGCCACGGGCCGCCGCCACGGCGCAGGATTTCGACAGCGTTCACGTAAACGGTTTCGCAGGCGCCGTTGCCGGTGTCCGTGCGCACGGTGCTGGTGCCGCGCTGGAACGGCCGCCCGCCGTGATTGTGGGCATACTCGGCAAGGTAGCCGCGAAAGCGGATCTGGTCGCCGACGCGCACCGAGCGCAATTGTCGCGCGAGCGCGGGGTCATCGGTTAATAGATGGTTATTGGAGAGCGCCGCTACATCAAACGCGGCAGCCGCAGTGTGCGACGCGCTCTGCACGTAACAGACGAATTGTCCGCTGGAAAAATCGAGGTCGCGGTAGCTGCCGCTGATGGCATTGCGGCCCCAGATCACGCACAGGTCGACCACGTTCAGGTGATCATTCCATTCGCGATGCACGTAATCGGTCCAACTGCTGCTGTCGTGCCGGCTTACCACCAGTCCGTGCAGGTCATAGGAGTACAAGGGGTCGATGCGGTAAGTCACGCCGCCTACAGTAGTGGTCAGCGGCGCGTGCTGCACCTGCACTTGCTCAGGCTCTTGCCGCAGACTTTCCACCAGCAGATCGGGTCGCGGCAGCGTATGACGCTGTGACAGTGCTGCGATCAGCAGTACCAGCGCGCAGATGAGCAGCATCTTGACGTGGGTGCGGGACATCGATGGCGGTTAAGCTAGCGTAGGGTGGGCAAAGCGTAGCGTGCCCACGCGGTTCCTCCGGTTTTCATCCGGGCTCCCTAGCAAGTGGTTGGGCAGGACACAAATGGCGAGGGTCTCAGCAAGACTGCGCCGGTAACGTGATATGCGGCGATGTTAACCCGCGCCTGTTTGCCGCGTGGGCACGCTGCGCTTTGCCCACCCTACGGCGCAGCAATGACAGACCGAACAAGGATTTCATGCTCCAAGCTGTGCCCGCCCATGTGCTGGCCGGCTCAGCGCATCCGGCGCCTCATAAGGCCGATGGCCTTCGACTTGCGCGGCGTAGAGCACGCGGCGGCTCTCGGGATCGAAGCCTTCGCGGCGATGCACGGTGGCGCGGTTGTCCCATACCACCACGTCACCTGGGTGCCAGCGATGGGTGTAGCAAAAGCGTGGTTGCGTGCCATAGGCCCACAGTTCGTCGAGAAACGCTTCAGATTCTGCCAGCGTCATGCCATTGACGTAGGCCGCGTGCCTGCGGCCCAGAAACAGCAGGTTGCAGCCGCTTTCAGGATGCGTGGAAATAATCGGATGGCTGGGGCCGGGGGCCAGGCGTATATCATCGGACAAGGATGCGCCGGGCCGCAGTTTCATCGCGGTGTCCACGATATTGCCTTGCTTGATGGTCTTGCCCGACAAGCGCCGTTTGTAGTCGGCGGGCAGTGCGTCGTATGCCGCGTAGGCATTCAAAAACTGGGTGTTGCCGCCTCGATCCTGCGGTGGCACTTCCATCGCCACCAGTATGCGCGCGGCGGTGGGGCGTTCCTTAAAGGAGAAGTCTGAGTGCCACACGATTTCGCCATCACCGAGGATGCCGACCGCTTTGCCGTTCTCGCGCACATTGGTGACGACAGTGACTTCGGGCGGTAACTGGAATAACTGGTTGGCGGTGCGCTCTTCGAGCTTGCGCTGATGCAGGCCTGATGAACTGACCGGCGTGCCGAAACGCTTGACCAGTGTCACCAGGTCTGCTGCCGTCAGCGTCTGCGCTTTAAAAACCAGCAGCACATGATGCAGCCACGCCTCGCGCAGGGGTGCGAACGTGGCGTCATTCAGTTGCCGCAGATCCAGTCCGCGCACCTGCGCGCCGAGCGCGGCGTGGGCAGGCACGATTTCATAATCAAGCACATTGTTTTCCAAGTGGGTGATGGCTGTCACGATGCGGCCCTTTAGTGCGCTAATCGAATGCCTTCGATCCCAGTAGGGCTTCACGGAAGCGGTTCTTGATATGCACGCCATCGCGCAAGCGGATCGACAGCGGATAACGATTGGCATTGACTTTGATACTCAAAAATACCGGCCCTGCCGTGTGGTACAGCGTGGGTATCCAGGATTGGACCTGTGCCAGCGTGGACACTGTGCCGCTGGTCGCAAAGCCTGCGGCTTTTGCCACGCCCGCCAGATCAACGCCGCGACTGGTGTGTGTGGGTTGGTTGCCGGTTTCGCTGTAGAGCTCGTTGTCGATGACGGCGATGGACAGATTGCGAATTTTTTCCGCGCCTATGGTGGCGAGCGAACCCAGGCCCATCAGCATTTCGCCGTCGCCGGTGATCACCAGCACGCGGCGCTTGGGCTGCGCGAGCGCGAGCCCTACGCCGATCATCGCGGCACCGCCCATGCCGCCCCACATATAGTAGGTGTGGGGATGATCGAGTGTGCCGGCGTCGTAGCACGATGAGCCCAAGCCGGTGACGAGTAACGCATCGCCCCGCTCCGTGAGTATGGTTTTGACGGCTACGCGCCGGTCGAGGCTGGATTTTTTTGTTGTCGCCATGGCTATTTGCTCCAATCTTTGAATCCGACTACGCGTTGTCCTATGAGTACCGCCACCGGGCGGCAGGTCTGAAATGCCATCATCGCCGAGGCAAAGACGGTTTCACCGACTAATGCGGCTTCGTTGACGTGGTTCACCACCACACCCACCTCGTCAAGCACCCGGGCCGTGCTTTGTCCCATCGGCAGTTGCCATGGGTTGAATTCGCCCCATTCGCCGCGCATGGTCACCAGCGTCAGCAGTGGAAAACGGCATTCGCGTATGGTACCCAGCATGTTAATGCAGTTGCCTACGCCCGATGACTGCATCAGCAGCGCCGCGCGCTCACCGCCCAGCCAGGCGCCGGCGAGCATGGCGACACCCTCTTCTTCGGTGGTCAGCGAAATCGCTTGCATGTTCTTGTCGGCATGACAACTATGGATGAGTTGGGTGTGACCGGCGTCGGGCACATACGCGACCTGGCGGATGCCAACTTGCTTGAACACCTTGTAGATGTCCAGCGGCCAGGTGGGCGTTGCGGTTTTTCGTACTGCTTTCAAATGAGTCCTCCGTTACAAAAAAGTGTTTGAACTTATGCCAACTTTACCGCGGCCGCTTTGATCACCCCGGCCCAGCGCACAGGCTGGACTATATCGCAGATTGAGCTGCAACCGCTGGCAGTGCATGCCGTGTGCTGGTAAATTCGGGCATGCTGAATAAATCGTATGCGTGGATACTGCTGGTCGCGGTGAGTGGAGTGAGTGCAGGGGTACAGGCGCAGCCTGCTGCGACAGGCGCCGCAGCGGCGTACCCGTCGCGGCCGATCCGACTGCTGTCTGGATTTGCGCCCGGCGGGGCGACCGATATCGCCGCACGTGTGGTGGCGCAGAAGCTGACACAGTCGCTCGGCCAGCCGATGGTGGTGGAAAATCGTCCCGGTGCCGCAGGCAATATTGCAGCGGAAATGGTCGCGCGCGGCGCGCCCGACGGTCATCTGATGTATCTCGCGAATGCGACTATAGCCACGCCATCGTTGTTCACTCGAGTGCCGTTTGAGGTGACTCGGGATTTTGCGTTTGTGTCGATGATCGGCCTCGGTCCATCGGGCCTGGTGGTGCATCCGTCGCTGCCGGTGCGCAGCATGAAAGAACTGATTGCACTGGCGCGCCAGCATCCGGGCAAGCTGAATTTCGCCTCGGGCGGCAGCGGCAATATTTCGCATCTGGCGATGGAATTGTTTGCGTCGATGGCTGCGCTAGACATGGTGCATGTGCCCTACAAGGGTGGCGCGCCATCGACTGTCGCCACCGTGAGCGGCGAAGCGCAACTGATGTTCAGTTCGATAGCATCGATGCTGCCGCAGATTCAGCAGGGCCGCTTGCGCGCGCTGGCGGTGTCTTCCGCACAGCGCAGCAGGGTATTGCCTCACGTGCCGACGGTGAGCGAAGCAGGCTTAAAGGGCTATGAAGCAAGCTCGTGGTACGGCTTGGTTGTGGCGGCGGCAACGCCGCCCGCCGTGGTGTCACGCTTAAGTGCCGAGACAGTGCGGGCGCTGGCTATGGCGGACGTAAAGGATCGCTTGTCGAGTCAGGGTATAGAACCGGTGGCCGGCGGCGCGGAGGATTTTCGTCACTATGTGCTGGCGGAAATTCCCAAGTGGGCGAAGGTCATCCGGGATGCAAAAATTCCACCACAGTGATGTTTGATATTAGGAGTTGGCATGTACGTGAAATCCATAACCGACAACGCTGAATTTGATTACGTCATCGTCGGCGCGGGTTCCGCCGGTTGCGTGTTGGCGGATCGATTGTCTGCCAACGGCAGACATCAGGTGCTGCTGCTCGAAGCGGGCGGCCGCGACAGCAGTTTTAACATCAAGGTGCCGTTGTATGTGGCGCATGTGCTCAACGACGAGAATCTGACTTGGCCCTATATGACGGAGCCGCAAACACATCTGAATGGACAGCGTCAGCGCTGGACGCGCGGGCGGGTGATCGGCGGTTGCAGTTCGATCAACGGCAATCTGTTTGTGCGCGGCGATCCGCAGGAATACGAGCGCTGGCGTGCGTTGGGCTGCAGCGGCTGGGGTTATGCCGACATGCTGCCGTATTTCAGGAAGCTTGAGGATTTCCCCGAGGGCGATCAGAGCGTGCGTGGCAGTGGCGGGCCGGTTCATTGCACGCCGCTGACGAAATTTGACCCGCTGTCGGACGCTTTTCTCGAGGCCTGCGGTGAAGCGGGCTACCGCAAACTGAATGACTATAACGATGGCAGCTACGAAGGCGCCTTCTATTTGCAGTATTCGACCCGCAACGGCTGGCGTAACAGCACGCCGGTGGGGTATCTCAATCCGTCGCTCAAGCGGCCCAATCTGACGGTGCTGCCCCATGCCCGTGTGACGCGTGTGTTGCTGGCAGGGGACAGCAAGCGCGCCACGGGCATCGCTTACCGCATGGGAGAAGTCAACTTTCAGGTCAAGGCGCGCCGTGAAGTATTGCTGGCTGCTGGCCCGTTGGCATCACCCCAGCTGCTGGAACTGTCGGGTATCGGCAACAGCGCGTTGTTGCAAAAGCACGGCATTAGTGTGCAGCACCATCTGCCGGGCGTCGGCGAGAACCTGCGCGATCATCCGAATACGCGGATCACTTATGAATGCGCGCAGCCGATCACCATCAATGACGTGCTGCGCAGCCCGTGGCTCAAGCTCAAGGAAGGTCTGCGCTTCGTGTTCAAGCGCGAAGGGTTACTGACGATATGCTCGGCGACGGCGCAGATGAATCATCGCAGCAGTGACCAGGTGGAGCAACCCGACCTCGTGCTGCGGCTGTTGCCGCTGTCCGGTAAGGATCGCTATGCGCGCACACCCGCCAAGGGACTTGATCCGCATCCGGGTTTTACGCTGGGTGTCACCTTATTGCAGCCGTACTCGCGCGGCACCTGCCATATTCAATCGAACGACCCGCTGCAACAAGCGGCGATGGATCCGAAATATTTGTCGCACGAAGCCGACACGCAGTTGTTTCTGGATGGCATACGTGTGGCGCGCAAGGTCGCGCAACAGCCCGCGTTACGCTCGCTGATCGTGCGTGAAACGCGGCCGGGTCCCGAGGTCAATGACGATGCCGGCTTGCTCGACTACATGCGTGGCACCATACAAACCAGTTGGCATATGGTCGGCACCTGCAAGATGGGGGCGCACACGGATAGCGACGCGGTGGTGGATCCGCAGTTGCGGGTGAAGGGCATCGCCGGTCTGCGCGTGATCGATTCGTCGATCTGCCCCACGATACCGTCGTCGAATACGAATATTCCGTCGATTGCGATAGGTGAGAAGGGCGCGGCTATGGTGCTGGCGGCGGCAGAGGCGTAACCCATACATAAAGTGAAGGGCATCACATGAACGAAAAAATGGGCGTGGTCAGCCCTGAAGGTTTGCAACTGCGTGTGTCGAGCGGCGTGAGCCGCCACCTCGATACATTGGAGGGCAAGACTATCGGCGAGGTCTACAACAACCACTTCAAGGGCGAACAGATGTTTCGCGCCTATCGCCGGTTGTTGAAGCAAAAGTATCCCGGCGTGAAAATTATTCCTTACGATAAATTTCCGACGATCTACGTCGGTGGTGATCCAGCCTCGCAACACCAGGATGCCAAGCAAGCGGCAGCGCTGGCCCTAGAGTGGGGTTGCGATGCGATTATCACCGGTAACGGCGGGTGAGGCACCTGCACCCCGGCCTCGGTGAGGCCGGCAGCAGAAGCCGAAAAACTCGGCATACCCAGTGTGGTGATTACCACCACCGGATTTACCACCATCGCCAAGGCCGCGGGCAAGGCGCAAGGGGTGACAGGGCTGCGCGTTGCCGAATATCCGGGCGCAGTCGGCGTTCATGCGGAAGCGCTGGTGGAAAAAAATGTAGAGGAGGTGCTGTTCGAGCGCATCATCCATGAGCTGACCCAGCCCCGCGTGGGCGAGATGCAGGACGCGCCGCTGGATGCCAAGCACGCCGGCGCTATCGTTTTTGTAGGCACGTTTGACGAAATCAACGAACACTTCCGGCAGCAATTGTGGTCGGATGAGTTGCCGGTGATTCCGCCGACAGTAGAGCGGGTCGAGGCCTTTCTTAAACACACCCGCCGTGCGCCCGATGAGCCTATAGCCGTGCTGCCACAGGCCAATCTGGCTGCGACGCCGAGGAATATTGCCGCGAATGCGGTGATGGCAGGATGCCGTCCGCAACACCTGCCGCTACTGATCGCGGCGGTGGAGGCGATAGCGGACAATGCCTACAACCTGAATAACATCGGCAGTACCTGGGGTGTGCTGCCGTTTCTGCTGATCAATGGGCCTGCCGCAAAACAGCTCGGTGTTGAAAACGGCGCGCAACTGATTAACAAAGGTGCCAATCCCGCATTGGGCCGGGCGCTGGGGCTGATCATCAAGAATATTGCGGGCTACAAGCTGGGCCGCAACTACATGGGCACGTTCGGCTATCCGATGAATTTCG
Source organism: Bordetella parapertussis (assembly GCA_945906815.1). GTDB lineage: Bacteria > Pseudomonadota > Gammaproteobacteria > Burkholderiales > SG8-41 > UBA5216. The sequence goes on from CAMDRT010000006.1 coordinate 19,960, forward strand.
TGGTCGCTGAAAACGAGGACGAGTGTCCGTGGCAGCCCTACCACGTCGAACAGGGCTACCACAAACAGGACAGCACCGTCACCGCTTGCGGCACGGTCACCTGGGGCTGGCCACCGGCGATTTACGGCACGCCGAACAAAACCGCTGCCCAGAGTGCGCTTGAATTTTTGAGTATCGAAGTGACCAAGAAACCGTGCCTCGCGCGGTTGGTGGAACGCGGGCCACAGGGTTTTAGGAACATGATTACCTTCCTGCTTGCCCCGCCGATCGCTAAGGCATTGGCAAGCGCGGGTTACACCAAGCAAAAAATTCGCGAGTATGTGTATGAACATGCTCGCGTGCCCTGTAAGGAATTGGAATTTCTGATCGAGTACGGGCACTCGGAGGCGTTCAAAATTTCCGACATGGTGGAGCGCGGGCTGCTGCCCGCGGCGTATCGGGTGCAGCCGGACGCGCTGGTGCAGGTGCTGCCCAGTCCCGATGTGATCAACATTGTGGTTTGTGGGGATCCTGATCGCAACAGAGCGATGGTGCTGTGGGGCGGTTATGTCAGTCCGGTCACCAAAAAGATCGAGATCGTAGCGGAAGTGTTATAAACAATCATTTAAAAACAAATACTTACATCATGATAGAACGCATAGAGATTTTCGTCACGGAATTGCCGGTGCGGGTGCAGCGCATTTTTTCCAGCGGCCCGTATGACACTGGCCCTGCCCAACAACTACTGGGCAAACCAGTACTGGTAAAAATTTTCGCCGATGGCGTGGTCGGCTTTGGACAGATACGCCCGATCACGCCGGGTCATTTTTTGGCTGACACGACACAGGGTATGGTTGCCGCGATCAAAGAGATTTACGGCAAAAACCTGATTGGGAAATCGTTGTTTGATATAGAAGCCGCGAATGAAATGTTCAATCTGCGGCTGGCCGGCAACCCCTGCGCGCGCGCGGTGCTTGATATTGCGCTGCATGATGCGATGGGTAAGGCGCTCAACGTGCCGGTGCATAAGCTGATCGGCGGTGCCTGCCAGCCGCGCATACCACTCGAATGGTCAGTGAGTCTGGCCGATGATGTTCAGACCATCGTCAACGAAGCGACGCGCGCGGTAAACGAATTCGGCATCAAAGTGTTGTGCATCAAGGCCGCTGACCGGCGCGGCTGGCGGCAGGACGTGAAACACTTTGCAGCGGTGAGGCGTGCGGTGGGTGACGACGTGGTCATCGGCACTGATCCGAATACCGGTTGGTCGCTGGCCGACGCCTTAAGTGCGATACACGCGATGCGCGAATTCGATCTGGGCTATATCGAGCAGCCGATAGAACGGCGCGATCTGGCGGGCATGGCCGAGATTCGGCGGCAGGCGATGGGCGTGCCGGTGATGGCAGATGAATCCCTGTTCACGGTGCAGGATGCGTATGCGCTGGCCGAAGCGCGTGCGGTGGACGCGTATTGCATCAAGCTTTACAAGATCGGTGGTTTAACGCCCGCAAAAAAAATCGCTGCCGTGGCCGAGGCGGCCAATATCCAGCTCAATTGTGGCGGACTTGCGGTGCAATGCCAGCTTGAGGCCGCGGCATCGGCGCACTTTTACGCCAGCACGCCGGAAAAACGCATGATGGGTGCAGCGGAATTTGTGATGGGCCTGAATACCATAGGCCCCGACCCCATAGTTCCGCAGACGGATTTCGTGATCAAAGACGGGCACGTGCATGTGCCGACCGGGCCGGGCCTGGGCATCACGGTGGATGAAGCGGCGCTTAAAAAACATACGCTGTGGCACGAAATTGTGACGTGAGGGTAATGCGTGACAGCGAGCGGCTAGCTGCGTTTGAGCAGGCACATCGCCATTCGCCATAGGCCTGCATCCACCAGGAGAAATCAGCAATGACATCGAGCACGCCACCCCCCTATGATCCGCGGCAGTTCAAAGCGTTGACGTTTTACGACGCGGTGCCGCGTTTTCGTGACGGCACCGATACGCCGCGCGCGTACCTGGAGCGCTGCCTGGCAACCATTGCCGTGCGCGAGCCGGTGGTGCAGGCGTTTGTGGTGTTGAACGAGGCGGGCGCGCGCGCTGCCGCCGATGCCAGCAGTGCGCGCTGGAAGGCGGGCAATCCGCTGTCGGCCATCGACGGTATGCCGCTAGCGATCAAGGATTTGCTGGAAACCAAAGATATGCCCACCGAGATGGGCTGCGAAGCGTACCGCGGCAATTTTCCCCAGCGCGACAATGCCGCCGTGTGGGCGCTGCGCGAGGCGGGCGCGGTAATTCTGGGCAAGACGGTGACTGCTGAACTGGGCGGCACGCACCCGGGGCCGACCACCAATCCGTTCGATGCTGCGCGCACACCGGGCGGCTCGTCGGCCGGGTCTGCTGCCGCAATCGCCGCGCGCATGGTGCCGGCAGCTTTGGGCACGCAGGTGGGCGGTTCCATCATTCGTCCCGCCGCGTTTTGCGGCAACATTGCGCTGAAGCCGACGATGGGTGCCATCAATCGCGGTGAGCGGCAGGCCACCAGCACCAGCACCACCGGTGTACATGCGGGTAGCCTCGAAGATATGTGGCAGGTCGCGATAGAAATTGCGCGCCGCGCCGGCGGCGATCCCGGCCGCCCCGGACTGTTTGGGACTGTGGTTCCTCCTGCGGCGGCGAAACCGGAACGCCTGATGGTGCTGGAAAGCGCGGGCTGGGCCGCGCTGGATAGCGCCAGCCGCGCGGCGTTTGAAACGCTGTTGGAAAATTTGCAGTCGGCCGGGGTCAGCTTGGTTCGCCGCAACGATCATCCGTGGATCGAGGCCTTGGAGCAGGCGCTGCGCAACGCCAGCGACATCAGCAACGGCATCACGGCATGGGAAAATCGCTGGTATCAGGCGAACCTGATCGAACAGTATCCGCAGCGTGTCAGCGCGCGCCTCACCGCCACCGTCAGACGGGCGCAGGCGATGCGCCCCGACGACTACCGCGCGCTGCTGCTGGAGCGCGCGGCGGCACAGCAGTGCCACGCTATGCTGGCGCCGCTCGCCGACGCGATCATCATGCTGTCGTGTGCGGGGCCCGCGCCGCTGTGGCCCGGCGACGTGCCAGGCCAGCCGCTGGCGCCGCGTCCGACCGGCGATTCTGTTTTTAATACGCCCAGCTCGATGTTGTTCGCGCCGGCGGTGACCCTGCCGCTGCTGGCTGTGGGTGGCATGCCGGTGGGCGTGCAACTGATGGGCCAGCAGCATCAGGACGCGCGCATGACCGCTCTGGCACGCTGGATGCTGGGTGCGGTGGCGCCGGTGGTGGTGTCATGAGTCCATTAACCGTGTAGGGAGGCGACACTATGGCAGTGAAAATACGCAAGATTGAAGCCCGCGACGCAGCGCGCTGGCGCGTGCTGTGGGACGGCTATTGCCGTTTTTATGACAGCGATATTTCTGCACCCATTACCGACCACACCTGGGCGCGCATCATGGATTCCGTTTCACCGGTTCATGCCATCGTTGCGGAAGATGCCAGCACAGGCGTGATCGGCATCTGCAACTACATCATTCACGACAATACCTGGACGCCGACACCGGTGTGTTATCTCGAAGATTTGTTTGTCGATCCTGCCTGCCGTGCTGCGGGTGTCGGTCAACAGTTGATCGACTGGCTGGTATCCGAGATGAAGCAGCAGGGCTGGTCACGGCTGTACTGGAACACCAAAGAAAACAACTACCGCGCGCGCGGCCTTTACGATAAGTACACGCCGCACAGCGGGTTTTTGCGTTACGTTATCAATAACCCGCAGGCGTAACCCGCTGCTCTAAGTTTGGCACTTCACAGTGCGCTATTGCGGCTCAACGCCTGCGGCTTTTGCGAGCTGGGTGAGTTTCGCCATGTCGGCGCGCAGCGTCGCCGCCATCTGTTCGGGCATGTTGCCGATGGGGTCGCTGGCACCTTCGCGTTCGAGGCGCTGCTTGAACTCGGTGGTTTGCATGGCGTTCACCATCGCGCCGTGCAGCCGGTTGATGATGTCCGGTGGTGTCTTTGCCGGTGCCCAGGCGGCGAAGGTATTGGTCGCTTCGTAGTTTTCCAGCGCGCGGGTCGAGGCGACCATCGGCACCTCGGGCAGTTGTTTGGAGCGGACTTTTCCGGTTACCGCCAGTGCGCGCAGTTTGCCGCCGTGGATATGCGGGAGTGCCGGCGCGATGCCGGCGAAATTCACCGGCACGTGCCCGGCGATGTTGTCGATCAAAGCCGCCGCGCCGCCCTTGTAAGGGATGTGGGTCAATCGCACATGCGCCATGCTGTTGAACATTTCACCCGCCAGATGCGACATGCTGCCGATGCCGAACGAGGCGTAATCAACTTGCCCCGGGCGCGATTTGGCGAGTGTCACCAGTTCGGCCACCGTTTTGGGCGGAAAGGCCGGGTGCACAGTGATCACCATCGGTGTCCAAGTCAGCTGCGTGATCGGCGCGAAGTCGTTGAGGGTGTCGTAGTTGAGTTTTTTGTACACCGCCGGATTGATGAGGTGCGAGGTCATGACATGGAACATCAAGGTGTAGCCGTCGGGTGCGGCACGCGCCACGGCCTCCGCGCCGATGATGCCATTGGAGCCGCCGCGGTTGTCCACGATCACCTGCTGCCCGAGTGCGCGCGACAGTGGCTCGGCCAACATGCGCGCGAAGATGTCGGTGGCGCCGCCCGGAGGCCAGGGCACAACCATGCGTATCGGTTTGGCGGGGTAAGTCTGCGCGGCCACGCCGCAGGCCGCGCCGCACATTGCCATGCACACCAGCTGCTGGATTTTTTTCATGACGTGCTTTCGTCGCCTGTAAAGTTCAACCCGCCGCCATCGCCGCCAGCACACGCTCGCGCGTAAACGGCATGTCGCGTAAACGCACGCCGCTCGCGTTGCACACCGCGTTGGCAATGGCCGCCGCCGTCGGGCCTTGCACCGCTTCAGCCGCGCCCAGGGTCACCTCGTCGGGCCGGTTGATGACCGTGACCGCGATCTGCGGCGCCTCGGCGAAGGTGAGGATTGGATAGTCCGCCCAGTCGCGTGTGGTGATGCGCTCCGGTTCGTAGCGTACCTGTTCCTTGAGCGTCCAACTGGCTGATTGGATGATGCCGCCCTCAGTCTGATTGATGATGCCATTGGGGTTGATCGCGAGTCCCGCGTCGATAGCGGCCCAGGCGTGCTTCACCCTGATCTCACCGGCGATCTCGACTTCCACGATCACCGCCGCATAGGCCGCCTGGTTTTTGTAGCGCGCAAAACCCATGCCGCGTCCGCGCGTGCCATCGCCTTTTTCACGGGTACGCCACCCGGCGAGCTGCGCCGCCGCCTCGATCACCGCGCGCGCACGCATGTCCTTAAGGTGCCGCAGGCGAAATTCTACGGGGTCCAGGTTGGCGGCGTGCGCCAACTCGTCCATGAACGATTCGAGCGCGAACACATTGGCATGCGCGCCGAGCGAGCGCAGCGCCGCCACGCGCAGCGGCGCGCGTTCGACGTAGTGATTGGTGATGCGCTGCGCGGGGAATACATAGAGCGGAATCGCGTTGCGATGCGCGCCACCCTGCGGCAGCGGCGGGTTCACCGGCACAGGCGCCGGCAGCCCTTGCGCCAGATGTCGCGCGGCGAGCAGCGAGCTGTTTTTCACCGGGCTTTGCCAATTCGTGCGCGCGGTGTGTCCGTTGCTCCACACGTCGTGATGCCACTCGACGATATTGCCGCCGTGGTCCAGCCGCGCCTGCATTTGTACGACCATGGCGGGGCCGTAGGGCTCCCACGCAAATTCGTCATCGCGCATCCACTGCACGCGCACCGGCTTGCCGGGCACGGCACGGGCGAGCAGCGCGGCGTCGAGTGCGACGTCGTCGGCACCATTGTGGCCGTAACAGCCGGCGCCCTCGTGATGCGCCACCACCACCTGGGCTTCGCCGGTTTGCAGAATCGCGGCGAGATCCTTGCGCAGCGGGTACACGCCCTGGCTGTGCGTCCAGATGCGGTATTGATCGCCCTCCATGTGCGCGATAGCGCAGGACGGGGCAAGCGATGCGTGTGCGATATAAGGCCGGGTGTACTCGGCACTCAGGTGTCGCAGCGCTGGCGTATCGCGGGCGGCGGCCTGTGCATCGGTGATGTCACTGATCACTTCATGCGTGCTGGCCTCGCGCAATAAAAAGCGCGGGTCCAGCGTATCCGGCAGCGTCGCTTGATCCTTCGGCTGTTCCCATTGCGCGAGGCGCTGGATGCGCCGGAGCGCGCGTAGCGCCTGATCTTCGCGTGCCGCGATGACCCCGATAAAGTTGCCGTCGCGCACCACGGTGGTCACGCCGGGCATGGCGAGCACCTCGGTCTCGTCCAGTGCCGCGAGGCGCGCGCCGTGGGTGGGCGGGCGCGCAATGCGCCCGTGCAGCATGCCGGGCAACTCGATGTCCTGGATATAGCTGGGCGCGCCGCTGACCTTGCCCGGAAAGTCGCTGCGTGGCGCGTCTTGGCCGACGATGGTGTGCAGTGCGGGCGCTTTGGGCGTGACATCACCGCTTGCCTCACGCGCGAGCAGATCGTCACTCGCCAGTTGCCAGTAGGTGACGCTGCCGCCATGGCTGCCAGGGCTGACATGGCGCGCGGTGATGCGCCCGTCCTCGACCGTCAGTTGTTCCAGCGACACGCCCAGTCGCGTGGCCGCGCGCTCCAGTAGCAGTTGACGCGCTTGCGCCGAGGCCTGGCGCAGCGCCTCGCCACCTTCCTGCAGCGAGCGGCTGCCGGAGGTCACGCCTTCGTCAGGGCTGTAGGCGGTGTCCGTGCGTGCGAGCCGGATACGCGCCAGCGCCACATCGAGTTCTTCCGCGACTATCTGCGAGAACGCGGTCAATATCCCTTGGCCGTATTCCACTTTTCCGGGATACACCGTCACCGTTTCATTGCGGTTTATTTTCAGCCAGCGATCGAGCCGCCGGTTGCTATCCAGACTGCCGGGCAGTCGGCGCGCCAGCGGCTTGCCGGGGCCGCTCATAGTGCCTGCCCTGCGGCGACACGGCGCACCGCGCGCAGCATGCGGTGGTGCGTGCCGCAGCGGCATAGGTTGCCGTTGAGCGCTGCGCGGATGGCCGCATCGTCGGCGCGGGGGTTCGCATCGAGTAGCGCCTTGGCTGACATGATGACGCCGCTCGCGCAGTAGCCGCACTGCAAGGCTTGCTCGTCCAGAAAGGCCTGCTGCAAAGGATGCAGCGCACCGTTCGACGCGAGGCCTTCCAGCGTGGTGATGAGCGTGCCCACTGCCGCTGAGACCGGCAGATCACACGATTGCACGGCCTTGCCATCGATGATGACGGTGCAGGCGCCGCACTGGCCGGTGCCGCAGCCAAAGCGCGCGCCCTTCAATTGCAGATCATTGCGCAGCACGTAGAGCAGCGGTGTTTGCGGCTCCGCCGTGACGTGCTTTATTTCACCATTCACATTCAGGGCAAGGCTCATGTGGGTCCCAAGGTATACGGTTTTAAAGTGCCATTTTTGCGCAAACCCCAATGTATCTCGGCCCCACCAAGCGGTCAATTGATAGCCTCCCTCAGGCTCGTGCCCTATTGGAAAAGGCTAGCACTTGCGAAGCTGGGCGAGCGTGTCTACAATGTAGAAACACTAAAGGAGCAACGCTATGGATGCGGTCATTCGTAAATGGGGAAACAGCCCCGCCCTGCGCCTGCCGACCGCTGTTTTGAAAGAGGCTGGATATCGACTTGAGCAGAAGGTGGATCTGGTCGTTTCGCGCGGTCGCATCATCATCCGGCCATCGGAGAAGGTCGAATATGACCTCGATGCGCTCATCAATGGCATCAATGCCGCGAATGCCCATGGTGAGGTCAGCTTCGGTTCGCCCGTCGGTAAAGAGGCGCTCTGATGCCGCGCGGTTATGTGCCTGATGCAGGGGAGGTGGTGTGGCTTGAATTTGATCCCCAAGCGGGGCATGAACAGGCTGGACATCGACCGGCACTCGTCATCAGTCCCGCCAGATACAACGGCAAAACGGGGCTCATGCTGTGCTGCCCAATGACGACCCAGATCAAAGGCCACCCCTTTGAAGTGGTTACACAGGTCGATGGTGTGGATTGCGCTGTACTCTCTGACCAAGTGAAATCACTGGACTGGAAAGTCAAGCGGGCCCAAAAGAAAGCCGTGGTGTCCGCAGGCATCCTGTTGCATGTGAGAGCCAAGATGAAGGCGCTCTTGCAGATCGCATAGGTTGGGATTCGCCTGTGGGTGGCGAATGCGTAAATATCGAGAGAAAAACCCTACTCACTGGGGGAACGGGAAAATGTGGTCTGGTTCAGGGTGGTGTCGAATGAAGTTCAAGGCGTAACTTAAACGCACTGCATGATTGCCATGATTAAGTGCCCCACTTTAGACCATGAATGTTCAATAACGCAGGAGTATGTGTAAGCTATTGATTATAAGAGAAAAAAGATGCATACTCCCAGTGGAGGTTGCCGCGCCCTGGCGGCAAACAGCGTTTCTCCCGGCGCTTTCTCAAGATAGCTCCCATTGTGACGACTTCATACGTGAGAACCTTCTACTAAAACCGAGAAAAGAACATGATGCTCCATCACCGGGTCGCTGCCTCCTATGGCGAAGTTATGGTCGAAACCGGCGTCGCCGATGCCGATGGTACCCATCTTATCCAAATGCTTTTGGATGGCCTGATCGAGAGCATGACTTTCGCCGAGGGGCACATCCAGCGCAAGTCCATCGCGGAAAAATCGTTTCACCTCACCCGCGCAGGCCGCATCGTCATCGGCCTCCAAAGCGCGCTGGATTTCGAAAAAGGCGGCGATATCGCCAAGACCCTCAATGAGTTGTATGGCTATATCAGCAAAAGGTTGCTGCACGTGAATATCAACAACGATGTCGAGTCATTGCGAGAAATACGGGGGCTGATGGTGCAGATTCGCGAGGCCTGGACCTTAGTGCCGAACTTGACATCCACCAGCCGGCGCGTCATGTAATTTAAGCTAAATAGGCGTGGCCCATCATGTCCTGGGTCGCGAAGAGCACTGATAGTGCTGCGCCGGTTGGGGAAGATGTTTACCGCTGGGGTGGCAGGTGTGAACATTGCTTGCAACAATAGTGGTTGGGTGATGGGAAAAATCAGGATCTCGGAGAGCGTGTCATGCTAAGCGTCATAGCAATCGTTTTGGTTTTCGCAGTCATTTTTGGCGTTTTCGTCGCCCATGGCGGAAGCATGGAGCCCATCATTCATGCTGCACCGGCCGAGGCGGCCATCATTATGGGATCGGCGATTGCCGCCATGGTGGCCGGAAATAGCATGCCGGTGGTCAAAGCCACTTTCGGCGGGTTCGGAAAGATCCTCTCAGGGCCGAAATTCAAGAAACAGGACTATCTGGATGTCATTTTGCTGGTGTCCAAGATCATGAAGCTGCTGAAGACGGAAGGCGCGGTCGCGCTCGAGTCCCATGTCGAGAATCCGGATGCGAGCCCTATATTCGGCGAGTATCCACGGCTGCTTAAGGACCATAGCCTAGTGCATCTGATCACGGACACCATACGCTTGCTGGTGGTCTCGTCTTCCGCGCCCAAGCCCGACTCGATCGAGGATCTGATGAACTTGTCGATCAAGACCCATCACCATGACGCACTGGTTCCGGCCGAAAACCTCGCCACGCTGGCCGGCTCGCTACCCGCACTGGGGATCGTCGCCTGCGTTCTAGGGGTGGTAAAAACCATGTCCGCGATTGACCAGCCCCCGGCTATCCTCGGCGGCCTTATCGGCAGCGCGCTGGTCGGAACCTTCATGGGCGTTTTGCTCGCGTACGGGGTGGTGGAACCCTTGGGTAATCGCCTCAAGCAGATTGTCAACGATGAAGGCCAGATTTACCACGTGGTAAAACAGATCATCGTCGGCACGCTGAACGGCCACCCGATCCCGGTGGTTATCGAAGCTGCGCGGGTAGGCATATCCCATGAAAACCAGCCGTCGTTCGCGGATGTCTTTGACGGATTGCGCGGCAAGTAATCATGGCCGAAGCGGACACGCAGGAAAAACCGGTCGAAGCTGGCGCGGAGGGCGACAGCGCGGTGGCAGCACCTCTCGCGCCTATTATCGTCAAGAAAATCATCGAAGAGGGTCACGCCGGCGCGCACGGCGGCGCCTGGAAGATCGCGCTTGCCGACATGATGACCGCCATGATGGCGTTTTTTTTGCTGATGTGGTTGCTGGGGGCAACCAATACGGACCAGCGAAAAAGCGTCGCCGATTATTTCAAGCCGACCACGTTGACCAAAAGTGTCGTTTCGGTGAATCAGACATCGGGCGCCACCGGGTTGATGGGCGGACAGTCCATCATCGACGAGACCGCCCTCCCACTGGCGGCGACGCAGACCGGATTGATGCAGATACTGACGCCGCGCGATGTGAGTGGCAAAAAGGACAGCGAGAAGGACAATGCCGGCGAGTTGAGCGAAGAAGAGAAAAAAAGAATTTCCGCCGAGAGCGATCAGGCCAATTTCGAGAAACTGCAAAAGGAACTCAATGAGCGGCTGTCGAAGGACAAGGAGCTGTCGAAACTCAAGGAACATGTCAACTTCGTCAGGGAAAAGGAAGGTCTGCGGATTGAAGTGATCGACAAGGCAGATTTCTCAATGTTCGCCTTGGGCACCAGCAGGCTGTCACCACGGGCGCACAACCTGATCCAGGAAATAGCGCGCTCGATCGGCGAGATGCCCAACCAAATTAAGGTGCGCGGCCATACCGACAGCGTTCCTTATCAGGGCGCGGATCGCAACAACTGGTCGCTGTCGGCAGAGCGCGCGGAAACGACCCGCCAGGTTATCGGGTCGAAGGCGGTGGACGAGCGCCGTTTCGTCAGAATCGAGGGGGTCGCCGATAAGGAGCCCTTCAATCCGAAAGATGGTCTGGACCCGCGCAACCGCCGCATCAGCATAACCCTCATGTATCGCGATGCGCCGCCATGAGTCGATGCGATCCGCGATGCGGCCGTCATCGATCGGCGGCGCGGTTTTATGATGCTCAGCGGGTCGGCTGCGGGCGCTGGGCGGAAAATTTGAACGGCTGCTGGTACATCCACACCGTGCGCCCCGGAGACGCAAGCGCTACTGCGTTCGGCACCAGTTCCTCAGCCGCGAACTCCAGACTGACCAGCCATGCGCCGGGCTTTAATTCAGCGCCCGCTTTTACTACCGCGCGGGGCATGGCCTCGGGCCGCTGAAAGAGATAGACCAGCGCGTATTCCTGCCAATCTTCATGCCAGATGTCGCCCTGTCGGATGCTGGCCCAGGGACATCTCGCCGCCGCCAGAATTCGCAGTGGCCAGCTGGCTTCGATGCCAAAAAAGCGGCCCTCGGGATACGCTAGGCGTAACGCCCGTAAGCCGTCACCCAGTCCGCAGCCCGCATCGAGCAGCGCCGCGCCGATGGGCAGGGGCGCGAAATTCGGCACCTCGAGCAGCGCATTTATTGGGGTAGGGAACAACGGCGCATCCTGCCACGAGCGCACGGGATAGAGCAGCAGTGCCAGCACCAACAGCGCTGCCCACATCCACCACGGTAGCGTCGCTGTTTCGATCAGTGCCAAGGACAGCGGAAAACCGCAAGCGAGCGCCAAGCGGCGCGCCCTCGTCGCGGCGACGAGGCTCAGCAACACCCCTGTAGCGCCGGCACCGAACGCGGCCCACGGCGCAGACACGCCACTGGAAGCTATCCACCCGTAGAGTAGCCAGGTTCCGCCCCAGACAATCAACGCGGACAGGGGCCAGATCAGAAATCACGCCTCAAAAATATCCTACCCCCAAACCTGCTGCGGCCGCTGCCCACGCTTCACACCTGGAGAAATTTTCTCAGCGTTTTGGCGGACGACGACAATATCTGGCTGACCCGGGATTCGCTCACACCGACAATATTGCCGATCTCCTTGAGGTTCATCTCGTCTACATAATAAAGCGAGATGATCAGCTTTTCCCGCTCCGGGAGGCGCTCAATGGCGGAGGCGAGCGCCGCCGAGAATTGTTCCTCCTCCACGATCACGTCCGGCCTCACGCTGTCATCGGCGGCAATGTTCTCGACCGGCTCGGGTAAGGTTTCTATCGATGTGGTTTCAAAACGCACCGACTCGGCGCGTTCCTTCTGCAGTCCCTGAATATCCTTGTTCATGTAGGACGCGAGCTCGCCCTGCGAAGGCAGTCTGCCCATTTTTGTCGACAAGTCCTTGGTCGACTGACTATGCGCTTTGTTGGTCGCGACGGCGGAGCGCGGCAGGTACGACACGCGCCTGATCTCATCAAACATTGCCCCCTTGACCCGCGCGTAGGCGTAACCCTCAAAAGCAAATCCTTTGGACAGGTCAAACGTGCGGGAGGCCTGGATCAACCCCAACATGCCGGCCTGAAGCAAATCGTCCATTTCTATGAATTTCGGAATGCGCGCCTGCAGGTGCAACGCCACCCGCTTGACCAGCGACAGGTGCTGCAGCACGTACGCTTCGGCGTCCGGTCCGGCTTGCTCGTACAGTGCAACGCGCGCTTTGCTCATAACACGTTAAGCGGACTTGCAAAAACGTTCGACGAAGAACTGGATCCCGCCGCTTGCCCCTGCGATCGGATCCAGGCGCTCGATCGCCAAGGCCAGTTGGCGGAAGTCGCGCGCGGCGCTGCCACCTGGCGCAAATTCGTGGACCGACTGATACTCGCGTTGTGCATCAAGCATGTGAGTATCGTCGCTGATCGAGTGTATGTAGCCTAGCGCCAAGCCGAGAAAACGTACGCTGACCTCGTTGACGCGCCGGTACAGCAGTTCCCCGGTCGCCTGACTCTGCACCATGTTTGGTATGAGGTAGATCTGGTCCAATTCGTGATCGCGGACGAGGACCTTGATCAATCCATAGGCATCGGCGATCGAGGAGGGCTCGTCACGTATGACAATAAACCTGCGCTGCGCGGCCTTCATGAAAGTGATGACCGAGTCGGAGATCCCCGCTGCGGTATCGACGATCAGATAATCGATGTCTTCATCGATTTCGCTGAATGCCTGGATGATGCCGGCGGCTTCCAGACTCCCCAAGCTCGCCATTTTCTGGATGCCCGATGCCCCCGGCACCAGGCGCACCCCCTGGCGGGTTGTAACCATAATGTCCTTGAGGCGTTTTTCCCCAGACAGTACATGGCTGAAATTGAAATCGGCGCGACAGCCCAACGCGAGCTGGGCATTGGCCAGACCCAGGTCGCCGTCAAACAACATAACCTTATGGCCTTGATTGACGAGACTCACGGCAAGGTTGGTTGCAATCGTGGTTTTGCCGACACCGCCTTTGCCACTGGCAATACCGATAACATGGGTCATTTTGAGTGGCAAGAGTTTGCTCTTCCGAATAGTCGGCGCCAGCCGCAAAGCGGCCAGCAGTAAAAACAATCAGGCATTTGGGGCATCCGCGTGACCGGTCCTATTTTAATTCTTCTTGGCGCTGGCTGCGTCTTCGTGAAAAACCACCGGCCGCTCACGTAACGAGGGCATCGGCGTAGCCGGCAACACCAAATGGGCCAGCGCCGACTTGACCAGCATCTCAGTCACCGGATCGGCGATCAGGGCGTCGGTCGCGTGCTTGCTGGCGAACGAGATAGGCAGTTTGACCTCGCTTAGCCACTGGATCATCGGCCACGGCTGCATAGCTTCGTCGAGCTTGGTCAGCATCAGGCTCTCCCAGCGCGGCGCCCGATCCAGCCAGCGCTTGATGGTCGCTGCGGACGCATCGGCAGGAAGTAGCAGATGAAAACGGGCTTCGCGCATCGTCGCCGAAATCGCGTCGAGGTGGTCGGACGCCGCCACGCCAGCGGTGTCTACGAGCACCAGTTTTCTGGATGCCAGCTCGTGCAGAATTTCTCCCAGGATAGCCTTGTCGGCGGCACGATAGCAGTCGATACCGGCTTGCGCGCTGAGCAGTTGTATCTGATTCCATGCGCCGGGACGACGGTCATTGAAGCTGACGATGGCCACTTGCTCGGGCAGAAAAGTGCCTACACGGGTGTGAGTCGCGGCCAAACGTCCAAGCATCATGGTCTTGCCAGCGCCCGAGGGCCCGGCGATGACGTTGACGCCTTCGAGTGGAGTGGCACCCTTTTCGCGCCGTATCGACCGCGTCAGCAAGCTCCCGATCATGGTTAACGCGTTTGGCAGGCTGTCCGCCGTCCTGATTTCATCGATCAGCAGGCTACGCAGCCCGACCGGGACGCCAGCCTCGACCAGCGCCAAGGCAAGCGGCCTGACCGCCTCGGTCATATCGGTGGGTGCCTGCAAGGCGCCCAATCGCTGTGCGATGCCCAGTTCGCGGCGTATTTCCACGAATTCCCGGCGCAACATCTCCACGATATCCTTGGCTTTTTCAAGCTCTTGCCGGTGCGTATCGAATTCCTCCGCACCCCGCAACGCCACTGACGAATCGGGCTTATGCCTAAGCTCGCCCATGCGGCCCTGTAAAACGTGGGCAAACCGCTCGCCAGGCGCCGTCGCCGTCAGAATGGGAGCGAGTCCGCCCGGCGGTGCCGGAGGATCGAGTGCATCCATGGACAGTCCATTGGCGGGATCCAGATCCACCGCCACGATCAGCTCGATCTTGCCGTTGATTCTTTGGTTGGAGATGATCAATGCCTCTTTGCCGTACAGCTCCACAGCTTTGGCCGTGGCACGGCGATTGTCCGATTCCAGTACACGCTTGAGTTCCATGAGGGCCTTCGATTAGTTTCTTGGTTCGAGTTCTACCGTGAAAATCACCTTGACGGCCTGATCGTCTGGAATTTCACTATAGGATAGCACTACCAGATCGCCGACGCGGTAGCGCGCCATGCGCGAGAGCCAGGAGCGCACCGGGGGCGATACCACCAGCACGGCAGCGTGTCCTTGGTCCTGCACCGCCTTAGCGCTGGTTCGCAATGCGCCGAACAGGCTTTCGGCGAGTCCAGGTTCAAGCACCACACCCTGCGTCCCGGTACTTTGGCTGGCTGCATCGTGCAACAGTTTCTCCAATGTCGGCGCCAGCGTCATCACCGACAGGTTGGACCCGGGGCTGGTCAGGCTCTGAACGATCATGCGACCCATCCGCGGCCTGACCAGCGCGGTAAGCTGGTTGGGATCCTGCGTGCGCGCGCTTTCCTCAGACAGCGCCTCAATGATAGAGCGCATATCCCGAATCGGAACTTCTTCGGCCAGCAGGTTCTGCAGTACGCGCGTTATCACCCCGAGGGAGAGTTTCGCCGGGATGACATCCTCGACCAACTTGGGCGAGCTTGCCGACAACTTGTCGATGAGTTGCTGGGCCTCGTCGTGACTCAGGCATTCGGCTGCGTTTTCCCTGAGCACCTTGTTCAAGTGCGTGGCAATCACCGTGCTGGCGTCCACCACGGTGTAACCCAGCGTACGGGCGTAGTCCTTCTGCGCTGGTTCGATCCACACCGCTTCCAGTCCGAAAGCCGGCTCCCGCGTCGGCAACCCTTCAAGCTTGCCGTGAATCTGCCCGGGATTGATGGCCAGTTCGCGGCCGAGCTTTATTTCGCCGCTGTCCCGAACTACGCCCCTGAGCACGATTTGATACGTTTCCGGATCGAGGTTCAAAGCGTCCCGTATGCGCACCGGCGGGATCAGGAAGCCCAGTTCGGCCGACAGCTTCTTGCGCACCCCCTTGACACGCGACATCAATTGCCCGCCGGCCTCCGGATTGACCAAGGGAATCAGGCTGTAACCGATATCCAGTCCGATCATATCTACCTGCTCGACGTCGTTCCAGTCCAGCTCCTTCACCTGCGGCGCCACCGGCGCTTGCTGCGTGATGCCGAGCGGCTCACCGGTGTCGTTTTCTCTGCGCAGCAGCATAAAGCCGAGCCCTCCCGCCAGTCCGCCCAGCACGATAAAGACGACGTGTGGCATCCCCGGGATGAGGCCAAGCAGCATCAGGATTCCCGCGGACACAAACAAGGGCCCCGGTTTTCCCAGTTGCGTCGAAGCCTGCTCGGTCATCGACTGCGCGGTGGTGACCCGGGTAACAATGATAGCCGTGGCCAGTGACAGGAACATCGCTGGAATCTGCGCCACCAGGCCGTCGCCTATGGTCAACAGGGTGTAGATGCGTAGCGCTTCGGAAGCCGAAAGACCGTGCATGCCGATGCCGATGCCTAATCCACCCACAATATTGATGATAAGGATCAGGATGCCGGCTATCGCGTCGCCGCGAACGAACTTAGAAGCGCCGTCCATGGAGCCGAAAAACTCAGCTTCCTGCGCCAGCTCCGCGCGACGCTTCTTGGCGTCCTCCTGCGTCAGAACGCCAGAGTTCAGGTCTGCGTCGATCGCCATCTGCTTTCCCGGCATCGCATCCAGCGTGAACCTGGCGGTTACTTCTGAAACACGCCCCGCGCCCTTGGTGATCACGATGAAGTTGATGATCATTAGGATCGCAAAAATGATCACGCCAACGAGGTAATTGCCGTGAATGACGAATTCGCCGAAAGCCTGAATGACCTTACCTGCCGAGTCGGGCCCTTTGTGTCCTTCAACCAGCACGACGCGTGTGGATGCCACGTTCAGCGCTAAGCGCAGCGTTGTGGCCAGCAGCAGTATCGATGGAAAAGAAGAAAAATCAAGCGGTCGCGTGGTCTTGATCGCGACCATGATGATCACCATCCCGGCCAGGAGATTGAACGTAAACAGCACGTCGAGCACCAATGCGGGCAAGGGGACCACCAGCATTGCCATAATCATCAGCACGAGCGCCGGGATGCTCAAGTCGGCAAGTTTCTTGGTCGACCAGGCGTGACGGAGAGTAACTACCGCGGTTGCAGCCATTTTTTTGACAACTTATAATTAGTTCTTTGATTAATAAAGATATTTTTTTTATTTCCACAACTAAACTATAAATTAAGCAAATTCCATGCCATTTTTTTATGTCATGTCCCGTGCGGGTTGCGAGTCCCCGGTTCCGTCCGATTTTGAAATATTTTGCGGCCCTGTCACAGTTGTTGCTTATAGAGGATCAGGTAACCTTCAACTCCTGACCGATAAACTGCTATGCCGACACCGACATCGATAAATTTTTATAGCGTAACTAATTGTTATGAAACAACTAACTCCATTGATGGCGAGCGTCATGGAAGTCCAGCCGCAAGCGGGGGCAAGCCATTTGGCGCCACCTT
This sequence comes from Bordetella parapertussis, assembly GCA_945906815.1. Lineage (GTDB taxonomy): Bacteria > Pseudomonadota > Gammaproteobacteria > Burkholderiales > SG8-41 > UBA5216. The sequence continues at coordinate 37,139 of CAMDRT010000006.1, forward strand.
GCGGGAGGCGCGGCAGACCGCCGACGGACCTAATATTGCCTACTACGGCGGCAACAAGTTGCCGAACAGCAATTTGCAGCAGGTCACGCTCGGCCCGCAGGTCAACATCATCATGCCGGCAGGCCCTCCTCCCGATGATCAAAGCTTGCTGGCGTTTGCGCGTTCGCAGGGGATAGATGAGCGCCTGATTCAGCAGCTCCTAGACAAGGTCATAGCGGGCGACGGCGGTGATGCTGAGCTCGAAATACAGCCCGCTGCGCTAAGCGGCGATGTTCCCCAGGTCTTCGCATCGGCTGCCGTCTTTCTCCAACCGTCAGGCGTGGCTATGCCGCTGGCTGGTGTTGCAACGGTTCAGCCAGAGCAGCAGATCCTGGAACATGTGGTGGCGGGCGACGGCGGCGATGCTGAGCTCGCAGTACAGCCCGCTGAGTTAAGCGGCAATGATCCCCTGGTCGGCGCAGCGGTTGCCTTCCTTGTTCAGCCGTCAGGCGTGGATATGCCGCTGGCTGGTGGTGTAACGCTACAGCCAGACGCAGAGCAGGCAGCGGGAACCCGTTTCGAGGCCGGTCGGGCAGGGGGGGCGGTCATGCCAGACGTGATTGCGAAGTTGCCTTCCGCGATCCGCGATGCGCTCGCAGCGGCCAGCACGGTGGTTACGGCAGCGGCGGACGGGAGCGGCCCCGTTACGGTCGCCGCCACTCGGGGGGCCGGCACGGCGCCTCCCAGCGAGTTTTTGCTGCCCGCTTCGAGCGCGATTTCTAGGGCCATCGCGCCACAGAGCCCCCCACTGCCATCTCCGGCAACGGCGAATCACGTGGCGGCCCCCGCCATGGTCTCCGCGGCCATGGCCGCAGGCACGGCTGGACTAAGCGTGGCGCAAATCTTGCCGCCCGCCTTAGCGGCGGCGCAGTTGGCGTGGCCTAGCGGTCAGGCTGCCGCAAATGTCAACCCTGCCGGCGGCGATCCAATGGCTCTCCCCCTTAATGGATACGCCACGCTCACGCCTGCGCAGCCTGGGAGCGAGGCATTACGCGCCGACGGGGCATTACTGCGAGCGCTGGTGGAGGGGCCGTCAATTCCGGCTCAGGTGGCCGCTCAGGTGGCCGCTCAGGTGCCGGCGGGCTTGATCGAGGCGAGGGCAGTAGCCATCGCGACCGGTCCCGGAGTTGCCAAACTGGGACTCGCCAATCTACCGGAATTGGGCGCTAGGGCCTCAAGTGATTCCGCACAGAGCGCCACAACGACCGATGCGCCGGCCGAAACCAGCTCCCCCCGCTGGGACGCAGGCGCCAGGACGGTCATCGATCTGGGTGGCACAGCCCCGGATAATCAGGAGTCCATGAACGATGCCCATTTCAGGCGCAGCGAACAATACCAATTGCTGTCGGAACGCCTGTCCGCTGCGCTGGGGCAGCGGGCCGCGGCAGAACTGGGCAAGGGTAACTGGCAGTTCACCCTGCATCTGAATCCCGCGTATCTGGGACGGATTGACGTTCGCCTTGGGCGGCGGGCCAGTGGCCACATCGATGCTGAATTCAGTGCCGCACAAAGGGACACCAAGGATCTGCTACAAAACGGCATGGGCAGACTCAGGGAGGTCATGGCGGCATCCGGGCTGGATATGCAGCTGCTCGACGTGCGGCATGGGGATAGCGCCAGCGCCAGCGGCGGCCACCCGCAACCATCGCGGCAGGGCTCGGCTGTACCATTCACTGCGGCACCCCGCATCGACAGCGGCTCGCCAGCGGCAGCCCGAACCCACATCGACTATATCGGCAGAGACGGCTTGGATGTCATGGCTTAGCCTGCCATATAAGTTTTAGGCACGCACCTTGCTTTATTCCATTTATCAGAAGGAATAATGGCTGGGTGCGTCAATAAAGTGACACCTATTTTGGACATAGGTACCCTGCTGCGCAGGGTTTATCCCCGAGCCAGACCGCATGCCTATAGCAGCATACAAGTAATTGTTTCATAATAGTTTATCTCTAACTTATCCAGGTTTCATCACATCCCATGTCCGAACAAAAAGCGGAAGAAGCACCTGCAGGGAAGAAAAAAGGCGCGATGCTAAAGATCATCGCCGTGGTTGGCGTCCTCGTGGTCGTTGTCGGCGCCTCCATCGGCGGGACCCTCGCGTTGACCGGATTTTTTTCCAAGAAACCGGTGGACGCCGAGCAACTCGCCGAAGCCGATTCCGATGCCGGTGTCAAACAGGCTGACGACGGCCGCGGCACCGACAAGGCCAAGGACAAGGCCAAGGACAAGGCCAAGGACAAAGGCAAGGACAAAGGCAAGGACAAGGACGGAACGCCGCAGAAAAAGGCACTCCCCAAGGATGCTCAGGCCCGGTTCGAAAAGAGCTACATGGACCTCGACGACAAAAAGGCGCTGGTGGCCAATCTTGCAAATTCGCGCAAGGTCATGCAGGTGTCGCTATCGCTGATGACCCAATACGACGACCGCGTGTTCAAGAACGTTGAAAAACATCGCGCCGCGTTGCGATCGGCGGCACTGGACGTGCTCAGACAAGTCAGCGAGGCCGATATTGCCAGGCCCGAATTCCGCGCCGAGTTGGCCAAGCAGTTGCGTGGGCGCATCAATGCCGAACTGGAAAGGCTGGAGAACTTTGGTGGCATCGAGGAAGTTTTTTTCACCGAATTCGTCCACCAGTAATTCTGCTACTCAGCCTGCCTTGAAACCACCGCCGCAAACACCCCGATGAGCCAAGCCACCAACCTGTTGACTAGCGAAGAAATGGATGCGCTTACAACGGGCATTCATGACGGCTCGATTGCGACCGACACCGGCTACAACACCGGCATCAGCATCCGCAAACACGATCTCACCAACGAGGACAGCTCGCTGGGGGTGAACGTCTCATCGCTGGACATGATCAACGAGCGCTTCATCCGCCTGTTCCGGCTCGCGATGCTGGACGTCCTGCGCACCAGTCCCAAGATCAATCCCACCCGCGCACAGCTGCTCAAGTTCGGTGATTACATGAAGGGGTTGAGCCCCCCCTTGTCGGTCAATGTCATCCGCGTCAATCCGCTGCGCGGAAACGCGATGGTGCTGATAGATACCAACGTGGTGTTCACCACGTTGGACAATTTTTTCGGGGGATTCGGGCGCGGCATCGGTCAACTCGCGCCCGGAAGGCTGTTTACGCCCACCGAGACGCGTGTCATCGACCTTATTCTGGACGTTATGTTCGGCGCCTTGAAAGAGGCGTGGGCGCCGCTGCTGGCGGTAGATTTTGAAAAAATCAGCTCAGAGATCAATCCCCATTTTGCCCAGATCGCCGACGAGAACGACCTAGTCATCGTCAATCATTTTGATGCGGAGTGCGGCGATGGTAACCACGGATTCCTGGACGTCGTCTACCCATACTCCGCGATCAAGCCGATTCGCGAGCAGTTGAGGAGCCGCATGGCGTCCGACGACGGTGACGAGACCTCCAAAAACCGCTGGCACACCGAACTTACCTCCGCGGTGGGCGACGCCAAGCTTGAGATCCACGTGCTCATCGGCAGTCTGACCGCCGCGCTGAGTCAGCTTGAATCGATCAAGGAGGGCGATTTGCTTTTTTTCAAGAAAACGGACTACGCAAGGGTCAACATTTCCGACATCCCTGTTTTCGAAGCCCGCGTCGGAACAGCCGGACCCAATACGGCCATCAGGATAGAAAAAATCCTGGAGCCGTCACCCGAGACATGAAAGGATAGAGCATGACAGAAGGTATAGCCGCAGAGACTCCATCGAGCGCGGGCATCGAACAGCAGCTCGATGCCACGTTGCTCAAGAGCATACCGGTGACCATATCGGTTGAAGTGGGCCGCGCGGTGCTCAAGATCAGTGACCTCCTGCGCCTGACTCAGGGTAGCGTCGTTGAACTCGACCGCATCGCGGGCGAGCCGGTAGATTTGCTGGTGCACAACACCGTGATCGCTCAGGGTGAAGTCGTGCTCGTCAACGACCGCTATGGCATCCGACTGACCCGCGTGGTCACTGCGGCCGAGCGACTGAAAAATCTCTGACCGATGGCAACATCTTCCTCCCTCGGTGTCACCGACTGGTTGTCGTTCTTGGCCAGTTTCGTTCTGGTTATTGGCATCATTGTCGCGTTGTTCTATGCGCTGAAACGGCTGGGCAGCGGGGATCTGGGCGGCCGCCGGGAAAAGCGCATCCAGATGCTGGAGCAGCATGCGCTAGGCAACCGCCAGCGTATCGTGCTGATTCGCGCCAAGGATCGAGAGATCCTTGTGGGCATAACCCTGCAGCAGATCTCGACACTTGCGGTGTGGCCGGCTGATCCGCTCGAACAGGATAGCGCCTCGCCCACGCCGGTCGAAAGCGGCGCTTCGCTGCATCGATTCCTGCAAAAATTGAAGCCGACCACAGGCGCGCGGTCATGAGCAAACGCATCCTCACGCCTGCACTGCTCACGTTGGCGCTGGGTTTATTGGCTTGGGTCGCGCCCTCAGCTTTCGCTGAAGGGCTGCCGGTGCTGAACGTCATCAACGATGGAAGTAAGGGTAGCCGCTATAGCGTCACCCTGGAACTACTGGCGTTGATGAGCATGCTGACACTGCTGCCATCGATGCTGCTGATGATGACGCCCTTCATACGCATCATCATCGTCATGTCGCTGCTTAGGCAGGCGCTGGGAACCGGCCAGACTCCGCCGAACCAGGTGCTAGTCGGACTCGCGCTTTTCCTCAGTTTTTTCGTCATGGCACCGGTGCTGACCCAGATCTACGAGAAAGCCGCGGTTCCCTACATGAGCAACAGCATGCCCATCGCCTCGGCCTTGGCAGAAGCGGAAAAACCGCTCCGCCGCTTCATGCTCAACCAGACCCGGCAGGACGACATCAATGCTTTTGCGCAAATAACGGACAAGGGCAAGCCCGCTGATGCCCAGTCCGTTCCGTTTTTCACACTCGTCCCCGCCTTCATCACGTCCGAGCTGAAAAGCGCGTTTACTATCGGGTTCCTGATTTACATCCCGTTTGTCGTTATCGATCTGATCGTCGCCAGCGTACTGATGTCCCTGGGCATGATGATGCTCTCGCCGATGATGATTTCGATGCCGTTCAAGCTTATGCTGTTTGTGCTGGTTGACGGTTGGGGACTGATGGTGGGTTCCCTCGCAGCTAGCTTCTCGATGCGCTAGTGTAGTGCTTCACTCTATGCGGCACTCATACAACGGCACGGCATCAGCGAAACTCCTCCCCTTTCAAGGGGGAGAGCGTAGCGAGGGGGCATCTGTCTCATGAATTGCGAAGCAGTACACTAGAAAGTAGCGCGAATGGATACCTCAGCAATCGTCGATCTTGCCAAGGAGGCACTGTGGGTCACGGCATTGGTGTCGGCCCCGCTGCTCGTCGTGGCTCTGCTGGTCGGACTACTGGTCGGCATCCTCCAGGCAGCGACCTCGGTCAACGAAGCCTCCTTGAGCTTCATTCCGAAACTGATCGCGATGGCGCTAGCCATCGTGCTGTTCGGCAACTGGCAATTGAGTGTGCTGACGGATTACGCTCGCGCCATCTTTCACCGGATTCCCGGGCTGTTTTCGTGACGCCGGCAGCGTAGCTGAGAAACCCCCTACATGACGATCCTTGCGGCCGACATCATCGCGAAGTTCTACACCGTCATCTGGCCGCTGACGCGCATCACAGCGGCCTTGATGACCGTGCCGATACTGTCGGTCGAGGCGGCCAATTCGCGCGTCCGCCTGACGCTCGCCATTGCCCTCACGGCGTTGGTGATGCCGATGTTTGAATGGCCTGTCATCGACCCACTGTCTGCGCACGGGCTCATGACGCTAGTTAACGAGATCGCCATCGGCATCATCATTGGACTGACGCTGCAAATTGTCATCAGTGCGCTGCTGTTGGCAGGCCAGTACATCTCCTCATCCATGGGGCTATCCATTGCCACCTTGCTCGATCCGAACTTCGGCAACGTGCCGACCCTCGCGCAGTTCCTGATGATACTTGGGGCCCTGATTTTTTTCGCGCTGGGTGGACACTTGCTGGTGATTTCAATTCTGGTCGACAGCTTCAGCATGCTGCCGGTGGGAAAACCTATCCTCGACCTGCAATCCATCCGCAGCCTGCTGCAATGGAGTTCCATGATGTTTCTCGGCGCACTATTGATCGCATTGCCGGTCATGGCGGCCCTGATTCTCATCAACATCGGGCTGGGGGTGGTCACCCGGGCGGCACCGAGTCTTAATATTATCGTGGTCGGGTTCCCTGCCATGATCTTCGCCGGTTTTCTACTGATTTTCGTCTCCATGGGCGTCACCGGCAATCGCATCCAGTGGCTCTGGCTGCAGGGCTTCTCCAAGGTCCGTGAAATTCTGGGGATAGGGGCATGAGCTCGGAAGACAGTGCCGAAGACCGCACCGAAGAGCCGACCGCAAGGCGCTTGCAGAAAGCCCGGGAGGATGGAGAGGTTGCTCGCTCGAATGAGGTGCCTGCGGCTGCAGTGATGATTAGTGCGGCGATTTATCTACAGATTTTCGGCGCTGATGCCGTGACCGCCTTACGAACGCTGTTTTCTTCGGGATTTATCTTTGACCAAGGCGTCGTTTACAACGAGCAGATGCTACCCGCCATTCTGGCCGAGCATATCGGCCAGGGATTTCTGGCGGTGCTGCCGCTGCTGGTGGTGGCACTGGTCGCGGCATTTGCCGCCTCCGGCATCACCGGTGGGTTCCTTTTTGCGATCAAGTCCGCGGCACCGAAATTCAGCAAGCTAAACCCGGTGTCGGGCTTGCAACGTGTTTTCGGGACTCGCGCACTGGTCGAACTGGGGAAGGCAATCCTGAAATTCGCCATCGTCACCGCAGCGGTGTTCTGGGTCGTCGATGCTAACCTTACCGAACTGGTGCGACTGGGTGCTATGAGTGCTGAGCCTGCAGTTGCCTCGGCCGCCGACATGATTGTACGGGCGGCCCTCATCGTCACGCTGTCGTTTGCCCTGATCGGAATGGCCGACCTGCTCTACCAGCGCCATGCGTTCTCCAAGCGCATGCGCATGACCAAGCAAGAAATTCGCGACGAGATGAAGGACATCGAGGGCCGCCCGGAAGTGCGCGCGCAGATTCGCCGCCGACAACGTGAAATGGCCACCGCGCGCATGATGGATCGTGTAAAAGATGCCGATGTAGTTATTACCAACCCGGAGCACTTCGCCGTCGCCCTGTCGTATGATCCGAGCAAGGAAGGTGCCCCGATACTGCTCGCCAAAGGCGTCGATTCCATGGCATTCGCGATTATCAATGCGGCGAAGAAGGCCGGCGTACATACCTTTCAGGCGCCCCCGCTCGCACGGTCGTTGTATTTCACGACCAAGATCGATCACCCCATCCACGAGGAGCTCTACTTCGCCGTGGCGCAGGTCATCGCTTATGTCTTCGGTCTGAACAGCTTCCAGCCGGGCATGGGCGACATCCGTAAGCCCTCGGTGCAAGTGCCCGCGTCGGTGCGCTTCGATAGCGATGGATTACTCGAGTCCGCGGCGGCCCGCTCATGAACACAACCCCCATGAACCCGCGCCAGGAGCCTGCTTCAGGAAGCCTGCAGCAGGGAATGTTCTTTCGCGCCGCAGACCGCACCCTGTGCGATTATTATTGCGGAAAAATCATCAGTGACGCGAAGAGCCTGGCCATCGTCGCTGCAAGCGAGGCCATCGCCGATCATTACTGCAGCCTGATCATCCAATGCCTGAGGGCGATCCCTGACGTGCGATTGCAGCTGCACCAAGCATCCACGACCGAGCGCCTGCTGGACAATTTCAATGAAATTCTGTCCTCGTTGTCGACCACAGAGGCCATGAGGGGACGGAATCCGTCGGCACCGTTGCGAATTTTGGTCGCTGGCCCTGCTGATCTGCTCAATCCGCAAGCCAACCGCCTGCTGACGCGCTTGATCACCAGCTTTCCCGGTGCCAATACCCAGGTGATCGTTTTGCAGGCCGGACGCGGCGCGGAACATTCCCTGGATATTCCAAGCAGCCATCTGGTGAGGTGGGTGGTCGCCGAGCCATCGCGCGCGGAGGCCACCGCCATGCTGGCGAACGCTCGCGCTGCGGGCATGGAGGCGGAGGTGATCGACTTGTTGGACCGGGTGGCGCCCGCTCTGTGCGCCGATGCACCGGAGCCGCAGGTGTTACGGGATGCAGAAGACAGCGTATACGAGCCGGCGCCGGCCGCAGCGGCCGGAACGCGCCCGCTGGAGGTGCCTAAGCTGCCTGCAAACAAGGGCCGCGGACGTGCAAAGCGCTTTGCCGGCTTCAAGGGGGTCGTTTTGGTGGCCATCTCTTTGCTCGTCGTAGCGCCGTTTTTCCCGCGCCAGATCATGGCCCTGCGCGATGCTCTAAGCAGTTGGGGCCAAGGCGTCGCGAGCGCAGTTTCTCAAGCGCAACGCGCCTCATCGCAGTCCGCTGCGCACAGCGAGGGCACGCGAAGCCCCGCTACGCCGCCGCAGGACTCGGCGCTCGTGTCAAAGCCAGAAGTGCCGCGCGCCGCCGCCGAAAACACTGACCCTGATCGCGCCAGCGCAGCGGCCGCCGGCCCACTGTCGGCGCCTCTACCTGCCGCGGCAGGCACTGAGGCAGGCGGGCTACCTGCCCAGCCAGCCCAAGCGCACAGCACTACCGCTGTCACGGCACCTAAGGAAACGCGTCAGAATATTGATACTGAAAGGGCATCCGCTGGCGCCCCCAGCACCGGTGCCAACAGCCAAACGCTGGCGGTGGTCCCCGGCATCGCTACCATGCAAACAGCCATGACCCGAGTGCGCGCGGCGCGCGAGAACAGCATTTTCGTGCAGCATGTGGCCATGGATACCTACGCTGCCGCGCGCGACTGGCAACGCGCCCATCAGGGTTTGGTCGAGGCGCTGATCGTTCCGGTAAAACCCGGCGTGGACACGGCAATCAAGTACGTGGTTGTGTCGGGGCCATTTGGCAGTGCTGCCAGCGCAACCGAATTTTCCAAGAAAGCAGGCGTTCCGCCGGCCCCCTGGCTGCGCACTGCCGCCTCGTTGAACAATACACTGGCTGTTACCGATCCACCCAACCCTAGGGGAGCCCGATGAGCGACAGCAAGCAGGAAAAAAATTCCGATGTGGATGCGACGAACCTCATCCTAAACACCACCCAGTCCATGCTGAAATTCAACGCAAAGACGGGTAGGGCGTCAGTACCATCGCACCTAAACCAACAGCTCCCTGTGAGCGTGGCCGAAGACAAAGCCGGCAAATTGTTTGCCGACGCTGCACCTGCCCCTGGGCAATCGACCGTGTTTGTTCCTGACGCCAATGCCGATGCAGCCACGCGGATGCTGGCGCCCACGCTTGGCGACCCTGAGAGCAGCAACAGGCAGTTTGTGCCAGCGGCCGAAGGCATCCACGACAAGTGGATAGGCGAACCGGCAAGTAAACTGCCGGCCGGGAACTGGGTGCAGGTAGAGGAGGGCAGCGCGCAAGCGGATTTGCAGCATGCCGGCACCCATCAGGTTGCCGCCCTCAGTAACCTGGTCTCGGCACCGGCACCCTCGGAGGGCGCTCCGTTGGCACACGATCCGGGGGGGCACGCCGCAGCCGCCCATCGCGTCGCGCCCGCTCCCCACGATGGCGCCCAAGACAACGTCATCTTTGCGACCAGCGCAACCCTGGCCCCAGACCCTATGGTCATTAATCCTCAACCTACGCTCGCCAGGCCCCCAGTATTTGCCGACACCGCCGCGGATGAACATACCCCGCGTGTGACGGCCCCTGCGCCTTCGATCCCACCGCTCACGGTCCAGGCAGCGGCACCGGCACCGGCCCTATCGGCACAGCGGCCACTCGCAGCGGACGAGGCTGCCGCGCCTGCGCCTGCGCAGGCATTGGCGCAAGTTGTCGTGGGGAGCCCCGCGACGCCAGTGCACTCGGGTGCGACCAAAGTAAGTTTGACGGCAGCGACTTTGGAACGTCTGCTTGCCGCGGAGCGCGCAACCCAGGAATTGAACACGAAAATTGATGCGCTGTCTGCGCGCGTGGAGCGAGAGCGAAAATAAGCACTGGCGGGCAGCCCGACCCCTGGAGTGACAGGGAGCGCTTCCCACTGGCCCATGCATCAACCTTAAAACGGTAATTCAGCCACAGAGAGCACCGAGGAGCACAGAGAAAACAAGTGCTTGAAATCTATCCAACTTATTGATTTTACTATGTAAACGCTGTGTACTCTGTGGCTAAATGCTTTTTCTAGGATCACACAGCACTTATTGCGAACCCACTACATTATGACCGACTCCGCGCAACCGCAAGACAGCAACACCGCCGCCCCAGCCCTCACTGGCGAAATTTCCAGCGACGCAGACGCCGGCGAGGCATCGCAAACCAGCCTCGAAAAAATCGTCACGGCTGCCATAGACTCGGCTGGCGTCGCCAATCGCTCCGCTAGCGTAGCCGCAGCCTCGACCGAAAACCTGCTGGTGGCGGTTGGCGAGCTTGGCGTCATCACGAAACGCGCGCGCACTGTTTCGGTGATAGTGCTGTCGGTATCCGCAGTGTTGCTGATTGCTTCAGCCGGCGCTTTCTTTACCGTGTCGGTGCAGTTAAACAGCCGCCTCCAGCAAGTCAACCATGCGCTGACTATCGTCACCAAGCGGGCGGTGGAGCTGGGTGTGAACATGGAGAAGTTGCAACGACTGGATACGTTGGTTGCCGACCTGGAGATCCAGCAAGGCGCTGACAGGATCGAAAAGATCGGCAGCCGGATGGATGCCGCCCTGGCCGATTTGAAGACACAGCTGACCGCGGTCTCGACCGCAAAGCCGGTGGAGCCGCCAAGCACCGCCTTATTGGCGCAGAGCAAGGCTTTTGAGGTTCAAGCGCAGGCGCAATCCCGGCAAATCGCCAAGCTGAGCGATCAGATACAGGCGTTGCGCGCCGACGTGGGGAAGATGCCCGGGCTAGCGCGCGGCATCGAGTCAGCGGTCGCCCGGCCGAGCGAAAAACCGCGAGCGCCGGCGCCACCCGCTGCGGTGGTTGTCGCGACGGAAAAGCGCGAGCGCGAAATCAGACCTGACCCGAAAGGCACGGACTACATCCAGTACCCCGCACCCCAACCGGATGCGAGCACCAAACCGCGTTAGATGAAAAGCTGGGAGTGCTCCCTTTGCTCGTGCTCCGCACCACAGCTAACCGCATTAATTTCGAGGAAGCCCGCACGTGCGTCGACTATTCATTGAAGCCATACTTCTGATTGCCGCTCTGGCTGCCGGGGCCTATGCGGCCATGGCGGCGGTAAAGTTGCGTGACCTGGGCAGCGAGCTCACCCTCATCAAGGCAGAAAATACCAAGCTCGAATCCTACAAGCAGAAGACGCAAAAAATGACTGAGGATCTGCTGCTCAAGGAAAAGTGGTTTAATGCCGCGCGCTACGCGATTTCGGCCGGCACGATGCTGATGGATCTAGAGGCGGCGATGGAGAAAGCGTCCGCCCCGACGGCTGAGCAGCAACTCGCGCTCGGTGGTCTGAGGTTGCTGGTGAAAGGTTACGATTACCCGGACACTTTGAAATCCTTCCAGAGTGCGCTCGAGTTGGTCGAGTGGTCCAAACACCTCAAGATGATGTGCGCAGCGCAGCTCGGGATTGCCGCCACCGGCAAGCAACAGCAGGTATTGGAGGAGTGCACCAAAAACCCGCTAAAACCGCAGGAGGTACCCGCGACCGTCAAGGAAAGCGCCCCTCCAGCCGCCACCACCAATGCCAAGCCGCCCGTCAAAAACTAGAGTAGTGCTTCACTATGCGGCACTTATGCAACGGCACGGCATCAGCGAAACTCCTCCCCTTTCAAGGGGGAGAGCGTAGCGAGGGGGCATCTGGGAGGGGGATGGGGTAATGTCGCGCGAATGCCACCCCATCCCCACCCTAGCCCTCCCCTTGAAGGGGAGGGAATATCTCATGAATTGCGAAGCAGTACACTAGCGTTGGCGCACTACTAAAATGCCCGTATGTAAGGACTGACTGTCGGTCCTGCCACAGAAGCGCCTTACGCGCGCCTCATGCGACAATACGCGCTCTGCCTTTGCTGCCACCCGTGATGAGCGAATCCACCAGTCTCTGGACCCTGTTTGTCAGCAGTTTTCTCGCCGCAACGCTGCTGCCGGGCGGATCAGAAGCCGTGCTATTCGGTGTGCTGAAATTGCACCCCGGCCAGGTGTGGGCTGCACTGACGGTCGCCACGCTCGGCAATACACTGGGCGGCCTGTCTTCGTATGTGATCGGGCGCGTTATTCCGCAAAAAACCGCTTTGAAGGGCCTGGCTACGCTACAACGTTATGGCGCGCCGGTTCTGCTGCTGTCGTGGGTGCCGCTCATCGGCGATCCTTTATGCGTGGCTGCGGGCTGGCTGCGTTTGAACCCGTGGTGGTCGGCGCTGTGTATCGCCGCCGGCAAATGTGCGCGCTACGGGGTGATCGTTTTTTGGGCTACGTAGTCATCATAACTTACTGATATTAAACACAATTATGTCTTGCGAATTATGTGATTCCAGCGGCGGACTAGTGCTGTGGCAAGACCCCAGCGTGCGGGTGGTTTACGTCGAGGAAGCAGGCTACGTCGGGTATTGCCGCGTGATCTGGAACGCACATGTCGCGGAAATGACCGATCTTGACGACGCCAGCCGCGCGCACTGTATGCGCGTGGTTTTCACTGTGGAGTCGCTGCTGCGCGAGTTGTTGCAGCCGGCTAAAATAAATCTCGCCAGCCTGGGCAATTTCACGCCCCATGTGCATTGGCATGTGATCGCGCGCTTTCGCGACGATCCGCATTTTCCGCAGGCCATCTGGAGCGCGCCGCTGCGTGAGGCGTTGGCACAAGACGGGGCGGGTCTGCCGCAGCGCTTAAGCGCTGCGCTCGCCCTGCGCCTGCAGTGACCGCAGGCATGAACGGGTGAGCGAGGGGTACTGCAATATCACCTGACGCGGCAGGGCTGCGCCGCATGGCGGCATCGGTTATGATGGCCACCCTCTTTTCATGGATGTGTTGCTGTCATGGCCGGAATGAGCAAAAAATGCCTCTTTCGCCCGCCACGCTTCACGTTTAACACCTCATGACCAAAACCACCGACTTCGGTTATCAGCAAGTCGACGAGGCTGAAAAAGCGCGCAAGGTCGAGGGGGTATTTACCTCGGTGGCGCAGCGCTACGACGTGATGAACGATCTCATGTCGGCGGGGCTGCACCGCTGGTGGAAACGGTTCACCATCGATCAAAGTTATGTGCGCGCGGGCGAGCAGGTGCTGGATGTCGCCGGCGGTACCGCCGATCTCGCGCGCGCCTTCGCCAAACGCGTCGGCCCCGCCGGCGCGGTGGTGCTCACCGACATTAACGCGGCCATGCTGAGGCTAGGGCGCGACCGCTTGCTCGACGATGGGGTGTTGGCGCCCGCGGTGCAGTGCGACGCGGAAAAGCTGCCCTTCGCGTCGAATCGCTTTGACTGCGTGAGCGTCGCCTTTGGCCTGCGCAACATGACGCATAAAGACCAGGCGCTGGCCGAGATGTTTCGTGTGCTGCGTCCGGGCGGCCGCTTGCTGGTGCTCGAATTCAGCCGCGTGTGGAAACCACTGCAGGGCGCGTACCAGGCGTATTCGTTTAAGGTGTTGCCGAAAATGGGCGAAGTCATCGCCCAGGACGCGGCGAGCTACCGCTATCTGGCCGAATCCATACGCATGCATCCCGATCAGGAAACGCTCAAACACATGATGCTGCAGGCTGGGCTTGAGCGTGTGGATTATTTTAATCTGGCTGCGGGCGTGGTGGCACTTCATCGCGGCTACAAATTTTAATATTTAACCCATTGATTTAATTTATTTTTTATTATTTGTTGCGCGGCATGGGGTACGCTCTATAATGCAGCCGCAGCGTAGCAATACCCAATCACTGGGCTTGGATTTACCGGCGCTTTTGGTTCACATTGAACGGAGGAAAATAATGACTAAGTTACTGGGCATCTTGGCAATACTCGTTGGTTTCACGATGGTTGCGGTGGATACTGAAGCGGCACGCGTCGGTGGTGGCAAGAACACGGGCCGCCAAAGCAGCAGCGCCAGCAATTCAGCGGCACCCGCGCAAAAAGCCGCACCTGCACCGGCAGCGCCAGCACCTTCAGGCATGAGCCGCTTTCTCGGACCTTTGGCCGGCCTCGCTGCCGGTCTTGGCATCGCCGCGCTCCTGAGCAGCATGGGCCTGGGCGGTGCAATGGGCAGCATGCTGACCGGCATCCTGATGGTAGGGCTGCTGCTCGGCGCGGGTTATTTCATCTACCGCATGGTCACGCGCAACAAGTCATCGCAACAGCCGTTGGGTTATGCGGGCGCGGGTAATCAAAGTGCTGCGCCGCTGCCGCAGGCGCAGGCGCAACAACCTGCGCAATTCACCGGCAATGCTGCCCCCGGTTCGCTCGCCGCCACGGTGGGTGGCGCGCCTACAGCGATGCATGCCGCAACTGCCAGCCGCTGGCCTGCTGACTTTGACGTGGCTGAGTTCGAGCGTCAAGCCAAACTCAATTTCGAGCGCCTGCAGGCGGCGAACGATGCTGGTGACGCCTCGACCTTGCGTGATTTCCTGACGCCGGAACTGTATCGCGAACTCGAAGCGGAAATGAAATCCGCCTGGGGCGCGCAGCAGAAAACCGAGTCGGTCGGGCTGCAATCCGAAGTGCTGGAGGTGGTTACCGAGGGCGGCCTTTATGTGGTCAGCGTGCGTTTCACCGGCCAAATCCGCGAGAACGGCGTGCAGAGCAATCTCAACGAAATCTGGCACCTCGAAAAATCCATCAGCGGTGGTGCAGGCTGGAGAGTTTCGGGCATCCAGCAGGCCTGATAACGTAACACCGCTTTACTGTGATAAAACGCCCGGCGAGTCCGGGCGTTTTTTTAATTTTTTGATACCGCCACTCTATCTCGCGCCCCTCAACCGGCTGTTGCAGCAAAACAGTTGGGCTCTGCGACGGCTGCAACCTTACGCCGGAAAAGTCGTCTGCGTGGTGTGTTTTCCGCTCACCCTTTTGCTCGGCATTAGCGCTGGCGGCGAGGTTGCGGCCGCCGCTGCGCACAGCACGCCCGAGGTGACAATACGGCTGACGCCGGGCCTGATGCTGCGGCTGGCCGCCCGCGATGCAAGCGCGTGGAACGAGATCAGGGTGGAAGGGGATCCGCAACTGGCGGCGGCGCTGAGTCAGGTCGCGCGCAACTTGCGCTGGGACATGGAAGAGGACTTGAGTCGCATGTTCGGCGACATTGCCGCGCACCGCATGGCTGAAACCGCACGCACGCTGGACCATTGGGGCCGTCAGGGCGCGGACAATCTGGCGCGCGCGTTCGCCGAGTATTGGACCGAAGAGCAGCCGCTAATCGCCGGCGGTGCGCAGATCGAGCAATTCAACCGCGAAGTGGATGCGCTGCGTGATGATGTGGCGCGGCTGGAGAAGCGCATAGAACTACGTGAACGAGTGAGCGAGTGAACGGGTGAAACCCTCCGCCGTGCGGCGCTTGCTTATTCGGCAAACGCATAGGGCGAGGCCAAGCTGCGGTACCAAGGGGCTACTCGTTCACCCGTTCACTCGTTCACGCCGTTAAAATTCCCCCATGCGCTTCTATCGCCTGCTAACCATTATTTCCGTCGCTCTGCGTTTTGGCCTCGACGAATTTCTGCGTGGCCACCACCGTATGAGCGGGCTGCACAGCGCCCTGCGCGTGGTGTTGTTCTGGCGCAATCTTTCCGCGCCACGCGCGGTGCGGCTGCGCTGTGCGCTGGAAACACTGGGGCCGATTTTCATCAAATTCGGCCAGATACTTTCCACGCGGCGCGATCTGCTGCCGGAAGACATCGCCGATGAACTCGCCAAACTGCAGGATCAGGTGCCGCCGTTTCCCGGCGCTGTAGCGGTAGCGGTGATCGAACGTGCGCTGGGCAGGCCGCTGAACGATAGTTTCCGCAGCTTCGACCGCACCGCGCATGCCAGTGCCTCGGTCGCGCAGGTGCACCTGGCCCAACTGCACGACGGCCGCGAAGCCGCAGTCAAAATACTGCGCCCGGGCATCGCCAAAGTCATACGCAACGATGTCGAGCTGCTCGACACCGCCGCGTCGCTGATGGAGTGGCTGTGGGACGACGGCAAACGGCTCAAGCCGCATGAAGTGGTGGCGCAATTCAGCCGCCATCTCGACGACGAGCTGGATTTGATGCGCGAGGCCGCCAACGCCAGCCAGTTACGGCGCAATTTTGCTGGCTCGCCGCTGTTGGCCGTGCCCGAAATTTACTGGGAATACTGCGCCACCGAGGTGATGGTCATGCAGCGCATGCACGGCACACCAGTATCGCAGGTGGATGCCCTGCGCGCGCAGGGCGTCGATATCGCGAAGCTCGCGCGCACGGGCGTGGAAATATTTTTCACCCAGGTGTTCCGTGACGGTTTTTTTCACGCCGACATGCATCCCGGCAATATTTTCGTCAGCCCGACCGGCCAATACATCGCGCTCGACTTCGGCATCATGGGCATGCTGACACCCAGCGACAAACATTATCTGGCGCGAAATTTTCTGGCGTTTTTCCGTCGTGACTACCGGGGTGTGGCGCTGGCGCATATAGAATCGGGCTGGACACCCCCCGACACCAGTGTCGAAGCCTTCGAAACCGCAATACGCGCCGTGTGCGAGCCGATATTCGACAAGCCACTCAAGGACATTTCGTTTGGCAAGTTGTTGCTGCGTTTATTTCAGACCTCGCGCCGCTTCAACATGCAAGTCCAGCCACAACTGGTGCTGCTGCAAAAAACGCTGCTGAATATTGAAGGGCTGGGCCGCGATCTCGATCCCGACCTCGATCTGTGGGCCACCGCAAAGCCGTTTCTGGAGCGCTGGATGTCGGAACAAGTCGGCTGGCGCGCGCTGCTGCGGCAAGTGCAGGAAGAGGCACCCTTGTGGGCCGCCACGATTCCCCAGCTGCCGCGACTCATACACCGCGCACTGAATGAAGACCGCATCGCGCCGCTGCAACAGCAGCTGGCACTGCTGCAACTGCAACAGCAACGCCTGCGCAGTACGCTGGCGCTGGTCGCCACGCTGTTCGCTCTCAGCGCGGCAGTGAGCGCATGCCTGTTCTGGCTGCGCTAGCTTTATGATTCCTGCGTTAAGTGCCGGGAGGCGTCCATGCTGATCTGGTTTGTGGTGATCTACCTGCTGCTTTCGCTCGCCATCGGATTGATCGCCGCTACGCGCGTGCATAACGCAAAAGATTTTGCCGTAGCGGGCCGCAATTTGCCGTTGCCGATAGTCATGGCGACCGTGTTTGCCACCTGGTTCGGCGCGGAGACGGTGCTCGGCATTTCCGCCACCTTCGTCAAGGACGGACTGCGCGGGGTGGTGGCCGATCCGTTCGGATCGAGCCTGTGCCTGATCTTCGCCGGCCTGTTTTTCGCGCGCAAACTGTATCGCATGAACCTGCTCACCATCGGCGATTATTACCGCTTGCGCTACAACCGCACCGTTGAGGTGCTGTGTACGCTGGCCATTGTGACTTCGTATCTGGGCTGGGTGGCGGCGCAGATCAAGGCGCTGGGGCTGGTATTTTTTGTGGTCACCGGCGGCGCCATCAGCCAACCGCTGGGCATGATCATCGGTGCGGCGATAGTGCTCACCTACACCACCTTCGGCGGCATGCTGTCGGTGGCGATACTCGATTTTGTGCAAATGACGGTGATCATGGGCGGCATGCTGTACATCGGCTATGTGATTGCCGGCATGACCGGAGGTGTGGGCGCAGTGGTGGCGCATGCGCACGCTGCCGGCAAGCTCGAGTTCTTCCCCGAAGCGAAAATGACGGCGTGGATACCCTTTATCGGCGCGTGGATCACCATGATGCTGGGCTCGATTCCGCAACAGGATGTGTTCCAGCGCATCACCTCGGCCAAGGATGAAAAAACCGCAGTACGCGGCTCGGTGCTCGGCGGCTCGATTTATTTCGGCTTCGCCTTTGTGCCGATGTTCCTCGCCTATGCGGCAACGCTGGTGGACCCCAGGGTGTTTACCGAGTTGCTCAGCAAGGATACGCAACTGATATTGCCCACGCTGATCCTGCAACACACGCCGCTGATGGCGCAGGTGGTGTTTTTCGGCGCGTTGCTGTCGGCCATCATGAGCTGTTCGAGTGCAACGCTGCTGGCACCGTCGGTGGCGTTCTCGGAAAACATTATCCGTAACGTCTATCCGCATATGAGCGATCGCGTGTTGCTGCGTACTATGCGCATCGTGCTGGTGTGTTTTACCTGCATCGTGCTGGTGTTCGCGCTCAATTCCAGCGCCAGCATTTTCAAGATGGTGGAAAACGCCTACAAGATCACGCTGGTGTCGGCGTTCTGGCCGCTGTGCCTCGGCCTCTACTGGAAGCGCGCCACCACGCAAGGCGCGCTGGCGGGCATCGCGGCGGGATTTTTAACCTGGCTGCTGCTGGAGTTCTTCGGTACCGATAACGAGGTATGGCTGCCGCAACTGGTGGGGTTTCTGGTGGCCGGCGCGGCTATGGCTGCGGGTTCCTTGCTGCCACAGGTGGTAAGCCGCCCTGCGTCGCCACCCGCAACACCTGCCGCGCACGCTGCGAGCCACACACCTCACGCGGGCGGCGAAACACGCCACCTCTGATCCCCTCTCATGGCCGCGCATCCGCCGGGGCTGCGATATGGCGCGCTCATATTCGGCGTGCTCGCCGGCAACACCCTCTACTATATCGTCGCGGGCCGCTTCAGCGAAGCGCTGGAGTCGGTGGCATGGTATGCGCTGCTGCTGCTGTTCCTGCTCGAAAGCACGCGCCCGCGGCTGTCGCGTGTGAGGTGGGCACGCGCGGCGATGCGTGGCGCGCGCCTCGCCGCGACACTGGCCATCGGCGTCAGCGGGCTACTCTATGTGCGCGAACAAGCATGGCTAGACGCTGCCAATCTTTGCTTGTGGATAGCCGTGGTGGTCCTGCTGGAAATCGGTGTCTGGCGCCCAGCCGTGGTGGCGGCGCATCGCCGCGTGTTCATCACCACCGCGGTGACGCTGTACGCCGCGCTGGGCGGGATGATCGTCATCTGGCTGATCAGCGGCAAGTGGATGAATGCGTGGGATGCGTGCGGTTGGCTGCTCGCATTTGGCCTGCTGGAGGCTGCTGCGCTGCGTGCGGATAAAACTTAAATAGTGTTTAATAACATAAGGTTACTAAGTATTTCCGTGCGCAATGCGGCGCCGGATCAGCGCGTATGACGGCGCTGTATCTTGCGCCACCTTCCATTCACGGATACGCCGCGCGAAAGGCGGTGACGAATGCTGCGAACTGCGCTGTCGGCAGCAGGTTGATGCCTGCCGCGCCTTTGCGTCCGCCGCCGCTAGCGAAGCGCAAGCACAGGTCATCGGCGCCCTGCGGGGTGCTTAAGGGCGCACGCACGCTGACGGTGTAGCCGCCGCTCTTGGCTACCAGCACGGCATGCGCGCGCTGCGGATGCGCCTGTGCCAGACGGTTGCCGAAGATGCCGTTAATGCGGCGGCTCCACGCGGCGTCTGGCAGTAGATAAAGTGCGGCGCAAGTGCCGGCGAACTCCGGCGCAATTGCTTCGGCGTGCAGCAGGTCTTCGGTGTACGCGTGCTTCAGCACCTCGAACACCGGCTCATCGAGCATGAATTCGCGCGGATCGGCGTACGGCGCAAGCGCCCGATACAAATCGGCGGGGTGGTAATGCAGGTCATCGATCGACTCGCCGTAGGCGTTGTAGTTAAGACAATCGCCCAACTCGTGCAGCTGCGCCAGCTCGTTGTGGTCCAGTTCCAGCGGCTGCGCGGCGCGTATCGCGGGTGCCACCAGATTGTCACCGAACGCTGCCACCACCGCCCACAGGCGCTGGCGGCCCGCAAGATAGCGATCCACCAGGAGGCTGGTGCAGACATCGGGCGCGGTGTCGATGTGCGCGCTCAGGCCGGGGTGCACGGGTATCACGCCCGCTGCATGGTGATCAAAATAACGGCACGTAACGCCGCGCCCGAGCAAGCGCGCCAGCGCGGATGCATTGGATTTGAGTGAAATGTCGAGCACCGTGATGTCATCGCCGGCAGCCGCATTCACGCGCTCGAGCAACTGGATGTCGCGTTTAACGCCAGTGATTAATTCCGCGTTACGCGGTTCTTCCAGGCGCAACTGCTGCAGCGCACACAGCCCGTCGGCGTCGCCGTTGAAAATATCGTAGTATTTGTGCAATGGTTTCCGGGTCCGAATTGAATAGGGTGGCACATGAAACCGCGACCCCCCAGGTGGGGGAGTCGCGGCACGTTTACCTGTTGTCACTGGTGCTGGCGTTAGCTTACCTGCTGGTTATCCTGTACGCCAGCCTGCAACCATTTCGTGGCTGGCGTTTCCCGGCGGACGATGTTTACGGCTTTCTCGCCGCGCCCTGGCCGCGCTACATCACGCTCAGCGATGTGTTGATTAATGTGTCGGCGTACGCCCCGCTGGGCTTTATGCTCACCCTCGGCGTGCGGCTGTGGTTGCCGCCCATGGCCGCCGTGGCCGCGGGTTTGCTGCTGGCGGTGGGGATCAGCATCGCCATGGAAGGCATGCAAATGTTTTTGCCAGGGCGCATCGCCTCCAACGTCGACGTGCTGGCGAATGGCGCGGGCGCGCTGATAGGCGCGCTGGCGGCGCCGCTATTTCTGCCGTCGCGGCGTATCGGCGCACGGCTGGGCGCGTTGCGCGACCGCGTGTTCATGCCGGGAGCGCTGATCGATATCGGCATCGTGGTGGCGGTGTTGTGGATCGTTACCCACTTGAACCCGCTGACCCAGGTTTTTGGCACCGGCAATCTGCGCGGAACCTTTGATTTGCCGACGTATTTTTTTCACACGCCCAGCCGCCTGCTGTCAGTGGAAGCGACGGTGGTGTTTTTCAATCTGTTGGGTATCGGCCTGCTGCTGTCGACGCTGCTGCGCGCCGGGACGCGCCGCGGCCTGGTGATAGGCGTGGTCATCGTGGCGGCGCTGGCCTGCAAAATACTGATCACCACGTTTCTGGGCAAACCGCAGGGCGCCTGGGCGTGGATGACGCCGGGGACTATGCTGGGCCTCATGCTGGGGGGGGCGCTGCTGACCGGCATCCTCGTGCTCGGCCACAGCGCGCGCCTGAGTCTGGCGCTGTTGTCCCTGGTGATCGCATGGGCGGTGATTAATCTCGCACCCGACAACCCGTATTTCAGTTTGCCGCCGCAATTAACCAGCGGCAAGGCCAGTCACTTCCTGAGTTTTTCCGCGATACTGCGCGCAGTATCGGAACTGTGGCCGCTGCTCGCGTTAGGCTATTTGTGCGCGGCATTGTGGCGCAACCAACCACGCCTAGATCGCGCGAAACATCTATAATCCGCCGCTACACCATGAAGAGAGGGCCATCCCGTGAGCTATTATGAACGGCACGTTTTTTTCTGTTGTAATCAGCGCGACACCGGTGCCAACTGTTGCAATGACCATGGCGCGAGCAAGATACGCGACTACGCCAAGGACAAGGTCAAATCCCTCAAGCTCTCCGGCAAGGGTAAGGTGCGCGTCAACATGGCCGGCTGCCTCGACCGTTGCGATGAGGGTCCGGTGATGGTGATTTACCCGGAAGAGGTGTGGTACACCTACGTCGATCAGGAGGACGTCGACGAAATCGTGCAGGAGCATCTGGTGCATGGGCGGGTGGTGGAGAGGCTTAAGATATAACCGGGTGAACGGGTGAACGGGTGAACGGGTGAACGGGTGAACAAGTGAACGGGTAACCGCGAACCGGGGTGGGGTTGCAGCTTGGTTTTTCTCGTTCACTCGTTCACCCGTTCACGCAGTTGCCCCTGAACCTTCATCCTTTCACCCGTTCACGCCCTTAAGCGATGCCCCCCCCACCCGCCGAACGCGTACTCATCCCCGGCCCCGCCGGCAACATCGATACCGATATCCACGATCCCGGCACGCCGCGGCGTGGCATCGCGCTGATTGCACATCCGAACCCTTTGCAGGGTGGCGCCAAAGACAACAAGGTGGTGACGACGCTGGCGCGCACGCTGTACAGCCTGGGCTATGTGGCGCTACGGCCTAATTTTCGTGGCGTGGGCGCGAGCGCGGGCGTGCACGACCACGGCGTGGGCGAGAGCGATGACTTGATCGCGGTAGCCGAGTACGCGATGGCGCGTTTTAATACGCAAACGCTGCTGCTGGCGGGTTTTTCGTTTGGCAGCTTTGTGCAAACGCGCGTCGCCAAGCGCATAGCGTGTGAACGCATGGTGCTGGTCGGTGCGGCGGTGAATCGCTTTCCCGCCGAGACCGTTCCTGAACATACGCTGGTTATTCATGGCGAGCACGATGATGTGGTGCCACTGGCGGCGGTACTCGATTGGGCGCGCCCGCAAAATCTGCCGGTGGTGGTGGTGCCGGGCGGCGAACATTTTTTTCACGGCCGGCTGAACCTGCTGGGGCAAATCGTCAGCCGCTGGTGCGCGTGACGCAACTGGCGGTCAGCGGTTTGCGCAAGTGTTATGAGGGCCGCGAGGTCCTTGCGGGCGTGGATTTCGAGCTGACGCCCGGTGAATGTTTTGGCCTGCTGGGACCCAACGGTGCGGGCAAAACCACCACCCTGCGTCTGGCGCTGGGGCTGACCCGTCCCGACAGCGGTGCCATCACGCTGCTGGATCACGATGTTTTAACCCACGCGCGCGAAGCCCGCACGCGTGTGGGCGTGGTGCCGCAACTCGATAATCTCGACCCCGATTTCACGGTGCGTGAAAACCTGCTGGTGTATGGGCGTTATTTCGGTATCACGCATCTTGAACTGGAACGGCGCATACCCGAATTGCTGGAATACGCCGGCCTCGCTGCACGCGCCGATGCGCGTATTCAGACGCTGTCGGGCGGCATGAAGCGACGCTTGACGCTGGCGCGCGCGCTGATCAACGATCCCGATGTGTTGTTTCTGGATGAACCGACCACTGGACTTGACCCGCAGGCGCGGCATGTCATCTGGGAACGCTTGCGCCAGCTCACGCTGCGCGGCAAAACGCTGCTGCTCACCACGCATGTCATGGAAGAAGCCGAGCGCCTGTGCCACCGTCTCGCCATCATGGATCACGGGCGCATCATCGCCATCGGCACGCCGCGCGAACTGATCGCAGCGCATATCGAATCGGAAGTGGTTGAAGTGTACGGCGATGGTGCCGGCGATTGGGCGGCGGCGACGGGCAGCAATCTTGCCGAGCGCTGCGAAACACATGGCGAAACGGTATTTTGCTATGCGCGTGACGCGCAGGCGCTGGTCGCTGATCTGGCGCATCACGGCGCGCAAACCCACCTGCGTTATGTGCACCGCCGTGCCAATCTTGAAGATGTATTTCTCAAGCTCACCGGCCGCGAACTGCGCGACTGACTTCTGTGAAAGAGTGAACGAGTGAACGGGTGAACGAGTGAACGAGAAAAACCAAGCTGCAACCCCACCCCGGCTCGGGGTTACCCGTTCACTCGTTCACTCGTTCACCCGTTCACGCCGTTCAGATCACTGCCAAGACCGCTGATCCCATGCGCCAATCCCTTGCCTATCCCAACCTGCGCTTCCTCCACGTATGGCGCCGCAATCTCTTGGTATGGCGCAAGCTGGCGCTACCCTCGGTGCTGGGGAATCTTGCCGATCCGTTGCTGTATATGGTGGGCCTCGGTTACGGCCTTGGCAGCCTGCTGCCGCAGATGCAGGGCGTGAGTTACGTGGCGTTTCTCGCCGGCGGGGTGGTGTGCTCGTCGACCATGATGACGGCCTCGTTCGAGGCCATGTATTCGGCGTTTTCGCGCATGCACGTGCAGCGTACCTGGGACGCCATCATCAACGCGCCGTTGACGCTGGACGATGTGGTGCTGGGAGAATGGGTGTGGGCGGCCAGCAAAAGCGTGTTGTCGGGCTGTGCGGTGCTGGTGGTTGCGAGCGCGTTGGGACTGGTGGGTTCGGCGTTGGCGTTGTGGATACTGCCGGTGATTCTGCTCACCGGGCTGGTGTTCGCGGGACTGGGGCTGATCATCACCGCGTGCTCACCCAGTTACGATTTTTTCATGTATTACTTCACCCTCGCCATCACGCCCATGATGCTGCTATGCGGCGTGTTTTTCCCGCCCGAGCAGTTGCCCGCTCCCGCACAATGGGCCGCGCAACTGCTGCCGCTGACGCATGCTGTGGCGCTGTCGCGTCCGCTGATGAACGGCATGTTGCCGGATCAGGCGTGGCTGCATGGGCTGGTGCTGCTGGCTTACGCCGGTGTAAGCTACGCTGTCGCGCGGCAGTTGTTGATAAAACGTATGCTTAAGTAAGACTATCGGGTAGCAGCAATATGTTATGGGTTAAAGTACTGCACATCTTCTTCGTCATCGCCTGGTTCGCGGGCCTGTTCTATTTGCCGCGTATTCTGGTGAACCTGGCGATGGAAAGCGACGGCGCAGCGCACACGCGTTTAATCACCATGGCGCGCAAGCTCTATCGCTTCATGACCCTGCTGGCGATTTTTGCGCTGGGCTTCGGCGTGTGGTTGTGGCTGGGTTACGGTTTTGGCGGCGGCTGGTTGCAGCTTAAACTGCTGTTAGTCATTCTCCTGGCCGGTTATCATCATGCCAGCGGTCGCTTGCTGGCAAAGTTCGAGCAGGGCCGCAATACCCGCTCACACCGGTGGTACCGCTGGTTTAATGAAGTGCCAACGATCATCCTGCTGCTGGTGGTGATGCTCACTGTGGTCAAACCGTTTTGATGCTGATGCCTGCACCGTTCGCCGCTTTTGCACTGGCTGCCGCGCTGGCCACGACAACGTGGAGCGTGCGCGCCGCAGCCCACATCATCGTGCAGCAATCGCCGCTGGCGGGTTTCCAGTTCTACGACGGCAAGGCGCTGTGGGATGAAATGAAACTGGGCGATGCGCTGACGCTGGTGCGCGAACGCGACAATCCGCATGACGCCAATGCGGTGCGCATCGAATGGCAAGGCAGCCGGCTCGGTTACCTACCGCGCCGCGAAAACGCCGATGTCGCGCGGCAGATGGATCGCGGTGCAGCGGTCAAGGCGCGCATCGTCAAACTCACGCAGGCGCGCAATCCCTGGCAGCGCGTCCTGTTTGAAGTCTACGTTGATCTGTAGTGAATCGACGTTGAGCAAAGACACGCAATTTTTCGCGAGTTGTCCGCGCGGCCTCGAACCGGTGCTCGCCAGGGAACTCACGGCGCTTGCGGCTGCGGGCGTCAGGGCGGTCGATGGCGGGGTGCATTTTTCAGGTGCGTTTGCGCTGGGTTATGCCGTCAATCTACACAGCCGCGTGGCCAGCCGTGTGCTGTGGCGCGTGGGTCAGGCGCGCTATCGTTCGGATCGTTCGGATCAGGATATCTACGAGGCCACGCGTGCGCTCGACTGGCCCGCATGGTTCAGCGTGGCATGCACGTTGCGCGTGAACGTATCGGCGATCAAGGCGCCGGTGAAAAGCCTCGATTTCATCACGCTGCGTATCAAGGATGCGATCTGCGATGTGTTTCGCGTGCGCGGCGGCCAGCGGCCGAGCATCGATACCCACGCACCGGATGTGCGCGTGCATGCCTTTCTTACCGCCGCTGATCTCACCTTGTATCTCGACCTGTCGGGCGAACCACTGTTCAAGCGCGGCTACCGGCGCGAGGCAGGTGCAGCGCCGCTGCGTGAAAATCTCGCGGCGGGCATGCTGGCGTTGGCGGGCTGGACGCCGGATACCGTGCTGCTGGATCCGCTGTGCGGCAGCGGTACTATTTTGTGTGAAGCGGCGCTGATCGCAGCCCGCCGTGCGCCCGGCATCGGCCGTGCGTTCGCCTTCGAGAAGCTATTGAATTTTGATGCCCGCGCCTGGAATGTGCTGCGCGACCAGGCCAAGGCCGCTGAAATCAACCCCGGCACAGTAACTATTTATGGCTCCGATCTGCGGGGCGATGCGCTGCAGATGACACGCGCTAATCTCGACGAGCTGGCGTTGAGCGGCAGCGTTGCGCTCAAGCAAGCCAACGTGTTTGAAATGCCCGCGCCCGCGCTAGCGGGTATGTCCGGCGGCATAATCGTCACCAATCCGCCCTACGGCGTGCGCATGGAAGAGCGCGACGAACTGGCGGCGTTTTATCCCAAACTGGGCGATGCGCTGAAGCAAAAATTCAGCGGTTGGACGGCGTATTTATTGTCGGCGGATATGCAACTGGCAAAAAAAATAGGCCTCGCCGCATCCAAACGCACACCGCTTTTTAACGGCGCGCTGGAATGCCGTTTGTTCGAATACAAACTGGTGGCGGGCACGATGCGGCGGGTGAAGCCGGCACCGGCCGTTTAAGCCGGCGTCGCGATCAGGTCAGCTGCAAATGATCGATGCCGGTCATGATGTCCTTGTCTTTGGCTTCCCTGCCCTGAAGCTTGATCGACAGCCGTAATTCGTTGAGCGAGTCGGCATTGCGCAGCGCATCCTCGTAACTGACCACTCCCGCTTCATACAAATCGAACAGCGCCTGGTCGAAAGTTTGCATCCCCAGTTCGCGCGATTTTTTCATGATCTCTTTGATCTCGTGCACGTCACCTTTGAAAATAAGATCCGAGATCAGTGGCGTATTGAGCAGGATTTCAACGGCTGCCGCGCGCCCTTTGCCATCGCGCCTGGGCAGCAGGCGCTGTGAAACAATGCCGCGAATGTTGAGCGACAAATCCATCAGCAGTTGATGTTTGCGCTCTTCGGGGAAAAAGTTAATGATGCGATCCAGCGCCTGGTTGGCGCTGTTCGCATGCAAGGTCGCCATGCACAAGTGCCCGGTTTCGGCAAACGCGATCGCGTAGTCCATGGTTTCGCGATCCCGAATCTCGCCGATCAGTATCACATCGGGCGCCTGACGCAGCGTGTTGCGCAGTGCGGCGTGCCAGGAGTCGGTATCCACGCCCACTTCACGCTGCGTGATGACACAGTTCCTGTGCTCATGCACGAATTCAATCGGATCTTCGATGGTGATGATATGGCCGTAGGAGTGTTCGTTGCGGTGGCCGATCATCGCTGCCAGCGAAGTCGATTTGCCGGAACCGGTGCCGCCAGCCATGATTAACAGCCCGCGTTTGGCCATCACCACATCTTTGAGCACCGGCGGTAATCCCAGATCCTCGAAATCCGGGATTTTGGCGACGATGGTACGCAGCACCATGCCTATCCGTGCCTGCTGCACAAAAGCGCTGACGCGAAAACGGCCGATGCCGCCGGGGTTGATGGCGAAGTTGCATTCTTTGGTGGATTCAAACTCCGCCGCCTGTTTGTCGTTCATCATCGCCGCCGCGAGCTCAGCGGTGTGCTGCGGCGTGAGCGGCTGATCGGCAACCGGGGTCATCTTGCCGTCCAGTTTGATCGCCGGCGGAAAACCGGCGGTGATAAAAAGGTCGGAGGCCTTTTTCGCGACCATCGCCCGCAGCAGGTCGTGCATGAATTTGACGCCGGTGTCTCTATCCATCCCGATGCTCCCGCCGCTGCTGCGGCACGTGAATAGTCGGATTTACAGAAAATGGTCCTTGTTCGCGGCCTTGCCGCGCGCCTCTTCCTTGCTGACGATGTTGCGTTTGACCAGGTCCTGCAGATTTTGATCGAGTGTCTGCATGCCGAGCTGGGCACCGGTCTGGATTGCCGAGTACATCTGTGCGATCTTGCCCTCGCGGATGAGGTTGCGAATCGCCGGCGTGCCCACCATGATTTCGTGCGCGGCGACACGGCTGTTGCCGTCCTTGGTCTTGAGCAGGGTCTGCGAAATCACCGCGCGCAGCGACTCCGACAACATCGCGCGCATCATTTCTTTTTCTTCGGCCGGGAACACGTCGATAATACGGTCGATGGTTTTGGCGGCCGAACTCGTATGCAGGGTGCCAAACACCAAATGGCCGGTTTCCGCCGCGGTCATCGCGAGGCGGATGGTTTCCAGGTCGCGCAGCTCGCCGACCAGAATAATGTCGGGGTCCTCACGCAGCGCCGAGCGCAGCGCGTTGGAAAACGACAGTGTGTGCGGGCCGACTTCGCGCTGGTTGATCAGGCATTTTTTGGATTCGTGCACGAATTCGATGGGGTCTTCCACCGTCAGTATGTGGCCAAATTCGTTTTCATTGATGTGATTCACCATCGCCGCCAACGTGGTTGATTTTCCCGATCCGGTGGGACCGGTGACCAGCACCACACCGCGCGGCTGATCGGCGATATCGATGAAAACCTTGGGCGCCTTTAAATCCTCCAGCGACAATACCTTGGACGGAATGGTACGGAACACGCCGCCCGCGCCGCGGTTTTGCACAAACGCATTGACGCGAAAGCGCGCGAGATTGGGTATTTCGAAGGAAAAATCGCAATCCAGATTTTCTTCGTAGAATTTTCGCTGACCATCGTTCATGATGTCATAAATCATCGCATGAACGTCTTTGTGCTCGAGCGGGGGCAGGTTGATGCGGCGGATGTCGCCTTGCACGCGTATCATCGGCGGCAGCCCCGACGACAAATGCAGGTCAGAGGCTTTGTTCTTGACTACAAAGGCCAGCAGCTCCGCGATGTCCATTATAATTTCCCCGGTAAGCTCGGTTCTGAAGTCCAGTCGCTGATGCGCATGCAGGATGCGGCGTGGCATTCCAAGGTTTTATTCTACGCCATTCCCGATAGCGCCCGCAGGGGTAAATTATGTCCACAATTGCCGCCAACTTGCAAGGCGTGAAGTCCCGCATCGCCGCTGCTGCAAACGCCGCGGGGCGTGCGCCGGACGCGGTAACGCTGCTCGCGGTGAGCAAGACGGTTGCGGCAAGCACGCTGCGTGTATGTGCTGCTGCCGGGCAGCGCGCGTTTGGCGAAAATTATCTGCAGGAAGCGCTAGATAAAATCGGGCTGCTGAGTACGCTGGGGCTCGAGTGGCATTTTATCGGCCCCCTGCAGAGCAACAAGACACGGCTAATCGCGGAAAACTTTCAGTGGGTGCACAGCGTTGAACGCGTACGCATCGCGGCACGGCTAAACGCTGCGCGACCCGCCCACCTGCCGCCGCTGCAGGTGTGCATCCAAGTCAATGTCAGTGGCGAAGTCAGCAAATCAGGTATAGCACCGGGTGCCGAAGTGGCGCTGGCAGCGGCGATACGCGCGATGCCCCGGCTGAGCTTGCGCGGCCTGATGGCCATACCCGAACCCACACCTGACAGCGCGCTGCGCCGCCAGCGCTACGCGTTTTTACGTCAGCTGCAGGACACGCTGATCGCGCTGGGGCATCCGCTGGATACGCTGTCTATGGGCATGTCGGAAGATCTCGAAGAGGCCATTGCCGAGGGCGCCACCATGGTGCGTGTAGGCAGCGCCGTGTTCGGCGCGAGGGCGTAAGGGCAGTGAACAGTTAACAGTGAACAGTGAAAAGTGAACAGCAACCCCTGTTAGCGCGTTACCATAGCGCCACTGTTCACCGTTCACTTTTTACTGCTCACTGCCCTTACATCATGAACTTAACCTTCATCGGCGGCGGCAATATGGCCAGCGCCATTATTGGCGGCTTGTTACAGCGGGGCTGGCAGCGCGACAACCTGCGCGTGGTCGAAATAGCGCCGGCCGCGCGCGAAAAGCTGCAACAGGACTTCGGCATTCAAACCTTCAGCGGCGTGAGCGCCGAAGCGATGCAAGCGGACTGCGTGTTGCTCGCCATCAAGCCGCAGCACATGCGCGAGGCTGCCGCGCAACTCGCGCCGCTGATCCGCAACGCGCTGGTGATCAGTATCGCCGCGGGCATACGCGGCGCCGATCTGTCACGCTGGCTTAACGGCCATCAACGTATTGTGCGCGTCATGCCCAACACCCCAGCGCTGGTGCTCGCCGGCATCTCCGGTCTCTACGCCATGCCGGGGGTTTTGGCTGAAGATCGCGTGCGCGTTGAAAACATCATGGGTGCGGTGGGCGAAAGCGTGTGGGTCGAGCGCGAGCAGGATATCGATGCGGTAACGGCAGTGTCGGGCAGCGGCCCCGCCTACGTATTTTATTTTATCGAAGCACTGGAGCTGGCTGCACGCGAGCTGGGTTTGAGCCCGGCGACGGCGCGCCAGTTGGCGCTAGGCACGTTTAGCGGCGCGGCGAAACTGGCCGCGCATAGCAGCGAAGACACCGCCACCTTGCGCGCACGCGTCACCTCCAAAGGCGGCACCACAGAACGCGCGCTGGCATCGATGGCCGACGATGCGCTCCAAGCCGCCATTGTGCGCGCGGTGAAAGCCGCCGCCGAACGCTCGCGCGAACTGGGTGTAGAGTTGGGGCAAGGCTGATCGCGTAATCCATGTAACGAATTGTTTTTATTGAATTCTCATGCTCAATAACGCGGCGATCTTCCTCATCCAGACCCTCTGCGAATTCTTCGCCGGGGTGTTGTTGCTGCGCTTCTGGATGCAGGCGAGCCGCAGCGCCTCGCGCAATCCGCTGTCGGCGTTCGTGCAGGCGCTGACCAACTTCGTGGTGTTGCCGGCGCGGCGCGTCATTCCCGGCTTGTGGGGGCACGATCTTGCGACGCTGGTGCTGGCTTGGCTGGTAGTGGTGGTTGAAGTGCTGCTGCTCCTTCTGCTCAGAGGCGTGGCGCCAGATGCGGTCGTAGCCACGGGCCTCTCGATGGCGCTGGTGCTGCTGCTGCGGCTGGCGATTTATCTGGCGATAGGCGCTATTTTTTTACAGGTTATATTGTCGTGGGTGAATGCGGCCAGTCCGCTGGCGCCAGTAGTTGCTGCGTTGACGCGCCCGCTGCTGCGGCCGCTTCAGCGTCTGGTGCCGCCGATCGGCATGGTTGATCTGTCGCCGCTGATTGCGCTGCTGCTTTTGCAGCTGCTGCTGATGGTGCCGCTGGCGTATCTGGAACGGTGGGTTAGCGGCGGATTCTGATTTTCCGTGGGTGTTATGTCACTCACGTGCCGTATTGTCACGTGCCGCTGGCGTGCTCTCGCGTTGCCCTTGCCGGCGCAAAATAAATGCGCGTACCAGCAAACTGATCGCCATCCATAACCCCAGCATCGACAGCGGCACCACTACCGCCAGCGGCCACCATAACGCCACCGCCATCAGCACCAGCATCACCATCGCAACCGCGGCCATGATGCCGGCCTCGGCCGGGCCCAGCACGCGGTGATTGGTCATGGCCGCGCCCACGGTGCGGCCGATGCGCAGCGCGCCCGCTGCTGCGCGCGAGGCGCTGCCACGAAAGCGTCCGCGCACATGCTGGCGGCGTAATGAAAGATGCACGCGGTTGCGCGTGGAGAGCCGGATTTCGGTGGCGTTGGCGAGGTCTTCCTCGTAGGTCGCTTCCATCAGCGCCGCGAAATTGTCATCCTCGATCGCGATATCGAGTTCGTAGTTGCCGATCCAACTAGCGATATTGAGATTGGTCGATCCGACGCGCGCCCAGCGGCCATCGGCCACTGCGGTCTTGGCGTGCAGCATCGGGCCGTTCCATTCAAACACGCGGATGCCGGCCTCGAGCAGCGGACGGTATCCGGCGCGCGACAAGGTGGACACCGCGATGAAGTTGCTCGCCCCCGGCACCAGCAGGCGCACATCCACGCCGTCCAGCGCTGCGGCACGCAGCGCCTGCACGTACGGCGCAGTGCCGATGTAGTAAGCGTCGGTCAGCCACAGCGTGCGTTCCGCCATCGCCGCGACCAATTGATCGAGGCGATACAGGTTGGCGTAATTGGGCTGATTCGCCAGCACCCGCAAGGTGATGCCGCCAGTGCGCGGCATCGCTGCTGCCGCGGTCAATGCATCCTCCGGCAAGGGCGCACCAGCCGCCGCCCACACCTGCGCGAAGGCGCGTTCCACATCCGCCACCGCCGGCCCGGTGATCTCGATGCCGGTGTCGCGCCAGGGTGCAATGCCTTGCGCGGCATCCCCTTCCCAGCGCGAATCTATGCACAGGCCCGACACAAAACCCACACGGCCATCCACCGCCATCATCTTGCGGTGATCGCGCTGCATCCAGCCGAACGGGCTGCCTATCCACGGCGCGTTAAATACCCGCACTTCACCACCGGCCTCGCTTAAGCCCTGCAGCACAAGGTGAGAGCCCAGGCCGAGGCCGCCGAACCAGTCATAAATAACACGCACCTGAACACCGGCACGCGCGCGTTCGCTTAACGCAGCGGCAAAACGCCGGCCCGCGGCATCGTTGGCAATGATGTAGTTCTCGAAGAAAATCGTGCGCTGCGCGCCTGCGATCGCCGCCAGCCAGGCCGGATAGTTTTCGCCCGCATCTTTTAACAACCGCACCTGATTGCCCGGCACCAGCGGCGCGCCCGCCGTGCGCGACAACGCCTGCTCCGCCAGCATCCGCAGCGGCGCAGTGGCGCGTGGATCATTACGGCGGTGGTCGCTGGTCATGGTTGGTCCCGAGGGCGTGGAGGGGAAAGGCCGTGAACGAGTGAACGGGTGAACGAGTGAACGGGTAACCTAATCGGTGGTCGCATTTTCTCGTTCACCCGTTCACCCGTTCACATCAACACAATATCAAACTGTTCTTGGTTGTAAAGGCTTTCAACTTGCAGTGACACCGGTTTGCCGATGTCGTCGGACAGTATCGCCAGGCTTTGCGATTCTTCATCCAGAAACAGGTCTATCACTTGCTGCGAGGCAAGAATGCGAAATTCACGCGCATCGAACTGGCGCGCTTCCCGCGTCAGTTCGCGCAAAATCTGGTAACACACCGTGTGCGCGGTTTTCAGCTCCCCGCGGCCTTCGCATACCGGGCACGGCTGGCACAACACATGTGCCAGCGACTCGCGCGTGCGCTTGCGTGTCATTTCCACCAGCCCCAATTGGGTGAAGCCGTTGATGGTCATGCGCGTGCGATCGCGCGCCAGCGCCTTGCGTAATTCGTTGAGCACCGCGTTGCGATGCTCGTCGCTGGCCATGTCGATGAAGTCGATGATGATAATGCCGCCGAGGTTGCGCAGCCGCAATTGGCGCGCGATCACCTGCGCGGCTTCGAGATTGGTTTTGAACAGGGTGTCATCAAAACTGCGCACACCCACAAAGCCGCCGGTATTGACGTCGACCGTGGTCAGCGCTTCGGTCTGGTCGACGATCAGATAGCCGCCGGATTTAAGGCCCACGCGTCGTCCTAGCGCTTTTTCGATTTCGTCCTCGACGCCGTACAAATCAAACAGCGGCCGCTCGCCCTGATAGCAGTGGATGCGCTCGGCGCTGGCCGGTGTGTAATCGCGCGCGAACTGCTGCAGGGTGCGATGCACGGCTTCGGTATCGACCAGGATCTGCGCCGTTTCGTCGCCGACGAAATCGCGCAGCACGCGCAGACTCAGGTTCAGGTCCTGATACAAAATAGTCAGCGGCGCAGCGCTGCGCGCGTGTTCCTGTATGCGTCTCCAGATCTTGTGCAGAAAGGCGAGATCGGAAGCCAGTTCAAGGGCGGAGGCAGTCTCCGCCATGGTGCGTATGATGTAACCGCCCTTTTCGCCGCAGGGCAGTAGCGCTTGCAATTTTTCGCGCAAATGTGCGCGGCCTTCTTCATCCTCGATGCGTTGCGAGATGCCGATGTAAGCGTCGTCCTGCGGCAGATACACCAGAAAGCGCCCGGCGATGCTGATTTGTGTAGAGAGTCGCGCGCCCTTGGTACCCAGCGGGTCTTTCACCACCTGCACCATCAGGCTTTGCCCCTCGGCGAGCAATTGTTCTATGGGGGGGCCGCTGCTGCCGTTGTGTCGGCTGCCCCAGAGGTCGGCGACATGCAGAAACGCCGCGCGCTCACCCGCGATATCCACAAACGCCGATTGCATGCCGGGCAGCACCCGCACCACCTTGCCCATGTAGACGTTGCCCACCAGACCGCGCGCGGAAGTGCGCTCCACATGCAATTCGTGCATCACGCCGTTCTCGATAACGGCGACGCGCGTCTCCTGCGGCGTCACGTTGATGAGTATTTCTTCGCTCATGGTTTTTAGAGGCGGTGAACGGGTGAACGAGTGAACGGGTGAACGGGTAACCCCATCGGTGGCTGCTTTTTCTCGTTCACCCGTTCACTCGTTCACCTTTCACGCTTCATGTATGAACACCAAACAACGCCAGCAACTCCGCCGTTTGCGCCAGCGGCAAGCCCATGATACCGGAGTAACTGCCTTCGATGCGGGTGATGAATGCGGCAGCGCGCCCCTGCACCGCGTACGCGCCGGCCTTGTCCATGGGCTCGCCCGTTTGCACGTAACGCTGTATGCGCGCGCTATCCAGTGGCTGCATCCACACGCGGGAGAGGCTGACGCGCGTTTCGAAACGTGCGGCGAACGCCAGCGCCACTACGGTAATCACAGTGTGTTCGCGGCCGCTGAGTGCGGCGAGAATTTCCTGCGCGTGCAGGGTATCGCGCGGTTTGCCGATGATGCGTTGTTCCAGGGCGATGGTGGTGTCGGCGGCGAGCACCGGCATGAGCACACCGGCGCGCCGTGCCAGGGCGTTCCATCCGGCGCGGGCCTTGGCGCTGGCCACCCGCAAGGCGTAGTCGCACGGCGCTTCATTTTCACGCGGCGTCTCGTCCACGTCCACACCGCGTTTGGCATCTTCGCGCAGCAACAGCAGTTCGTGACCGATGCCGATCTGCTGTAACAGCGCGCGCCGCCGTGCGCTGCGCGAAGCCAGATATATTTGATTCATTATGATTGAGGACTGAGGACTGAGGACTGAGGACTGAGGACTGAGCCAGGGCCGCAGCGGGTTACTCAGTCCTCATTCCTAAATCCTGCCGTTCAGTCCTGCCGGTCAATCCCGATGATACGGGTGATTGCCGAGGATGGACGCAGCGCGGTACAGTTGCTCGGCCAGCACCACCCGCGCGAGACCGTGCGGCAGCGTCAGCGGTGACAGCGACCACAACCAGTGCGCGCCGGATTTCAAGCGTGCCGCCGTGCCATCGGCGCTGCCGATGACAAACGTCACGTCCTGGCCGCCGTTGCGCCACTGCAGCATGCGCTGCGCCAGTTGCTGTGTCGACACGCTCTTGCCGCTTTCATCCAGCACCACCGTCAGCGCGTTTTTGGGCAGTGCCGCTTCGATGCGCCGCGCCTCTTTGTCGAGCACGCGTGTGGCATCACCGGCGCTGGATGCGGCGCCACGTGGTTCCGGCTTAAGTTCAATCAGCGCCAGCGGCATTTCGCGGGGTAAGCGTCTGGCGTACTGGCTAAACCCGTGGTGGATCCAATCGGGCATGCGGTGTCCCACCGCCAGCACCCAGAGTTTCACCGCGTCACCGGGTCACTTTGGGACTGCGCGTTTGGCGCGCGGTTTAGCAGGCTTGCTGGTCGTGACCGCCGTGGCGGGCTTGCTGGCCTTGGCGCGTTTGGGCGGCGGCGCCCACAGTTCTTCGAGATTGTAGTACTGGCGTATCGCCGGTTGCATGATGTGGATCACGGTCGCACCGATATCCACCAGCACCCACTCGCCCGTTTGTTCGCCTTCGACGCTGTAGACCTTGCCGCCGGCGGCTTTGACCATTTCCTGCACGCGGTTGGCGAGCGCGCGGCACTGCCGGTTGGAGTCTCCGCTGGCGACGATCACGGTGTCGAAAAACGCGGTCATTTTTTTTACATCGAACACCTGAATGTCGCGTGCTTTCACGTCTTCCAGCGCATCGAATGCTGCACGGGTTAATTTGTCCAGGCGCATGATTATAAATTATCCTTTAAAAACAAATGGTTGCTCTCTATGTGTGCAAGCACGGCAGCGGGCAGTAGATAACGCACACTGCGCCGGGCGTGGATCGCGGCGCGGATCGCGGTGGCAGAAATATCCAGTGCGGTGATCGGCGCCACCACGATAGCCCCCGCGCACGTGCGATGCACCATGGTGGCATCAGAGGTGCGGCGTTGTGCCAGCTCGCGCGCCAGAGTTTCTTCCTGGATATCCGTCAGCGTGGCGCCCGGGCGGTGCGCTACCGCGATGTGCGCAAGGCTGAAAATTTCGCGCCAGCGATGCCAGCGGTTGAAGGCAACAAACGCGTCCGCCCCCAGCATCAGCACCAGCGGCTGCGCGGGTCCCAGTTCGG
Source organism: Bordetella parapertussis (assembly GCA_945906815.1). GTDB lineage: Bacteria > Pseudomonadota > Gammaproteobacteria > Burkholderiales > SG8-41 > UBA5216. The sequence continues at coordinate 73,272 of CAMDRT010000006.1, forward strand.
CGCGTAATTCCGCCAGCGTGTCAAAACTGTACGAGGGCCCGCGGCGGTTGGTCTCGCGCTCGTCAATGGCAAACAAGGGGTTGTCCGCAATCGCCAGTTTCACCATCGCCACGCGCTGCGCCACGGCGCTTTGCGGTGCGGCCCGATGCGGTGGTGTGCCGCCGGGTATAAAGCGCGTTTGCGCAAGGCCCAGCGCTTCGCTCACCTCCTGCGCCAACCGCAAGTGGCCGTAGTGTATCGGATCGAAAGTACCGCCGAGTATGCCGATGGCCTTAGGCATCAATCCGTTCAACCTAGAAACGGTAGTTGGACGGGGTGGAGCGTGCGGTTATGGAGGTGCAGGGCAAGGCGCAACGACGCGGAATGGTTGTTCCATTCCAAGGAGTTGCAACGCTGCCATGCGCCGCCAGAACCGTGCGATCCGCCCCGTAGCGCTGTCACCAAACGGGTGATCGTTGAAAGCATGAAAAACTGTAAGGCCATCAAGAGGTTGGTAGCATCGCGAGCGGTCAACTGCCGTTTCTAGGTTCAAGGCAATCAGAGCACCAGGCGGCGTATGTCCGCCAGCGTCTGCGACAGAAACGAAATAAAGCGCGCGCCCTGCGCGCCGTCGATTACACGATGGTCATACGACAGCGACAACGGCAGCATCAGCCGGGGCTGGAAGGCCTTGCCGTCCCACAGCGGTTTCAGGACTGCCTTGCCGACACCGAGGATGGCGACTTCCGGCGCGTTGATGATGGGCGTGAACAGGGTGCCGCCCAGTCCGCCCAGGCTGGAAATCGAAAAACAGCCGCCTTGCACATCTGCCGGGGCGATTTTGCCGCTGCGCATGCGTGCGCTTACCGCACCGAGTTCCTGCGCGATATCCAGCAGACCCTTTTTGTCCACGTCGCGTATCACCGGTACCACCAGGCCGTTGGGCGTATCGACCGCGACGCCGATATGAAAATACTGCTTCAAGGTGAGACTTTCGCCGTCAGCCGACAGCGACGAATTAAATTCAGGAAACTGCTTTAACGCCACCACCGCGCCTTTCATCAAAAACCCCAGCAGGGTGAATTTGATGCCTTTGCGTGTGGCCTCGTCAGTCTGTGATCTGCGGAAAGCCTCCAGCTCGGTGATGTCGGCTTCGTCGTGCTGGGTTACGTGCGGAATGCTCACCCAATTACGATGCAAAAATCCGCCCGACAGCTTGCGGATGCGCGACAGCGGTTTGATTTCGACCGCGCCGAATTTCGAGAAATCAATCTGCGGCATCGGTGGCAGATTCCATCCCGGCCCGCCAGCGGCGGATGTGCCAGGCGTGCCGTGACGGGCTTTGGCCAATTCCGCTTTGACGAAGGTCTGCACGTCTTCGCGCAGAATGCGATTTTTCGGGCCACTGCCATGGAGGCGCGGCAAGTCCACGCCAAGTTCGCGCGCGAATTGCCGCACCGACGGACTGGCGTGAGCGAGGCTGCCCGCAGATGCTTGCGTCGCCGCTGTGGGTGACACCGCAACCACCGGCTGTGCTTGCTGCACCACGGCGGGTGCCGCTGCAGGCGCCAGCGGCGCAGCAGTTGTTCTCGCTACAGGCGCGGCAGCAGCAGCCGGCGCCGCCAGCGGCTCCAGCATCAGCACCGGTGTGCCTTTGGACACCTTGTCGCCGGTCTTGACCAGGATCGCTTTTACCACGCCGCTCGCGGGCGACGGCACATCCATCGTCGCCTTGTCGGATTCGAGCGTCATCAGCGCATCCTCGACCTTGACTGTGTCGCCGGGTTTGACGAACACCTCAATCACCGGGATGTTCTTGAAGTCGCCGATGTCGGGGACTTTGACTTCCACTACGTTGCTCATGGTTTCACGGGGTCTCGTTGATCAAACCTGCACCGGATTGGGTTTGTCCGGATCTATGCCATAACGCTGGATGGCATCGGCTACTTTTGCGCGCGGCACCGCCTCTTGATCGGCCAGTGCTTTGAGCGCCGCCACCGCGACGAAATGTCGATCCACCTCGAAATGGTGACGCAACGCGCGCCGCGTGTCGGAACGGCCGAAGCCATCGGTGCCGAGCACCGCATAATGCGGCGTGGGCAAAAACGCGCGGATCTGATCGGCGTAGGCTTTCATGTAATCGGTAGCCGCAATCACCGGGCCGGCGCGATCTTTGAGGCATTGTGCGACATAGGCCTCGCGCGGCGTGTCTTCGGGATGCAGCGTGTTCCAGCGCTGCGCATCCAGACCATCGCGCCGCAATTGATTAAAGCTGGTGACGCTCCAGATATCGGCGGCGACGCCGTAATCTTTTTCGAGCAGCGCGGCGCCGGCGATCACCTCGCGCAATATGGCGCCGCTGCCCAGCAACTGCACTTTGGGCTGATCTTTGCGGGGTTTGCCTTCGGACAGCAAATACATGCCGCGCAAAATGCCTTTTTCCACGCCTTCGGGCATCGCCGGGTGGGTGTAATTTTCGTTCATCACGGTGATGTAATAGAACACGTCTTCCTGTTCCTGATACATGCGCCGCATGCCATCCTGAATAATCACCGCCAGCTCATAGGCGTAGGTCGGGTCATAGGCCAGGCAGTTGGGTAGGGTGGCCGCGGTGATGTGGCTATGCCCGTCTTCGTGTTGCAGGCCTTCGCCGTTCAAGGTGGTGCGCCCGGCGGTGCCGCCGAGCAAAAAGCCGCGTGCGCGCATGTCGCCGGCGGCCCAGGCCAGATCGCCGATGCGCTGAAAGCCGAACATGGAATAGAAAATGTAGAACGGCACCATCATCTGGCCATGCGTGCTGTAAGCGGTGGCAGCGGCTATCCACGACGACATGGCGCCAGGCTCGTTGATGCCTTCCTGCAGAATCTGGCCGCTTTTGTCCTCCTTGTAAAACATCAGTTGATCGGCGTCCTGCGGCGTGTAGAGCTGGCCCACGCTGGAATAAATGCCGAGCTGGCGGAACATGCCTTCCATACCGAAGGTGCGCGATTCGTCGGGCACGATCGGCACCACGAATTTACCGATTTTCTTGTCGCGCACCAGCGTATTCAAAATGCGCACAAACGCCATGGTGGTGGATACTTCGCGCTCAGCTGTGCCTTTTAACTGCGCCTCGAAGGCCGACAACGGTGGCACCTCCAGCGGCGTGGCGCGACGGCGGCGCGAGGGCAGGGAGCCGCCCATCGCGGCAATGCGGCTGCGCAGATACTGCATTTCCGGCGCGTCCTCGGGCGGGCGGTAAAACGGCACTTGTTCCAACTGCTCGTCGGGAATCGGCACGCTGAAACGATCGCGAAACGCCTTGATCGATGAGGTGCCCATTTTCTTTTGCTGATGGGTGACGTTTTGTCCTTCACCCGCCTCGCCCATGCCGTAGCCTTTGATGGTTTTGGCGAGAATCACCGTGGGTTGGCCCTGATGCTTGAACGCCGCGGCATAAGCCGCGTACATTTTGTGCGGATCGTGGCCGCCGCGATTCAAACGCCAGATGTCGTCGTCCGACATATTGGCCACCAGCGCCTCGAGCTCGGGATACTTGCCGAAGAAATGTTTGCGCACATACGCGCCATCATGCGCTTTCATCGTCTGATATTCGCCGTCCACGCACTCTTCCATGCGTTTGAGCAGCATTCCGGACTTGTCTTTCATGAACAGCGGATCCCAATAGGCACCCCACACCACTTTAATCACGTTCCAGCCCGCGCCGCGAAACTGCGCTTCCAGCTCCTGAATGATCTTGCCGTTGCCGCGCACCGGGCCATCGAGCCGCTGTAAATTGCAGTTGATGACAAAAATCAGGTTGTCGAGTTTTTCACGCCCCGCCAGCGAAATCGCACCCAGCGATTCGGGCTCATCCATTTCGCCATCACCCATAAACGCCCACACCTTGCGCCCCTGCCGCTCCACGATGCTGCGGTCGCGCAGGTAGCGCATGAAACGCGCCTGATAAATGGCCATCAGCGGCCCCAGGCCCATCGACACCGTGGGAAATTGCCAGAAGTCGGGCATCAGCCACGGGTGCGGATAGGACGACAGGCCGTTGCCGGCAACCTCCTGCCGGAAATTCACCAGTTGCTGTTCGCTGATGCGTCCTTCAAGAAACGCGCGCGCATACACGCCCGGCGCGGAATGCCCTTGAAAGAAAATCAGATCGCCCAGAAATTTATCATTGGCGGCGCGAAAGAAATGATTAAAGCCCACGTCATACAACGTCGCCGCGGAGGCAAAACTCGCGATATGTCCGCCCAGTTCGGATGAGGTCTTGTTGGCGCGTACCACTGTCGCCATCGCATTCCAGCGCACCAGCGAGCGTATGCGGTGCTCCATCTCGGCATCGCCCGGCAGCCGCTCTTCGTGTTCGGTGGGGATGGTGTTCTTGTAGGCGGTATTCGCGTTGTACGGAATGTAGGCAGCCGAACCGCGCGCGCGCGCCACCAGTTGTTCGAGCAGAAACCGGGCGCGCTGTGGCCCCTCACGTTCGATCACCGCATCCAGCGCATCCAGCCACTCGCGAGTTTCTTGCGGATCGGCATCGGCCGGGAGATCTTTTAGGTCCATGAATAATACCTTTGTAAGGCTGGCGGGGGCTGGGTGAGCGGGCGCTGGCACTTGTGATGCAACGCCCGCATGCCGTGAATTATACCATCCACGGCGTAAGCCTACGCTTGATCGCTATCCGGTAATACAGCGTAACTAATTGTTTTTAATAAAAGTTATTTGATCATCGTCAAAGGCTTAATGCCCAGCGCGAGGCTGATTTTAGCGGCCGCATCACGTGCTTCCGCCGGCCCCGGATAAGGTCCGGCGAGCACACGAAACAGTCCGTCACGGGCATGGATCTGCAGTTGGTCGGCCAGCCACGCGAGGTCGCCGCGTAGGCGCGCAGCATAGGCTTCAGCGTTTTCTCTGGCGCCGAACGCCGCCAGTTGCAAATGCATGCCGCTCACTTCCGCGGCCAACGGCAGCTGGTGCCCGGCGGCGGACGCGTCCACGCTAGCCGCGCTGACCGCGGGGGGCGTGTGCGCCAGCGGCGGCGTTATGCCGGGCGTGACAGCTTCCACCTCCACCAGCGCACTGCCGCCCGCGAGGATGCCCAGCTTAAACGCCGCGGTGTACGACAAATCGATCAAGCGGCTGTCGATGAACGGCCCGCGATCATTGACCCGGACCACCACCGACTTGCCGTTGGCGATGCTGGTCACTCGCACATAGCTGGGCAACGGCAGCGTCGGATGCGCAGCGCTCATGCCGTACATGTCGTAGCTTTCGCCGATGGCCGTCGGCTTGCCGTGATAACGCCGGCCATACCACGAGGCTACCCCGCGCGCGCGGTAGGGGCCGACGGCCGTCATCGGCACATAGCTACGCCCCATTACGGTGTAAGGCCGCAGTGCCCCGCGGTGCAGCGGCTCGGCACGCGGTGTGGCGTCGGGAATGGCCTCCATATTCGCCGGTGGATGGGCACCCGGGCCGTCGTCGAGATAGTAGCCGCCGCCTTTAGGGGTACTGGTGGCAGGCGGCGGCGCTTTCGCGCTGGACGAAGCCCGCTTGCCGCCAAACATGCCGCAGCCCGAAACGAGCACGCCACACAGTAGCATCACCAAAATTGCGTCAAGCCGCACGCTTCACTCCTCACGCCTCACGCCTCACCCTTCACCCTTCACGTCCTAAGTATGCACCAGCTTGCGATGGGTATGGATGCTCATCAGGATGCCCAGTCCCAGACACAGCGACACCAGCGAGGTGCCGCCGTAGCTGATCAGCGGCAGGGGCACGCCCACCACCGGCAAAATGCCGCTCACCATGCCCAAGTTGACGAAGGCGTAGGTAAAAAAGGTGAGGGTTACCGCGCCCGCGAGCAGTCGTGTAAACAAGGTCGGCGCGCGCGCAGCGATCACGATTCCGCGCAGAATCACCAGCAGATAAAGACCCAACAGGACGGCATTTCCCAGCAAGCCGAATTCCTCGGAGTACACCGCGAAAATAAAATCGGTGGTGCGCTCGGGTATGAAATCCAGATGCGTTTGCGTCCCACTCATCCACCCCTTGCCGGTGACGCCGCCCGAACCTACCGCAATGGTGGACTGTATGGTGTGATAACCGGAACCGAGCGGATCATCCATCGGGTTTATAAACATCAGTATGCGTTGGCGCTGGTAGTCGTGCATCAATGACCATGCAATCGGCGCGCTGGCGAGGGTGGCCACGCCCAGCCCACTGATGATCTTCCACGACAGGCCCGCGAGAAACAACACGTAGCTGCCGCTGGCAAGGATCAATACCGCGGTGCCCAGATCGGGCTGGCGCACAATCAATCCCACCGGCACCAACAACAGGATCGCGGCCCATACAAAATTGCGGGTGCGCAAAGTGCCTTCGTAGTGGTGGAAGTACCACGCCAGCATCAAAGGCGCCGCGATTTTCATCAGTTCGGACGGCTGTATGCGCGTCACGCCCAGGTTCAGCCAGCGGCGCGCGCCGTTGACAATTTCGCCCTTCACCGCCACCCCCACCAGCAACACCACACCGAGCGCGAACAGCGGCAGGGCCAAACGCATCATAAAGTGCGGCGGCACGTTGGCGGCAACCCACAGCACCACGAGCGCCACCAGCATGTTCACCATCTGCGCGGATACGCGCGGCCAGCTGGCGTTGGATGCACTGTATAAAGCCGTCAAGCCGACACCCATCAGCAGCACTACCGCGCCCAGCAAGGGAGCATCGATATGCGCGGTCAGCAGCCGCGACAAGCGCCGCAGGTAATAGGCAATCACGGCCTGGCCTCTGCGGGCGCGGTGCCGGCGGTGGCGGGCGCCGCTTTGCCGAGCAGGAAGTAATCGAGCACCTGGCGCGCGATCGGCGCCGCTGCTCTGGCGCCGAAGCCGGCGTTTTCCACGATCAGCGCCAACGCGATACGCGGATTGTCGGCGGGCGCATAGGCGATAAACAGCGCGTGGTCGCGGTAGCGCTCCTGCACGCGGCTTTCGATGTACTTGTCGCCCTGCTTGATACCAATGACCTGTGCGGTGCCGGTTTTTCCGCCGCTGCTATATTCCGCACCCGCAAACACGCCGGCGCCGGTGCCTTCCTTATTAACCCCGATCAGCGCTTTTTTGATGACAGCGATATGTTCCGGGTTCCACTCCAGCGTGCGCAGCGGTTGCGGTTCTACCGGCGTGCGTCCTTTGGTGCGTACGTCTTCAATAAAGTCAACAATATGCGGGCGGAACATCACCCCGTCGTTGGCCAACGTAGCCATCGCTGACGCCATCTGTAACGGGGTATAGGCATTGTAGCCCTGGCCGATCGCAATGCTCACCGTTTCGCCCGCGAACCAGTCGCGGTTAAAACGCTTCTTTTTCCATTCCTTCGACGGTAAGGTGCCCGCCGCTTCGCCGGTTAAATCGATACCGCTGCGCGAGCCGAATCCAATTTGCGACATGAATTTCGCGATCGCATCGATGCCCAGATCATTGGCAAGAATGTAGTAATAGGTATCGCACGACACCACTATGGATTTGTACATATCCACCCAGCCATGCCCGCCTACGAGGTCATCGCGAAACTGATGGTTGCCCATCCAGTAAAACCCGGGATCGGAAATGCCCTGTTGCGGTGTGCGCTTGCCATACGTCAGCGCCGCCAGCGCCATATACGGTTTGAAGGTCGAACCCGGCGGATAGGTGCCGGCGAGCGCGCGGTTCAACATCGGGCGATCCGGCGAATTGCGTAATTCATTCCAGCTCTGCGGGTCGATGCCGTCAACGAACAGGTTGGGATCAAACCCCGGCTTGCTGACGAACGCCAGCACCCCACCGCTTTGCGGATCCAGCGCCACCAGTGCGCCGCGCCGGTCACCGAAGGCCTTGAACGCCAGTGCCTGCAGCCCGGCATCGAGCTTTAACACCAGGTTGGCACCCGAGGTGGGCGGCGTGCGAGACAGCAAACGCACCGCGCGTCCGGCGGAATCGATTTCTACCTGCTCGACACCGGTGGTGCCATGCAGCAGGCGCTCGTAACTTTGTTCCAGCCCTATTTTCCCGATGGTGTCGGTGCCGCGATAATTGGCGAGCTCGCCGCTCTCATCGAGCCGTTCGAGTTCTTTTGGGTTGATGCGCCCGATGTAGCCGATGACATGCGAAAACAATTCGCCCTGCGGGTACTGCCGGAACAACCGCGCCTTGATCTCAACCCCCGGAAAGCGATAGCGGTGCGCGGCGAAGCGCGCGGTTTCCTCATCGGACAGGCGCGAGCGTATGGGCAGACTTTCGAAACTTTTGCTCTCCTCGAGCAACTGGCGAAAGCGCCGCCGGTCGCGCGGCGAGATGTCGACGATTTGACTCAGGCTGTCGATGGTAGCGTCGACATCGCCGGATTTGCCCGGGGTGATTTCCAGGGTGTGCGCGGTGTAGTTGTAGGCGAGTGGCACACCGTTGCGGTCGCTGATCACGCCGCGCCCCGGTGTGGCCGGTACCACGGAAATGCGGTTCGCTTCCGCCAGCGTGTGGTAATGACGGTATTGCAGCACCTGCAAATACACAAAACGCGTGAACAGCAGCGCAAACATCAACAGCACAAAAAAGGTCAGCACCACCAGCCGCACCTTGTACTGCTGCAATTCGCGCTGCGAATCGCGGAACTCCACGCCCGCGCTGAACAACAGCTTAGGCATGATCGCCATCGATGCGCGGGCGCTGCGGCAGCTTGAGCAGGAATGAAACCGCGGGCCACAGCAGTGCGCCGATCACGCTGCTGAAAAAATACCAGTAACCGGGAAAATCGCTGCCCGTGGCAAGGCGTACCAGCAGCACGATGGTGTCGTTCAATAATAACAGCGGCAACACGTGCAGCGCCTGCGGCGTGACGGCAAAGCGTCGCACGCGCCGGTGCAGCACGATGCCCGCAAAGGTCAGGATGGTGTAGGCCAGCGCGTGCTGCCCGAACAGGCTGCCGTCGGCGACATCCATCAACAACCCCAGTAGCCACGCCACGCTGAAGCCGATCTTGCGCGGCTGTTCGATGCACCAGTAGAGCAGCACCAGCGCGGCGAAATCAGGCCGCAGCCACGAGCTCCAGCCCGACCAGGGCAGCAGATTCAGCAGCAGCGCCATCAGCAAAGTGAAGATGATGAAGCCGGGATGGGCAGGTTTCAGAATCTCCTGCTGCGTGCCCGCATACAGATTTATCATCCGCCCTTCCTGCCTTTGCGGCCGCGCGGGGTTAATTCGGCGTCGGGGCGCGGCGGCAGCGCGGCGGAGCCCTGCACCACAAACACCTGGGTGTTGCTGCTCACGCCACCGAGCGGACGGCAGGTCACCCTGGAAAAGGTGGCCGCCGGATTGGGTTCGATGGCGACGACTTCGGCTACCGGCAACCCCGGCGCATAGATGCCGTCGATGCCGGAAGTCACCAATTGATCGCCCTTTTGCAGGTCCGCGTTCGGCGACACAAACTGCAGTTCCAGTACGCCATGCACGCCGGTGCCCGCCAACACTGAACGCAGGCCGCTGCGCACATTGATTACCGGAATCAGGTGTCCCTTGTCGGTGATCAAGGTCACTTCCGCCAGCAGCGGATAGGTTCGTGTCACCTGTCCCACCACGCCGGCAGCATCGATCACGGGATTGCCATTTTGCACATCGTGTTGCAGGCCTTTGTCGATGACGATGCGCTGTGAAAACGGATCGCGCGCGGCGTAGAGTATCTCGGCCAGCGTCGAACGCCCGGCGCGCGTTTCGCGCGCCGCGAGCATTTTGCGCAAATGCGCGTTTTCCGCTTCCAGCGCAGCGGTCTTTTGCGTGCGCGTGGCGGCGGCGAGATTGTCCTGCGCGAGTCGCGTGTTTTCATCGCGCAGCGCCGCGTGGGTGACGAAGAACTCACCCGCGCGGCGTGCCAGGCTGGCGGGCGCGGCGGCCATGCGCTGCAACGGATACAGCGCCACGGCCAGCGTTTGCCGTATCGCGTCGAGGTGCTTCAGGCGCGTGTCGGAGACCAGTAGCGCCAATGACAACGCGCCGAATATCAGCAGGCGGGTAAGCGGACTGAGGCCGGTTTTGAAGAACGGTGGCGTTGTGTGTTCCATCGCTCAAGCGGCAGGGAACGGTTACGCGCGGGCGCAGGCGCCGCAGTGTGTTTCGTGCAGCGGCTCAATCGTCATAGGCGAAGATGGTGTTGTAGCGCTCTTCCAGCGCCTTGCCCGCCCCCCGGGCAACGCAGGTTAACGGATCGTCGGCGATCACCACCGGCAGGCCGGTTTCTTCCATCAGCAAACGGTCGATATCGCGTAACAGCGCTCCGCCGCCCGTCAACACCATGCCCTTGTCAGCGATGTCTGCCGCCAATTCGGGTGGCGTTTGCTCCAACGCCGATTTCACCGCGCTGACGATGCTATTTAGCGGATCGGTCAGGGCCTCGAGAATTTCGTTGCTGGTAATGGTGAAACTGCGCGGTATGCCTTCGGCGAGATTGCGGCCCTTGACCTCTTTTTCACGCACTTCGGAGCCCGGAAACGCAGAGCCGATATCTTTCTTGATCTGCTCGGCGGTGGTTTCGCCGATCAACATGCCGTAGTTGCGGCGGATGTAGTTGATGATCGCTTCGTCGAATTTGTCGCCGCCCACGCGCACCGAACCTTTGTAGACCAGGCCGCCCAATGCGATCACGCCTACCTCGGTGGTGCCGCCGCCGATGTCCACCACCAGTGAACCGGTGGCCTCACCCACCGGCAGATCGGCACCGATCGCCGCCGCCATCGGCTCTTCGATCAGATTCACTTTGGAAGCACCTGCGCCCAATGCCGATTCGCGGATGGCGCGGCGCTCGACCTGCGTCGAACCGCAAGGCACGCAGATGATGATGCGCGGGCTCGGTTTGAACAGGCGCGAGTGGTGAACCTTGCGTATGAAGTGCTTCAGCATCTGCTCGGTCACGGTGAAATCGGCGATGACGCCGTCTTTCATCGGGCGGATTGCGGTAATGTTGCCCGGCGTGCGGCCCAGCATCTGCTTCGCGGCGATGCCCACTTCCTGCATCACCTTTTTACCGTTGGGACCGCCTTCCTGGCGTATCGCCACCACCGACGGCTCGTCGAGCACGATGCCTTTGCCGCGCATGAAAATCAGCGTGTTCGCAGTGCCAAGATCGATGGCAAGATCGTCCTTGAAGTAGTTGCTGAAAAAACCAAACATAGGGGCTTTCTGGTGAGGGTGTTAAGCGGGTGCATCACAGGCCGAATCGTGCCATGAGTCGCACGCCGTATCCCATGCGATGGATGGGTCGTTATGATACCCTTGGCACTCGGATTTTTGTGGAATTTTCCGGTAAATTTTATGGCTTTGACTGTGGACGACGTGAAGCGTGTGGCGCATTTGGCGCGCATCGCGATCAACGATGACGAAGTGGCCGCCACGCACACGCAGCTCACCGGCATTTTTAAATTGATCGCTGCCATGGAAGCGGTGGATGTGAGTGCGATTGAACCCATGTCACACGCGCAGGACTTGGGGCAGCGTTTGCGCATCGACGCCGTCACCGAAGCTGCGGATGCTGTCGATTTACTGGACCAGCGCGGCCGCTTTCAGGCGCTCGCGCCGGAGGTCGGCGGCGGCCTTTACCTGGTGCCGAAAGTGATCGAATAGGTCATCGAACAGAACACAGGATGAGGCGGGGAAACCCGCGACACTAAGCGCATCATGCAACACGCAACGCTCCGCCAACTGGCTGACGGACTGGCCGCTGGAGATTACTCCAGCGTCGAAGTTACGCAATTTTATGTCAATAGAATCAATAGCTTCGATGCGACGTACAATTGTTTTATCAGCGTCGATGCGGAGCAGAGTCTAGCCCAGGCGCGTGCCGCCGACGCGCAGCGTGCGGCGGGCAGGGCGCAACCGCTGACCGGTGTGCCGATCGCGCAAAAAGATATTTTCTGCGCGCAGGGCTGGCGCACCACTTGCGGTTCGAAAATGCTGTCAAATTTTGTGTCGCCCTATGACGCACATGTGATTGAGCGCTTCAACGCGGCGGGCGCGGTGAATCTGGGCAAAACCAACATGGACGAGTTCGCCATGGGCTCGTCGAACGAGACCTCGTTTTTTGGCCCGGTGCGCAATCCGTGGGACGTCACGCGCGTGCCCGGCGGCAGTTCGGGCGGCTCGGCTGCGGCAGTAGCAGCGCGGCTGGCACCCGCGGCAACGGGCACCGACACCGGCGGTTCCATTCGCCAGCCGGCATCATTTACCGGCATCTGCGGTCTGAAACCCACCTACGGCGTGGTGTCGCGCTACGGCATGATCGCTTTTGCCTCGAGCCTGGATCAGGGCGGGCCGATGGCGCGCACCGCCTGCGACCTAGGGTTGATGCTGAATGTGATGGCGGGTTTTGACGCGCGCGACTCCACCAGCCTGCAACGTGAGTCCGAGGATTACACCCGGGATCTCGCCCAGCCGCTGGCGGGCCTGCGCATCGGATTGCCGCGCGAGTTTTTCGCCGCCGGCGCGTCGCAGGACGTGATTAAAGCGATCGAAGCCGCGATCGCGGAGTACCGCAAGCTGGGCTGCGAAATTGTGGATGTCAGCCTGCCCAACATGGCGCTGTCGGTGCCGGTGTATTACGTGCTGGCCCCGGCGGAAGCGTCGAGCAATCTGGCGCGCTATGACGGCGTGCGTTACGGCCATCGCGCCGCCGACTATGCTGATCTCACCAGCTTTTATGAAAAAACCCGCGCCGAAGGCTTTGGGGCAGAGGTCAAGCGGCGAATTTTGATCGGCGCTTATGTGTTGTCGCATGGCTACTACGATGCCTACTACATACGCGCGCAAAAACTGCGGCGGCTGATCGCGCAGGATTTCACCGCAGCGTTCACGCAATGCGATGTCATCATGGGGCCGACCAGCCCTTCCGCCGCGTTTAAAATTGGCGAAAAAGCCGCTGATCCGGTGCAGATGTATCTGTCAGATATTTATACCATTGCGGTCAATCTGGCGGGGTTGCCGGGTATGTCGATCCCGTGCGGATTCGACAGTGGCGGCCTGCCGGTGGGGCTGCAAATTATCGGCGATTATTTTTCCGAAGCGCGCATGCTGAATATGGCGCATCAGTATCAACTGGCCACGGATTGGCATCAGCGTGTGCCGCCGGGGGTTGCGTGAACAACATAGGAGGTGAACGAGTGAACAAGTGAACGAGTGAACGGGTAACCCCACGCGGTGTTACCCGTTCACTCGTTCACCCGTTCACTTTTCACGCACTTCAAAATGCAATGGGAAACCGTCATCGGTCTGGAAACTCACGCGCAGTTATCCACCGTTTCAAAAATATTTTCCGGCGCGTCAACGGCTTTCGGTGCCGCGCCCAACACGCAGGCGTGCGTAGTGGATATCGCCCTGCCTGGCGTGCTGCCGGTGCTGAACCAGGGCGCGGTGGAACGGGCCATACGCTTTGGACTGGCGGTGGGTGCGAATATTAACCGCCGCTCGGTGTTTGCGCGCAAAAATTACTTTTACCCCGATTTGCCCAAGGGGTATCAAATCAGCCAGTACGAGTTGCCGGTAGTCGAGGGTGGTACGCTGACCTTTCACGTCGGCGCTACGCAAAAAACCGTGAAGCTGACGCGCGCGCATCTCGAGGAGGACGCGGGCAAATCGCTGCACGAAGATTTTCACGGTGCGACTGGCATCGATCTGAATCGCGCGGGCACGCCGCTGCTGGAAATTGTCACCGAACCCGACATGCGCTCGTCCGCCGAAGCTGTGGCTTATGCCAAGGCCTTGCATGCGCTGGTGCGCTGGATCGGCATTTGCGACGGCAATATGCAGGAAGGCTCGTTTCGTTGCGACGCCAATGTCTCGGTGCGGCCCGCCGGCACGGACAAGCTCGGCACGCGTTGTGAAATCAAAAACCTCAATTCGTTCCGGTTTCTGGAACGCGCGATAGAGTTTGAAGTGCGGCGCCAAATCGAGGTCATCGAAGACGGCGGCACCATCCGCCAGGAAACGCGCCTCTACGACCCGGACAAAGACGAAACGCGCTCGATGCGCTCCAAGGAAGACGCGCACGATTACCGCTATTTTCCCGATCCTGATCTGCTGCCGCTGGAGATTAGCGAGGCCACGCTCGAAGAAATTCGCGCCACGCTGCCGGAGTTGCCGCCAGCCAAGCAGGCACGTTTTGCCGCGCGTTATGGCATCTCTGCTTACGATGCAGCGATGCTCACCGGCAGCCGTGAGCTGGCGGATTATTTTGAGGCCACCGCGCGCGATGCGGATGCGAGAACAGCCAAGCTATGCGCGAACTGGATTACCGGGCAGCTCAACGCGCGGCTCAATGAAGAGGGCGTGGAAATCCTGCACAGTAAAATCAGCAGCGCACAGTTACGGCGGCTGGTAGATCGCATTGCTGAGGGCGCGATATCCGGGAATAGCGCCAAGGAAGTTTTTGATGCGCTTTGGGCAGGCACCTCTGCTGCGCCGGACGCGGCGGATATCATTATCAAGAACAAAGGTTTGCAACAAATATCCGACGCGGGTGCCATTGCGAAAATCGTCGACGAGGTACTCGCTGCCAACGCCCAGCAAGTCGCGGACTACAAAGCTGGCAAGGAGAAGGCATTCAATTCGCTGGTCGGTCAGGTGATGAAGGCAACTCAGGGCCGCGCTAATCCGCAGCAGGTCAACGCACTATTGAAACGCAAGCTGGCGCAGTAGTGCGGGCCCGGCAGCTGGATTATTGCGCGGGCTTTGCGATTATTTTTTGGCTGCGGCTGGCGCGGCTGCTTTGACTTCCGCTGCGGGCGTAGCGCCCTTCAGCTCTGCAAAACGCTTGCGGTACTGCGCATACTGGGTGGTGATATCGGCCTTGGCTTTTTCGTTGGCGGCGATGTCGCTGCTAATGCGCTTTTGATCGCGCTCGGCGCGCGCAAGATCTTCTTTTGCAGCGGCCGGCGCGGGTTTCTTGTCCTTGCCCGCTTCTGCCGCGCTCTTCCTGCCCTCGGCGAGGCGCTCATTCGCGGCCTTCAAGGCTGCGTTTTGCTGCGTAATGATGTTGTTCAGCGCCAGCAGTTCGCGATCACGCTTCAGATCGATTTCTTTTTCGCTGCTAAAGGTGTTGAGCAGAGCAGAATCCTGGCGCTTTTGTTCGGTCATGCGCTTGTCTTCTTCCGCTTTCACCCGGGCTTGCTCTTGTTCCCGCGTCTGGCGCTGGGTCATTTCGTCCACGGACTCACCGGTTTTGCGCACGTTGCCCTGCTTGTCGAGCTCCTTGGTGCCGCCGCTGGCGTATTCAGGAGGGACTTTGTCGCCGCAACCTACTGTTTTGCCCGCAGCGTCTTTCCAGCAAACAATTTTTTGCGCGTGAAGCAGCGGCGCGCCCAGCGCGAGCATCAGCATGCCAGCCACGGTCAGGTGTATGCCAGAACGGCTCATGATCTACCTCTCGCTATCGAATGTTTCATATCCGGGCAGTGCCGGCGCGGTTGCCCCAGTTGCCCCAGTGGCCATTGCGGCCCCTCGCGTGGGAGCATGGCAGTTTACGTGAATTGCGGTCATTATAACGGTGCAGTCGTCCGTTGCTCGCTATAGCGCGCGAGCCCACTTGCGGTTGACACTATGGCGTTCTTCAATAACCACCGTTATCGACACCACCACACCCATGCTACGCATCGTCTCCCTTAACTTGAATGGTATCCGCTCGGCCGAGCGCAAAGGCTTTTTGCCGTGGCTGGCCCAACATAAACCCGACATGCTGTGCGTGCAGGAAATCAAGGCGCAGCAGGCCGACATGAGCGCTGAAATGCTCGCCCCGGCGGGTTACCACGGCTATTTTCACTATGCCGAAAAAAAGGGCTACAGCGGCGTGGGCCTCTACAGCCGGCAACAGCCGGTGGCGGTTAAAGCTGGATTCGGGGTGCCTGAGTTCGACGATGAAGGCCGTTACCTGCGCGCGGACTTCGACACTTCTTCCGGCAAACTGTCGGTGATTTCAGTGTATCTGCCGTCGGGTTCCAGCGGCGAAGAGCGCCAGCAAGCCAAGTTTCGCTTCATGGAAAAATTCTACCCGCATCTGAAAAAACTCACCGCCAGCGGCCGCGACATCGTGGTGTGCGGCGACTGGAACATCGCACACCATGAAATCGATCTAAAAAATTGGCGCGGCAACCGCAAGAATTCGGGCTTTCTGCCCGAAGAGCGCGCATGGCTGACGCAGGTGTTCGACCAGCTTAAATGGGTGGACGTATTCCGCCGCATCGACCCGCGTCCCGACCAATACACCTGGTGGTCGAACCGCGGGCAGGCTTATGCCAACAACGTCGGCTGGCGCATTGATTACCACATTGCCACACCGGCTTTCGCCGCCACCGCCCGGCGCGTGGCCATTTACAAAGATCAAAAATTTTCCGATCACGCGCCGCTCACCATCGACTACGACTACACACTTTGATCGTGGAAAAACCCGCTACCACTCCACCCCCATGGCGCGAAACGCTGGCGGCCCTGTGGAGTGGCCGCATGCTGATCGCGCTGCTGATGGGGTTTGCGTCGGGGCTGCCGTTGCTGCTTACCGGCTCGGTATTGCAGGCGTGGTTGAAAGAAGGCGGCATTGATTTGGCGTCAATTGGCCTGTTCGCGCTGGTCGGGCTGCCGTACACGCTGAAATTTCTGTGGGCACCGCTGTTTGATCGCTACGTCTTAGCGCGTTGTGGGCGGCGGCGGGGCTGGCTGATGCTGATGCAACTTGCGCTGGCGATAGCGCTTGCAACGCTTAGTTTGGCACGCCCCGCGCCGGATCATTTGCTGTGGATTTGCGTGGCGTCGCTGATCGTCGCATTTTTCTCGGCATCGCAGGATATTGTGATTGACGCCTACCGCCGTGAGAGTCTCTCCGACAACGAGCTGGGACTGGGCGCGGCACTGTACGTCAACGGCTACCGTGTCGGCATGCTGCTCGCAGGCGGCGGCGGACTGATACTCGCTGACCACACCTCGTTCGCGTTCATGTACCAACTGATGGCGGCATGCATGGCGGCGTGCGTCATGGTGAGCTTTTTCGCGCCGGAACCGCTGCTGCCTACGGGTAGCCCCCACACACTGCGCGAGGCGTTTATTCTGCCGCTGCGCGATTACATCGAACGCGACGGCGCATGGCTGGCGCTGGCGTTCATCCTGCTCTACAAAATCGGCGACACCATGGCCGCCAGCATGACCACGCCGTTTTATCTGGAGCTCGGCTACAGCAAAACCGAAATCGGCGCGGTGGTCAAATTGTTCGGCTTTTGGGCCACCCTTGCCGGCGGCACCCTCGGCGGGATTCTTATTCTGCGCATTGGACTGGCGCGCGCGCTGTGGATATTCGGCCTCGGGCAGATGCTCTCCACGCTGGGTTTTGTCGCGCTGGCCTACGTGGGGCACGACAGCGTGGTGCTGGCAGCGGTGATTGCGCTGGAGAATTTCACCGGTGGACTGGGCACCACGGCCTTTGTCGGCTTCATGGGTGCGCTGACCAACCGGCGTTTCACCGCGACCCAATACGCCCTGCTGTCGAGCCTGATGGGCATCCCGCGCGTGCTGTTGTCCGCGCCCACCGGGTGGCTGGCGTTGAGCATGGGCTGGGGCGGGTTTTTCGCGTTGTGCACGCTGATCGCGATTCCCGGCTTGATGCTGATACGCAGTATTACCCGGCTGGCGGATTTTGCTGCGCCGTCGTATCACCCCGCGCCGAAGTGATAAATAGCCAAAGCGCCCAACAGATTGGGTAGGGTATGCACGGGCCGCCCGCCGGTCAGCACCTTACGTTCAAGGATGCGGATATGGCGTTCGCTGCAAAAACATTCGAAATCGTCCAGCGTGCATAAGTGTATGTTGGGCGTATCGAACCATTGGTAGGGCAAATTTTCCGATACCGGCATGTGGCCGCGCAGCACGTGCATGCGATTGCGCCAGTAGCCAAAGTTCGGAAAAGTGACGATGCCTTCGCGTCCGACGCGCAGCATTTCATGCAGAATGCGCTCGCCGTTGCGCATCGCCTGCAGCGTCTGCGACAAGATCACGTAATCGAAGGATTGGTCGTCAAACTCGCTTAAACCGCGCTCCAGGTTGCGCTGCACCACGTTGACGCCGTTGTTAACGCACGCCAGCACGTTGGTGTCGTCGATTTCAACGCCATAGCCTGAAATAGCACGCTCACGCTGCAGATACTTGAACAGTGCGCCGTCGCCACAGCCCAGGTCGAGCACGCGCGCATCGGCTTTGACCCAGTGCGCGATCGCCGCAAAATCCGCGCGATCAATGCTGATGCCGTTCATACGGCACCCTCAGCGTGGACGCGATCAAAGTACGCCGCCACCAGCTTGTGGTAACGCGCGTCGTCCAGCAAAAATGCGTCGTGACCGTGCGGCGCGTCGATCTCCGCATACGTGACATCGCGTTTATTTTTCAGTAGCGCATGCACAATCTCACGCGAGCGTTCAGGCGAAAACCGCCAGTCCGTGGTGAACGACACCACCAGAAAACCCGCGGTCGCAGGTGCCAGCGCCTGGGTCAAATCACCGCCGTGCGCAAACGCCGGATCAAAATAATCCAGCGCCTTGGTAATGCGCAAATAAGTATTGGCATCGAAGTAGCCGGAAAACTTGTCGGCCTGATAACGCAGATACGATTCAATTTCGAATTCGCTGTCAAAGCTGTAATTCACCTGCCCCGCTTTAAGTGTGCGGCCGAATTTGCTGGCCATTTCGTCGTCGGACAAATAGGTGATGTGCCCCACCATGCGCGCCACCCGCAGGCCGCGGCGCGGCGTCACCTGGTGCGCATAATAATCGCCGCCATGAAAATCCGGGTCGGTCAATATTGCCTGCCGTGCGACTTCGTTAAACGCAATGTTCTGTGCCGACAAATTGGGGGCGCAGGCAATCACCAGCGCATGCCGCGCGCGTTGCGGATAAGCAATACTCCATTGCAGGCATTGCATGGCACCGAGGCTACCGCCCATCACAGCCGCGAATTGCTGAATGCCGAGGCGATCCGCAAGGCGCGCCTGTGCGTTGACCCAGTCTTCCACCGTCACCAGCGGAAAGTCCGCCCCCCACGGCTGGCCGGATGCCGGGTGGATCGACAACGGCCCGGTAGAACCATGACAGCCGCCCAGGTTATTCACCCCCACCACAAAAAACCGCTGCGTATCGAGCGGCTTGCCAGGGCCGATCATGTTGTCCCACCAGCCGATATTGTTGGGTTGATCAGCGTACACCCCCGCCACATGGTGCGAGGCATTGAGTGCGTGACACACCAGCACGGCGTTGGAACACGCGGCGTTCAAGGTGCCATAGGTCTCGTAGGCGAGTTCATAGTTCGCCAGCGCACGCCCGCACTTGAGCAGCAGCGGCTCGCGAAAGTGCGCACGTTGCGGCGTGACCACGCCCGCGCTGGACCTGGTGTTGTTGCTGGCAGTTGTATCCATAAAACAAAAAACCCGGCAAGCTTGCGCAAGTACCGGGTTGGAGTGTTGTGGCGCTTACCAACCGCCACCATCTCTTTAGCCGGATTTATTGCGCGCCCGCAATCTGATTTCAAATCGGCGCGTCAAAACAAGGACTTAACTTACACCCTCGGTCGCGGCTTGTCAATTTCTTGGGGCCGCGTGTGAAAGCCACCGCGACAGGGATGTTTTTTCAGCGGATTTTCTGCAGGGCTGCGACGAATGTTGCGTAGGCTTTGGGATCGAGCGGTTGCGCGCTGGTGTGCAGCGGGTTGGCAGAGCGCAGGCGCAGCAGGTCGAGCGTGTTTTCGATGGCGGCACGCGACAGTTCGCGCGTGATGAACACCAGCCGCGAGCGGTGATCGGCATCCGGCCAGCGCGCGAGTGCCAATGGTTCATGTATCAGCGTTTGCACCGCATGCACTACCACCGGATTGCCATCGACATTGAGCAGCGCTTTTACGCGCAGCAGATGGGCGCCACGTAGTGACGCCAACGCGGTCAGCCACGCCGTCATGCCGGCGCGGCTCACCGGCGCGTCGAGCATCAGCGCGTACGCGCGCACGCCATCGTTGTGACGCGGGTCCTCGTGCAGCCCTTCCGCCCGCGCCACGTCCGCGACGGACAACCAGCGCGCCAGTCGGCCGGCATCCGCCTGTGCCCCCAGCCCCTCCAGCCCCGCACCGAAGAGACCCGCCGCAGCGATTTGGCCGTTGCAGACGGTGAGCTGTTGCGCCCCCGGATTGATGCGGGTGAGCCGCGCGTGCAGTGCAGCCGATACCGGCGCGAGATCGGTTTTGGTCAACAACAGCTGGTCAGCGACCGCGGCCTGTTTGACGGCCTGGGATTGCTGATCCAGTTGTAGCATGCCGTGGACGGCGTCGACCAGTGTGACCACGCCATCCATCGCGAAGCGCGGCGCGAGCTGTTCGTCGGCTACCACCGATTGCATGATCGGCACCGGATCGGCAAGTCCGGAAGTCTCGATCAGCACGCGGTCGAACGGCGGCAGTGCGCCGTCGCGCCGCTGGCGATCAAGGCCGCGCAGCGTGTCCACCAGGTCGCCACGCAAGGTGCAGCAGATGCAGCCGCTGGTCAGCAACACCGTGTTTTCGTTGGGCGTAGCGATCAGCAAATGATCGAGGCTGACTGCGCCAAACTCATTGATGATCACCGCAGCACCCGCCATAGCGGGGTCTTGCAACAGGTGGTTGAGCAGCGTGGTTTTGCCGCTGCCGAGAAAACCGGTGATGATGGAGACGGGCGTGCGCGCCGCTGCAGCAGTGTCCATGCACAACCCTGGTGGCTGTTCAGCGTCGGATCTATTTCTCCATGCTGGCCGCGTAGCGGCCCAGGCTGGCAAGGCTGTTCATGCGCCCGCGATGCGCCAGCGCAGCCTGCGCGGCGGGTACGTTGGCCGCCGCACCCAGCCACGTTTTCAACGGCTGCTGCTGCAAGGCGCGGCCATAGGAGAAAGAAAGCGGCCACGGACTGTTACCGAGTTTGTTCATGGCATTCAGATGCGCGGTAGCCACCTGGTCGCTTTGGCCGCCCGACAGGAATGCGATGCCCGCCACCGCTGCCGGCACGGTGCGCTTCAGAATGCGCACAGTACGTTCGGCGACTTCTTCCACGCCCGCCTGACGCGCGCAGCCTTTGCCGGAAATGACCATCGAGGGTTTCAGCACCGCGCCTTCGAGCGCAACGCGGTTGACGTAGAGTGCCTCAAACACGGCGTTCAAAGCCCACTCGGTCACTTGTTCGCAGCGCTCAATGGTGTGATCACCATCCATCAGCACTTCCGGTTCGACGATGGGCACCAGGCCCGCTTCCTGGCAAATGGCGGCGTAACGCGCCAGGGCGTGGGCATTGGCGGCGATGGCAGTGGCACTGGGCAGGTCTGCGCCGATGTCGATTACCGCGCGCCATTTGGCGAAGCGGGCGCCTAGCTTTACGTAGTCCGCGCAGCGCTGGGGCAGATTATCCAGTCCCTCGGTGACGGTTTCGCCGGGGCAAAACGCCAGCGGTTTGGCGCCGGTATCGACTTTGATGCCGGGCAATACGCCGTTGCGGTTGAGTAAATCGACAAACGAGGTGCCGTCGGCGGATTTCTGTTTCAGCGTTTCCTCGTAAAGAATCACGCCGCTGATGCTGTCGCCGATGCCGTGGGTGGTGAACAGCATGTCGCGATAGGCGCGGCGATTTTCTTGGCTGTTTTCAACTTTGATGCTGTCGAGACGCTTGCCGATGGTGCCGGTGCTTTCGTCGGCGGCGAGTATGCCTTTGCCCGGCGCGACCATGGCTAGCGCGGTTTTTGTTAATGCATCCATTTTATATCCTCCTGTTGTGCAATAAGGTTTGTAGGCGTGTCACTAGGCGTGTCGATGCTCGCCTACCCGTACTATCTTCATGGTATTGGTGCCGCCGGCCTTGCCATAAGGCTCGCCGATGGTGAGCACTATGTAGTCGCCAGTTTGCACCGCACCACGTTTGAGCAGTTCATCTTCAGCCAGATGCAGCGCGCGTTCGGGGTTGCGCGCGCCTTTGAATTTGATCGGGTAAACGCCCTTGAATAACGACACCCGGCGACGCGTTTCCACCATCGAGGACAGCGCGTAAATCGGCACCGCTGTTGATAGCCGCGACATCAGCAATGCCGTTTTGCCGCTCTGGGTGAGTGCGGCGATGGCTTTGATATGCAGATTGTTGGCGGTGAACACAGTTGCGCGCGCGACGGCTTCTTCCACTTCTCTGGGCGGGCTGCGGCGCATGCGCTCATTGGCGGGGGGCTCTTCCTTTTCGGCTTCGACGCACACGCGCGCCATGGCGGCAACGGTCTCTACTGGGTACTGGCCTGCCGCGGTTTCGCCCGACAGCATCACCGCGTCGGTACCGTCCAGCACGGCGTTGGCCACGTCGGAAACTTCGGCGCGGGTTGGAATCGGATTGCTGATCATCGACTCCATCATTTGCGTGGCGGTGATCACCAGTTTGTTTTTGTCGCGCGCCGCGCGAATCATGCGTTTTTGCAGCGCCGGCACCACGGCGTCGCCCACTTCCACCGCGAGATCGCCGCGCGCCACCATGATCACGTCGGAGGCATCGATAATTTCATCCAGCGCGGCAATTGCCTCGGCGCGCTCTATTTTCGCCACCATCAGGCTCTTGCCACCGGCCTTGAGCATGAGATCGCGCGCCCATTGCATATCGGCGCCGGATCGCGGAAACGATACGCCGAGAAAATCCGCTTTCAACTCGGCGGCGATCTTGATGTCCTGCTTGTCTTTCTCGGTCAACGCCGGCGCGGTCAGTCCGCCGCCTTTGCGATTGATGCCCTTGTTGTTGGACAAGGTGCCGCCCAGTTCTACCACGCAGTGGATGCGCGAGCCTTTGACCGACGCTACGCCCAGCACGATGCGCCCGTCGTCCAGCAGCAGGGTGTCACCCTTACGCACGTCTTTGGGCAGATTGACGTAATCGAGTCCGACGACGTGCTGATCGCCCAATTTGCACTCGGCGTCGAGCACAAATTTCGCGCCCGCCAGCAGATCGATCTTGTTGTCCTTGAACCTGCCGATGCGGATCTTAGGGCCCTGCAAATCCACCAATACGCCCACCGTGCGCCCCGCCTTAAGCGCCAGCATGCGCACCAGTGCCACGCGCTGGCGATGTTCGTCGGCGGTGCCATGCGAAAAATTCATGCGCACCACGTCGAGGCCAGCGGCGATCATGCGTTCTAGGGTTTTGCGGTCGCTGGAGGCGGGGCCGAGGGTTGCGACTATTTTTGTGCGGCGGGTCATTTGGTGTTGAGCGTTGAGAGTTGAGGGTGGAGCGTTGAGAGTGGGGAGTGCCACTAGCGCGAGGTTACGCCAAACACTTAACGCCTAACGCTGGACGCATGCTCAGCCTGCTCGTGATTCGAGCACTTCCACCGCCGGCAGCTTGCGGCCTTCGAGAAACTCCAAGAACGCGCCGCCGCCGGTTGAAATATAGGAAATTTTATCCGCAATGCGATACTTGGCAATAGCCGCTAAAGTGTCGCCGCCGCCCGCAATGGAAAACGCTTTTGACGCCGCTATCGCCTCGGCGATGGTTTGGGTGCCACCCGCGAATTGATCGTATTCAAACACACCGACCGGGCCGTTCCATACCACGGTACCGGCGGCACTGATGATTTTGGCGAGCTTGGCAGCGGCCTTGGGGCCGATATCGAGAATCATGTCGTCGGCGCGGACTGCGCTGGCATCCACGCGGTTGGCGCGCGCCATCGCCGCCAGTTCATTGGCTACGATGACGTCTTGCGGCAATGGCACCGATGCGCCGCGTGCTTTCATGGCGTCCATCACCGCCTGCGCTTCGCCCACTAAATCCGCCTCGGCCAGCGATTTGCCGATGCGTATGCCGGAGGCCAGCATAAAGGTATTCGCGATGCCGCCGCCGACGATGAGTTGATCCACCTTGGCTGCCAGCGATTTCAAAATCGTGAGCTTGGTGGATACTTTGGCACCGGCAACGATGGCTACCAGCGGCCGCGCCGGACTGGCCAGCGCCTTGCCCAGCGCATCGAGTTCGGCGGCCATCAGCGGCCCGGCGCACGCAATGTTTGCGAATTTCGCCATGCCGTGGGTAGTGGCTTCGGCGCGGTGCGCGGTGCCGAAAGCATCGTTGACGTAAATATCGCACAGCGCCGCCATTTTTTGCGCCAGCGCATCGTCGTTCTTTTTCTCGCCGCGGTTGACGCGGCAATTTTCCAGCATCACCACTTCACCGGGTTTTACGTCAACGCCATCCAGCCAGTGCGTGATCAGCCGCACCGGCAGGCTCAGAAATTCGCTCAAGCGCTGGGCCACCGGGGCGAGCGAATCTTCGGGCTTTAGTTCGCCCTCGGTGGGACGGCCCAGATGTGAGGTCACCATCACCGCCGCCCCCGCTTTCAACGCGTGTGCGATCGCTGGCACGGAAGCGCTGATGCGCGTGTCTTCGGTAATGTTGCCCGCGCTGTCCTGCGGCACATTCAGATCGGCGCGGATGAACACGCGTTTGCCGGCGAGCGCAAGATCGGTGAGTCTCAGAAACATCTAAATCAGAACCTTTTTGACCGCAGAGATACTGGCATCCAATACGCGTTTAGACTGGGTTTACTTTCGCCCTTACTTCGCCATCACTCGCACCATTTCCAGCACCTTGCTGGAGTAGCCCCATTCGTTGTCGTACCACGACACCACTTTGACGAACGTGCTGTCGAGCGCGATGCCGGCTTCGGCATCGAACACGGAGGTGCAGGTCTCGTCACGGAAATCGGTGGAAACCACTTTTTCCTCGGTATAGCCGAGTACGCCCTTGAGTGCGCCCAGCGATTGCGCCTTCATTTCGGCGCAGATTTCGGCGTAGGTTGCGGGCTGGTTCAATTCGACCGTCAGGTCAACCACCGACACATCGGACGTGGGCACGCGGAATGCCATGCCGGTGAGTTTTTTGTTGAGTTCGGGAATCACCACGCCCACCGCTTTGGCAGCGCCGGTGGAGGAGGGAATAATGTTTTCGAGTATGCCGCGGCCGCCGCGCCAGTCCTTGTTGGACGGGCCATCGACGGTTTTTTGCGTCGCTGTTGCTGCGTGAACGGTGGTCATCAGCCCGCGCTTGATGCCCCACTTGTCGTTCAGCACTTTGGCCACCGGCGCGAGACAGTTGGTGGTGCAGGAGGCGTTGGAAACGATGGTCTGGCCGCTATACGATTTGTCGTTCACGCCAAACACAAACATCGGCGTGTCGTCTTTCGAGGGCGCGGACATGATGACTTTTTGCGCACCCGCGGCCAGGTGTTTTTGCGCGGTGGCTTTATCGAGAAACAAGCCGGTGGCTTCCACCACGATAGCGGCGCCGATTTCATTCCATTTGAGTTCGGCGGGGTCGCGCAGTTGCGTCAGGCGTATTTTCTTGCCGTTGACGATCAGTGTATTGCCGTCTACTGCAATTTCGCCCTTGAATTTGCCGTGTACGGAATCATGCTTCAAGGTGTAGGCCAGGTAATCCGGCTCCAGCAAATCGTTGATGCCGACGATTTCAATGTCCGGAAAATCCTGCGCCGCGGCGCGAAACACCATGCGGCCAATCCGCCCAAAGCCGTTGATGCCCACTTTAATCGCCATCGCACCCCTCCAAAATTATCGATAAACAGTTACAGCGCATTCTTGACCGTGGCCACGATACGCGCCGCGGTAAAACCGAAATACTCGAACAGTTCACCGGCAGGCGCCGATTCGCCGTAGCTATCGATGCCCACCACTGCGCCACTGATGCCCACATATTTGCGCCAGAAATCGGTGACACCGGCTTCAACCGCGATGCGCGGCGGGCCGTTGGGCAGTACCGCCGCGCGATAGGATGCGTCCTGCCGGTCGAATACCGAAGTCGAAGGCATCGATACCACGCGCACCGCGATGTTTTCAGCGGCCAGCAGTTTTTGCGCGGCCATCGCCAGCGCGACTTCGGAGCCGGTGGCGATAATCACGGCCTGCAGCGCCGTTGCCGCCTCCGACAATACGTATGCGCCGCGTGCCACGTCAGCCAACTGCTGCGGCGAGCGTTGCTGAAACGGCAAATTCTGGCGCGAGAACAGCAGGCTGGTGGGCCCGTCGCGGCGCTCGATGGCCGCCGCCCACGCTACCGTCGATTCGTAGGTGTCGCATGGCCGCCACACGTCCATGTTCGGCAATAGGCGCAGGGTGGCGGCGTGCTCCACCGGTTGGTGCGTGGGACCGTCTTCGCCCAGTCCGATGGAATCGTGGGTGTATACAAAAACCACCCGTTGTTTCATCAGCGCCGCCATGCGCAGTGCGTTGCGTGCGTAATCCGAAAACGTCAGAAATGTCGCCACATAGGGAATAAATCCGCCATACAGCGCGATGCCGTTGGCGATCGCCGACATGCCGAACTCGCGCACGCCAAAGAACAGGTAGTTGCCGCCGCCGCGGTTGCCCACCGGCTTCGAGCCTGACCAAAAGGTGAGGTTCGATCCTGCCAAATCGGCCGAGCCACCCACCAGTTCGGGCAACGCCGGCGCCAGCGCTTCGATGGCGTTTTGCGAGGCTTTGCGCGTGGCGATGGTTTCGCCCTTGTCGTTGATCTGGGCGAGCGTTTTCGCGACGTGATTTTTCCAGTCGCGCGGCAATGCGTTAGATAAACGGCGCTTCAATTCGGCGGCGAGTTCAGGATGCTGCTGCGCATAGGCCGCAAATTTTTCATCCCATGCTGATTCCTGCAGGGCGCCGCGCGCACGCGCATCCCAGCCCGCGTACACGGCTGCGGGAATTTCGAACGGCGCATGGTTCCAGCCCAGACCCAAGCGTGTGGCGGCAATTTCCTCTGCACCCAATGGTGCGCCGTGCACGCCGCCGGTGTTGGCCTTTTTGGGCGCGCCCTTGCCGATGATGGTCTTGCAGCAAATCAGCACCGGCTTGGCGCTTTCCGTTTGCGCCTGCCGGATCGCCGCATCCACCGCCGCTACATCGTGCCCATCCACAGCGCTGATCACGCGCCAGCCGTAAGCCTCGAAGCGCTGCGGCGTATTATCGGTAAACCATTGTTTTAAACTATGTTTTTCCGAGTCTATGGAGATGCCGTTGTCGTCGTAGAAGGCAATCAGTTTGTTCAGGCCGAGGGTGCCGGCGAGCGAACACACTTCGTGAGAAATGCCTTCCATCAGACAACCATCGCCGACGAACACATAGGTGCGATGATCCACCACTGCGTGGCCGTCGCGATTGAATTCCGCCGCCAGCATGCGCTCGGCCAGCGCCATGCCCACCGCGTTGGCGAGGCCTTGGCCCAGTGGCCCAGTGGTGGTTTCCACGCCGGGCGCGACACCCTGTTCTGGATGGCCTGGCGTTTTGGAGTGCAATTGGCGAAAGCGCTTGAGTTCCGCCATCGGTAAAGCATAGCCGGTCAGATGCAGCAACGCATACAGCAGCATCGAGCCGTGGCCGTTCGACAGCACAAAGCGGTCTCGGTTAGGCCACGCCGGATGCGCCGGATTGTGCCGTAAGTGATTGATCCACAAGGCTTGCGCAATTTCCGCCATGCCCATGGGCATGCCGGGGTGGCCGGAATTGGCCTGTTGCACAGCGTCCATCGCAAGGGCGCGGATCGCGTTGCCCAGTTCGGCTTGGGAGGTCATCTAGGCTGATCTACAAGAAAGCTACAGAGGGATGCGCGATTATAGCGCCGTGGTGAGGCGCGGGCGACCCCTTGTGAATGTGGCTACTGCACGGCACATGAACTGTTGCACTAACAGACCGCATTTTGGCGCGCCGGTTATTCTTCGCGCCGCGCCAGCTTCACGCCCAGTTGCTTTAGCTTGCGATACAAATGCGTGCGCTCGAGCCCCACCACTTCGGCCACACGGCTGATGTTGCCGCCTTCCTTGCCCAAGTGATACTCGAAATAGGCGCGCTCGAACGCGTCGCGCGCTTCGCGTAGCGGTTGATCGAAGGCCAGCACCTGTGGTGCGGGCTCGCGCGCCGGTTCGGGCAGTGCGCGCGCCACATCGTCAGCCGAAATTTCGTCGCTGTGCGTGGTTTGCGCCAGTGTGCGCACCACGCTTTCGAGTTGGGTGACGTTGCCGGGCCAGTCAAAATTGCGCAGCGCGTTGAGCGCCGCGGTGGAAAACTGCCGCAGCGGAATTTCCTTGGCTTCCAGCATGCGGTTGAGTATCAGGCTGGCGAGTTCGGGGATATCTTCGCGATGCTGGCGCAGCGTGGGCACCGTGATGGTCATTGCCGACAGCATCTCGTAGAGTTTGGCGTCGAAGGCGCCCTCAGCGGCCACCTCGGCCAGCGCGCGCGAGGTGCCGCATACCACGCGCGTGTTGTAACGCGCCACCTTGGTCAGCAGCATCAGCATGCCCTTTTGTTCGGCGCGCGTGAGGCTCGCCACATCATGCACAAACAGTGTGCCGTCGCGCGCCTGATTGAGTATTTCGATCGGCTGCTCGGCGATTTGGGCGGTGGTTTCCGGCGTTACCCACGGTGTGTTGCGCGGGTGCAGTAGGCGCGCGCACACCTCGATGCCGCAACCGGGTTCACCCATCAGCACCACTGGTGTGCGCATCGCGGCTATGCGTTCCAGCCGTTGCTTAAGCTCGTTGATCAACGGCGAGCGGCCCAGTGCCGCCAGTGACGCGCCGGGCTGGGGTTGCGCCGCGCCGTGTTTCAGCGCGCGCCCCACGGTGGACAACAGCTTTTGCAGGGCGATCGGTTTTTCAAGAAAGTCATAAGCGCCGATGCGCGTGGCTTCCACCGCAGTGTCGATGGTGCCGTGACCGGACATCATCACCACCGGCATGGTCAACAGCCCGCTGCCCGCCCATTCCTTGAGCAGCGTAATGCCATCCGTGTCGGGCATCCAGATGTCGAGCAGCACCATATCTGGGCGCGCTTCCTGCCGCCACGCGCGTGCCTCGGTGGCGTTTTGTGCCAGCTCGACTTTGTAGCCCTCGTCGGAAAGAATTTCCGACAGCAGTTCGCGAATGCCGACTTCATCGTCTACCACCAGGATCTGTTGCATGAGCGGCTACCTTCCATGGTTCACTGTCGTGTGCTGCAAAAATTTAAACTACCCGCAAACCGTTATACGGTTGCCGGATCAGGCTGCCGCCACCCGGGCATGACGCACAGCGTTGGCCAACGGTAGTGGCAGCGTGATCAGCACCTGAGCGCCATGCGGCTCGATGTTGCTGATGGCGACGTTGCCGCCGTGTTCTTCAATGATTTTTTTAACGATGACCAGACCCAGACCGGTGCCTCTGGGCTTGGTGGTTACATAGGGTTCGAACGCGCGCTGCATCAGGTGCTCGGGAAATCCGCTGCCGTTATCGACCACGCTGAAGCGTATCGCGCCGTCGATCAGCGTGCTGGTCACCGTGATGCGTTGCTGCGGCGTGTCACTCAGCGCATCCTGCGCGTTTTGCAGCAGATTGTGGATCACCTGGCGCAATTGCGTGGCGTCACCAACGATGCGCGGCAGCGCTGGCGCCAGCTCGAGTTTAATGCGCGAACCCAGCGATTCATACAGCGTCAACACTTCATACACCAAGCTGTTCAGATCGAGTTCGCGCATCAACGGCTCAGGTGCACGCGCATACTGGCTGAACGCATCCACCATGCGTTTCAAGGCGGCCACCTGATTGACGATGGTTTGGGTGGAACGATCGAGCATGCCGGCGTCGCTGGCATCGAGCTTGGGCGCGAGCTTCATGTGCAGGCGCTCGGCGGACAACTGTATCGGCGTCAGCGGATTCTTGATTTCATGCGCGAGCCGGCGCGCCACTTCGGCCCAGGCCGCATCGCGTTGCGCCTGCAGCACGCGGGTCACGTCGTCGAACACCACCACATAACCGCTTTGCGTGCCCCGGGTATCCAGGGGCAGCGCCTTGCCGCGCAACAGCAACTGCTGCTCGCCAGTGGGCATCGTGCGCACCGCCTGACGTTCCCACTCTTTGTCCGCGGCCTCGGCGAACCCCGATTGGATCTCCTGGCCCAGTATCTTCAGCGATGCATCGATGTCACCCCATTGCGCGGTGGTGAGATGGAGCAAGGCGACCGCTTGCAGACCTAGAATCGCCGACGCGCTGGGATTGGCGCTGCGCAAGGTAAGCGCGTCGTCGAACACCAGTACACCCGCCGATAAATGCGCGAGTATGCTTTCGAGATAAGCCTTCGAGGTGCTGACCTCGGCCTGATTGCGCTCGGCTTGGCTGCGCGCGTCTTCGAGCTGGCGCGTCATGCTGTTGAAGGATTGCATCAATTGACCGAGTTCGTCGCTGCTGGCCACCGCCGCGCGGCGGCTGAAGTCGCCTTGTGCCACGGCACGCGTGCCTTCGACCAGAGCATTGAGCGGTGCGGAGAACTCTTCCGACAGGTAAATTGCCGCCGCCAGCGCCGCCAGCATAGAGAGCAGCAAGGTCAGGGTCAAGGTAATGCCGTAGAGGCGCTTCAATCCCAGCCGCCCTACCACCAGTTCCTGATATTCGCGGTAGCCCGACTGCACGGTTTCCGCATTTTGCGCCAGCCGCTGCGGCACAAAGTATATGACTTGCAGCGCACGCGACGCCTCGCCCAGCGACCAGGTGCTGACCGGCGTCACCACCCGTAACAGGAGTCCGCGCTCGGGCGTGGCATCTGCCGCCGCGTAGGTCTGCTGCGAACGCAGCAGGCGCAGCGCTTCGGCTGGCGGGGCATCGGGCATCACGCCCGCGCGCGCGTTGCCGGCAGTGGCAATGACCTGCCCGCGGCTGGTATAGAGCGTGGCCTCGTGCGCGCCTGCCTGCTCGCGCAGGGTGTTCAACGCCGTCGCGTGTTCGGCCACCGGCCGCGTGGTCAACTGCGCGGCCATCGCGATTGTCTTGGTCCGCAGGTCTTTCAACAGGTTGTCGAGCACATCGCGGCTCAGATTGAGACCGCCTTCGAGCGCTTTGTCCACTTTCACATCGAACCACGATTCAATGCTCTTGCCCAGGTACTGCATCGACATGCCATACAGCAACACACCCGGCACTACCGCCATCATCGACAACAGCAACACCAGCCGCAGCGTGAGTTTGGCGCCGAACGCGCCGGCCTTGAGCCGCCGCCGCAATTGCAGCAATTGATAGATCACCAAGGCGGCAAGCAGTGCGGCAATGATGCCATTGAGGATCAGCAGGCCGCGATAGTATTCGGCGAACAGGGCTGTATTGGCGCTGGCGGTGGCGAGCAAAGACAGGCCGACCGCGCTCAAGGCCACCAACAGCACAATAGCGTAACGTCGGCGCGTGGACGGCGCGGCGCTGCCGAGCAAGGTAGCGGTAGTGGAACCCGGCGGCGTCATGGCTGTACGGTCCAGCGGTGCCAGTCCGAATGGATGCTCCAGTCGCGGCCGGTGTGCAGTTGAAACGGCTTTGGTAGCTGCGTGGTGTCCAGCCGCAAGCGCAGCACCGCAGCATAGGCGGTGTCTTTGCGCAGCGCGTCGGGATGGATGTCCTGCCGCCGGCGCACGCGGCTCATGTAATCCAGCGCTTGCTTCAGGCTGGAAAAGTTCTGATACAGCGCGCCCACGCCGACTCGGTACTGGCGCG
Source organism: Bordetella parapertussis (assembly GCA_945906815.1). GTDB lineage: Bacteria > Pseudomonadota > Gammaproteobacteria > Burkholderiales > SG8-41 > UBA5216. The sequence goes on from CAMDRT010000006.1 coordinate 104,830, forward strand.
TCAAGGTGTTGTAAGCCAGACGCTGCTGCTGTTGCAGCCAGGCGACTTTTTCGTTGGTCCAGTACCAGCGGGCGCGGATCAACTCGAATTCGAGCGTGAAATACAGTGGCACCCCCTTGTGCAGCGCGTCGTCGAGCGCCGGCGTGAGGCGGATTTCGAATTCGGCTTCCAGCAGATAACCCTCGTCGGACGCCGTGAGCGCGGCCTTGCGCACGTCGATGCCTTCGCCCTGCGCCGCGCCCGCCCATCCTGCGGTGGCCACGCCTACCAGGATAAGACGCACCAGCAACAGCAGCGCAACGCTAATGTTTTTGCAGCAGCGCGTAATAGAACCCATCGTGAACGGCATCCGGCAGTATCTGGCCCGCATGTTCAGCTGAAAATTCAGCCGCAGGGAGTGTTTGTAGTTGGGCATCGGCATGACGCTCGATAAAGCGTGCGACTTGCAGGTGATTTTCTTCCCTGAACACAGAACACGTCACATACAGGAATTTACCACCAGCAGCCAACAGCCGCCACAGGGCGTCGATAATCGCGTGCTGGGTCGCGGCGAACTGTGCGATGTCCGATGCGCGTCGCGTCCACTTGATATCGGGATGACGCCGCGTCACGCCCGAGCCCGAACACGGCACATCGGCGAGGATGCGATCAAACGGCACGCCGTCCCACCAGGCGCCGGGATCAGCCGCGTCGCCACATAACACCCGGGCGGACAAACCCAGCCGCTGCAGATTGTCGTTGACTCTGGCCAGGCGCGCGGCATCGTGATCCAGCGCGGTGAGCGTCGCATCCGCCAGCTCCAGAATATGCGCGGTTTTGCCGCCGGGCGCGGCGCAGGCATCGAGCACGCGCATGCCGGGTTGCGTATCGAGCAGGATTGCCGCGCGCTGCGCCGAGGCGTCCTGCACGGAAACCAGGCCTGCGCTGAAGCCGGGGATACGCTGCACCGGCATGGGCTTTTCCAGTACCACCGCATGGCGCTCGAGCGCTGCTGCGGCGGGCACGCCTTGCGCCGCCAGCAGCGCAAGATAATCGGCACGCGTGGTGCGCCGCTGATTAACGCGCAGCGTCAGCGGCGCATGGCGGTTGCCCGCTTGCAGCAGGTGCGCAAACTGTGGCGTGTCTAGGTGCGGGTATTGCGCGCGCAATTTGTCGATCCACCACGAGGGATACGAATAGCGGCCGACATCGCTGGCATCGCACAAGGTCTGCAATTCTGTTTTGCGCCGCAGGTAATTGCGCAGCACGGCATTAATCAATCCCTTGGCGGCCACGGCGGGTAACGCTATGCAGGCCAACACCGCCTGATCGACCACTGCGTGGGGTGCGGCGTGCGTGTGTTGCAGTTGATACAGGCCTATGCGCAGCAACTGGCGCAGCCGCTCGTCGCGCAGCGGTTTGGTCAGCAAGGGTGCGAGCATGGCGTCGAGCGCTCCGCGGTGCCGCAGCACGCCGTAACACAAGTCTTGCACCAGCGCGCGCTGGGAGGCGTTGTCCTGTGCGACCGGGGTACCCTGTGCAGCCGGGGGCGTGTGGCGCATTTGACGCCACACGGCTGCCAGTTCGGTGTCCAGATTGCGGCCCGCAGCCACACCCTCCAGCACGCTCACCGCGAGCAATTGAGCGTTGCGCATCAATCCGCCAGCGCGGCTAGGCGCGCACCGCGCGCCAGTGGAAATCCCGCCAGAAAAGGCGCGGTGGCGAGACGTTTGCCGCCCGCGCGTTGCAATTCCAGCACCTTGAGCGCACCGCGTCCGCAGGCGATGATGATTTCATGGGGCGCGTCCGCGGCGTTGGTGCACACCGTGCCGGGCGCGCACGCCACGTGGTTTGCGATTTCGGCGCGCCAGATCTTAATGCGTTCGCTACCCAGTGCAGTTAGCGCACCGGGAAACGGGTTGTAGGCGCGCACCTTGCGCTCGATTGCGATAGCGGATTCACACCAGTCGATGCGCGCTTCCCCCTTGGTGATTTTGGCGGCATAGGATGCCAGCGCGGCGTCTTGTTTAACCGGCGCTGGCAGCCCGCGCAGCGCTTGGACGATGAGTTCGCCGCCCAGCATGGCCAGCCGCTGCTGCAGTTCACCGGCGCTTTCATTTACGCCTATGGCAAGGGCACGCTGTAGCAAAATGCCGCCGCTATCGAGGCCTTCGTCCATTTGCATGATGGTGATGCCAGTTTCGACATCGCCGGCCAATAGGGCGCGCTGGATCGGCGCCGCGCCGCGCCAGCGCGGCAGCAGCGAGGCGTGAATATTGATGCAGCCCAGAGGTGGGATGCGCAAAATGTCTGGCGGCAAGATCAAACCGTAGGCAGCCACTATCATCGCATCGGCGTTGGCGGCGGCGATCAAATCGCGCGCAGCAGCGGTTTTGAGGTTAGCCGGTTGCGCAATGGTAAGTAATTGTTTTTGCGCAAATAATTTTACATCTGAGGGCGCTAGCTTGAGGCCGCGACCCGCCGCACGGTCGGGCTGAGTAAGCACTAACACTAGGTCGTGGCCGGCGTCGATCAGCGCTTCCAGCGCTAGCGCCGCGAACGCCGGCGTACCGGCAAAAATCAGCTTCATTGGGTTTCTAGGCTTTCTCTCGCTGCTGCTTCTTGATTTTGGCCAGAATACGCTCTCGTTTCAGGCGCGACAGTTTTTCGACAAATACTTTGCCCTCGAGGTGATCCATTTCATGCTGGATACAGACCGCCTCCATGCCGTCCGCTTCGCACTCAAAGCTCGCGCCGTCGGCACCGAGTGCGCGCACGCGGATATGCTGCGAGCGCTGTATTTTTCCGTACACGCCGGGCACCGACAGACAGCCTTCTTCGTAATCCGAGACACCGGAGGCGAGCACGATTTCGGGGTTAATAAAGACGCGCAATTGATCCCGCGCCGGCGAGGTATCGATGACGATCACGCGCTGGTGTACGTCAACCTGTGTTGCGGCGAGACCAACGCCGGGTGCGGCGTACATGGTTTCAGCCATATCATTGATTAATTTGCGAATTTCTTCGTTTACTTCAAGCACGGGCCGCGCTACGCTGTGCAGGCGCGCATCGGGGTACAGCAAAATGGAAAGTAGGGTCACAAAAAGCCTTGCTAATAGAATCTGCTAGATGCAGAATTTAATCCAAAATATGATGTTGCGCTGGCGCAACAAGTAGCTGCAAAAAATAGCGATGACCGCACGGTGGCAAGCCAGTCATGGCTAATCCGCCTGTGTGTTTAGCGTTCTGCATGGCCAGCGGAATATTTCTCGAGGTGACTCTATGTTCATGAAATCGAAGATTATATCGCTGCTGGCTGTTGCTGCCGCGGTGGCCTCACTGGTGTTTGCGGCGGGTGTCAGCGCACAACAGCTCCAGGGTTTGAAGGGGGATGCACCCGAGCGTTACACCGTGGAGCGCGGCGACACTTTGTGGGGAATTTCCGGGCGCTATCTCGAGCAGCCCTGGCACTGGCCGCAGTTGTGGAACATGAACCGCCAGCAAATCCGCAATCCGCACCGTATCTATCCGGGCGACGTGCTGGTGCTGGATCGCGCTACCGGCCGTCTGAGCGTGGAGACTGTGGCGACTGTGGCGCTGTTGCCGCGCGTGCGCAGCGAAAATTTGAGCGCAGCCGTCCCTACCATACCGCCGGCGGTGATTGAGCCGTTTATTTCGCGTCCGCTGGTGATACGCGAAAACGAGCTCGACAGCGCGCCCAGAATCATAGCCACGGAAGAATCGCGTGTGGTGGTGGGCGCGGGCAACATGGCTTATGTCAAAGGTCTGCCCAGGGACCAAGGAGAAAACTGGCAAATCTACCGCCGTGGCGACAAGCTGGTTGATCCCGACAGCGGCACCACACTGGGCTATCTCGGCGTGTACCTGGGCGAAGCGCGCGTGCGCCAGTTCGGTGACATCAGCCGCATTGAAATCGTCAGCTCCACGCAGGAAATTTACACCGGCGACAGTCTGGTTGCGATCGTCAAAGAAGCGCCGGTATTTGCCTACGTCCCGCGCGCACCCCCCGGCAAGGTGCAGGGGCGCGTGATGTCGCTGAATGATAATCTGTACGAAACCGGCCGCTATTCGGTGGTGTCGCTGTCGCGCGGCACCAAGGATGGCCTCGAAGCCGGCCACATACTCGCGCTGTATCGCAGTCCCGACACCGCGCGTTATTCGCTGCGCACCAGTCCCATGTTTGGACGCAGCGGACCCACCGGCACCGAAAACCGCCGCCCGTACTTTGAAGAACAACTCAATGTGCGCGACGGCCCGGTTTTCAGCGTGCAAAAACCGCTCAATGACAGTGATTTAGCTAAGCTGCCCGAGGAGCGTTATGGGCTGGTGATGGTGTTCCGTACTTTCGAGCGCGCGTCGTTCGCGCTGGTGATGCAATCCAAACTGCCTGTCGCTATCGACGACATATTCACCACGCCCTGATTCGCTTGCCGCTTGCCCCTGATTTATCTGCCTGGCTGCGCCTGTCGTTAACTGCAGGGCTCGGCGGTGACGCCTTGCGTAAATTGCTGGTGGCCTTCGGCGGCCCCGAGCCAGTGCTGGGCGCAAGCCGCAGCGCACTCACCGCAGTGGTCACCGGTAAAATCGCCGATGCCCTACTCGAAGGTGATCTGCACGGTGACCTCGCGGCGGTCGAGGCGTGGCTGGCGGACAGCAACAATCATGTGGTCACGCTCGCCGACGCGCACTATCCGCAAGCGCTGCTGCAAACCCCCGATCCGCCGCCGCTGCTCTACGTGAAAGGCCGGCGTGCACTGCTCAATCAGCCTGCCATTGCCATCGTCGGCAGCCGCAACGCCACCGCGCAGGGCAAACTCACCGCGGAATCGTTCGCTACCGCGCTCAGCAACGCGGGCTTGTGTGTGGTGAGCGGCATGGCGCTCGGCATCGACGCCGCCGCGCATCGCGGCGGGCTGGCGGGACTGTCGTCTACCATTGCCATCGTCGGCACCGGGCTGGACAAAGTGTATCCCGCGCGCAACCGTGATTTGGCCCATGCTATCGCGGAGAAAGGCGCGATGGTGTCCGAATTTGCCCTGGGCACGCCGCCGCTGGCAGCTAATTTCCCGCGCCGCAACCGCTTGATCAGCGGCATGACGCGCGGCTGCCTGGTGGTTGAAGCCGCGCTGTCCAGCGGCTCGCTGATCACCGCGCGCATCAGCAACGAACTGGGGAAAGATGTATTCGCGATTCCCGGCTCGATCCACTCTACCCTGTCCAAGGGCTGCCACGTGTTGATTAAACAGGGCGCCAAGCTGGTGGACGACGCTGCGGACATCCTGGGAGAGCTGCGCCTGCCCGTGCCTGCTGGCACGGAGGGTAGACCTTCTACAGACACAGACAGGCATCCTTTGTTGGCGCACCTGGCCTTTGATCCCTGCGATATCGACACGTTGGCGGGCCGCGCCGGCCTGCCGGTGCATGAGGTCAGCGCAGCGTTAATCCAGCTCGAGCTGCAAGGGGTGGTCGCAGGACTGCCCGGCGGCTGGTGGCAGAGAATTTTATAACTATTTGTTTTTATTAGGATATATTTGCATTCGGGGCGGTTAAATTTTCCCGGCCGCAAGACAGCGGCTTGCGTTTACACCCGGTTTGTTCTTATTATCTGCGCCTCTTTTTGCACCGCCAGATGAGCCTATGGCTAGCGGTGAAGCCTGCGATGTTTCGCTACTTTTTAGGTTGAGCGCACAGAAAACCATGTCAAAACAACTCATTATCGCTGAAAAGCCCTCGGTGGCAGGCGATATCGCGCGCGTGCTAACCGGCTTCAAGCGCCACGACGACTATTATGAAAATGACGATTACGTGCTGTCGTCCGCGGTCGGCCATTTGGTGCAGATTGCCGTGCCCGAAGAATTCGAGGTCAAGCGCGGCAAATGGTCGTTTGCCAACCTGCCGGTAATACCGCCGCATTTTGATTTACTGCCGATCGAGAAATCTGCGGCGCGCCTCAAACTGCTGATCAAGCTATTCAAGCGCAAGGATGTCACCGGCGTCATCAATGCCTGCGACGCCGGCCGCGAGGGCGAGCTGATTTTCCGTTACATCGCCAGTCACGCCGGCAGCAAAAAGCCGGTGCGGCGTTTGTGGTTGCAATCGATGACCGCGGGCTCGATCACGGAAGGTTTCAAACACCTGCGCAGCGACGAAGACATGCTGCCACTGGCCGACGCTGCGATCTGCCGCTCCGAAGCGGACTGGCTGGTGGGCATCAACGGCACGCGCGCGATGACCGCATTCAATTCCAAAAGCGGCGGTTTTCACAAAACGCCCGTAGGCCGCGTGCAAACGCCGACGCTGGCGATCCTGGTTGAGCGCGAAGAAAAAATCAAACGCTTCGTGCCGAAAGATTACTGGGAAGTGCACGGCAGCTTTGGCGTTGCCGCTGGCGTGTATGGGGGCCGTTGGATCGACGAAAAATTTGCCAAGGCCAAGAAAGAAGGCGAGGGCGATCCCGATCTGCGCGCCGAGCGCATCTGGAGCGAGAAAGTCGCACTGGCGATCCAAGCCAAATGCGACGGCAAACCCGGCGCCATCGAAGAGGAAAGCAAACCCACCACGCAGGCGTCGCCGCTGTTGTTCGATTTGACCAGTTTGCAGCGCGCCGCCAATGGACGTTTTGGTTTTTCCGCGCGCACCACGCTGTCGCTGGCGCAATCGCTCTACGAAAAACACAAAGTACTCACCTATCCGCGCACCGACGCCCGCGCGTTGCCGGAAGATTATCTGGACACCGTAAAAGAAACGCTAGGCGTGTTATCGGATACGGAGTACGGCGCATTCGCCAAAAAAATATTGAAGCAAGGCTGGGTCAAACCCACCAAGCGCATCTTCAACAACGCCAAAATATCTGACCACTTCGCCATCATCCCCACCACCCAGGCGCCCAAGGCGCTGAACGAAATCGAGCAAAAGCTCTACGACCTGGTGGTGCGCCAATTTCTCTCGGTGTTTTACCCGAGCGCGGAATACCTGGTTACTACCCGCATCACGCGCGTCGAAAAAGAAGCGTTCAAGAGCGAGGGCCGGGTGCTGGTCAACGCGGGCTGGCTGGAAGTGCATGGCAAGGCAGCAGCCGAAGACGGCGACTCACCCAACCTGGTGGCGGTGAAAAAAGGTGAAAAAGCCGACACCCAGAAAATCGACGTGCTCGCCACGCAGACCAAACCGCCCGCGCGTTTTAACGAAGCGACGCTGCTGTCGGCGATGGAAGGCGCCGGCAAGCTGGTGGAAGATGAAGAGCTGCGCGACGCGATGAAAGAACGCGGCCTGGGTACCCCGGCTACGCGCGCCGTGACCATCGAAAAGCTGATTGCGGAAGAATATCTGCTGCGCCTAGGGCGCGACTTGCAGGCCACCCCGAAGGCGTTTGCGCTGATTACGCTGCTGCGCGGACTGGAAATTCCAGAGCTGGCTTCGCCCGAAATGACCGGCGAATGGGAATACAAGTTAAAACAGATGGAACTGGGAAAATTAAAACGCGCCACTTTCATGCGCGACATCGGCAAGATGACGCGTCACATGGTCGAGCGCGCCAAGGCGCACGAAAGCGAAACCGTGCCCGGCGATTACACCACGCTGCAGGAGAAGTGCCCCAGCTGCGGCGGTGCGATCACCGAGAATTACAAAAAATTCCAGTGCGAGAAATGCGAATTTTTCTTGTGGCGCATCCTCGCTGGCCGGCAGTTTGAGCCGGGCGAGATCGACCAGCTCATCGCCCAAAAAAGCATCGGCCCGCTGCAGGGTTTTCGCAGCCGTTTGGGGCGCCCGTTCGCCGCCAATATCAAGCTCAACAGCGAATTCAAACTCGAATTCGATTTCGGGCAGGCGAACGACGATGCCGAACCCGTCGATTTCACTGGTCAGGTGTCCGTGGGCGCGTGTCCCAAATGCGGCGGCAATGTCTACGCCCACGGCATGGCCTACCTGTGTGAAAAGGCAGCTGCGCAACCGCGCAGCTGCGATTTTCGCACCGGCAAAATTATCCTTCAGCGCGCCATCGAGCCGGAGCAAGTCACCAAGCTGCTGCAAGACGGCAAGACCGATTTGCTGCATAAATTCATCAGCAAAAAAGGGCGTCCTTTCTCGGCATTTCTGGTGCGCGGCAGCGATGGCAAGGTCAGCTTTGAGTTTGCACCGCGTGTAGCCAAGGCCGACGCGAAGACTGCCGGGGACACGCCAGCGGCAAAGAAGGCGCCGCTTAAGAAGGCGCGCAAGACGGCGTAATGGTGCCGGGATAAGGGTGTGGCATTTCCAGTGCATCAACCTTAAAACGGCAATTCAGCCACAGAGAGCACCGAGGAACACAGAGCAAACAAGTGCTTGCACGCGCTCGTCCCACGCACCTGTCGCGCTTAATCAATCGCTGAATGCACCAGGTTGGCAACGATGTCGAGTCGGCGGCTGTGCCACGGATCGGGCTGGCGGCTGTTGGTGAGGTAACAAAACGACACGCCGGAATCGGGATCCGCCCAGCAATACGAGGTGCCCACACCGCCGTGCCCGAAGGTGCGCGGCGAGGCTATCGCGCCCAGCCCGCGGATTTTTTCGGAGTGGCCGCGCACATGTACGCCGAGTCCACGATGCATCGGCATTTCCATGCCGCCGTCGACCATGTCGCCGGTGTGGTTGCGCGTGACAAACTCCAGTAGCCGCCGTGAAAAAATGCGCGCGCCATTGAGCTTGCCGAAGTTCGCCATCATTTGATACAGCGCCGCCATGCCGCGCGCGGTGGCGTAACCGCCGCTGCTCGGCACACCGGCGCGGCGAAAGGGGGCGGTGTTTTCATCCGTCAGAGCGCGCTGGGTGCGGTCCGCGCCCGGTTCATAAATGGTGGCAGCGCGCGCATGCTCGGCATCCGGCATGCCGACGTAGATATCGCGCGCGAGGCCCAGGGGTTCTATAACCCGTTGCCGCAGAAAATCGCGATAGTCGATGCCGCTTAGGGTCTCGATCAATGCCGCGGCCACCCACAACGCGGCGCGCGGGTGATAGTGCAGACGCGAACCGGGTGTCCATTCGAGGGTGAAGTTGCACACTTGTTGGCGTAACGCGAGGTGATCCGTCCATACCGCCGGCGTGACGTTTTGGCTGGGAAATCCCGCGCGATGGCTCAACACCTGCGCCAGCGTGATGTCACCCTTGCCGTGTTGCGCGAACTCCGGCATGTGCTCGGCGATACGGTCACTGAAACTGAGCAAGCCATCCTCGACCAGCGCCCAGATGCCCATCGCGGTGATGACTTTGGTGTTGGAAAACAGCAGCCACAGCGTGTCGTCGGTCGCCCTCTTGTTGTTTTCAATGGAGGCATCGCCAAACGTTTGGGATAAAGCGAGCTGCCCGTGCCGCGCCAGCGCGATTTGCGCACCGGGGTACCGGCCTTCGGCAATGTGGCGGTTGATGACGCCGATTAATTTTTCCAGCGCCGGTTCGTGCAAACCGAGCTGGGCGAAACTGGCTTGCGCCAGGGGATACACGGCCGTAGCTGCTGTCATATCATTCATGTCGATGGTGCTCCGTCAATAGTGGCTACTACCCCCGCATCGCGCGCGCTTGCTTCGCGGCGGGACGATCCCAGCAGCGGTTAAGCCAGGCCTGTAGTTGCGGCCAGCGGCTGAGGTCTAGCGACAACGCGCGAAACAGCGCCGCCGCCACGTTCAGATCGCCCACCGAAAACGCCGGGCCGGCGAGCCACTCGGATTTTGTGAGCGCGGCTTCCATCACAGCGAAGGATGCGACCATTTCTTCCCACGCTGCCTTGGCGGTTTCGGCATTGCGCTCGGCTTCGGGCAAGTCCTGGGTGTGGCGCGCGTGATTGACGATCTGGCGGTCGAGGCGGTCGGTTTCCCACAGACTCCATTGCATTGCCAGCGCCTCGTGCCTGGGGTCAGCGGGCAGCAGTGGGCTGTTGTGCTTTTTCGCGAGGTAGAAATTGATGGCCATCGATTCCGACAAAATAAAGCCCTCGTCGTCGATGGTGGGAACGCGACCGTTGCCGTTGAGCGCGCGATATTCCGGCGTGCGCGTTTCGGGCGAACGCGGCAGCCAGTCTTTTTGATCGTAGGTCAGTCCCAGCTCACCCGCCATCCACAGCGTGCGCACGGCACGGGATCTGGCGGAACCATAGATGTGCAACATGTGAACCTCCGGGTTAGGTTAAAACCCGCAGTCTACGCGACGCACGCCCGTTGCGGTGCAGGGAGCACCAGGGAACACTTGCGCAGGAGCAGGGGCCTGCTCCTGCGGCTAATCGTGGTGCGATTCGGTTTTGGCCGGTGCGTGCGATTTGGGCTTGCGGCCCGGTGCGGCTTGCGGAATGTAACCGGAGATGCGGCACAGCAAGCCGTCGATTTCCTTGCCATCCTGATAGCGTATCGAGCGGCACACCATGATCGCACCGCGCGCGTGTAAATCGTTCACGCCATTGCGCACGTTGGCCAGTGTAAGGCCGGTCGCGGCGGCGATTTCGGAATCAAGGCGTTCGCCGGTGCCTTTCAGGTAATCGAGGATTGCTTGCATATCAGAGGTCTCGTTCGGGTCAGAGGATTCGGCGCGTGCATGTACAGCTGTCGCGCAAGGGGGCGAATGATACAGCAGTACGGCGCTTCTGCCTAAAAAAGTAGCACTGAACTGCTAGGACGGCCACTGCGTCACTTACTCTTATGTCAAATAAAGAATAACTAAAACAAGTAGTTAAGTAATAATATCCGATATTTTGGAGTTAGTCCGTATAGTGTACGGTGGTGTGGTGGGGGGGGCTTACGGTTTCAATGCGCGATACAAAAACGGCAGACTCACATCCATGCGGTAATCGATATCGGAGTGGTTGTCGTCGAATTCTTGGTAGGTGTGGCGCACGCCTGCCGCCGCCAGGCGCTTTGAAAGCAGGCGCGAACCATAGTGTATGTGATACTGATCGCGCCAGCCGCAATCGATGTAGATGCCGCGCAGGGTTTTAAGGTTCGCACGCCATTTCGCTACCAGGTTAACCGGATCGTGCGCGCGCCATTGCTGCCAGCGGCGCGCGATCAGTTCGCCTGATTCCAGATTAAACGGCACGCGAAAGCCCAGCGGCGCCTTGGTGTCGGGATCGTAGGTGGCGGCCATGCAGATGTTCATCATGCAGTGACCCTCGGCGGCCGAGAGTTTTTCTTTTTGCCACGCCTGCGTCAAAAAGCGTTTGATGCGCCCGTCGTCCAGGCCTTCAGCGAGTCCTTTGCGGCTGGAATCACGCAACGCGTTGTACGCTCCGGCTGTGCGTTTCGGGTGGCGATGCTTGGCGAGTTCGTTAAGCGTATTCGGCCAATCGTGCCAGTAGACAAAATCGAAATAGGCGTCGCCGGAATGATTCGCTATGGCCCCCCAGTGCTGCGCGTACTGCATGCCATGACGCATCGAACCGTAGCCGCCGGATGATTTGCCAAAGCAACCGCGATGGTCGCGGCTCGCCAGCGTGCGAAACTCGCGATCCACAAAGGGAATGATCTCGCGTGTGAGGTAATCCGCATAGTGGCCGATGGCGGATGAATTGATGTATTGATTGCCGCCCAGCGCGGTGAAGCAATCGGGAAATACAATAATCGCCGGACCCATTTTTTTCTCGTGGATGAGGCGCGCGGCACGCTCCGGCACATTGTCGCCGAAGGGTTTGAAGCCCGTATGCGCGAGGCCGGAGCCGGTGAAACCCGCCAAATCGTAGAGCACCGGAAAGCGGCGCTGGTCTCCGCCCTCGTATTGCGGCGGCAGCCACACACCGAGCTTGCGCACGTGGGCATCGCCGAGCGCATTGTCCTTGAGAATTTTCGAGGTGTGCTCCAGCACCAGCAACTGGCCGGCGAGGCCTTGGGGACGTTTAAGGGACATAGGCGAGGTTGTATTGTGAAGAGTCGCGCCAGCAACGGCAACAGGAACCCCGCTACTAGTAATTACCCTTGGCCGAAAGCACGTTTCTGACCCCGCCTTTCGGTAGTGGCACGTCCCCGGTATACCTTGGTATGACATGGATGTGCGCGTGAAATACCGATTGTCCCGCGGCCTCTCCGCAGTTTACGCCGACATTGAAACCCTGCGGCTCGAACTTTTCTTGCAGCACATCTTTGACCGTCCTCACCAGCATGAAGGCATCCGCATACTCTTCTGCGGTCATCTCCCAAATCGTCACCGCGTGCCGGCGCGGCACAACCAGAGCATGACCTTTTGATACCGGGAAACTGTCCAGGACGGCGACGGACAGTTCGCTCTCCCCCAATAGCGGGCCTTTAACCTGACAAAAGATGCAGCCCAATTTCATCGTCTTCCCGGGGTTTATGCTACATACGACAACAGCGGATTGTATGCCCAGTTGTTTATCATTCACACGCAGTCCTGATGAAGCAAATTATTTCTATGGCCGTATAGCGAAATTTTAGCGCACGGCTCGCGTCGCAGCCCTTAATATGCGCGCAGGAGCGCGCACTCAGACTGCCATTGAGGAAATGATGTTCACCCACAATCCATTTGCGGCATTGACCGATGTATTGCCTGCGAACGCCATGCAGATCTATCTCGTGCTGATGGTGCTTGCTGTTATCGCCGGAACCTTGTTCGACATTAGTCACAAGAGGAGCGCCAAGTATTTTTTTGAAAATTGGCGAAAATCGAAAGGCCCTCAACAAGTTGGCGGTGGCGAAATGGTGGCGCTCGCCATCAAGACCGGCGTGGTGGATGTTCTGGCGTCCGGGGAGTTTTGCAACGCGCGCCGCCGGATCGCCCATCTGCTGGCCATGTACGGGTTTGTGCTCTACGTCGTCACCACGGTTGTGATGGTGTTCTGCTACCCGACGCCCGCGACGCCGGCGCCCAGTATCCTGCCGCTGCTGTGGTGGATCGGCGGCATGATGATATGCTTGGGCGGATACTGGTTCTGGTTTTTCATCCGGGTTGATGTCGCCGCCGAGGGAAAATCACCGCTGCGCTTGATACGCGCGGATTTGTTCATCCTCTCGCTTCTGGCCAGCGTAACGCTGGGCCTGGTCTGGGCTTACCTGCAAACGACCGCGAGTTCCGGGGCTATGGTGTTGTTCGGCCTGTACATCATCGCGACGACGGTACTGTTCGGATCGGTAGCGTGGTCCAAATTTTCGCATATGTTTTTCAAGCCCGCGGCGGCCTTCGAGAAAAGAATATCTAAAGCCAATGGTACAGCCGAGAATTTGCCGACGCTGACCCGTGACGATCCCGAACAACAGAAAAGACACTCTATGGAACTGTTGCGAGACGCTCCCATGGACATGGGGCTTGGCATCAAGCGCGAACCGCCCCGCCACTATTAGTAAACAGCTCGCAAGTTCAATCGGAATACATCAAGGAGCCGACTTATGCCTACCTTCGTCTATATGACAAGGTGCGACGGATGCGGACATTGCGTCGACATCTGCCCGTCCGACATCATGCACATCGATGAAACCTATCGACGTGCCTACAACATCGAACCCAGCATGTGCTGGGAGTGCTACTCCTGCGTCAAGGCTTGTCCGCAAAACGCCATCGATGTGCGTGGATATGCCGACTTTGCCCCGCTCGGTCACAGCGTACGTGTCGACCGCGACGAACAGAAAGGCACGATCGCCTGGAAGATCAAATTCCGCAACGGTACAGAAAAGAACTTCCTGTCGCCCATCACCACCAAGCCCTGGGGGACGGCAATCCCTAAGCTCGCGGATGTTCCCGCGCCCAGCCAGGAAATGCGCGACAGTCAGCTGTTGTATAGCGAGCCGAAATATCTCCGCATGGATGACGGCGGTTTGCATACGCTTAAGTCCAATGGTCTTAAGTTTAAGAAAGGCGTGTATTACTGATGGCTAACGAAACGATCGTCGAAGAAGGCATCGATATTCTGGTCGTCGGTGCAGGCCTGGGCGGCACCGGCGCCGCATGGGAGGCCAGATTCTGGGGTCAAGACAAGAAGATTGTCATTGCCGAGAAGGCCAACATCGACCGCTCCGGTGCTGTCGCCCAGGGTCTATACGCTATCAACTGCTATATGGGCACGCGCTGGGGCGAAAATAAACCGGAGGACCATGTCCGCTACGCTCGTACCGACCTGATGGGGCTGGTGCGGGAAGACCTGCTGTTCGATATGGCCCGTCACGTTGACTCCACGGTGCATCAGTTCGAAGAGTGGGGCCTGCCCATCATGAAGGACCCGAAAACTGGGCACTATATGCGTGAAGGGCGTTGGCAGATCATGATACATGGCGAGTCCTACAAGCCCATCGTGGCCGAGGCTGCCAAGAAATCGGCGGACAAAGTCTTCAACCGCATCTGTGTCACCCATCTGCTGATGGATGACGGCAAGGAGAACCGGGTTGCCGGCGCCGTTGGCTTCAATGTCCGCACCGGCAACTACCACGTCTTCAAGTCCAAGGCCGTGATCTGCGGCGCGGGCGGCGCCTCCAACATCTTCAAACCACGTTCCGTGGGCGAAGGTTCCGGCCGCACCTGGTATGCGCCCTGGTCGTCTGCCTCGGCCTATGGGCTCATGATCAACGCTGGCGCCAAAATGACACAGATGGAAAATCGCATCGTGCTGGCGCGTTTCAAGGATGGTTATGGTCCGGTCGGCGCCTACTTCCTGCACCTCAAGACCTATACGCAAAACGGTCTAGGCGAAGAGTACGAATCGAAGTGGTGGCCCGAGCTGCAGAAAATGGTCGGCAAGGAATATCTCGATCCGGAAGCCTCGCACCTGACCCATCGGCCCATCCCTACCTGTTTGCGCAACCAGTGCATAATCAGTGAAGTGAATGCCGGCCGCGGACCCATACATATGGTGACCATGCGCGCTTTCCAGGATCCGCATCTGGAAGAGGTGGGTTGGGAAAACTTCCTCGGCATGACCGTCGGCCAGGCGGTTCTGTGGGCTGCCACCGATGTGGATCCCAAGAACGAGAATCCCGAGCTGACCACATCCGAGCCCTACGTCATGGGCTCCCACGCGACCTGCTCGGGTGCCTGGTGCTCGGGTCCGGAGGACGTTTCCCCGCCCGAGTATTTCTGGGGCTACAACCGCATGACGACGATCGAAGGTCTGTTCGGTGCCGGTGACGCGGTCGGTGGCACGCCGCACGCCTTCTCATCCGGCTCGTTCACCGAAGGCCGTCTCGCCGCGAAGGCTGCCTGCGAATACATCGACGACGGCAAGGGCGAAGGCATAGTCGTATCCGATGCGCAGATCAACCGCCGCAAGAAAGAGATCTACAAGCCCCTCGAGCATTACCGGCTCTACCGCAATGCGATCGTGGCGGGCGATGTCAACCCGCACTACATCAATCCCAAGCAGGGCCTGGACCGTCTGCAGAAGCTGATGGACGAGTATTGCGGCGGCGTGACCGTCAGCTACATGACCAACGAGAAGCTCCTGAAAATCGCCCTCAAGAAGTTGAGTATCATGGAGGAAGATCTTCAGAGCCTGGCCGCAAAGGATATTCACGAGTTGCTGCGGGCGTGGGAATTGATGCACCGTCATCGCGCCGCAGAGTGCGTCACGCAGCACACGCTGTTCCGCAAGGAGACACGTTGGCCGGGTTACTACTACCGGGGCGACGCCATGAAGGTGGACGACGAAAACTGGCACGTGCTGACCGTTTCGCGTCGCGATCCGGAAACCGGCGAATACACCATGGAGAAGGCGCCTTGTTATCACCTGGTTGCGGACGACGAGTAGCAATATCGCCAGGCAGAAGTCCGCGTTGGCCTTCTGCCTGGCGCAGAAGAGACCAGCATGAACATTATTGAAAAAGCCGATGATGAAATTCTGGCTCTAGCCGATCCTCTGTGGCGCGACCTCGTCAAATTTTCGAACGCGGGAAAATACGAGGAATTCGTAAAGCACTTTTCCAATGCCTTTTCGCTTGCCATGAATCCAGTGGTGGCGGGCCACCAGTTCGCAAACAGTGAACTGACGAGGAGTCTGTCCGAAGACGTCGACTCGCTCGGCATTATCCGCCGCGGCGAACATGTGACGGTGCTTTACCGGCAGCGGAGCACTAAAAAGCAGGGCGAGTGGCTGGGCAGACTGGTCCTCGGCTATGAAAATGGAGTGGTCAGGATTTTTGGTGCATCCATCTTTTGAGCCGTTCGTTCGGATTCGATATGCGTGAAACTATCCAGGACGGCAAGTTTGTCGAACTCACCTACAAGGTGACGGACAAGAAATCGGGGCATGTGCTCACCCAGGTCGAATTCCCGTTGGGCTATGTTCACGGACACAATGAAATTCTGGCCCCTTCCGTCCATAAGCAGCTGGAGGGCAAGTCCGTTGGCGACGTCATCGAAGCGCCGATCGATGGCAAGCAGATTTTCGGGCCCAGAGACGAGTCGCTGGTTTTTACCGATCACATCGAGAACGTCCCCGAGGCGTATCGGCAAATCGGCACCTCCATCCTCATGGAAAGCGACAAGGGCCAGACCCGCAGCTTTCTCGTGACGCGGGTGGACGACAAGACACTGACTGTTGATGGTAACAATCCGCTTTGCGGCAGAGAGGTTGTGTTTACGCTCGAGATACTGACCGTGCGCGACGCAACGGATGAAGAGACAAGTACGGGCGAGGCGATCATTGTGGGCGCGGATATCGACCCGTCACTGATGAGACCTGTTTGAGCGGCGGTGTAGAATGCTATCGGACAAATTTCGGCTTTGTTACTTGCACTTGCAATCCTGACTTCACGGAATAAAAGGTGATTTATGAGCGAGCAAAAACCCCTTGCCAAAGTGCCTGACGGCCAATCGCGTTTTTTGACCACGCGTCAGATGGCACCAGACGAAAAAGGGTTTGTCGGTTTCGAAACCATCTGGAAACCGTTCCAGAAGGAAGTCGAATACAAGACGCCGAAAAAGCCGTAGGGGCCATATCCGCCCACCCTGTCGTCCAATTAGCAGGGCATCAGCAATCTTGGGGGCGCCCGCGGTTACAGCCGCAGGGCGGCCCATTTTTGTGCTTGAATAGCGCCTATCTCAATAGTTGCGACAGGTTCACATGGCCGACCGGCGCCTTCAGGTATTCCACGCGGTGGCGAAGCATCTTTCCTTCACCAAGGCCGCCGAAACGCTGTTCATGACCCAGCCGGCGGTTACCTTCCAGATCAAGCAGCTCGAAGAGCACCTGAACACGCGTCTGTTCGACCGCGCGCAAGGGCGGATCCTGCTCACGCCCGCGGGCCAGCTAGCGCTTGAATACGCCGAGCGCATCCTCGCGCTGTCCGCCGAGCTCGACACGCGCCTCAAGGAAATGAGCGGCCAGGCGGCGGGGCCGCTGCTCATCGGCGCGAGCATGACAGTAGGCGAATACGTGCTGCCGCAGCTTATCGGCACCTTCAAGGCACGTTTCCCGGCGGTCATGCCGAACCTGTTCGTCGGCAATTCCGAAGCGGTACAGGAACGCGTCGCCGAGCGCACGCTGGACCTGGGTTTCATCGAAGGCGACTCGCACTTAACCTCGCTGCAAAGCGAAATATGCTGTGAGGATGAGCTGCAGGTGGTGTGCGCGCCTGCCCACCCGCTGGCCAAGGAAAGCAGCGCGCTGCCTGCGTCCTTGACGCAGCACGCCTACATCAGCCGCGAGGCCGGCTCGGGCACCCGCGCTGTCGTTGACCGCTACCTGCAACAGGCCGGTGTCGCGCCGGAATTGATGAACGCGGTGGTCGAGCTCGGTAGCCCCGAGGCGATCAAGGGCCTGGTTGCGACTGGCCTGGGTTTTGCGATCATGTCGCGCGTCATCGCCGCCAAGGAGCTGCAGCTCGGGCAACTGGTGCAGGTGCCGCTCACGCCGCCGCTGATCCGCAATTTCTCCGTGGTGTATCCGAAGGAGCGCTTTCACTCGAATCTGGTGGCGGCGTTCCTGCAGTTCGCGAAGGCGCAGCTCGCGGCCACCGCGATCGCGCCCCTAGCGAAAGTCACCGCGCACAAGCGCGAACGGCCGGATCTGCCGCGCCAGCGCTAGTGTAGTGCTTCACGCTATGCGGCACTTATTCAACGGCACGGTACCAGCGAAACTCCTCCCCTTTCAAGGGGGAGGCTGGGAGGGGGATGGGGTAATGTCGCGAGAATGCCACCCCATCCCCACCCTAGCCCTCCCCTTGACGGGGAGGGAATGTCTCATGAATTGCGAAGCACTACACTAGCGCGCGGCGTGGCCGTGTCGCTGCAACAGCCTACGCGTGGTCTTCCAGCCCAGCGTAATACGCGCGCAGGATCTCGAGCACTTGCGGCCGTGAAAATTCCGGCGGCACGGCGCTGCCTTCTGCCAGCCACTGGCGCAACTGCGTGCCCGACACCTGCAGGCGGTCGGCATCGCCGTGCGCGCAGGTGCGCCCCGATGCCATGCCGCCGCAGCGGTAGCACCAGAACGTCAGGTCCAGCTTCAGCGGTTGCGTGAGCAGCGCGTCGCGCGGGATGTGGTCGAACACATGGTGCGCGTCAAAGGGCCCGTAATAGCTGCCCACGCCCGCGTGATCGCGACCGACGATCTGGTGCGAACAACCATAATTCTGGCGGAACAGCGCGTGCAGCAGCGCCTCGCGCGGCCCGGCGTAGCGCATGTCGAGCGGATACCCGGCCTGCACCACTGTTCCGGCACAGAAATAGTGTTCGATCAGCGCCGCGATGGCGCGCGTGCGCACCTCGGCTGGGATGTCGCCCGGCTTGAGATTGCCGAGCAGTGAGTGCACCAGCACGCCATCGCACACCTCGATCGCCACTTTGGCGAGATATTCATGCGAGCGATGCATCGGATTGCGCGTCTGAAATGCCGCCACCCGCGACCAGCCCAGGCGCTCGAATGCGGCGCGGGTCTCGGCCGGCGTCATGAACAGCGCGCCGTATTTCGCCTTGAAACCGCCGTCGGAGAGCACCTTGACCGGACCCGCGAGATTCACCGCGGGCTGCTGCATGACCATCTTCACGCCGGGATGCGCGCTATCTTCGGTCGCGAACACCGAGCGGCATTCATGGGCTTTGTCGATCGTGTATTTTTCGCTGACTTGCATGGTGGCGAGCACTGCCCCGGTTTCGGCATCGACCAGCGCGATCTCGCCGCCGGTAGGTATCGTGCCAGCGGTTTCAGCAGCGACCGACAAGGTGATCGGGATGGGCCAGAACAGGCCCGCCGCGGTGCGATAGGCGTCGCACACCCCCTGCCAATCGGCACGCGTCATGAAACCATCGAGCGGCGTGAACCCGCCGATGCCGAGCATGATCAGGTCGCCCTTCTCGCGCGAGCTCACGCCTACTGCTGGCAGTGTCCTGGCGCGGGCGCACTCGGCGGCCAGCGCTTCGCCGGCCAGCAGCAACGGCTTAAGCGCGCCGCCGCCGTGCGGTGGGACTAAATTAGGCACGCTTATTTTCTCGTTCAAAAGGTAGCGGCTATTCTCGGCAGCCTGCGGGCGCAGCGCAAATCCATTCTACTGATGCGCCGATAAGCTTCAGGATAAGTTGCCGCCTGTTTACTCAATCTTGTAGCCGCTGGCCTTCACCACCTTCGCCCACTTGTCTTTCTCCGCCGCCAGCCACTGCCCCAACTCGAGTGGCGTCTTCGCGTGCGGGCGTGACCCTTGCGCCGTGAGCTTGTCGTTGATCTCCGGCAGCGCAATGATGCGCTTGACTTCGTTGTAGGTTTTGTTCACCAGTTCGGCCGGCATGCGTGCGGGGCCGAGTATGCCCTGCCATGAACCCGCGCTGTAGCCTGCGAGGCCCGGTGTTTCGGCGATGGTGGGCACTTGCGGAAACATCGGTTCGCGCGCTTCGCTCGACACTGCGAGCAATTTCAGCTTGCCGCTTTTTACATGCACCCAGGTCTGAATCACGCCCATCATCAGGAAGTCACTGTCGCCCGTCATCACCGACATGACCGAGGATTGGCCGCCCTTGGTCGGGATGTAGGTCCAGTCTGTGCCGACGCGTTGTTGCAGCGCCAGTCCGCTCAGATGAATGTTGCTTCCCAGTCCCACCGGAAAATTCAGCTTGCCGGGAGTGGCCTTGGCCAGTGCGATCAGGTCCGCCACACTTTTCACCGGCACGCTGGGATGCGTGGTCAGCAGATACGGCGAAAACGTCACGGTGGTGATCGGCGTGAGATCGCGCAGGATATCGAACGGCAGTTTGGTGTACATGCTGGGACTGATCGACAGATTGCCGACATCCATCAGTACCATGGTGTAGCCATCAGGCGCCGAGCGCACTACAATCTCCACGCCGATGTTGCCGTTGGCGCCGGGCCGGATGTCAGCGATGATTTGCTGGCCCCAGGCCTCGGTCAATTTCTGGCCGACCAGGCGCGTGAGTATGTCCGAGGTGCCGCCGGCGGGCGCGGTCACAATGACGCGGATCGGTTTTACCGGCCACGCCTGTGCTGCGCCGCTTGGGGCGTAGGCGAGCAGCGCGCCAGCGCTGGCGATGGTGGCGATCCCTAGCGTTGCGGCGCGTGATTTCACGCACAGGGCCATGGTGTAAGCATATGTTTTTATTGCAAACTGTTTTGATGGCTGCATCGGTTTTCTCCGCGGGAAGCGCCAACGATGATAACAAGGAATAGGGCCATGCATGACCCACTGCAAAACTGTAACCGGATGAAATCATGAGCGCGGAGGACAGCGCGGGTAGCAGCGCAGGCAAGCAGAAGTTGCCGCTGGACGGCGTGCGCGTGCTTGAGCTCAGTCATATCGTGGCCGGCCCCAGCGGCGGCGTGATCCTTGCCGACCTAGGCGCGGATGTGATCAAGATCGAAAACCCCGAAACCGGCGATACCGCGCGCAGTCATTCGAATCAGGGCGCGACGTTCTATTCGTTCAATCGCAACAAGAAATTTCTGGCGCTGGATTTGCGCAAGCCTGGTGGCAAGAAAATTTTCGAGCAACTGGTGGCGCAATCGGATGTGGTGTTCGACAACTTTGCGCCGGGGGCGTTGCGCCGCCTGGGTCTGGATTACGCCTGGGGACGCCGCGTCAATCCACGCATTATTTATTGCTCGGTGAAAGGGTTTCTGCCCGGCCCCTATGCCGATCGTCCGTTCCTCGACGAACTGGCGCAGATGGCAGGCGGACTGGCTTATCTCACCGGACTGAAGGATCAGCCGATGCGCGCGGGTGCGTCGATTACCGATATCGGCGCCGCGACCTACGCTGTGATCGGCATTGTGTCGGCGCTGTATCGCCGCGAACGCACCGGTGTAGGCGATAGCATCGAGGCGGGCCTCTACGAAACCATCGTGTTTTGGGTGAGCCAGTACATCACCGGCGCGCAGATGACGGGCATCAATCCGCCGCCGCGCGGTGCCCGTAGCAGCGGCATGGGCGACACCATGGGCTGGGGCGTATACCGGTTGTTTCCCACCAGCGACGCCAGACAAATATTCATCGCGGTGACGGGTAACCGGCATTGGGCGGGGCTGTGCGACGCACTGGGCTTTGACGATTGGAAAAATGCTGCTGAGTTCAATACCAACCGCAAACGTGGCGCGCACAAGCCACGCATCGCGGAACGGGTCAAGGCAGCGGTGGAGCAGTTAACCTATGATGAGATCGCGCAGCGCCTCTACCGGGCGCTGGTGCCGTATGCGCCGGTGAACACGCCGCTGGATCTGCTGGATGAAAAGCACCTGAACGAAGGCCAGCGCTGGTTGAATCTGAAAGTCGGCGACAAGCGATTCAAGTTGCCGAAATTACCGATAGCCATGGGACGCACCGCCGATTTTGAAGTGCGCGAGCAGCCGGGCAATCTGGGCGAACATACGGATGCGATCCTCGCGACGCTGGGCTATTCCGCAGCGCAGATTCAGCAGCTCAAGTCGGAACAAGTGGTGCTGCGCTCGCAGCGGATGTTGAATACCGAAGATCGCGCAGAGTAGAATCCACAGCGCACATTGCATCGTCAACTAAGGAAGCTCATGGACCCAACATCGAAACCGCAACTCGCGCGCAATATTACCCGGCTCGCCCATCTCGATCTGCCGGGCTCGGGGCAAGTTTATGTGCAAGGCAACTATGCGTATCTCGGCCATCTGCCGAACAAACAGGATCTGGGCACCAGCATCATCGATATCAGTGACCCGCGCAAACCGCGCGTGGTGTCGCAGATCAAACTGGAGGACCCGACTTCGCACAGTCACAAGGCGCGCGTGATCGGCGACATCATGATCGTCAACAGCGAGCGCAACATGACCGCGATCGGCCGCAAGGCGGACGAACTGCCGGGCCTGCGCGCGCGCCTACTGGCCGAACTCGGCCGCGAACCCAACCACGCCGAGCTGGCGCAAAAACTGGGCGTGGGTGTTGCCGACATTCCGGCGGTCGAGGAAGCCCAGCGCAAGCCCTACGACAAAGGGGGTTTCAAGATCTACGACGTGTCCGATCGCAGCCGGCCGAAACTCATTTCTTTTCACAAGACCCATGGCATCGGCGTGCATCGGTTCGACATGGATGCCAACTATGCCTACATCTCAACCGAGATGCCGGGCTTCATCGGCAACATACTGGTGATTTACGACATCCGCAATCCGGCCAAAGTGGAAGAGGTTTCGCGCTGGTGGTTGCCCGGCCAGAACGCTGCCGCCGATGAAAAAAAATCGTGGCCGGGGCGGCAGCACCGCCTGCACCATGCGCTGCGCTCCGGCGATCGGTTGTTCGCCGGCTGCTGGCATGGCGGTGTGCGCGTGATCGACGTTTCCGACATCCGCAAGCCGACAACCATCGGCGCATACAATTACCATCCGCCATTTCCGGAGCCGAGTCACACCTTTATGGAGGTGCCGTTTGCGCTTAACGGCAGACGCATAGCATTGGCCATCGACGAGGAGGATCACGCGCATGACGCCGAAGAAATGGCGCGCCGCCGCGGTCGTCCGCATGCCTGCCTGTGGGTGCTGGACATCAGCGATCTCTCCAAAATTCAGGCGTTGTCGGTGTTTGAGGTGAGCGAACTCGATTCCCCCTATAGCCGTGCCACGCCCGGACGCTTTGGCGCGCACCAGTTTCACGAGCGCATGGACGATACCCTGGTCTACTGCACCTGGTTTGCGGGCGGGCTGCGCATCGTTGACATTGCAGACCCGAGCGCACCGCAGGAGGTTGGCCACTACATACCCGAGCCGGCACCGGGTCAGCCTGGGCCGCAGACCAATGATGTCGATCTCGATAGCCGCGGCATCATTTATCTGGTCGACCGCGGTCCGGGCTTGAATATTCTGGAATTCAAGCGGCCGAATTAACCAAATGCTTTTTCTAGGATTACTGATACCAACAACGCTCGTCACCCCGGCGTAGGCCGGGGTCCAGAAACGTACTGGATGCTGGCCTACGCCAGCATGACGAGGTGGTTTTAGTGAGAGCTGCGGTAAAGTATTCATGCTCACAAGAACGCTATTATTCATCACCCCGCAATGAACCTCACGCCCGCAGCGCTCGAACAGATCGCGACACGTACGCTAGCGCACTATGAGGGGCGCGCTGAGGCATTCCGCGACGGCACGCGCGATCACGACGTCAGCCAGAATATCGCGGCGCTGTTGCAATACATCGAAGCGCCGCCGCCGTTTGCAGTGCTCGACTTCGGTTGTGGGCCGGGCCGCGATCTCAAGACTTTCAAAAAACTCGGCCACCGTGCCACCGGGCTGGAAGGTGCGGCGCGGTTTGCGGCGATGGCGCGCGCCGACAGCGGATGTGAGGTACTGCAGCAGAATTTTCTGCAACTGCATTTACCCGACGCGCACTTTGATGGGGTGTACGCCAATGCGACGTTGTTCCATGTCCCCAGCCAGGAACTGCCGCGCGTGCTGACGCAGTTACGCGCGACACTGAAACCCGGCGGCGTGCTGTTCAGCTCGAATCCGCGCGCGGATGAACAGCGGGGCCACGAGGGCTGGAGCGGCGATCGTTACAGCGCCTATCATGATTGGCCGGCGTGGCAGGGCTACCTGTTAGCCGCCGGATTCGTCGAACTGAGCCACTACTATCGCCCCGCCGGGCTGCCGCGAGTACAGCAGCCGTGGCTGGCCAGCGTGTGGCGCCGGCCCGCGTGCGGCGGGATGTAAAATACCCTCGCAGGTCCTTTCCCGGGAGTAGCGCATGACGCGAACCTTTTTGCAGGTGCTGCTGTTGCTCGCCGCCGCAGCGGGCGCGCAGGCGGCGGCTGTGGACACGGCCTTTCCCAACCGGCCGCTGCGCATCGTCGTGGCATTCACCGCTGGCAGCGCGACGGATGTCGTGTCGCGCATCGTCAGCCCAGCGCTGACGGAGCGCTGGGGCCGGCCGGTGGTGACCGACAACCGTCCCAGCGCCGGTGGCATCGTCGCTTGCACCATCGTCGCGGAGGCGGCGCCCGACGGCCACACGCTGATGGTGACCGGGTCCAATTTTTCGGGCAGCGCGGCGCTGTATGCGAAACTCCCCTACGATCCGGTGCGCGATTTTGCCGGCGTCACCCAGTATGCGAGCACCCCGCTGGTGCTGGTGGTGGCACCTGCCCTCGGCGCGAAGTCGGTGAAAGAGTTGATCGCGCTCGCACGCGACAAACCGGGGCAGCTCAATTACGGCTCCACCGGGCTAGGCAGTGGACCCCACTATGGCGCCGAACTGTTCAAGCTGGCGTCCGCCATCAATGCGGTGCATGTGCCGTACCGCGGCTCACCGGAATCGCTCACCGATCTGATGGGCGGGCGCGTGCAATTCATACTCTCGCCGGTGCTGGCAGTGGTGCCATTGATCAGGAGCGGGCGCCTGCTTGCGCTGGGGGTGACCACCACCTACCGCGCGCAGGCGCTGCCGGAGGTGCCGACGGTGGCCGAAGCGGGATTAACCGGGTTCGAGTACCAGGGCTGGTACGGCATGCTGGCGCCGGGCAAAACACCGCGCGCGATCATCAACCTGCTGGCGCAAGAAGTCGGGCAGATCCTCGGGCGCACAGAGATCAAGGAGCGCATCGCGAATCAGGGTGCCATCGCCAAGTCGAGCAGCCCCGAGGCATTCGACAAGCTGGTCCGCGACGAGATCACCACCCGCAAAAAAGTGTGGCAGGCCGCTGGGGTGAAGGCAGAGTGAGCGCCGGCGGTTTTGAGCTGGTGCGATAAGCGTTGCAGCGCGTCCCAGGCACTTGGGCTGCTGGACTGCTACCTTTCACCCTTAAAACGGCAATTCAGCCACAGAGGACAAAGAGAAACACAGAGAAAACAAAGGGTTGTGCAGACTCTTTGCGCTCACCCTGTGGGTGATAGAAACACACGACTTATGCTGTTGATTTCCCTCAGTGAACTCTGTGACCTCACAAGAAACAAAACACCTCGCCCCCTGTTTGAAAAACACGCTGGTTTGGATTCTGCCTTGTTGTTATCTGTGTTCATCTGTGGTTAAAAAAGTTTGTGGGCTTGCTTATGAAACTGAAAGGTCAAGGGCAATGAACCACAGATGAACACAGATAAACCTTAACGACAATCACAACAAACAAAACACCCCGTCCCATGTTTCTTTGCGCACGCTTGGCGCGCGGGATGGGGAGACGCTGTGGCTAAGAGCTTTTTTCAGGTTCACTCTGCCTTGATGCCGGCGGCTTGGGCGATCCTGCCGATCCTCTCGATCTCGGCTTTGATGTAGTCGGCAAACTGATCGGGTGTGCCGGACAGGATTTCCGATCCCTGGGCGGCGATGACGGACTTTATATCGGGCCTGCTCAACGCCCTGATCGTTTCAGTATGCAGGCGGTTGATGATGGCTCTCGGCGTCGCGGCGGGAGCGAGCAGGCCGAACCACGACAGCATTTCGAAATCCGGCAGCGCCGCTTCCGCCATGGTCGGAACCTCGGGCAGCAGGCTCGAGCGTCTGGCGGTCGTCACGCCCAAGGCCTTCAATTTCCCGCTTTTGATATGCGGGTGCAGCGTGCTGACGACGGAAAACAGTATCGACACCTCGCCGCCGAGTACCGCCGTGATCGACGGCGGCCCACCCTTGTACGGTACGTGGACAATATCGATGCCTGCCATCGACTTGAGTAGTTCGCCGCAGAAATGGTGGGTGCTGCCGTTGCCCGCCGATGCGTAGTTCAACTGTGCGGGTCGCGATTTCGTGTATGCAATGAGCTGTTGCAAAGTGGTCACGGGCAGTGAGGGATGCACCGTCAATACATAGGGTGTGCCCAGTGTCAGCGTGATCGGCGCGAAATCCCGGATCGGGTCGTAGGCGAGTTTTGGATACAGCGCCGGGTTGGAACCGTGCGTGGAGTTGGTCCCCATCAGCAGTGTGTAGCCGTCGGGCGCCGCGCGCGCCGCGACCTCGGCACCCAGCGCACCGCCCGCGCCCGGCCGCGCATCGTTGAACACGGGTTGGCCGAGACTTTCGCTGAGTTTTTGTCCCAGCAAGCGAGTGAAAAGATCGGATGCGGCTCCCGGCGCCTGAGGCACAACGATGCGTATGGCTTTGGCCGGGTAGCTCTGGGCAAAAACGAATTCAGCGCTCGATGAAGTCAGCGCAGCGATGCAGACCAGTCCTGCGGTTTGCGTTTTCATCGCGCGCATCGGTCATTCCACCTTGATGCCAGCCTCCTTCACCACCATCGCCCACTTGGCGGTTTCGGATTTGATATGGGCGGCAAACTGCTCGGGGGTGGATGACTGGGCCACGATACTACTCTGTGCCAAACGCTCTATCACTTCAGGGAAGGCCAGGGTCTTCACGATGGCAGCGTTGAGCTTGCTGATGATGGGCTCGGGTACTGCGGCGGGCGCGCACAGCCCGTACCACACCGTGACATCGAAGCCCTTGACCCCGGACTCCGCGACTGTCGGCACCTCAGGCAACTGAGCGCTGCGTTTGGGGCTGCTGACGCCCAGTCCGCGCAATTTGCCGGCTTTGATCGACGGCAGGTGCTCTGGCAGGTTGGCGAACATCGCCGGGACATGTCCGCCGAGCAAATCAATCAGCGCCGGTGCGCCACCCTTGTACGGCACGTTCAGCAGGTTGATGCCGGCGGACAATTTGAACAGCTCCATCGTCAGGTGCGGCGAGGTGCCGACGCCGGGCGAGGCGTAATCGATCTTGCCGGGCCGTGCCTTGGCGAAAGCGACGAATTCGCTCACTGACTTTACCGGCATAGACGGATGCACGGACAGCACGTTGGGGGTAGTGCCGAGCAGCGAGATCGGCGCAAAGTCCTTGATATGGTTGTAGGGCAGTTTGCGGTACAGCGCAGGGCTGATCGCATGCGAGGCGATCTGACAGCTAAACAGCGTATAGCCGTCGGGGGCGGCTTTAGCCGCGAAGTCCGCGCCGACCGTGCCGCCGGCACCGCCCGCACGGTTCTCGACTATGATGGTTTGACCCAGCACCTCACTTAACTTGCCGGTGACGATACGCGTCACAGTGTCTACCGCGCCCCCCGGCGGGAAGGGTACGATGTCACGTATCGGGCGGTTGGGATATTCTTGCCCTTGTGCCAAGCCTACGGAACTTGCGGCACCCCACGCAAATGCCGCAACGGCCAGCACGCGTCCCGTGGCACCCCTCAAGGTGTTGGTTTCTAACATCGCTCTCCTCCTTCGTTAACCGCTAACAAATTTGGCAGGTCGCGTCCGGGGCTGAAGAAAATGCTACCCCTTTTTTATGCACCCGCAATATATCCCGTGGCTGACCCTCGGTCAATCGCGTGACAGTGCGTGTTGTTTCAAGAACCCGCCGCCCCTGCCAGAATCACCGGCTCCTGCGGTACCAGCGCGACATCAGTTCCATCGCAATGCACGATGCGAGTGCTGCTGCCACCAGCGCCGTCTGGCCTGCCACCCAGCCCCAGCGCTCGACGATCATTGCGAACAGCGTCGGCGAGACGGCGTTGACGATGAGGATGGGGGTGGCCAGTATGCCGAGGACGGCGCCATAGTCCTGGGTGCCGAACAACGCCAGCGGCAGCGCGCCGCGCACAATGGTAACAACCCCTTGCGCTGCGCCCATCAGCAGCGTAAATGCGACGATGATGGCAACACCGCCGCCGGAGTACAGCAACAGGACGAAGGCCGCAGGCAGCACCCCGATGGCGATGCGCGCCACCGTCATGGCGTGCAAATTGCGGCCAAACACAATTTCCACCACGCGCCCGCCGAACTGCGCGCAACCCTTCAGCGTAGCGACCCACACCGCCGCCGCAGCGGCGAGGCCCGACGCTTCCAGCAGCGGTATCAGTTGCACCGATACCACGCTGAACACGAAGCCGTTGAGCGACATCACCAGCGCAAACAGCGTCATCGCTACCACGTGTTTACCTGCTGCGAGCGGCGGGCCGTCGCGCGCAGGCGCCGCTGCGGCAACAGCGTCAGCCTTGCCTGCCGGTGCCTTGCGGGCGAGGCCGATCCAGTGCAACGGCAGGCACACGGCGAGGTTGATCGCCGCAAACAGCGCCAGCGTTTGCCGCCAACCGCCCGCCTGGTTGAGATAGTGGCCGGCCACCCAGAACACGCTCGAGGCAAACGCGCCAAACAGGGTGAGATAGGAGATCGCCAGGCGCCCGCGCGAGGGTGCGATTTGCACCAGCGCGGCAAAAGCGGCGTCGTAGAGGCAAAGGCGCATGCCCACCCCGAGCCACGCCCACAGCGCCAGGTAGCTCCACTCGGAGGTCACCCGTGACAGTGCGTAGAGGCCGAGCGACACCATCACCGTGCCTGCGCTCATGATTACGCGCGCGCCGTGGCGGTCCAGCGCCCGTCCTGCCCACGCCGAGACCGCGCCCATCGCCAGCAGCGCGACGGTGAAGCCGAAGTAGACCAGGCTGAGTCCCCAGCCGGTGTCGGCGGCGATCGGAGCAGCCAGCACCCCGAGACAATAATAGGCGGTGCCCCACGCGGTGATCTGCGCCACGCCGAGGGCGCACACGGCGAACAGCAACGGGTCGCGCTGCGGCAGCGGCGCTAGCGACGCCAAGTTCCGCTATCCGCAATCCGCGAGGTGTCGAGGTGGCTTTACTCGATCTTGAAGCCACTTATTTTAATCACATTCGCCCAGCGCTCTTTTTCAGAGGCTATCCATTTGCCCATTTCCTGCGGCGACATGGTGAGCTGCACGGTGCCTTGTGAGGCCAGTTTTTCCTTGATATCGGGTAGCGCGAGGATGCGCCCGACTTCCAAGCTCATTTTGTTGACGATCTCGGGTGCGAGCTTGCCCGGCCCCATGATGCCCTGATACGAGCCGGTGACGAAGCCTTCGAGTCCCGCGGTTTCGCCGACGGTGGGGGTGGCGGGCAGATTGACATCGCGCTTGGCGCTGGATACTGCGATCAGTTTCAGCCTGCCGGATTTGACGTGCGGCATGATTTGCAGCATGCCCATGAACATTAAATCGCCCTCGCCGGTGGCGAGGGTCATGACGGATGCCTGCCCGCCTTTGGTTGGCACATAAACCCATTTCGTGCCGGCACGCTGCTCCAGCGACAGTCCGGCCAGATGCGGCGCGCTGCCGAGTCCCACCGGCACATTGAGTTTGCCGGGGTTTGCTTTGGCCAGTGCGATAAGTTCTTTTACGGTTTTCACCGGTACGCTGGGATGCACGGTCAACAGATGCGGCGAGTACGACACCATGCTTACCGGCGTGAGATCGCGAATAATATCGAATGACAGTTTGGTGTACACGCTCGGCGTGATGGCCAGCCCCCCCAGATCGGTCAACGCCATGGTGTAGCCGTCGGCAGGCGCACGCGCGGTCAGTTCCATGGCGATGTTGCCGCCGGCGCCGACGCGGTTATCGACCAGCACCAGCGGTCCCCACGCTTCGGTCAGCTTGGGGCCGATCATGCGCGCAAGTATGTCGGAGGTGCCGCCCGGCGGAAACGGTATCAGTATGCGGATGGTCTTGGCGGGCCAGGTTTGGGCGACGGCGGTGAGCGGGAAGGTGGCGCCCAAGGTGCCTAAGGTAGCGCAGAACGTGACCACAGCGGTAAGGCGATGCATGGGAATCTCCGATGAATGTGTAGTGGAATTTTTTCTAGTGTAGCCGCCTCGCGCGATGCTGTCGAACGCGCGGCGAGACAGCGCTATCGTAGTATCCTTGGGGTGCCCCATGAAACCCTTGGCTTACACTATTCTGCGCTTGCTCGCCGGCGGTGAGTTCCACTCCGGCGCTGCGCTGGCGCAGGTGCTCAAGGTGTCACGCGCGAGCGTGTGGAACGCGGTGCAGGCGATCGAAGCCGCAGGGCTGGAGGTCTATCGCATACGCGGGCGCGGTTACCGTCTGGCGCGGCCGCTGGCGATGCTGGATGCGGGGCGGCTTGCGCACCTGCTGGGAGATGCCACACCCTTCAGTGTGGAGATCATGGATGAAGCCGATTCCACCAACACGCTGCTCACGCAGCGCGCGCAAGCCGGTGCGCCGCACGCCAGTGTGATTGCGGCGGAATGGCAGCGCGCGGGGCGCGGTCGCATGGACCGGCCGTGGCACACGGCTGTCGGTGGCGCACTCACGTTCTCGCTACTGTGGCGATTTTCTCGGGGCGCGGCGACGCTGGCAGGCCTGAGTTTGGCGGTCGGTCTGGCGGTGGTGCGTGCGCTCGAAACGCTGGGTGTGGCGGGGGCGGGATTGAAATGGCCCAACGATGTGTTATGGCGCGGCCGCAAAGTGGCCGGCATTCTGATTGAAATGCAAGGCGACGCATTGGGGCCCAGCGCGGTGGTGATAGGCGTGGGCATCAACGTGCGCTTGTCGTCTGCCGTGACTGCGCGCATTGAGCAGGCGGCTGCGGATCTGGAAAGCATGCTCAATGCGATGGGCGGCAACACCACCCACGGCACGCCGGGCGTGGATCGCAATCAATTGCTGGCGGCGTTGCTGACGCAATTCAACCAAACACTGCTGGAGTTTGAACGCGCGGGATTCCGCCCGTTTCGCGACGACTGGCAGCGCCGCCATGTGCATCAAGGCTGTGCGGTGCGCCTCGCCCTGCCGGGCGGCGCGTGTGAATCAGGCATTGCGCGCGGCGTGGGCGAGGATGGCGCGCTGCTGCTGGAAACGGCGCGCGGCGTGCGCCCGTTTCATAGCGGCGACGTGCAGTTGCGCGCGGCGGGGCGGTGACATGAACGCCGGTATGATCGTGCTCGCCATCGATGCCGGCAACAGCCGCATCAAGTGGGGCATGGCCGACAGCAACGGCTGGCTGCGGCGGGCCTGGCTGGAAACCGCCGAGGCGCATACGCTAGCTGATGCGCTGAAAGATTTGCCCTCACCCGCGCGCATCGTGGTGTCCAATGTCGCGGGTGAGCGCGTGCGTGCTGCGCTCGTGCAGTCGCTCGCGCGCCACGGCGTGACCCCGTTGTGGGTGCTGGGCCGCGCGAAGCAATGCGGCGTGCGCAGCGGTTACGCTGATCCGGCGCAGCTCGGCGCCGATCGCTGGGCGGGTTTGATCGCGGCGTGGAAGCGCTACGCCTGCGCCTGCGTGGTGGTCAATGCGGGCACCACCATGACCGTGGACGCGCTGTCCGCCGAAGGCGTGTTTCTGGGCGGCGTGATTGTGCCGGGGCTGGATTTGATGCGCGGCTCGCTTGAGCGCGGCACCGCGCAACTGAAATTGCAGCCCGGCGCGTTTTATTATTTTCCCGACAACACTGCGGATGCCATCATGAGCGGCGCGGTCAACGCTGCCGCCGGCGCGATAGATCGCCTGCGTGCTTACATGGAAGACACCGGGCAGGGCGCAGCGCTGGTGGTATTGTCCGGCGGCGCGGCCATGCTGCTCAAGCCGCGGCTTAACGCGCGCATCGAGCTGGTGGATAATCTGGTGCTCGACGGTTTGCTTGAAATCGCCCGCGACGAGGGCGCAGCCGCATGGGGATAAGTGAGTGGATTGGAAAATTGAACAGCAGGTTTAAAAGAGCGCCGCGGCGATGCGCCTGATTTTTTTGTTGCTGGTGCTGGCCCATCTCGCGTTTTACGCGTGGGTGCATTATCTGCGCGTGGTGGTGGATGCTGACGCGCGCATTCAACAAGTGCAGATCACGCCGGAGAAGATTCGTTTGTTGAACGCGCCTGCGCCGCGTGTGCCAGGGAGCGCTGCTACGACTCCGCGCCCTGACAAAGCCGCTGCGGCTTGCCTGGAATGGGGTGCATTCATAGGGCCCGAGGCCGTGCGCGCGGATGCAGCCATCGCCGAACTGGGGCTACCGGCGGCGCAGCTCAAGCGCGTGGCGGTCGAGCAGCCGGGCTACTGGGTGCTGATTCCCCCGCTCAAAACGCGGGTAGAGGCGGAGCGGACCGCCGAGCGGCTCAAGGGCCTGGGCATTACCGATATCGTGCTCGATCCGCCGCAACGGCGCAATGCGATTTCGCTGGGAATATTTCGCACCGAAGAAGCCGCGCAGACCCTGCTCGGTGCGGTGAAAAAAAAGGGTGTGGATAACGCCGTGCTTGAACTGCGCGAGAATTTTTTCCGGCGCGTGGTGTTCTATGTGCGCGAGCCGGATGCAGCCACCACCGCCCAATTGAACGCGCTGCGCGCGGCCACGCCGGGGACTGACATCAAAGCGCTGATTTGTCCTGCGGGTTAATAGGTAACTCGCTGTTTTTATTGTTAAAATTTGCATTTTCACGGATGGATCCCAGCAGCGCCGTGGTCGATTTCTGATGCAAGAACGGAATCGCATGCACGCCGCCGCCCCACGCTAGCACTTCGGCTGCGCCGACGATGGCAGCGGCCGGCCAGTCGCCGCCTTTAATCAACACCTCGGGCCGCAGCGCCAGTATTAGAGCCAGCGGCGTGTCTGCTTCAAACCAGGTGACGGCACTCACCGCTTCCAGCGCTGCAATCAGCGCTGCGCGATCTTCAAGGCGATGGATCGGACGATCATCGCCTTTGCCCAAACGTTTGGTGGAAGCGTCGCTGTTGAGTGCGACCACCAGACTCGCGCCCAGCGCGCGTGCCTGCGCGAGATAGGTGACATGCCCGCGGTGCAGCAAGTCGAACACGCCGTTGGTAAACACCAGCGGGCGCGGCAGCGCACGCGCGTATTCAGCGACGCTTTGCGGCGCGACGATTTTCTGTTCGAAGGCGGGTAGCCGGTAGTTCACTGTGGCCGGGCGTATTGCCGTACCCAAAAAATGGCTGGCTCCGCTGTTGATGGGAGATCAATCAAGATACTCAAACATCCGCACCACTTTTTGCACGCCGCCGGTGGTACGCGCGACCTCGCTGGCGGCGTCAGCCTCGCCGCGTTTGACCAGGCCCATCAAATACACCACGCTGCTTTCGGTGACCACCTTGACGTGTACGGGGTTGAACTTCTGGCCGTCGAGAAAGCGCGCTTTGACCTTGGAAGTGAGATACGCGTCATTGGTGCGCACACTCAGTGCGCTGTTGCTCGACACCTGCAATTCGTTGAACACGCCGCGCACGTTTTCGACGCTACGCGCGACGCGCCCGGCGTCATCGCGCGCGGCGGCGCTGGGTACTTCTCCGGTCAGCAACATCATGCGGTTATAGCTGGTGATGTTGAGGTGCGCATCGCGCACGCGTTCGCCGATACGGCTGGAGGCCTTGAGTTCAATGCCCCGGTCTTCGGTCACTGTGCCGACAGTGCGCCGGTCTTCCGCGAGCAACACACCGGTGGTCGCGGCCCCGCCCATCAGCGCCAAGGCACAACCACCCAACAGCGGTAGCGCCGCGATCATCAACGTCATCCAGCCGCTCACTTTTCGCATCAGTCCACCCCCAACAATAAACAGTCTATGGCATCACACAGGCAGTGTAAGGTCAGCAGATGCACTTCCTGAATTCTCGCCGTGCTTTGTGCTGGCACGCAGATATGGACGTCTTTGCCGCCGATGAGTTCCGCGACGCGGCCGCCATCGCGTCCCGACAGCGCCACCACGGGCAGGCCGCACTCATGTGCAGCTTCGATTGCGGCCACCACATTCTTGGAGTTGCCGCTGGTGGATATCGCCAGCAGCACATCGTTGGCACGCCCCAGCGCGCGCACCTGTCGGGAAAATACCTGCTCGTAAGCGTAGTCGTTGGCAATGGAGGTGAGCGTCGAGGCGTCGGTGGTCAATGCGATGCCGGCAAGGCCAGGACGCTCTTTTTCAAAACGATTCAGCAGTTCGGACGAGAAATGTTGCGCATCGGCCGCCGAGCCGCCGTTGCCGCAGGCGAGTATCTTGCCGTCGGCCTTGAGGCATTCGAGCATCAGTTGCGCAGCGGCGGCAATCGGCGCGGCGAGCGCATCCATGCACTCCAGCTTCAAGTGTGCGCTCTCGGAAAAATTTTCGCTGATGCGACTCACCAGATCCATGCCGCTATTTTGCGCCACTACGCAGCATTTGTACAGTCCCAGTCCCGTCGCTGTTATGCGGCACTGAACGCGTCGCGGACCCACTCGATCGTGCTGGCATTATTTGTCAGCAGTACCGCATCAAAGCGACAGGGCGGCGTGTGTCCCAGCGTGGCAAGGTAGTGCCAGGCGGTGCGGGTAATTTTTTGTTGTTTGGCGGGGGTGATGCTGGCCGCCGCGCCGCCGAAGACGCTGGATTTTCGCGCCCGCACTTCAACAAACACCAACATCGCGCCGTCCTGTGCGATGAGGTCGATCTCGCCATAGCGCGAGCGGTAGTTGCGTGCGACGATTTGCAGGCCACGAGCCTCAAGGTAATGCGCCGCGCGCGCCTCGGCCGCCGCGCCGCGGTTATTCACGGTTGGGGTTGGGCGGGGTGTGATTCAAACTGATGTCTGAGCATGGACAGTATATCCCCCCACGGATCGTCCCTTGCCCCCTGAAGGCTAATCTATGCACACATCTTTGGCGTTCGTAGCCCGGAAGAAGGCCATGGTTTTTCATGGCCGCATTCCGGGGAGGCGCAAAAACGTCAAGACCTTCGACACAGATTTCGCAGATGAACGCAGATTAACTGCAAAACA